>NZ_JAJNJJ010000052.1:0-200 GCF_022386135.1 Mammaliicoccus sp. P-M59 | reverse complement strand
TTAATCAAATTTTAAATCGGTTTTAGCCGTAAAATCTACTTACTATCTAGTTTTGAATGTGTAATACATTTCAATTTGTATTGCGTAGAGATTTACTTAATGTAATTATCTCAAGCAATAATTTGTCTGGTGACGATAGCAAAGAGGTCACACCTGTTCCCATGCCGAACACAGAAGTTAAGCTCTTTAGCGCCGATGGT
>NZ_JAJNJJ010000051.1:0-207 GCF_022386135.1 Mammaliicoccus sp. P-M59 | reverse complement strand
GAGAAGAAGTGCCACCAGGACATAAAGATGAGTTTGATCCAAATTTACCAGAAGGTGAAACAGAAGAAGTACCAGGAAAACCAGGTATTAAAGATCCAAATACAGGTGAAATCGTAACACCGCCGGTGGATAGTGTGACAAAACACGGTCCAGTACCAGGCGAACCAATTGTGACGAAAGAACCAATTCCATATGAAACAACAAGAG
>NZ_JAJNJJ010000050.1:0-218 GCF_022386135.1 Mammaliicoccus sp. P-M59 | reverse complement strand
ATTACAACACCACCAACAAATGAAATCATCGAGTATGGTGGAGAAGAAGTGCCACCAGGTCATAAAGATGAATTCGATCCAAACTTACCAGTTGGCGAAACAGAAGAAGTACCAGGAAAACCAGGTATTAAGAATCCAAATACAGGTGAAATCGTGACACCGCCGGTGGATAGTGTGACAAAACACGGTCCAGTACCAGGCGAACCAATTGTGACGAA
>NZ_JAJNJJ010000049.1:0-227 GCF_022386135.1 Mammaliicoccus sp. P-M59 | reverse complement strand
GTCAATAAACACGACACTTTCACAGTTGAGATTGAAGAAGAAATCACAGAGGATACAGTCTTAGATGCGGTAGTGATTGTAAGAAAACAAAAATCTCCTTATGACAGAGAAAGTACTTATGTTTGTCGAAAAGATAATGTCAGTATAAACCAAGTATTAAGTCTACAGCCTAATAATTCTCGATTTGTATATCTAGAAATACATTTAATGAAAAACGACAGGATAGA
>NZ_JAJNJJ010000048.1:0-227 GCF_022386135.1 Mammaliicoccus sp. P-M59 | reverse complement strand
GTCAATAAACACGACACTTTCACAGTTGAGATTGAAGAAGAAATCACAGAGGATACAGTCTTAGATGCGGTAGTGATTGTAAGAAAACAAATATCTCCTTATGACAGAGAAAGTACTTATGTTTGTCGAAAAGGTGATGTCAGTATAAACCAAGTATTAAGTCTACAGCCTAATAATTCTCGATTTGTATATCTAGAAATACATTTAATGAAAAACGACAGGATAGA
>NZ_JAJNJJ010000047.1:0-262 GCF_022386135.1 Mammaliicoccus sp. P-M59 | reverse complement strand
ATTACAACACCACCAACAAATGAAATCATCGAGTATGGTGGAGAAGAAGTGCCACCAGGTCATAAAGATGAATTCGATCCAAACTTACCAGAAGGCGAAACAGAAGAAGTACCAGGAAAACCAGGTATTAAGAATCCAAATACAGGTGAAATCGTAACACCGCCGGTGGACAGTGTGACAAAACATGGTCCAGTGCCAGGTGAACCAATTGTAACGAAAGATCCAATACCATATGAAACAACAAGAGAATTCAATCCAGACT
>NZ_JAJNJJ010000046.1:0-267 GCF_022386135.1 Mammaliicoccus sp. P-M59 | reverse complement strand
TACTTTCAGTACTCAATTATTGGAATTAACGTTGACATATTGTCATTCAGTTTTCAATGTTCATTTTGTCTCACAAGAAACTATTATACACTTGTTATATTCTTGTGTCAACATTTAATTCAATTTATTTTTCAAGAAAATTTCAAGAAAAAAAGACCCAAGGGTCAAAATTGAATTTTGCCCGGCAACGTCCTACTCTCGCGGAACGTAAGCCCAACTACCATCGGCGCTAAAGAGCTTAACTTCTGTGTTCGGCATGGGAACAGG
>NZ_JAJNJJ010000045.1:0-282 GCF_022386135.1 Mammaliicoccus sp. P-M59 | reverse complement strand
ACCATCGGCGCTAAAGAGCTTAACTTCTGTGTTCGGCATGGGAACAGGTGTGACCTCTTTGCTATCGTCACCAGACAAATTATTGCTTGAGTCAATCGTTTACATACTTCCTCATCACTGCTGTCTTCCTCATTCATTTACGAAAGTAAACTCATTTGTCAGCCATTGTGATTCGTTGTCTATAAGCGTTTTCTCTACGCAATACAAATTGAAATGTATTACACATTCAAAACTAGATAGTAAGTAGATTTTACGGCTAAAACCGATTTAAAATTTGATTAA
>NZ_JAJNJJ010000044.1:0-291 GCF_022386135.1 Mammaliicoccus sp. P-M59 | reverse complement strand
CGAAAGAACCAATTCCATATGAAACAACAAGAGAATTTAATCCAGACTTACCACCAGGTACAGAACGCGTGAAACAACCAGGTAAAGATGGCGAGAAAACAACAACAACACCAACAACGAAGAACCCATTAACAGGCGAAAAAGTTGGTGAAGGTGAGCCAGTAACAGAAATTACAACACCACCAACAAACGAAATCATAGAATATGGTGGAGAAGAAGTGCCACCAGGACATAAAGATGAGTTCGATCCAAACTTACCAGTTGGCGAAACAGAAGAAGTACCAGGAAAAC
>NZ_JAJNJJ010000043.1:0-302 GCF_022386135.1 Mammaliicoccus sp. P-M59 | reverse complement strand
CACCATGTTTTAGAGCCATTAGCTCAGTTGGTAGAGCATCTGACTTTTAATCAGAGGGTCAGAGGTTCGAATCCTCTATGGCTCACCATTTTAAATATACTATATATAAAAATAATTATTTAGCGGAAGTAGTTCAGCGGTAGAATACAACCTTGCCAAGGTTGGGGTCGCGGGTTCGAATCCCGTCTTCCGCTCCATTTTTATTTTTTTCTTGCCGGGGTGGCGGAACTGGCAGACGCACAGGACTTAAAATCCTGCGGTAAGTGATTACCGTACCGGTTCGATTCCGGTCCTCGGCACCA
>NZ_JAJNJJ010000042.1:0-338 GCF_022386135.1 Mammaliicoccus sp. P-M59 | reverse complement strand
TTACAGCTCCCCAAAGCATATCGTCGTTAGTAACGTCCTTCTTCGGCTTCTAGTGCCAAGGCATCCACCGTGCGCCCTTAATAACTTAATCGTGTAAAAGCTTGGTCAAACGTTCGCATCTTTCTTCGATTCATGAATCTCTTGTTCATTTACAAAAGTAAACATCACTTCGTGATTCATTTCATCTCATCACCTTCAAACGCTTTCAGGCGCTTTTAAGTGCGATACTTGTTTACCAGTTTTACGAGTTATTAATCTGTGATGTCGTCTATAAAGACGACGCGCGATTATTAAGCTTGTTGAATTTCGTTAAAAATTCACTCGGTTTTTTGCTTGGT
>NZ_JAJNJJ010000041.1:0-343 GCF_022386135.1 Mammaliicoccus sp. P-M59 | reverse complement strand
TACATTCTCATACATGCTTTATTTTGAATTTTAAGGGGTCATTTTAAAGAAATAGGGATAAATCATATAGTTTTATATCCAAAAGTTTATATACGCTCTTAAAACGCAAATATGAGCCAAATAAATATTTTTTGATTTCACAAAATGATTTTTTCTAAAAATCAGTGTCGATTTTTTAAGACACTGCCCATCTACATGCAAATTAATTTGCATACATTTTTTATAGTTCCCACAGGGGCAAGCGACCATATATTTAACAATAAAAAAGTGTCAGTCTAAGACCAACACTTTATGTTTCTTCTTCAATTTCATCAATCATTTGATGATTTAATTCTCTTTTTTC
>NZ_JAJNJJ010000040.1:0-346 GCF_022386135.1 Mammaliicoccus sp. P-M59 | reverse complement strand
TCGATGAAAAATTAGCGTGGAGAGGGTTTGACCCAGATGAAGAAACTAGAGCAAGGGATGAACTCAAAGAAGTCTACGCTAAAGCAAAAGCGTTTGATGAGATATTAGATATAGACTTAGCGCAACACGATGAAGAATACGCAGACAACGTAATGAAAGTTGTTAATAAATACACGGAGGACAAATAAATGAAACAACATATTATAAAAAGCAGAAATGGAGCATCTGAACCGAACTACAACTTCGCAAAACTTGGTATGAAAAGACTAAACATCAAATTACTATCAGACAACGCAACAACACCAACTAGGGCTAACCCAACAGATAGTGGACTAGATTTATATGT
>NZ_JAJNJJ010000039.1:0-367 GCF_022386135.1 Mammaliicoccus sp. P-M59 | reverse complement strand
TCTGCATCTGAGTCAGCGTCTGCGTCTGAATCAGCATCTGCGTCTGAGTCTGCATCCGCATCTGAGTCAGCATCCGCATCTGAGTCAGCATCTGCATCTGAGTCAGCGTCCGCATCTGCGTCTGCATCTGCGTCTGCATCCGCATCTGAGTCAGCATCCGCATCTGAATCAGCGTCCGCATCTGAGTCAGCGTCTGCATCTGCGTCTGCGTCAGCGTCCGCATCTGAATCAGCATCTGCATCTGCGTCTGAGTCAGCATCTGCATCTGAGTCAGCGTCTGCATCTGAGTCAGCGTCTGCGTCTGAATCAGCATCTGCGTCTGAGTCTGCATCCGCATCTGAGTCAGCATCCGCATCTGAGTCAGCAT
>NZ_JAJNJJ010000038.1:0-393 GCF_022386135.1 Mammaliicoccus sp. P-M59 | reverse complement strand
TTAATTGTTTAATAGCTGGATTATCCGATTCAACAATGTCATCACCTAACAGTACGGCGAAAGGTTCGTTTCCAATAAATTGCTTCGCTGTATGAATCGCATGGCCTAATCCTTTTTGTTCTTTCTGTCTAACATAGAAAATATTCGCTAATTCTGTTGAATATTGAACTTTATCGAGTAATTCAAGTTTCCCTTTTTCATATAAAGTTGTTTCAAGTTCTTTTTGAATATCGAAATGATCTTCAATCGCGCGTTTATGTTTACCAGTTACAATGATAATATCTTCAATTCCAGCACGTGACGCTTCTTCTACAATATATTGAATTGTTGGTTTATCTAATATTGGTAACATTTCTTTAGGCATTGCTTTTGTAGCAGGTAAAAATCTTGTTC
>NZ_JAJNJJ010000037.1:0-408 GCF_022386135.1 Mammaliicoccus sp. P-M59 | reverse complement strand
ATATGAACCAACAACAGACGGCGTAACAAAAGATCATGGTACACCAACGACAACAGACGATGTAACAGGTGCAGTGACAATCCCAGATTATCCAGCGGATAAAGAAAAACCAACAATAACAGTGGATGATGAGACACAATTACCGGATGGTAAAACACCAGGTACAACAGAAGTAGATGTAACAGTGAAATACCCAGATGGTACAGAAGATCACATTAAAGTACCAGTAACAGTCGGTGAAGAAGCAGACAACGATGTATATGAACCAACAACAGACGGCGTAACAAAAGATCATGGTACACCAACGACAACAGACGATGTAACAGGTGCAGTGACAATCCCAGATTATCCAGCGGATAAAGAAAAACCAACAATAACAGTGGATGATGAGACACAATTACCGGATGG
>NZ_JAJNJJ010000036.1:0-433 GCF_022386135.1 Mammaliicoccus sp. P-M59 | reverse complement strand
TTTAGACACTCGAAATATAAAACTAGAAGAAGTTGAACCTATAAATATTGTGGAGGGAAAGAGAAATGGTTAAATACGCACCAAAAATTGAAAGAAGAACAAAGCATACTAAAGAAGATTTAGCTAAAGCTAAAGCAAATGGGATAAGTTTTAATGCTTTTTATCAAAGATTAAACAAAGGTTGGACTGTTGAACAAGCAATCAACACGCCAGTTAGAAAGAAAACATTGTATTCAGAAAATGAATTAGCAGTTATGAAATTGAACAATCTTACTAAAGATAAAGTGAATAAGCGTATTACAAATGGTGTGCCAAGAGGATTAGCGATAAGAGTACCAGCAGATGAAATATGTACTAAACAAATGATTGAAGAATATGAATTTGAAGAAATGAAAAAAGAAGAAACTAGGAAAAAACGAAAAGCTAAAAGAGA
>NZ_JAJNJJ010000035.1:0-461 GCF_022386135.1 Mammaliicoccus sp. P-M59 | reverse complement strand
TGATTGGTTAAGCCAATCACTCTGAAGTACTTTCAGTACTCAATTATTGGAATTAACGTTGACATATTGTCATTCAGTTTTCAATGTTCATAATCTATTTTAAAAATGGTGGAGACTAGCGGGATCGAACCGCTGACCTCCTGCGTGCAAAGCAGGCGCTCTCCCATCTGAGCTAAGCCCCCATAAGTATTAATAGAAGTCGGGAAGACAGGATTCGAACCTGCGACCCCTTGGTCCCAAACCAAGTGCTCTACCAAGCTGAGCTACTTCCCGTTATTTAAAATGGCGCGCCCGAGAGGAGTCGAACCCCTAGCCTCTTGATCCGTAGTCAAACGCTCTATCCAATTGAGCTACGGGCGCAAAAACAAAAATGGTGCCGAGGACCGGAATCGAACCGGTACGGTAATCACTTACCGCAGGATTTTAAGTCCTGTGCGTCTGCCAGTTCCGCCACCCCGGCA
>NZ_JAJNJJ010000034.1:0-478 GCF_022386135.1 Mammaliicoccus sp. P-M59 | reverse complement strand
GAAGTCGTAACAAGGTAGCCGTATCGGAAGGTGCGGCTGGATCACCTCCTTTCTAAGGATATTACGGAATGACCATTAGGTCATGGAATAATGAAGACATATTGTATTCAGTTTTGAATGTTTATAACATTCAACTTAAGAATGGGCCTATAGCTCAGCTGGTTAGAGCGCACGCCTGATAAGCGTGAGGTCGATGGTTCGAGTCCATTTAGGCCCACCATTTTAAATTGCACATTGAAAACTAGATAAGTAAGTAAAATAGATTTTACCAAGCAAAAAACCGAGTGAATTTTTAACGAAATTCAACAAGCTTAATAATCGCGCGTCGTCTTTATAGACGACATCACAGATTAATAACAGTTATTTTCTTAAACATTATGTATAAGGAAATATAGATTAAGTTATTAAGGGCGCACGGTGGATGCCTTGGCACTAGAAGCCGAAGAAGGACGTTACTAACGACGATATGCTTTGGGGA
>NZ_JAJNJJ010000033.1:0-492 GCF_022386135.1 Mammaliicoccus sp. P-M59 | reverse complement strand
ATGTCAGTATAAACCAAGTATTAAGTCTACAGCCTAATAATTCTCGATTTGTATATCTAGAAATACATTTAATGAAAAACGACAGGATAGACCAATTAATCTGGACTAAAGAGAAAGGGCTGGTGGAGTAGATGGAAGGTAGTAAAGAACAAGTAGAGTTGCTGCTGATGTATGAAGAGGTAAAAAAACAACTCGATCAGTACAAAACAGCACACAACAAATTAACTGCTGGATTAAAAGAAGCAGTAGCAGAAAGTATTCAGTATAAGCGTGAACGCGATGAACTAAGCAATAAGTTAGATAAAGAATGTAATGACAATTATAAGTTAGAGGGTCAATTGAACGACATGACCAAACAACGAGATTCACTTATCAAAGATATCGAGAAACAACGTGAGTTACTCAAAGACTTTTCAAAGTTCATTCACAGAAAACTTGTAGCGTGTCCAGGTAAGAAAGAGTATATGGATTTCAGAGATAGACTTAAAGAAT
>NZ_JAJNJJ010000032.1:0-656 GCF_022386135.1 Mammaliicoccus sp. P-M59 | reverse complement strand
ATCGTGACACCGCCGGTGGATAGTGTGACAAAACACGGTCCAGTACCAGGCGAACCAATTGTGACGAAAGAACCAATTCCATATGAAACAAAACGTGTATTAGACAAAACTATGGAACCAGGTAGTCCGGATAAAGTAGTTCAAAAAGGTGAAAATGGTGAGAAAACAACAACAACGCCAACAACGAAGAACCCATTAACAGGTGAAAAAGTTGGCGAAGGTGAACCAGTAACAGAAATCACAAAAGAGCCTAAAGATGAAATTGTTAATTACGCACCAGAAGTTATACCACACGGTACTCGTGAAGAATTCGATCCAAACTTACCGGAAGGTGAAACTAAAATTATTCCAGGTAAGGATGGTTTGAAAGATCCTGAAACTGGAGAAATTATAGAAGAACCACAAGATGAAGTAATTATCCATGGTGCTAAAGATGACTCTGACTCAGACTCAGACGCAGATAGCGATTCAGACGCAGATAGCGATTCAGATGCTGACTCAGCCGCAGAGCCCGATTCAGACGCAGACGCCGACTCAGATTCCGACGCGGACGCAGATGCAGATTCCGACTCAGACGCAGATGCAGATGCAGATTCAGATGCAGACGCTGATTCAGATTCAGATGCAGATGCAGATTCAGACGCGGACGCTGACTC
>NZ_JAJNJJ010000031.1:0-705 GCF_022386135.1 Mammaliicoccus sp. P-M59 | reverse complement strand
TCGATGAAAAATTAGCGTGGAGAGGGTTTGACCCAGATGAAGAAACTAGAGCAAGGGATGAACTCAAAGAAGTCTACGCTAAAGCAAAAGCTTGGGATAAATACCTAGAAAGTACTGTCAGACAAGAGGCAATAGATGAATTTGGGGAAGACGACCCAAGAGTAGATTACGCTGTAGAACTTACTGAAAGATTATATAGGGAGGATAAATAATATGACTAACACAATCAAAATGGAAACAGTTGCTAAAGTATTAGAAATGAGTAAACATGACTTACACTTTGTAGACATATTAAGTGAATTTGACGATGAACAAGACGAAGAGATTCTTGAATTTATCGAAGAAAATGAAGAAGAGTTTGAGATATTTTTAAACAAAGCGTTAAAACATATTATGACCAGATTAAAAATAAGAATGGCATACGCTAAAAATGGGGAGACTAAACAAAACGACAAAACCTAAAGGGCTAATTCAAGTCGTTAATGCTAGATGTTACGAATTATATAAAAACGGTATGAGTGAAGAAGAAATATCGAAAGAAGTTGGTATACCTCAATTACTTGTCAAAAAATCAATACGAAGAATAAAAATGAATGAAAAATTAAAGGAGAATAGTATGAAAAGACTAAACATCAAATTACTATCAGACAACGCAACAACACCAACTAGGGCTAACCCAACAGATAGTGGACTAGATTTATATGT
>NZ_JAJNJJ010000030.1:0-756 GCF_022386135.1 Mammaliicoccus sp. P-M59 | reverse complement strand
TCCCGTTTCGCTCGCCGCTACTCAGGGAATCGAGTTTTCTTTCTCTTCCTCCGGGTACTAAGATGTTTCAGTTCTCCGGGTGTGCCTTCTCACATACTATGTATTCATATGCGGATAACATGACATAACTCATGCTGGGTTTCCCCATTCGGAAATCTCTGGATCAAAGCGTACTTACAGCTCCCCAAAGCATATCGTCGTTAGTAACGTCCTTCTTCGGCTTCTAGTGCCAAGGCATCCACCGTGCGCCCTTAATAACTTAATCTATATTTTCTTATACATAATGTTCAAGAAAATAACTGTTATTAATCTGTGATGTCGTCTATAAAGACGACGCGCGATTATTAAGCTTGTTGAATTTCGTTAGAAATTCACTCGGTTTTTTGCTTGGTAAAATCTATTTTACTTACTTATCTAGTTTTCAATGTACAATATAATATGGTGGAGACTAGCGGGATCGAACCGCTGACCTCCTGCGTGCAAAGCAGGCGCTCTCCCATCTGAGCTAAGCCCCCTAATTGGGAATTAAATTTTAATGGTGGGCCTAAATGGACTCGAACCATCGACCTCACGCTTATCAGGCGTGCGCTCTAACCAGCTGAGCTATAGGCCCATTCTTAAATTGAATGATATGAACATTCAAAACTGAATACAATATGTCTCCGTTATTCCATGACCTAATGGTCATTCCGTAATATCCTTAGAAAGGAGGTGATCCAGCCGCACCTTCCGATACGGCTACCTTGTTACGACTTC
>NZ_JAJNJJ010000029.1:0-760 GCF_022386135.1 Mammaliicoccus sp. P-M59 | reverse complement strand
GTATTTGAAATATGCGTTAAATATTTAGCTAAGCCTAGCGCAAACTTTTGAATCGTGAATTTATTCAATCTACCTGGTCCTATACCGAAGGTACTTCTAATACCAGCCGTTCCAAATGATAAGACGTCTGTAAATCCAGCTGCTACTTCTTCTTCTGTTTGAACATTATGAAACTGTTCAACTAAGCTTTCAGATATTCTTTCTTCCCATTGTGCTCTCAAAGTTCTAGCTCCTTTACTTAAATATCTAATGTTTGAATATAGCGTTTAATTTCATCACGCATTTCTTCATCTTTCAATGCGTACTCTATCGTCGTCTTCACAAATCCAATTTTTTCTCCGACATCATAGCGTTGTCCTTCAAAATCATACGCATAAACTTTGTCATCTTTATTTAAACGTTCAATCGCATCTGTTAATTGAATTTCTCCGCCACTACCTTCAGTTTGATTCTCAAGATAATCAAAGATTTCAGGAGATAAAACGTATCTACCCATAATCGCTAGATTAGATGGCGCAGTTCCTTGTTCAGGTTTCTCCACAAAACGATTCACTTCGTATAAACGATCATCTTGTGAATTCGGGTCAATGATGCCGTAACGATGTGTTTCTGATTCAGGTACTGTTTGCACTCCAATAACTGATTTACCTGTTGCTTCATATTGTTCCATTAATTGTTTAATAGCTGGATTATCCGATTCAACAATGTCATCACCTAACAGTACGGCGAAAGGTTCGTTTCCAATAAATTGCTTCGCTGT
>NZ_JAJNJJ010000028.1:0-796 GCF_022386135.1 Mammaliicoccus sp. P-M59 | reverse complement strand
ATGGTGCCGAGGACCGGAATCGAACCGGTACGGTAATCACTTACCGCAGGATTTTAAGTCCTGTGCGTCTGCCAGTTCCGCCACCCCGGCAAATAATGGAGCAGAAGACGGGATTCGAACCCGCGACCCCAACCTTGGCAAGGTTGTATTCTACCGCTGAACTACTTCTGCAAAATTAAATGCTTAAATCATATTAATAATAATGCGGGTGAAGGGAGTCGAACCCCCACGCCTTGCGGCGCTAGATCCTAAGTCTAGTGCGTCTGCCAATTCCGCCACACCCGCTTAAATGGTGAGCCATAGAGGATTCGAACCTCTGACCCTCTGATTAAAAGTCAGATGCTCTACCAACTGAGCTAATGGCTCTAAAACATGGTGCCGGCCAGAGGACTTGAACCCCCAACCTACTGATTACAAGTCAGTTGCTCTACCAGTTGAGCTAGGCCGGCTTTAAATGGTGGAGAATGACGGGTTCGAACCGCCGACCCTCTGCTTGTAAGGCAGATGCTCTCCCAGCTGAGCTAATTCTCCATTTAAAATTATGTAATATTATTACCTGCCCGGCAACGTCCTACTCTCGCGGAACGTAAGCCCAACTACCATTGGCGCTAAAGAGCTTAACTTCTGTGTTCGGCATGGGAACAGGTGTGACCTCTTTGCTATCGTCACCAGACAAATAGTAATAACTTATGATGAATGTATTGTACATTCAAAACTAGATAGTAAGTAGATTTTACGGCTAAAACCGATTTAAAATTTGATTAAGTCTTCGATCGATTAGTATTCGTCAGCTACA
>NZ_JAJNJJ010000027.1:0-852 GCF_022386135.1 Mammaliicoccus sp. P-M59 | reverse complement strand
AGGGATAGGAGAGCGTGAATGACATGGCATTATTTAATCTAACTATCGAAGAAATACAACAGTTATCATTCTTCGACTTACAAAGAAAACTCAAATGGGCAATTACAGATTACAACAAGACATTCAATAGACCATTAGAAGTTAGACCTGTTATATACGACACAAAAGATAGTGGAGATATTATGGCAATGTCAGATGAATTTGCAAATGATGTTAAACATCTAACAAGGTGGCATATGAAACAAGCGATTAATAATATGAAAGCTGAATATAAAATGCGTCTCAGAAATGATGGGAATTATCCAAAAGAGCATATGGAAATGTTGTTTAAAAGTTTAGAAGAAAATAATCAAAAGTTGTTTGATTTGGAGGCTGAATAAATGCCAAAGAAAAACTATGAAAACATGTGGCACAAGTTAAAGTCCAACGTAGAACGTAACATCATTTCTGTTTATCCAGAAGTGAGAGATCATGTGCCAGATTATAGAGCAGGGCAGTTTGATGTTTTAGAAAATATTGGCACACAGATAGATGAGTTAGAAGGCAATTACGACATACAAAACATTATTGATGACATGAGTAGGGAGCGTGATTAAATGTATGAACAAGTTCGTATAACAATTAGTTTTTTAATTGTGCTTCTTTTATTTTGGTCAGGTATAACTTTATATGCTACGTATTACATTATTAAATTGATTGATTATATTAAAGAGCGTGAATGACTATGGCGTATGAGTATGAGGAATGGATAAGTATTACAATCGATGAAAAATTAGCGTGGAGAGGGTTTGACCCAGATGAAGAAACTAGAGCAAGGGATGAACTCAAAGAAGTCTACGCTAAAGCAAAAGC
>NZ_JAJNJJ010000026.1:0-989 GCF_022386135.1 Mammaliicoccus sp. P-M59 | reverse complement strand
TTTGTTTTCTTACAATCACTACCGCATCTAAGACTGTATCCTCTGTGATTTCTTCTTCAATCTCAACTGTGAAAGTGTCGTGTTTATTGACAAAACTCGAGAATCTAGGAGTTCCATAGGCATCAAAATATAATTCATACCCTTCAGCATCATTCGTTTTATAACTTTCGTTTTCTATATTGTTTCTAAACCCCCACTCAATCAATTCTGGTAAGTTCATTTCTTTCTTTGTATTAATTTTTGGCATGTTTTAGTCCTCCCAATTCTCAATAGCGAAGTCTAAGCATTTACGTGCTTCCTTAATATCTTCTAGCCCATTCTTCTCTGGCGCTCTCATTTGATACTCCAACGCACTCGCCACGTTATGAGCAACTGAACCTTTATGATATTTATCAGCCACAATTGAGATAATGTCCTTCACTTCAATGTCACCTAGCATATAATGCGATGGTTTGTTTACTGGGTCGTGTGTAGCTTGCTCGATATATTTTTTTGATTCTTTAATAGCTTTGTTAATGTGTTCAATACGTTGTATAACGGGTTCCTCACTGTCTTCTTGTTCTGTTGCTATGGTGTAGTAATATTCGCTATCTAGACCGAAAAACTCTGTATCTGGCATAGCAATAAGCTTATTCTCAAACTCTATATCTGAACAATTGTTAATTTCAAAATTATATAGACCCATAAATGATATAGTTGCATAAAAATCTACCTTCTCTTCACAGAATCTCGTAACGTGTATTCTATCGCCTGCTTTGAATTCCATTAGCACTCAACCTTTCTCTTAGGGAAAATATCGTTCTCCCACAAATGCTTACAATATTCTCCGCGTACAGTTTTTTGTTGTACTTTGAATAAATGTGGCTTCTTCTTCATTAATAGTTCTTTCTCTTTTTTCTCTCTTTTAGCTTTTCGTTTTTTCCTAGTTTCTTCTTTTTTCATTTCTTCAAATTCATATTCTTCAATCATTTGTTTAGTACATATTTCAT
>NZ_JAJNJJ010000025.1:0-1198 GCF_022386135.1 Mammaliicoccus sp. P-M59 | reverse complement strand
GTATGAAAAGACTAAACATCAAATTACTATCAGACAACGCAACAACACCAACTAGGGCTAACCCAACAGATAGTGGACTAGATTTATATGTATCTGAAACAGTCAATATACCACCTAGAACAACAAAATTAGTTAAGACTGATATAGCGATTGAATTGCCTATAGGATATGAGGGGCAAGTTAGACCACGTTCTGGTACGTCACTCAAAACTAAATTACGTGTGACATTAGGAACAATAGACCAAACATATCATAAAGAGATTGGGATCATAACAGACAATATAAGCGATAAACCAATCATAGTACAAAAGGGGCAAAGGTTAGCGCAGTTAGTTATCGCACCAGTTGTATATCCAGATGCGAATGTAGTTAAGGAGTTTGAGTATGTGTCAGATAGATCGGGTTACGGAAGTACAGGAGAATAAGGATAAGGGTGGCGAAAGTAACCCAGATATTTTAGATAAGGTAAAGGAAGTGTTGGGAAGATGAAAGAATATGAAGTAATTAAATATCACATAAAACAATATCAGATGTATTTAGAACAAATGAAGTTGTATGAAGTATGGAAATTGAATAATCATGATGAATATAAATGGAATTATACAGGAAAAATTCCTACTCAAGCAGAGATGAAAAGAACGAGATTGATATTACAAAAATTGATGTTAGATGTGGAACGTAGCATCCACATTTACTAGGGGAGGACTAATTTATGAATATAAAAATAAGAAGTGAGAGTGGAAAAGAGTATTTTGCAATTTATAACACTGAAAACCTAGAAAAATTTGTCAAAATGATTATTAAAACCAACCAAATGTTCTTGAAAGTTAATGATAGTAAAGGGCGTAAGGGGATATTAAAAATATCAAGTATCGAAAGTTTAACAGAGATTAAGGAGGACGCACAATGAAAATACTAATCACACTATTAATATCCACACTCGCATTATTCATATACGTTAAGCGTTCGTATAAGTATGCTACTGTTCAAGATAGTATAGACGTCGAAAGTTACGCAAGTGATATGTCAGCACCAATCGATTATGAGGTGTATAAATGACTAAATACGTATTGATTTTTAACAATGACCCAATAGCAGTGGGAGATAAATGGCATGTGGAAGATGCAAAGCAATGGGAAATCTATTATGGTGCTACAAGTGATATGTTTGAAATTAAAAAGTTTGATGATTACTACAA
>NZ_JAJNJJ010000024.1:0-1709 GCF_022386135.1 Mammaliicoccus sp. P-M59 | reverse complement strand
ATGAACATTGAAAACTGAATGACAATATGTCAACGTTAATTCCAATAATTGAGTACTGAAAGTACTTCAGAGTGATTGGCTTAACCAATCAAAAATGAGCTTATCAAGCTTACTTCTTTTATGGAGAGTTTGATCCTGGCTCAGGATGAACGCTGGCGGCGTGCCTAATACATGCAAGTCGAGCGAACAGATGAGAAGCTTGCTTCTCTGATGTTAGCGGCGGACGGGTGAGTAACACGTGGGTAACCTACCTATAAGACTGGGATAACTCCGGGAAACCGGGGCTAATACCGGATAATATTTTGAACCGCATGGTTCAATAGTGAAAGACGGTTTCGGCTGTCACTTATAGATGGACCCGCGCCGTATTAGCTAGTTGGTAAGGTAACGGCTTACCAAGGCGACGATACGTAGCCGACCTGAGAGGGTGATCGGCCACACTGGAACTGAGACACGGTCCAGACTCCTACGGGAGGCAGCAGTAGGGAATCTTCCGCAATGGGCGAAAGCCTGACGGAGCAACGCCGCGTGAGTGATGAAGGTCTTCGGATCGTAAAACTCTGTTGTTAGGGAAGAACAAATTTGTTAGTAACTGAACAAGTCTTGACGGTACCTAACCAGAAAGCCACGGCTAACTACGTGCCAGCAGCCGCGGTAATACGTAGGTGGCAAGCGTTATCCGGAATTATTGGGCGTAAAGCGCGCGTAGGCGGTTTCTTAAGTCTGATGTGAAAGCCCACGGCTCAACCGTGGAGGGTCATTGGAAACTGGGAAACTTGAGTGCAGAAGAGGAGAGTGGAATTCCATGTGTAGCGGTGAAATGCGCAGAGATATGGAGGAACACCAGTGGCGAAGGCGGCTCTCTGGTCTGTAACTGACGCTGATGTGCGAAAGCGTGGGGATCAAACAGGATTAGATACCCTGGTAGTCCACGCCGTAAACGATGAGTGCTAAGTGTTAGGGGGTTTCCGCCCCTTAGTGCTGCAGCTAACGCATTAAGCACTCCGCCTGGGGAGTACGACCGCAAGGTTGAAACTCAAAGGAATTGACGGGGACCCGCACAAGCGGTGGAGCATGTGGTTTAATTCGAAGCAACGCGAAGAACCTTACCAAATCTTGACATCCTTTGACCGCTCTAGAGATAGAGTCTTCCCCTTCGGGGGACAAAGTGACAGGTGGTGCATGGTTGTCGTCAGCTCGTGTCGTGAGATGTTGGGTTAAGTCCCGCAACGAGCGCAACCCTTAAGCTTAGTTGCCATCATTAAGTTGGGCACTCTAGGTTGACTGCCGGTGACAAACCGGAGGAAGGTGGGGATGACGTCAAATCATCATGCCCCTTATGATTTGGGCTACACACGTGCTACAATGGATAATACAAAGGGCAGCGAATCCGCGAGGCCAAGCAAATCCCATAAAATTATTCTCAGTTCGGATTGTAGTCTGCAACTCGACTACATGAAGCTGGAATCGCTAGTAATCGTAGATCAGCATGCTACGGTGAATACGTTCCCGGGTCTTGTACACACCGCCCGTCACACCACGAGAGTTTGTAACACCCGAAGCCGGTGGAGTAACCTTTTAGGAGCTAGCCGTCGAAGGTGGGACAAATGATTGGGGTGAAGTCGTAACAAGGTAGCCGTATCGGAAGGTGCGGCTGGATCACCTCCTTTCTAAGGATATTACGGAATGACCATTAGGTCATGGAATAA
>NZ_JAJNJJ010000023.1:0-1860 GCF_022386135.1 Mammaliicoccus sp. P-M59 | reverse complement strand
CTTGACCATTCAACGTTACATCTTCAATCGGTGTGTTCACTTCTTTCGTTTGGTCTTCAACCGGATCTACCGTTGGTGGTAATGTGTCTTCGACAGTGATTGTAAATGTTGTTTCTGTTGTATTACCTGATTCATCTGTTGTAACTACCGTTACATCATAGCTACCTACTGTTGTTGGTGTACCTGAGATTGTGTTTATCTCTGGATTGAAAGTCACACCTTCTGGTAATCCTGAAACTTCATGTGTCACTGATTTTCCACTATTATCTTCACCATTCAATGATACATCTTCAATTGGTGTGTTCACTTCTGTTGTTTGATTTTCTACAGGGTCAACAACTGGTGCTGTTGTGTCTTCGACAGTGATTGTAAATGTTGTTTCTGTCGTATTACCTGATTCATCTGTTGTAACTACCGTTACATCATAGCTACCTACTGTTGTTGGTGTACCTGAGATTGTATTTGTTTCAGAATCATATATCACGCCTTCTGGTAGACCTGATACTTCATGCGTGATTGGTTTGTCACTGTTATCTTTACCATTCAATGTTATATCTTTGATTGGTGTGTTTACTTCTGTTGTTTGATCTTCAATTGGATCTACCGTTGGTGGCAATGTATCTTCAACTGTTATTGTGAATGTTGTTTCTGTTTTGTTTCCTGATTCATCTGTTGTAACTACTGTTACCTCGTAACTACCAACTGTTGTTGGAGTACCTGAAATGGTATTTGTCTCAGGATCATATGTCACACCTTCTGGTAATCCTGAAACTTCATGCGTTACAGGTTGGCCACTATTATCTTTACCATTCAACGTTACATCTTTGATTGGCGTATTTACTTCTGTTGTTTGATCTTCAATTGGTTCTACCGTTGGTGGTAATGTGTCTTCTACAGTTATCGTAAATGTAGTTTCTGTTGTATTACCAGATTCATCTGTTGTCACTACTGTTACGTCGTAACTGCCTACAGTTGTTGGTGTACCTGAGATTGTATTCGTTTCTGAATCATATGTTACACCTTCAGGTAATCCTGACACTTCATGCGTGACTGGTTTTCCACTGTTATCTTTGCCATTCAATTCAATATTTGTAATTGGTGTATTCACTTCTGTTGTTTGGTCATCCACCGGATCAACCTCAGGTGCTGTTGTGTCTTCTACTGTAATCGTGAATGTCGTTTCTGTTTTGTTTCCTGATTCATCTGTTGTCACAACTGTTACGTCGTAACTTCCTACCGTTGTTGGTGTGCCAGAGATTGTGTTTGTCTCAGAATCATATGTCACGCCTTCTGGTAGACCTGATACTTCATGCGTGACTGGTTGGTCACTGTTATCTTTACCATTCAACGTTACATCTTTGATTGGCGTATTTACTTCTGTTGTTTGATCTTCTACAGGGTCAACAACTGGTGCTGTTGTGTCTTCAACTGTTATTGTGAATGTCGTTTCTGTTTTATTACCAGATTCGTCTGTGGTAACTACTGTTACATCATAGCTACCTACTGTTGTTGGTGTACCTGAAATTGTATTTGTCTCAGGATCATATGTCACACCTTCGGGTAGTCCTGATACTTCATGTGTCACTGGTTTTCCACTATTATCTTGACCGTTTAACTCGATACTAGTAATTGGTGTGTTCACTTCTGTTGTTTGATCTTCAATTGGATCTACCGTTGGTGGTAATGTATCTTCAACTGTTATCGTAAATGTTGTTTCTGTCGTATTACCAGACTCATCTGTTGAAATTACTGTTACGTCGTAACTACCAACTGTTGTTGGTGTACCTGAAATTGTATTTGTCTCAGGATCATATGTCACACCTTCGGGTAGTCCTGATACTTCATGTGTCACTGGTTTTC
>NZ_JAJNJJ010000022.1:0-2162 GCF_022386135.1 Mammaliicoccus sp. P-M59 | reverse complement strand
TGGCTTAGTTGTATGATTTGTTTGGTTTTAACATGGCTTAAAAGAAATGTATAAAGCATAAGAAGACACCTCAGCTATGCTGAGTGACACGGAGTGGCATTGTGTCCCCTTATGCTCTTAGCAGAGAATCTGAAAAGAAGTTAAAAATATAAAAATATAAAGTGAGAAATGAATACTAGTTTTTGATTAGTCTAATTTTTTATTGGTTTTGATAATCATGTATAAGAGGAAAATACAGAGAGTTACACTTTGTATGATGGTAGAGTATAGTATTATATTTTCTTTTTTTGTTATTAAAGAATATATATCTAAAACTATAAGTATTAAAGAAATATAAAGACTATAGCTAAAAATTTGTTTTGTATATTTCCCACAAATTATTTGTGCTTTATTCCAATTTTTTTGTGTTTTCATTGATTTCTTTGTTCGAAAACCATAGAGGTGATTTATATTTTCAGGAGGGTTTTTGATCATTAATTCTCCTAGTAAAATCATAAAAATACTTGAAGGTAATAAAAGCATTGATGACATCCTTTTTTATGTTTTTGAAATGAGCTTTTTCTTTTCTTGATTAAACTAAAGTTTAACTAAAAACATGATTTAGTAAAGGATTTATTCAGGGTATAGTCGACTATATAATTCATTTGTCTTTTATGCCGAGAAAACTTTTTGAAAAAGAAAAGAACCCTAAAATAAACTTAAAGCGCAAGCGTTCGGATAGCGATAGCTATAAAACCGAACGATTGACACGCTTTTGGGTTTTTAGGGTTCAAAGTTTCTATTCAAAAAGGAAATTGGAATAAATATTTAGTAAGTGTGAGGACCACACCAATCATCTCTATTAGCCATACATTGGTTCCAAGCTTTACCACCTGTTAGACGATAGAATGCATCAAATCCCCACCATGGACTTGGTTTAACTTTTGCCATTGTAATCACTCTCCTTTGTTTGTTCTTTTTTATTTTTTCCGTTTTTAGAATTTTTAAACGTTTTTTTAAAATTTGGTGTTCCAGCCCAAACAGAAAAAGTTGAAAATATAAAATTTATTATTTTTGCTATTAATTCAAACATATTTATCCCTCATATCTTTTTTAGAATTTATACCCCTTTTTTTGTGGTAAAAATGTTTTTCTTTCTTATCTTGATAATAAGGGTAACTATTTCGATTTTGGATAGTTACCCTTAAAGCGTTGATGTGCTTGGTTTTAAACACAAAAAAAGTTGCTTTTTTCAGCATACTCATGTAGTGTTTTAGGTGTCTAATCTGAAAACATTATGAGAAAGGAGAAAAAGCAACTTTTTTTATTATCATAGTTTGTGAGAAACTAGGTTGTTTTTAATATTAATAACATGGATAAGTATACTGAGAAGAAACGTAGAAATCAAGTATTTCAGAAATTTATAGAGCGACATGTGGGGGAAAATCAAATGACATTGGTACGGGAATGTAATACCTTTTTGTCTTTTGTGACAGATAAGTCGTTAGAAAAAAACAAATTATATAAAGCAAATTCATGTAAGAATCGATTTTGTCCGGTTTGTGCATGGCGTAAAGCGAGAAAAGACGCACTAGGTTTATCTTTGATGATGCAGTATGTACAAAAAGAACATAAAAAAGAATTTATATTTTTAACATTAACAACACCTAATGTATCTAAAAATGAGTTAGAAAATGAGATTAAGCATTATAATAAAGCTTTTAAAAAAATGGTTGAACGAAAGAAAATCAGAACTATATTAAAAGGTTATGTAAGGAAATTAGAGATTACATACAACAAAGAGCGGGACGATTATAATCCCCATTTTCATGTTTTAATTGCAGTTAACAAATCTTATTTTAAAGATACTAAATCTTATATTAGTCAAAAAGAATGGTTGAATTTATGGCGAGATGTAACGGGAATGCCAGAAATTACACAAGTTCATGTTGAGAAAGTTAAGGCTAATAATGACAAAGAACTTTATGAAATGGCTAAATATTCGGGTAAAGATAGTGATTATTTGAGTAATCAAAAAGTATTCGACGCGTATTATCGTTCTTTAAAAGGTAAGCAGGTATTAGTGTATTCGGGATTATTTAAAGAGGCGAGAAAGTTATTAAAAAATGGCGATTTAGATTATTTAAAAGAGATTGATCCAACTGAATATATCTATCAAATTT
>NZ_JAJNJJ010000021.1:0-2805 GCF_022386135.1 Mammaliicoccus sp. P-M59 | reverse complement strand
GAGAAGGCACACCCGGAGAACTGAAACATCTTAGTACCCGGAGGAAGAGAAAGAAAACTCGATTCCCTGAGTAGCGGCGAGCGAAACGGGAAGAGCCCAAACCAATAGGCTTGCCTATTGGGGTTGTAGGACACTCTATACGGAGTTACAAAGGAAATGATTAGACGAATGGTTTTGGAAAAGCCAACCATAGAAGGTAAAGGTCCTGTAGTCGAAAGTCATTTCTCTCCTGAGTGGATCCTGAGTACGGCGGAACACGTGAAATTCCGTCGGAATCTGGGAGGACCATCTCCCAAGGCTAAATACTCTCTAGTGACCGATAGTGAACCAGTACCGTGAGGGAAAGGTGAAAAGCACCCCGGAAGGGGAGTGAAATAGAACCTGAAACCGTGTGCTTACAAATAGTCAGAGCCCGTTAATGGGTGATGGCGTGCCTTTTGTAGAATGAACCGGCGAGTTACGATTTGATGCAAGGTTAAGCAGTAAATGTGGAGCCGTAGCGAAAGCGAGTCTGAATAGGGCGAATGAGTATCTGGTCGTAGACCCGAAACCAAGTGATCTACCCATGTCCAGGTTGAAGTTCAGGTAACACTGAATGGAGGACCGAACCGACTTACGTTGAAAAGTGAGCGGATGAGGTGTGGGTAGCGGAGAAATTCCAATCGAACTTGGAGATAGCTGGTTCTCTCCGAAATAGCTTTAGGGCTAGCCTCAAGTGATGATTATTGGAGGTAGAGCACTGTTTGGACGAGGGGCCCCTCTCGGGTTACCGAATTCAGACAAACTCCGAATGCCAAATAATTTAACTTGGGAGTCAGACTATGGGTGATAAGGTCCGTAGTCGAAAGGGAAACAGCCCAGACCACCAGCTAAGGTCCCAAAATATATGTTAAGTGGAAAAGGATGTGGCGTTGCCCAGACAACTAGGATGTTGGCTTAGAAGCAGCCATCATTTAAAGAGTGCGTAATAGCTCACTAGTCGAGTGACACTGCGCCGAAAATGTACCGGGGCTAAACATATTACCGAAGCTGTGGATTATCCGTAAGGATAATGGTAGGAGAGCGTTCTAAACGTGTCGAAGCATGATCGTAAGGACATGTGGAATGTTTAGAAGTGAGAATGCCGGTGTGAGTAGCGAAAGATGGGTGAGAATCCCATCCACCGATTGACTAAGGTTTCCAGAGGAAGGCTCGTCCGCTCTGGGTTAGTCGGGACCTAAGCCGAGGCCGATAGGCGTAGGCGATGGATAACAGGTAGATATTCCTGTACCACCTATGATTGTTTGAACGATGGGGGGACGCAGTAGGATAGGCGAAGCGTGCTGTTGGAGTGCACGTCCAAGCAATAAGACTGAGTGTTAGGCAAATCCGGCACTCGTAAGGTTGAGTTGTGATGGGGAGTTGGATCATGTATCCGACGAGTCGTTGATTTCACACTGCCAAGAAAAGCCTCTAGTTAGAAAATAGGTGCCCGTACCGCAAACCGACACAGGTAGTCAAGATGAGAATTCTAAGGTGAGCGAGCGAACTCTCGTTAAGGAACTCGGCAAAATGACCCCGTAACTTCGGGAGAAGGGGTGCTTTTTAGGGTGCAAGCCTTGAAGAGCCGCAGTGAATAGGCCCAAGCGACTGTTTATCAAAAACACAGGTCTCTGCTAAACCGTAAGGTGATGTATAGGGGCTGACGCCTGCCCGGTGCTGGAAGGTTAAGAGGAGTGGTTAGCTTCTGCGAAGCTACGAATCGAAGCCCCAGTAAACGGCGGCCGTAACTATAACGGTCCTAAGGTAGCGAAATTCCTTGTCGGGTAAGTTCCGACCCGCACGAAAGGCGTAACGATTTGGGCACTGTCTCAACGAGAGACTCGGTGAAATCATAGTACCTGTGAAGATGCAGGTTACCCGCGACAGGACGGAAAGACCCCGTGGAGCTTTACTGTAGCCTGATATTGAAATTTGGCACAGCTTGTACAGGATAGGTAGGAGCCTTTGAAACGTGAGCGCTAGCTTACGTGGAGGCGCTGGTGGGATACTACCCTGGCTGTGTTGACTTTCTAACCCGCACCATTTGATCATGGTGGGAGACAGTGTCAGGCGGGCAGTTTGACTGGGGCGGTCGCCTCCTAAAGAGTAACGGAGGCGCTCAAAGGTTCCCTCAGAATGGTTGGAAATCATTCGCAGAGTGTAAAGGCACAAGGGAGCTTGACTGCGAGACCTACAAGTCGAGCAGGGTCGAAAGACGGACTTAGTGATCCGGTGGTTCCGCATGGAAGGGCCATCGCTCAACGGATAAAAGCTACCCCGGGGATAACAGGCTTATCTCCCCCAAGAGTTCACATCGACGGGGAGGTTTGGCACCTCGATGTCGGCTCATCGCATCCTGGGGCTGTAGTCGGTCCCAAGGGTTGGGCTGTTCGCCCATTAAAGCGGTACGCGAGCTGGGTTCAGAACGTCGTGAGACAGTTCGGTCCCTATCCGTCGTGGGCGTAGGAAATTTGAGAGGAGCTGTCCTTAGTACGAGAGGACCGGGATGGACATACCTCTGGTGTACCAGTTGTCGCGCCAGCGGCATAGCTGGGTAGCTATGTATGGACGGGATAAGTGCTGAAAGCATCTAAGCATGAAGCCCCCCTCAAGATGAGATTTCCCAACTTCGGTTATAAGATCCCTCAAAGATGATGAGGTTAATAGGTTCGGGGTGTAAGCGCAGTAATGTGTGTAGCTGACGAATACTAATCGATCGAAGACTTAATCAAATTTTAAATCGGTTTTAGCCGTAAAATCTACTTACTATCTAGTTTTGAATGT
>NZ_JAJNJJ010000020.1:0-3156 GCF_022386135.1 Mammaliicoccus sp. P-M59 | reverse complement strand
AATTACCTTTTTCAGCATCGTCTAAATTTAAAATTTTATGTTTTTGTTTAAGCAATCCACCATAACTTAGCATACGTTTTCTGTATAAACCTTGTTCTAAGTCTTTGACTATTTCTTGATTTTTTTCTTGATTACTTGTTAGATAGTCTGATGATTACTAATACTAGGAGAAGTTAATAAATACGTAACCAACATGATTAACAATTATTAGAGGTCATCGTTCAAAATGGTATGCGTTTTGACACATCCACTATATATCCGTGTCGTTCTGTCCACTCCTGAATCCCATTCCAGAAATTCTCTAGCGATTCCAGAAGTTTCTCAGAGTCGGAAAGTTGACCAGACATTACGAACTGGCACAGATGGTCATAACCTGAAGGAAGATCTGATTGCTTAACTGCTTCAGTTAAGACCGAAGCGCTCGTCGTATAACAGATGCGATGATGCAGACCAATCAACATGGCACCTGCCATTGCTACCTGTACAGTCAAGGATGGTAGAAATGTTGTCGGTCCTTGCACACGAATATTACGCCATTTGCCTGCATATTCAAACAGCTCTTCTACGATAAGGGCACAAATCGCATCGTGGAACGTTTGGGCTTCTACCGATTTAGCAGTTTGATACACTTTCTCTAAGTATCCACCTGAATCATAAATCGGCAAAATAGAGAAAAATTGACCATGTGTAAGCGGCCAATCTGATTCCACCTGAGATGCATAATCTAGTAGAATCTCTTCGCTATCAAAATTCACTTCCACCTTCCACTCACCGGTTGTCCATTCATGGCTGAACTCTGCTTCCTCTGTTGACATGACACACATCATCTCAATATCCGAATAGGGCCCATCAGTCTGACGACCAAGAGAGCCATAAACACCAATAGCCTTAACATCATCCCCATATTTATCCAATATTCGTTCCTTAATTTCATGAACAATCTTCATTCTTTCTTCTCTAGTCATTATTATTGGTCCATTCACTATTCTCATTCCCTTTTCAGATAATTTTAGATTTGCTTTTCTAAATAAGAATATTTGGAGAGCACCGTTCTTATTCAGCTATTAATAACTCGTCTTCCTAAGCATCCTTCAATCCTTTTAATAACAATTATAGCATCTAATCTTCAACAAACTGGCCCGTTTGTTGAACTACTCTTTAATAAAATAATTTTTCCGTTCCCAATTCCACATTGCAATAATAGAAAATCCATCTTCATCGGCTTTTTCGTCATCATCTGTATGAATCAAATCGCCTTCTTCTGTGTCATCAAGGTTTAATTTTTTATGTATTTCTTTTAACAAACCACCATAGGAGATTAACCTTTTACGGTGTAAACCTTCCTCCAAATCAGACAAACGTTTCAAATTCTTTTCTTCATCATCGGTCATAAAATCCGTATCCTTTACAGGATATTTTGCAGTTTCGTCAATTGCCGATTGTATATCCGATTTATATTTATTTTTCGGTCGAATCATTTGAACTTTTACATTTGGATCATAGTCTAATTTCATTGCCTTTTTCCAAAATTGAATCCATTGTTTTTGATTCACGTAGTTTTCTGTATTCTTAAAATAAGTTGGTTCCACACATACCAATACATGCATGTGCTGATTATAAGAATTATCTTTATTATTTATTGTCACTTCCGTTGCACGCATAAAACCAACAAGATTTTTATTAATTTTTTTATATTGCATCATTCGGCGAAATCCTTGAGCCATATCTGACAAACTCTTATTTAATTCTTCGCCATCATAAACATTTTTAACTGTTAATGTGAGAAACAACCAACGAACTGTTGGCTTTTGTTTAATAACTTCAGCAACAACCTTTTGTGACTGAATGCCATGTTTCATTGCTCTCCTCCAGTTGCACATTGGACAAAGCCTGGATTTACAAAACCACACTCGATACAACTTTCTTTCGCCTGTTTCACGATTTTGTTTATACTCTAATATTTCAGCACAATCTTTTACTCTTTCAGCCTTTTTAAATTCAAGAATATGCAGAAGTTCAAAGTAATCAACATTAGCGATTTTCTTTTCTCTCCATGGTCTCACTTTTCCACTTTTTGTCTTGTCCACTAAAACCCTTGATTTTTCATCTGAATAAATGCTACTATTAGGACACATAATATTAAAAGAAACCCCCATCTATTTAGTTATTTGTTTAGTCACTTATAACTTTAACAGATGGGGTTTTTCTGTGCAACCAATTTTAAGGGTTTTCAATACTTTAAAACACATACATACCAACACTTCAACGCACCTTTCAGCAACTAAAATAAAAATGACGTTATTTCTATATGTATCAAGACAAGAAGAAACTCGTTACACTCGTTTCTAAAAACCCAAAAATAGAGCATGATGATCACTCCGTGAATCATGCTCTATTTTTCCGTCTGTACATGTTTTTATTCCAATTTCCTTTTTGGTTTGAACCTACAATTCCATGTGATGTTGAGTTGGTACTTTCTTGGGATTAATCCCAATTCAAGTCCAACCAACTCGCTAACAAGTTAGCTATCACATTTCATTTTTCAAACCAAAAAGTTTTCTCGGCATAAACGGTGGTATGATTAAATTAGATTTAACTTAGCAGAATATTTCTAAAAAAAGCCAACTTAATTTTTAGGTCGGCTTTTTTATTTTGCTTATTTTCAAATACCCTTATTTTGAATTTTAAGGGGGTATTTTAAAGTTTCAGGGGTAAATCATATAGTTTTATACCTAAAAACTTATATAAGCTCTTAAAACGCAAATATGAGCCAAATAAATATATTCTAATTTCACAAACAAAAATTTGAGTAAAACCAGTGACTAATTTTTTAGACACTGCCCATTTACATGCAAATTTAAAAATTGGCATGAAAAGTGGGTAACCATGCTGGTTAAACGCTATAGTTCCTGCAGGGGCTAAAAACATAAAAAAACGCTAGCTTTTTAGCTAACGTTTCACATTTTTTAAATAATAATTTTGTTTTTCAAAATTCCAAATTGCAGTAATTGAATTTGCTTTTTCTTCTTCGTCTGTCGTTTTTTCTTCGTCACTTGTATTAATCAAATTACCTTTTTCAGCATCGTCTAAATTTAAAATTTTATGTTTTTGTTTAAGCAATCCACCATAACTTAGCATACGTTTTCTGTATAAACC
>NZ_JAJNJJ010000019.1:0-3167 GCF_022386135.1 Mammaliicoccus sp. P-M59 | reverse complement strand
ATTGCTTTATTCCAATTGCTTTATTGACGTTGAGCCTCGGAACCCTTAACAATCCCAAAACTTGTCGAATGGTCGGCTTAATAGCTCACGCTATGCCGACATTCGTCTACAAGTTTAGTTAAGGGTTCTTCTCAACGATCAATAAATTTTCTCGGCATAAATGCGTGCTTTTAAAACTAAAGATGTACTTATCCAATAAATAAGCGTATACTTAATCTAACGTAATAAAAGCTCGTGAATTTAATTGTAGTGTATTTTTCTAGAATATCCTCTTTTTTATAAATGAAATTGTTACAAATATTATGTGCAAAAGCACTCGGAGGTATTCTATATGAATAACGGTACAGTAAAATGGTTTAATTCAGAAAAAGGTTTTGGTTTCATCGAAAGAGAAAATGGTAACGACGTATTCGTTCACTTTTCTAACATTGTTGGAGAAGGCTATAAATCTTTAGAAGATGGACAAAGCGTAGATTTCGACATAGTTGATGGTCAACGTGGCGAACAAGCAACTAATGTTGTTGCGGTCTAACGAAAAATAAAAAAGTCCTGGTCTATTATAGACCAGGACTTTTTTATTTTTCTCTAACCTAAATATTGCTTTATTCCAATTGCTTTATTGACGTTGAGCCTCGGAACCCTTAACAATCCCAAAACTTGTCGAATGGTCGGCTTAATAGCTCACGCTATGCCGACATTCGTCTGCAAGTTTAGTTAAGGGTTCTTCTCAACATCAATAAATTTTCTCGGCATAAATGCAACAATTTTTTATACATTGCTCACTACGTATTTTGATGTTTTTAAATTCTTTTCAGATTCTCTGCTAAGAGCATAAGGGGACACAATGCCACTACGTGTCACTCAGCATAGCTGAGGTGTCTTCTTATGCTTTATACATTTCTTTTAAGCCATGTTAAAACCAAACAAATCATACAACTAAGCCACATGATCCACTTTTAAAATGTATAACCTGTATAAAAGTTTCCTGGCATCGTCAGAACTTGTATTCAGATTCTTTACAAGCCACTTATATCAACGTTTATAAAATTATAGATTCTGATAGATTCTAAAAAACAGCTTATAGATTCTATAACCAACTTTATTTTTTGACTTTATACATTCTCATACATGCTTTATTTTGAATTTTAAGGGGTCATTTTAAAGAAATAGGGATAAATCATATAGTTTTATATCCAAAAGTTTATAAACGCTCTTAAAACGCAAATATGAGCCAAATAAATATATTTTGATTTCACAAAATGATTTTTTCTAAAAACCAGTGTCGATTTTTTAAGACACTGCCCATCTACATGCAAATTAATTTGCATACATTTTTTATAGTTCCCACAGGGGCAGGCGACATTATTTTTAACAATAAAAAAGTGTCAGTCTAAGACCAACACTTTATGTTTCTTCTTCAATTTCATCAATCATTTGATGATTTAATTCTCTTTTTTCTTGTTCTGTTAAATCATGCAATTCACTCGCTAAATATTCTTTTTGTTTCCAAATATAAAAAATTTGATAGATATATTCAGTTGGATCAATCTCTTTTAAATAATCTAAATCGCCATTTTTTAATAACTTTCTCGCCTCTTTAAATAATCCTGAATAAACTAATACCTGTTTACCTTTAAGTGATTTATAGAATGCATCAAATACTTTTTGATTTATTAAATAATCACTATCTTTACCAGAATACTTAGCCATTTCATATAATTCTTTATTGTTATTTTGTCTTATTTTTTGAACTTGAACTTGTGTGATTTCTGAAATGCCCGTTACATCACGCCATAAATCTAACCATTCTTGTTGGCTAATATAATATCTTTTATCTGTGAAATACGATTTATTTACTGCAATTAACACGTGAAAATGAGGATTATAATCATCTCTTTTTTTATTATATGTAATCTCTAACTTACGAACATAACCCTTAATAATTGATTTAACTTTTTTACGTTCAACCATTTTTTTAAAAGACTTATTATAATGTTTTATCTCATCTTCCAACTGTTCATTTTGTACATTAGGCGTCGTAAGCGTTAAAAAAATAAATTCCTTTTTCTCTTGCTGCTTAATATATTGCATCATCAAAGATAAACCCAACGCATCTTTTCTAGCTTTTCTCCAAGCACAGACAGGACAAAATCGATTTTTACAAGAATTAGCTTTATATAATTTCTGTTTTTCTAAAGTTTTATCAGCTACAAAAGACAGAAATGTATTGCAATCTTGAACTAAGTCCATTTGATTCTCTCCAATATGACGTTTAATAAATTTCTGAAATACTTGATTTCTTTGTTTTTTCTCAGTATACTTTTCCATGTTATAACACATAAAAACAACTTAGTTTTCACAAACTATGACAATAAAAAAAGTTGCTTTTTCCCCTTTCTATGTATGTTTTTGATTAGACACCTAAAACGATACATTAATAGGTACGAAAAAGCAACTTTTTTTGGGTTTTAAGCCATATATACCAATGCTTTAAGGGTAACTATCCAAAATCGAAATAGTTACCCTTATTATCAAGACAAGAAGAAACTCGTTTTCAACTCGTTTCAAATTCCTAAATTAGGAGGGATAAAATGAAAATTAATAATGTAACAGAAAAGGATTTATTTTATATTTTAGACTTATTTGAAAAAATGGAAGTAACTTATTGGTTAGATGGAGGTTGGGGTGTAGATGTATTAACTGGAAAACAACAAAGAGAACACAGAGATATAGATATAGATTTTGACGCCCAACACACTCAAAAAGTTATACAAAAATTAGAAGATATAGGATATAAAATAGAAGTTGATTGGATGCCTTCACGCATGGAACTTAAACATAAAAAATATGGATATTTAGATATTCATCCCATAAATTTAAATGATGATGGTTCCATTACTCAAGCAAATCCAGAAGGTGGCAATTACGTTTTTCAAAATGAATGGTTTTCAGAAACTAATTATAAAGGTCGAAAAATACCATGTATTTCAAAAGAAGCTCAGCTTCTTTTTCATTCTGGTTATGACTTAACAGAAAAAGACCATTTTGATATAAAAAATTTAAAATCAATAACATAATTGCTTTATTCCAATTGCTTTATTGACGTTGAGCCTCGGAACCCTTAACAATCCCAAAACTTGTCGAATGGTCGGCTTAATAGCTCACGC
>NZ_JAJNJJ010000018.1:0-3422 GCF_022386135.1 Mammaliicoccus sp. P-M59 | reverse complement strand
CTTCTACAATATATTGAATTGTTGGTTTATCTAATATTGGTAACATTTCTTTAGGCATTGCTTTTGTAGCAGGTAAAAATCTTGTTCCTAAGCCAGCGGCAGGGATAATTGCTTTTTTTATTTTCATTATTTTTCTTCCTCTCTTGAATAACTTGATTTTAAATATTAATTTTCTTAACTTCATTTATTAATTCTTTAAAATTATTTACTGCACTTTCATAACTAAGTTCTTTTTTATTTTCAACATTATTTAATGGATTTTGTTTAATTTTCACCATTGCATCAGCAAATGCATCAATATTATTTGCCTCAATTAAATAACCATTTTCTCCATCAACAATTATTTCGCTTGGACCATATTTAATATCATAAGAAATAGTTGGACAATTTTCATTGATACTTTCCATAACTGTTAATGCAAACCCTTCAAATTTACTTGTCAATAACGATGCTAAGGACTCCCTGAATGCTAAACCAGGATTACTAGTAAAATCATGTATTTCTACATAATTTTCAAGTTCATTTTCTTTAACAAGTTTTTTAATTTCATCTTTCTCTTTAATATCTGTGCCACCATATAAAACAAGTTTAGTATCAAACCCATGCTGATTAAATTTCTTAAAACCTTTAATAAGATGAGGCATCTGTTTTTGTTCATTAAATCTACCTAAATAAACGAATTGGTCTTTCTTTTCAGCAATTTCATTTGATTTCTCAATAAAATGTGGTATAACTGTAAATTTTTCATTTTCTATATTAAATTCTTCTTGAATATCTCTTTGTTGAGAATGAGTAAGTAAATAATATTTAGTTACTTTATCAGAATTATTCAATGCATATTTATAAGAATTTTTAATTTCTCCATCCACTTTATGAGCATTATGAAAGACTAGTATTGGTTTTATGTCCACCTTACAATCCAATAAAGGGCGATCTAAAAGTCTTGCATCATTAAAAACTATATCCCCTTTTTTAAATAAACAATTAAAGAAATACTTAAATAAATCTTTTTCTGTTTTGTAAATACTATTAAGAATTCCATCCTTATATGTATAAATATATTCTAATTTATTAGCTTCATTATCTTCATAATATTTTTTACAATAAATGTTACCTTCTAAGTCATAAAAGTTTTCCGCTAATTTTTTGTTAAATTTAGGACTATAATTGGTAATCTTATGGAGTATACCATTTATATTGTACTCCCATCTTTCTGTTTTATGCTTTGTACCTGTAACAAAATAATCCTCAAACTTAACAATTTCAGAATTAGGATAATATTGACGGTATAGGATATACCTATCATTGTCATTGTCATAATACCTTACGCAATTTTTATCATAATTGGGTACAGCATAATAATTTTTTACTCTAACTGGTTGATGCACTGAAATATCAACTTCAACATTATTTAAATTATGTAATTTAAAATTTGATAACCAATCATATATATTCACAATATGAGTATCTTCATTTAAAGTATTCTTTCTAATAAACGTTGAATAAACACACTCATAATTCGGATTATAATTAGTAGTTAAGATTGTTTGTTTTACATTTAGCTCGTTATTGTATAAAGCAATTCTACGTAGTAATGCTTTGGTTCTCCCTGCATGCATTTCAGGTAATGTAGATGTAACAGTATAAATCATGATTAATCATCTCATTTCATTTTTATGTTGTGAAAATAGTTATTATATAAAGTTAAATATGAATATATAAATTGATATTGACCAATGTGGCATATGTGGTCAATCCTACTTTCAAATAACAACTAATTTTCTTTGTTCCTTTGTTTTTTGCATGATCCAAAAGTATTGAAAAAAGAACAATTTTCATACAACGATTATATCATGTTTAGTAAAAATAAAAATAAAAACATTTAAATTTTGTCATTGTTTCTTCATTTCAAATAAAATAACAATGAATTGTAATTTTACTAATTTAACTTTCAAAATACTTTAATAGCATAAAATATCCGGTTATAACTTTCACCAAATTTAATCGTGCACAAAAAAGCAACCTTCCGTTTTTCTTGAAAGGTTGCTTTTTGTATATTTCTTATTTTAAATTAAATTTTCTTTCAAATTCTTCAATCACATCATCCAATTTCTCTACATCCAATGAGAAATACAGTTTCATTTTTGGTTCTGTTCCTGATGGTCTAACTGCTATAAATCCTTCTTCAAATATAAATTTGATAAGATCTGTTTGAGGCAACTGAATAGTGCTTTTCTCACCACTTTGTATATCACGAGATTCTTGTGTGATGTAGTTTTCTATATACAATGGCGTTAAATTGTCTAACTCAATTGTTTCTAACTGTTTAAAGTCATTCATAATTTGTTGGATTTTTTCTCGTCCTTCTGCACCTGCAAATGTTGGTGAGAGTGTCTTATCTTTATACTGTCCTAGTTCTTGATAAATATTGTCTAAAACATCTTTGAAAGTTTGATTATCTTGTGACAATTGTTCTTTATATTTAATCAATAGTGCTGCTGTTTGTATCGCATCTTTATCTCTTGAGAAGTCTTCTACTAAATAACCATGGCTTTCTTCGAAAGCTAAGACTAGTTGTGATTGTTTATCTTCTAATTGCTTTAATTGTTCTGAGATGTATTTGAAACCTGTTAATACATTGATGACTTCAATGTTCAATGATTGGGCTAGTTTTTCACTTAAAGCACCTGTTACGACAGATTTAATCATGTATTTATGTACATCACTTGTTAATTGCGCATGTCTTAGTTTAATGAGTAATAGTCCAATCTCATTACCATTGAAATATCTTGTTGTCCCATCTTCATAACGTTCAACAATACCGATTCTGTCGGCATCTGGATCAGTTGCGATAATAAGTTGAGCCTGTTCTTTCTCAGCTAATTGTTTACTTAAATCAAACGTATCTGCTTCTTCCGGATTGGCTATACGCACTGTTGGAAAATCACCGTTAGGTGTAGATTGTTTTTCTTCAACAACATAGTTTGTATATGACAAATCTTCAAGTACATCTGACAATAAAGGCAGACTTGTGCCATGTAAACTTGTTAAAATTGTTTTTGTTTCAGCCGATTCAAATGAACCAACAAGATTTTTAACCGCTGCTTTATAAGCTTTAGTTGTTTCATCTTTAAATGGTAAGATCAGTTCACGTTCTTGTAATGCTTCAAAGTCGTCTGCTTGTATATTTAATGGGTCTTCTACTGTATCAATATAACGGCTTAATTCTAATGAAGGCTCTGTTAATAACTGGCCACCATCTGAACCATATACTTTAATTCCATTATAATTCTTAGGGTTATGGCTTGCCGTAATCATAATACCCGCTGTAGTTTTCAAGTGTCGTACTGCGAATGACAGTTCTGGTGTTGATTTGTATGTTTCTGGCAAGATAACTTCAATACCATTAGTACCTAATACTT
>NZ_JAJNJJ010000017.1:0-4364 GCF_022386135.1 Mammaliicoccus sp. P-M59 | reverse complement strand
CAGATGGTACAGAAGATCATATTAAAGTACCTGTAACAGTAGGGGAACAAGCAGATAATAATGCATATGAACCAACAACAGAAGGTGTAACAAAAGACAATGGTACACCAACGACAACAGACGATGTAACAGGTGCGGTAACAATCCCAGATTATCCAGCGGATAAAGAACAACCAACAATCACAGTGGATGACGAAACACAATTACCAGATGGAAACACACCAGGTACAACAGAAGTAGATGTGACAGTGACATACCCAGATGGCACACAAGATCACATAAAAGTACCTGTAACAGTAGGAGATGTAAACGACTTACCAGCACCAACAATTAATCCAATTGATAATGATGATACTGTCATTTCAGGTTCAAATGGTACACCTGGAAATACTATAGTTATTACATTCCCAGATGGCAGTACTTCAGAAACTGAGATTGATGATAATGGTAATTGGTCTGTAGATATTCCAACTGATGTAGATTTAAATAAAGACGATGAAATTACAGGTATTGAAAAAGATAATAATGGCAATGAATCAGACCCATCTGTTGTAGTTGTTGTCGATACAGACTCTGATAGTGATTCAGACGCAGACAGTGACGCAGATGCAGATAGTGATTCAGACGCAGACAGTGACGCAGATGCAGATAGTGATTCAGATGCAGACAGCGACGCAGACGCGGATAGTGATTCAGATTCTGATAGTGATTCAGACGCAGATAGCGACGCAGATGCAGACAGTGACGCAGATGCAGATAGTGATTCAGATGCAGACAGCGACGCAGACAGTGATTCAGACTCTGATAGTGACGCAGATGCAGATAGCGACTCAGATTCAGACAGCGATTCAGACGCAGGCATGTCATCAAATGATTCAAACAATAATGGTGGTAATGGTGTTGCTAATCAATCGAATGAAAATAATCAAGATCATAAAGCAAGCCATAACAAACTATTACCTGATACAGGTGAAGAATCAGAAGTTAATACAACTTTAATTGGTGGTTTAATAGCTGGATTGGGTTCATTATTCTTATTCGGTCGTCGTAGAAAAGAAGATAAATAATTTTATATTACACATTCGTAAAGTGGTTATGTCCAATGACATAGCCACTTTATTTATTTACATCAATTAACCATTCTCTAATTTAAATTTTTGTAAAACACAACGTTGTACAATACAAAATATTTTATGAGATATTATGTCTGTTAATTAAGTATTGCATTATTTAAAATTAATAAATATAATATTTCCTGATAAGTGCTCATATAAATAAAATGACTTATCATTATGAAAAAAATTTATTTTAGGAGGAATGTAGAATGAAAAAGAAACCAAAATCGAGAAGTACCAAAATCGATTTTATTCCTAATCGATTAAATAAATATTCTATTAGGAAATTTACTGTAGGTACTGCTTCAATTTTGGTTGGTGCTACACTATTATTCGGTTTAGGTGATGAAGCGAAAGCAGACGAGTTATCTAGCGAAAATTCAGTACAAGCACAATCAAAAAATTCTCAAAGTGATGAAAAATCTACTGAAATAAATGTAGATAAGTCATCAATTACACCAGAAGAAGCGAGCACAGAGAATGAGACGTCAGAAGAAGTATCATCTGAAGAAGCAAGTACAGAAGAAAAAGTATTAGAAAAAGCAACACCAGAAAAAGCAACACCAGAAAAAGCGAGTACAGAAGAGAATACTTCAGAAGAATTATCATCAAAAGATAAAGCAACAGAAGAAATATCAACAGAAGAGCCTAGTACAGAAGTAACAGCAACTGAAGACAACACATCAACAGAAGGTTTGACTGAAAAAGCAACAGAGAATAAAGCCCCAGAAAATCCAAATACAGAGGAAGTTACACCAGAAGAATCTGTACCAGAAAAAGCTAACTCACAGGATAATGCATCGGTCGAAGATGTAACTAAAGAACAACCAATTGCTACTGAGGATGTTAAAGTAGAAAAAAATTCTTCACTGAAAGTTAATAAATTAAATGAGCAAAATGTGGAATTAGCTAAAAATGCTTTAAGTGGCGAAATTAAAGAAGCTGAATTAAAAGCTCTTGTTGATTCTAATAACATAGATTTCAGCAATCTTTCAAATAAGGAAATAAAAAATGAATTATTACATATTGCTTTAAAAGAATATAGTGATAAATTAAATTCTGAAAAATTAATAGCTACAGAAGCTAAAAATAATTATCGTTCAGCTTTTAGAAGTGTTGCTGCATCAAGAAGTCTTTTAAGTAGTGAAAATCAATCAAATGCATTAGAAGTCTCTGATTGGAATAGTTTTACAAATGCATTAAATAATACGAGTGTTACAAATATAAAGCTAACACGAGATTTAGTCGCTACTAAAAATGAAACATTAAAACAAAATGTGGGTAGAGCATTAAAAATTAATGGTGATGGCCATAAGATTGATATGGGGAACTATTTTATAAATAGTCCTGCTAATGCAAATAGTTGGGATATTAGTTTTAATGACATAAATATAGATACAAACAACCCTAATGGCTTTATAAAATTTGCACCTAATAACAATAATAACCATACTTTAACTTTTGAAAATGTTACACACAAAGGTAATAATTTAATTGACAGTGCTGAAACTAATAATAATGTTACCGTGAATATTAAAGGCGACTTTTCAACAACTAGTAATGACAATAGTAATGCAAGATCGAATATTGGTGCAAAAAATATAAACATAAGTGAGAATGCTACTGTTACAGCTAAAAGAAGTGGTTTAGGTAATATATTTGAAATTGGCCAAGGTGGTACTTTTACTACTGGAGCGGCAGCGAAAGTAAATGCAGATACTACATCTGACAACCCTTGGGATGTTACTAATGGTCATACTATAATTAAAACAAATAATAATAGTACAGTTTCAATTGGGCAAGGTTCTAAATTTGATTTAAAAGGACAAAATATTTTTAGTTTTGGTCAGAATGGAAACTTGCTTGTTGGTGAAGAAGCAATTGTTAATATAAAACAAAAAGGTAACGGTAATATCGTGAATATGGGTATTGGCAGTAGTTTTATTATTGGTCAAAAAGCTCAATTCCTAGCATATTCTGATGAACATAGAACGCCTGGTGCTAACTGGTCAGAAAATAACCTCATTGGTTTAAATGGAGACTCCAAGATTGTATTAGAAAAAGAATCTAAGCTTTTTGTAGATGCTAAAAACCACCAATGGAATACTAAATCTGGCTCTCAATCTGGAGCATATAATGATTTAGTAAACATTAACGCTGTTGGTAATCAATCAGCTTTACTTCATGTTAAAGATAACGCTATTTTAGATTTAAGAACAGATAATAGAGATTATTATGCTGAAGTTATTTCAATTCCTTTAGGTGGAAACAATCAAAACAGACAATACATTTTTGACAATGCTTATTATGTAAACTTACAAAAGACAAGTAAAGTTACTAGTGGGGAAAGTAATAATCCACCAGGTTCAAAGCCTAACCTAGTGTTTATGGATCCTGGATCTCCAGGTTTTATTAAATGGAAAGGGTCTTATATAGCGAAAAAATGGGATCCATTACATTTTAGTGATCCTGAACAACATGAAGATGCAGATGATGTATGGAGAAATGTTGTGGATTTAAGTATGGAACAGAATGGGTTTAACTCTGGTGTTCCAGTATATAACAATGCTGAATCAACTAGATTAAGTGAAAGAGGTACTGATTTATCGAAATTAAACTTAAACTATGCTCAAAGGATTGTATTAATAAGTAATAAATCTAATAACCCTGAAGCTAGTGAATTGATAGATGATAAAGAAATTACTAAAGAACCAATACCTTACGAGACTATACGTGAATTTGATCCAAATTTACCTCCGGGAGCAGCAGATGTTATTGTTCAAAGAGGTGAAAATGGTGAGAAAACAACTACAATACCTACAAAAGTTAATCCAGATACAGGTGAAGTTGTAGACCGTGGTGAACCTAGCACTGAAATTACTAAGAATCCGGTTAATGAGATAATACACTTTGCTCCTGAAGCAGTACCACCAGGTCATAAAGATGAGTTTGATCCAAACTTACCAGTTGGCGAAACAGAAGAAGTACCGGGTAAACCAGGAATTAAAAATCCTGAAACAGGTGAAATCGTAACACCGCCGGTGGATAGAGTGACAAAACATGGTCCAATACCAGGTGACCCAATTGTGACGAAAGAACCAATTCCACATGAAACAACACGTGAGTTTAATCCAGATTTACCACCAGGTACAGAACGCGTGAAACAACCAGGTAAAGATGGTGAGAAAACAACAACAACACCAACAACGAAGAACCCATTAACAGGTGAAAAAGTTGGAGAAGGTGACC
>NZ_JAJNJJ010000016.1:0-16988 GCF_022386135.1 Mammaliicoccus sp. P-M59 | reverse complement strand
CTCACAAGATTGAAAAAGATGTGAGTTAAATGGGTAGTAAACTCACAAGATTGCAAAACATGTGAGTTAAAGGGGTAATAAACTCACAAGATTGTTGAACATGTGAGTTAAAGGAGTAGTAAACTCACGAGATTGAAAAACATGTGAGTTAAAGAGGAAATAAACTCACAAGATTGCAAAACATGTAAGTTAAGCACCAAATAAACTCACATCTTCCTCATTCCACCCTCATAACAAAAAACAAACTGAACTAGATAAGTTCAGTTTGTCCATATTTATATTATTTTGGGTCGATTGTTGTTTCGACTTTAGCGATTGCGATTTCAGATCCTAACATTGGGGATTCGCCTTTGTCTTTATTACTGTCTCCGCCGCGACTATGTGCTTGTTTAAATGCATCGCTCGTTTTCCATGCTTCGAAGTCTTCTAGTTCTTCCCACCACATATTGACATGTAATTCGTCATTGTCTTCAATGTCTTGCATATTCCAAGTTTCAACTTTAATGAAACCTTTCATTTCTTGTAGTGCGCCACCTTTAGTAAACATTGGTGCTAATTTTTCTGCATAACCTTTTTTCATTTTAATTCTATTTGTTACAACATACATAGTGATCTCTCCTATTCTTTTGGTGTTGGGTTAGTAGCCCAGATTTGTGCTGTCTTCATAAATGTTCTTGGTTGTAGTTTCAGTTGTGATACAACTACGTCTGCTATATCTTCTGGATGCGTCATCGTATCTTCTTGTAATTGTGTTTCTCCTATTAAATCTGTTAATACAGCAGAAGGGGTTAAATATGATACTCGAATATTATGCCTTCTCATTTCTTGCATAATACCTTCAGTCATACCAATTACCGCATATTTAGTAGCAGAATAGATACTGCTTGTTGCACTGGCTTTTAATCCAGACATTGAGGCGATATTAATAACATCTCCGCTTTTTTGTCTTACGAGATGTGGTAATGCTTCTTGTAAGACGTAGTATATACCTTTAACATTTGTTTCGAATAATTGATCGAACTCAGATTCACTTACATCTAAAAATGAATTATTCTTCATAATACCTGCATTATTAATCACGATATCTATAGAGCCTAATGCATGGTATGAATCTTCTATGAAACGTTGCACATCTTTTTGGTGCGCAATATTGGTTTCTTTATAAAATACTTTGACGTCATATTGTTTAAGTTCATCGGCTGTTGCTTTTAAAGTATCAATATTTCTACTTGCAATAGCGACATTAACGCCTTCGTGAGCTAATGCAATCGCGATTGATTTACCGATACCTTTAGAGCCACCCGTAATGACTGCATTGAGCCCTTTTAAGTCTCTTAACATATTGAACATCACTCCTTTCTTATATGTTAGCATGCTTTAAAAATGTATCATAATAATTTAATTTGAAAATGCCATATAAATAACACCACGAAGTCAGTGTAATATGACTTCGCGGTGTTTATTTAAAATGCCTGAAAGTTTGAACTTAAGCTTCTTTAGTAAGTTCGTTGTAAACTTTCTTATCAGCATGTGTATAAATAATGTATTCTTTATCATTTGTTTCGATAATCACACGATTTGTTTTGCCAAAAGTTGAGCCAATTCTTACGATATGATCTTGGGCTTCATTAGACAAAGCGTGAATATCTTGATCCTCTTTAATGTTTTTAATTTCATTATTTGGAATTGTAATGTCCGCTACTCTCCATTGAATATGAACTTGATTATTGTCCTTTGATACTCTCATTGCCATATCTAAACACATCCTTTTGTTTGATGACTACATCATAACGTATTATGTATCCGTTTTCAATAGAAAAACGAGAAAATGTGTTATATTTTTTATTTATTATGTCATACTAATTAAAATAAGTATTTTTTATGCAATATATTGAATAACTATTTACAAATGGAATCGTATGTTGTAATATTATCTTTATAAATAAATAAGGAGCTGGTTTCATTGGGACGAAGTTATCTATGTTAAAAGAATTAAACAAGACAAGTTTTTTAAAAGAAGTTGATTTTTCTAAAGCAGAATTAGAATCACTTATTGATTTGGCAATGGAATTAAAATTCAAAGAAAAGCATCAGATCCCACATCGTTATTTAAACGGGAAACATATCGCTTTATTATTTGAAAAGCAATCTACAAGAACACGTTCAGCTTTCACAGTAGCTGCAACTAAAATGGGTGCAAGTGTGTCATATTTAGGTAAAGAGGATTTACAGCTAGGTAAGAAAGAATCTGTAGAAGATACAGCAGTCGTACTTGGATCTATGTTTGATGGAATTGCTTTTAGAGGATTTGAACAAAAGACAGTAGAAGACTTAGCTCAATATTCCAACGTACCCGTATGGAATGGCTTAACAAATGAGTGGCATCCTACACAAATGTTAGCGGACTTTATGACAATTAAAGAATACTTTGGTACATACGAAGGAAAGACTTTGACATTTATAGGAGATGGACGCAATAATGTTGCAAACTCATTGCTCGTTACGAGTGCAATTTTAGGAGTGAATATTCATATTGTTGCACCATCATCACTTCAACCAAATGAAGAAGTTCAAAATATGGCATTGTCATTTAGTAAAGAATCTGGAAGTGAAATATTAATTACAGATAATATCCAAGAAGGTATTTACGGCAGTGATATCATATATACAGATGTTTGGTGTTCAATGGGTGAGGAACAACAATTAGAAGAACGCTTTGAATTACTTAAAGATTACCAAGTAAATCAAAACTTAATTAATTTAACAGGTAAAAATGAAACTTTATTTTTACATTGCTTACCAGCTATTCATGATTTGAATACTGAAATGGGTACGCTATGCTTCGAAAAGTTTGGTGTAACATGTATGGAAGTGACAGATGACGTATTTAGATCAGTTTATTCAAAAGTATTCCAACAAGCAGAAAATAGAATGCATACAATTAAAGCTTTATTAGCTACAACTTGTGGCGATATATATTAATAAATAAAGGCTGAGACATCCATGAATGTCTCAGCCTTTTATTGTTAACGAGCTTCTTTAGTTAATTTTTTTCTATTGCGATTAAGTTCTACATATTTACTGTAGCTATAAATGATAATACCTGCCCAAATAAATATGAATGTAATAAATTGATCAACATCGAAATGTTCGTTCAATAAGAATATACCAATAAAGAACATGATAGTTGGACCAATATATTGAATAAAGCCTGTTAAAGATAGAGGTATTCTTCTTGCGCCAGCACTAAATAAAATAAGTGGAACAGCTGTAACAGCACCAGAAAGTAATAACCATCCGCTTGAACTGTTCATACCAAATGTAACGGCGTTGTGTTGTGATAAGTAGAATATATAAATAAGTGCTGCTGGTAATGTCACGATACATTCTATCGTAATACTACTAAATGCATCGATATCTACAACTTTCTTGATCAATCCATAAAGCGCAAATGATGTTGCAAGTAATATTGATACGAATGGAAATTCTCCGACTTGAAAAGTCATATAAATAACACCAACAAATGCTAATAGAATAGCTACCCATTGAGCTTTTGAGAATCGTTCGCCTAGGAAAATAAAGGCTAGGAATATACTCATTAAAGGATTGATGTAATAACCAAGACTTGCTTGTAGTACATGGTGGTTATTAACCGCCCAAATAAATGTACCCCAGTTCACTGTAATTATATAACCAGCGATGATAATAGCGAATAGCATTTTCTTTTGTTTAAATAACTTAATTGTTGCTGCTTTGAACATTGGAAATTGTTTTGTAAATAATAACAGTAATAACATGAATACTGCTGACCATATAATACGATGTGCTAAAATTTCGAATGGTCCAATTTCACTTACGAGGTTCCAATAAATTGGTAGGACACCCCAAATAACATATGCAAATATTGCATATATAATACCTTTTTTAAATTCTGACATGATTTAGGACTCCCACTGTGATTGAATGACTTCTGCTTGATCGTGATAAATATTCGATGCGATATTCGCAAGTAATCTTGCAGTTCGATTATCTATATCGAATCTTGGTGATAGCTCAGCAATACTAATGCTTGAACTTTTGTTTGAGTTTGTAACTAATTGTAAAATTGTTTGAACAATTTGAGGTTGTAATCCCATAATACAAGGTGCACTTACTGCAGGTGCATAACTTACATCTATAGAATCAGTACATAATGTAATGAGGATTTCATCATAGCCTTCAATAAATGAATTAATAGAAGTAATTGTTTCTATCGATAAATGGCTACGAAGCTCATCTTCACGAATGTATTGGACACCATATTCATCAGCTCTTTCGAAGAGTGCTTTAGTATTACCATTTTTCTGAATACCTAACACAAAATAACCAACTTGATCATCTTGATCTAAAATCTGTTTAAACATTGTGCCAGAAGATGTTTTTTCGTCGTAATCTCTCATATCAAAATGTGCGTCTATGTTGATGATGCCAATTTTTTTGTCTTTGTTGGCTTTTCTTACACCTAAATAATGGCCATATAAGACTTCATGACCGCCACCAATAATAACTGTAAAGTCATTATGCAATAATATGTTTGAGATTTTATCTCCAAGTTCTGATTGCGCTTCTTCCATTTTATTTTTGTGGCAAATGACATCTCCGTAGTCAGTTAAATGTAAATACTCATTATGTATTGGCAAAGGACTTAAAGCTTTTCTAAAATGTTTAGGACCATCTACAGCACCTGGTCGACCATTATTTCTAGAAACACCTTCATCGCATTCAAAACCTATAAGTGCCATATTAACTTGATGTTCGAATTCTTTCTTTGGTGTAATGTCTTCTTTCTCAATATGAATTGAGTCAACGATTTGATGGAATCTAAAGGCAGAACGCAATGTTGTGCTATCTGTTCTACCTGTCCACTCATCCTTTTTAACACTTCTATACATATTTAATACCCCCTAAATGTTACAATAGTTTTTACTAATGTTAGTTTATCATGTATGATATTCTTATGTTTTATTAAATGCTTAATTATTTTATAAGAAAGAAGTGTCTTTAATGAATAGTAAGAAAGAAAAAGCAAAAAGGCCGAGGAGTGATTCTATGAAATGGATTTATGGTCTCTTAACAGTTTGCTTATTATTTCTAGTAGCATGTGACAACCAAACTTCTAAGAATAATGAACATAATGATAACGAAAAATCATCTGAAACGACTACTGAGAAAAAAACAACTTCAGAATCGACAGGTGAAGATGTTAAAACTAAAGAAGAAAAATCAAAAACAAATAATAATGATAACAATCAAAATGGCAATAACAATCAACAATCTTCAGATGAAATTCCAGTAGAAGAAAATGTAAATGGTGTTAAACCGAACAATCATAATGAAACTGAAAACTTTGATACAGAAGCTTATACAGTAGCAAGAAATTGTTTGTTAAATCAAGGTAACTCTCAAGCAGAATGTGATAAAGCAGAAAATACAATCGAATTTACGAGAGCTTGGCAAAATTTATCTCGTGATGGTTATTTATGTAATGATGATGGCTGTACATTACCTAAAGAAAATGATCAGAATAATCAAGGTCATCAAGATCAACATCACTCAAATACAAATGAAGATTCTAACCAAGATTCAAACCAAGGATCAAATGAACAAAGTAATGAACCCTACGAAGAGGATAATAATCAAGCTGATCCATCTCGAAACACGAATCAACAAGACGAGAATACAAATAGAGAAGGGCAAAGTCAAAATCGCTCTCAACAATCAAGCAACAATGAATCCACTCAAAGTGATCATCAGCAAGAAACACAATTAAACAAAGCAAGCTAAATAAAAAACGTTCATCTAATGCGATGAACGTTTTTTTATTGTGAAATAAGGGGGTTATTTCAACAATGGTATAGGGTTATGTTTAATATGACTTACAACTATAGTTTAACAGGGATTAATAACAAATCAATACTTATGTGATTACTTTCACAATTTTGTCATTTGAATTACATTTATGTGAGGTATATCACTATAAAGTCACAAAGTGTTCGTATACTTGTTCGGTATTTTGTGGTAAAATAAAATAAAGTAATTGAAAAGAGGAAACATTAATATGACAGGAAAAACACATCTCTCATGCGGTATATTCATCGGGTCATCATTAAGTATTTATTATGGAGAAGATATTTTTACATCATTTACGATTGTAAGTTTATGTGGTGTAGCGAGTTTGGTCCCAGATATTTGTCATTTCAAAAGTAATCTAGGTAAGAAAATATTTCCGATTAGTTTTGTTATTAGGTTAATTTTTGGACACCGAACGTTTACCCATTCATTATTATTTCTATTTTTAATATTTTGGGGATTGAGAATAATATCCGCACCAGAACCATATTTAGTTTCGATTATATTGGGTATGTTATCGCATATCATTTTAGATATGTTAACGCCAAGAGGGGTCAAACTATTTTATCCTTTAAATGTCTCAGTTAAATTACCCATTGTATTTAGAACGGGCGGTGTTATGGATTTAAGCTTATCATCTGCATTTACCATTATCACAGTCATTTTATGGTGGAAAGATATTTATCGATTGTTTATATAAAAAAAGAAGCTAAGACCAAAGGTAGTGTCTTAGCTTTCATTAAACATTATGTTATTTTCCGAATTTACCTTTTAAATCTTCGCCTTTTTCTTTAGCAAAGTCTTTACCTTTTTCAGTATATTCGTCTTTATTCTCTTCTAAATGATCCTTACCTTTTTCAACTGCTTTGTCTTTTGCATCGTTAAACTTATCTCCTAAACTCATAATAAAATCCTCCTTGGCCTATTATATATAGGAATATTTTGTGCTTAAAGCAACACATTATTATAAATACCCATTTAATTTTTAAATAATCATTTTAATTATAAATTTTTTGTGATATTTTTAGACAAATCATTCTAAAGTCGTATAATAAGAATGAGTCAAATTTTCGGAGGTATTATAATGCTAGATGAAACAAACCTGAAAGAACATGGTCAACATCACATTTTAGAATATACTAAAGTGATGAGCCAAAGTGAGAAAGAACAATTAGAATCTGATATCAATCAATTAGATTTAGATGAAATAGATAAGCTATATCAAGATGTATACATAAATAGAAAAACAATAGATGTTGCAGATAATATAGAACAAGTTGAGTTTGAAGTTAAAGATCAACTTTCAGAAGAACAACTGAAATCTTACCGTTCACTTGGTATACAAGCGATTAAAGATGGTAAATTTGCTGTATTATTAATGGCTGGTGGGCAAGGTACAAGATTAGGCCATAAAGGACCAAAGGGTACATTCTCATTCAATAACAAAAGTTTATTTGAAAGACAAGCAGAGCAATTAAAGCAATTAACAGAAGAAGTGGGTACGCCAATTCATTGGTATATCATGACAAGTGACGTGAATCATAAAGATACATTGTCATTTTTCTTAGAAAACAAATACTTTGATTACGATGAAAATTATATTCATTTCTTTAAGCAAGACCACATTGTATCTTTAACGACGGACGGTCAATTAATTTTAGATACAAATAGAAGAGTCATGCGCACACCTAATGGTAATGGTGGTGTATTCAAATCTCTAGAGAAGACAAAGTTACTTGCTGAAATGAAAGAAAATGGTGTGGAATACTTATTCTTAAACAACATTGATAATGCGCTCGTAAAAGTTCTGGATCCTGAATTTGTTGGATTTACATTAGAACATAATAGTGATGTAACAACTAAATCTATTAAAGCGCATAGCGGAGAAAAAGTTGGTCGTCTTGTATCAATTGATGGTAAAAAACGTGTATTAGAGTATTCTGAGCTATCTGAAGATGATGTTGATAAACTAGAGAATGCTAATATAGGTATTCATGTATTTAAATTAGATTTTCTTATAGAAGCGGCTTCTAAACCATTACCGTATCATTTAGCAGTTAAGAAATTAAAACAATTAGATGAAGACTTCAGTGTTGTAGAAGAAGAGTCATTGAAATTCGAATTGTTTTATTTTGATATTTTCAAATATGCAGAATCATTTGCTACACTTCAAGTAGATAGAACGAAAGAATTTAGCCCTTTAAAGAACAAAGAAGGACAAGACAGTATCGAAACAGCGCAAAGAGATTTAGAGAACAATCAACTATTATAAAAAGAGGTATATGAATGGAACAAATCAATCATACAAAGTCTCATCCTAGAAAAAACGGGAAAGTTAAAGAAGCATTTAAAGATATTATGCCACTTTCCTTCGGTGAGGAAGTTGGTAATGCAGTATCACATGGTGTCCCTGCTTTCTTTCTATTATTCTTCTTACCATACGCAGCAGTAGAAAGTTATATTAGTGATGGCGCACTTAAATCGACGAGTGTCTCTATTTATATTATAAGTATTATGCTGATGTTTTTATCATCTGCCATTTATCACTCAATGTCATCTTCATCACCTCAGAAATACATTATGAGAATTATTGATCATAGTATGATTTATATCGCAATTTGTGGAACGTACACGCCGATTGCATTATCGTTAGTTGGCGGCTGGTTAGGTTGGCTAATTATGGCAGTCCAATGGGGAATTACAATTTGGGGCATTATATATAAATCAACAGCTAAGAACGTTAATCATAAATTAAGTTTAGCGATGTATTTAATCATGGGTTGGATGGGTGTTCTCATGTTACCAACAGTTATCAATAAGACATCGTTAATATTTATGTTGTTTATTTTATTTGGAGGTCTTAGTTATACAGTAGGAGCATGGTTCTATGCTCAAAAAGATAAAAAGTACTTCCATATGATTTGGCACTTCTTCATTTTGATTGCTTCAATTTTTCATTTTCTAGCAATTATGTACTTTATGTAGGAGGATAAGATGAACTATCGTTTGTATTATACGGTTCTTACAATTATTATTTTAATTCAAGGCTATTTCTTTTATTACTTTGTATTTAGTGACGGCAAACAAAGTGGTTTGCAGTTTATGGGTATTGTTTCACTTATATTCGGTCTAATATTAGTTTATGCATTAGTATTATTGATTAAACACCAACGCAGAAATAATAAACAAACGTTTAATGAACATCTTAAAAAAGGTGAACAAAGACGATTGAAATAAAGTTAGTGAGCAGGATATATAATCTCTTTAGAATATTGAGGTTTCTATCCTGCTCTTTTTGTTATTTTTTTGCAAAACGGGTAAATAGATAATATTAAATGTTATACGATATGAATAGGGGGAAATCATAATGTCAGAAAAAAGAGATTTTGAAACATTCGATCGTGACAAACTAAATGTTAATGAAGAGATTCAGGGAGAAACAGTAGAAGATAGAAGCGGCCATAAGATAGACCAGACTGATGATCAGTTTCTGGATATGACGAAAGACGAAATTAAAAGTAAAAATCAAATTGAAAAGAAACTCGTAGAAAAACTGGATAATATTGTTGAACAAGGGGCAACATTAGAAAGACAAGAAGAAGTCACTCATTTACACAGAGAATGGTTAACATTCAGTTGGCCAAATTATACAGAAGATAAACACTTAGAAATTATTAATATGTATGAAGCGGATGAAAGATATAAAGCATATTTTGGTGAAGAAAGAACGGAAGCATTAATTACTGCCGTTAAGCATGTCATACTATAAAAATGAACTTTATAAAATTAAAATAGGAGACATCGATTTTATCGGTGTCTTTTTTACTATTAAATATGTAGAATTAGAATAAACTTGAATGTATAAGGGAGCTGAATCGGATGAAAAAGTTATATCATAACGGAACAATATATACGATGGAAAGACCAGATGATACATATGCAGGGGTAATTGTAGAAAATGGTTTGATAGAAGCTGTTTTATCAAAAGAAGATTTAAACCAACTTCAAACAACGGATTATGAAACAATCGATTTAAAAGGTGGGACGATGTTTCCAGGTTTTGTTGAAACACATATTCATGTTATGGGGACTGGTGTTTGGTTATCATCAGTCATTTTAAATGGTGAGACAAATATTGAAAATGTAAAAGAAAAAATTAGCCAGAAAGCACAAACGCTACAACCAGGTGAATGGTTAGTTGCTGAAGGTTATGACGAAAATCTATTAAATGGCATTAGACTTAATAAATTTGATTTAGATGAATTATGCAAAGATAATCCGGTAATTGTAAAAAGGGTATGTAGACATGCAGCAATCGTCAATTCGAAAGCGTTAGGGATTTTAGGTATGACAAATGATGTCGAAAATCCTGACGGTGGTTCATATGAAAAACAAGAAGGTGAACTGACTGGTTGGTTATATGATACAGCTATGGAACCATTTGAAGAATTAGCTTCTAATGAAGATGAACAGTCTCTTACTAAACACTTAAATAACGCGATTACATATTTATATCAGTATGGTATAACGGGATCGCATACAGAAGATTTAGGTTATTACGAAGATTATAAAGATGTCTTAAATGCTTATAAAACAGTTGTAGGGCCAGGTGAAGATCAAAAGCCATTTAGAGTACGATTGTTACGACACTTTAGTGTTTATGAACAAATGATGGAAGAACAGGCGACTTTTGTTGATAAATGGATAGAGCCTGATGCTATGAAATTTTATGCAGATGGTGCTTTTGGTGGTAGTACAGCATTGTTGAAAGAACCTTATTCTAATGATCCTACTGGAACGAATTATGGACTTGCGATATATACACAAGAAGAACTCGAAGAAAAAGTGAAAATCGCAAGAAAATATAATGGTGCGATAGCTGTTCATATGATTGGTGACAAAGCTTGTGAAATGGTATTAGATGCGATAGAAAAATATCCTGTGCCAAACGGACTAAGAGATAGATTAATTCACATTAGTACATTAAATGAAGCGTTATTACAACGTGTTGCGAAGTTACCTGTGATTTGTGACGTTCAGCCACAATTTATTACAAGTGATTTTCCGTGGGTTCAAGATAAAGTAGGGAAAGAAAGAGCGAGATATTTATATCCGTTTAAGTCAATGTTAGACTTAGGTATTATAATAGGTGGCGGTTCAGATGCACCGATTGAAACACCGAATCCTATGCTAGGTATTCATGCGGCAGTTAATAGACAAACGTATGGTGAAGAAGGTGCGTATTTCTTTGAAGAAGCACTTTCGGTATTTGATGCTTTACGTTTATATACAACACTTGCGAGTGAGATTGGTCAAACGACTGACCGTACTGGAAGAATTAAAGTAGGATATGAAGCGGATTTCACCGTGTTAGATCAAGATCCATTTAAGGTTAACCGTCAAGATTTAGCACAAATTCAAGCTAAATTAACAATTGTTAACGGAAATATTGTATACGAAAGAGCGTGAATTATGACTAAGAACAAAGGAATTGTGTTGGCTTTAGTACTTATTATGTTTATGAGTGCTATAGAAACATCAATCGTATCTTTAGCAACACCAACGATGCAGAAAGACTTTAATATTGATACGGAAGTTGCATTAATCTTTACAGTATATTTAATAGCGGTTGTGTTTATGACACCAATCGTTGGTGAACTTGTAAAGAGAATTAATATTAAGTTAGTAGTGTTACTAGGGATATCTGTATTTATTATTGGTAGTGTATTTTGTGGGTTAAGTGAAATGACACATAGTTTCCCATTGCTAGTTATTTCTAGAATTGTTCAAGGTTTAGGTGCAGGTGTCATGATGACATTAGGTCAAGTTGTACCTAAACTTGCTTTTCCAATTCCGAGAAGATATAAAGTGATGGGTATTGTTGGAAGTGTTTGGGGTATATCTAGTATTGTAGGACCACTGTTAGGTGGCGCAATATTAGAATCTTTAAACTGGAGCTTTCTATTTTATATCAATGTACCTATAGCTTTAGTATCTATGTGGTTGGTTATAAAGTATTTTAATTTCGAACAAGAAAAAGTAGAAAAAACTAAATTAGATTATAAAGGCTTATTCATATTTTATGGTGTGGTCGCAAGCTTTTTACTAATTGTTGCAGAACATATACCATTTATTGTACGTATGATTTGCTTCATATTATTAATTGGATTTGTCGTATTACTCTACAGAGTTGAGACGCGTATGAGAAATCCGTTTGTACCTGTTGAAGCATTTAATAGAAAAATCATCCTCGTGTTATTTACAGATATGATTTATTCAACAATGTTGATGGGCTACACTATTTTTATGCCAATCTATTTACAAAATGAACAAGGCTTTACACCGTTACAAAGTGGTTTGATCATTTTTCCAATGTCGGTAGGTTGGTTGTTTATCACGTTTGTACTTGGTAGATTAGATCAACTTAAATTGAAATTTATTTATATGTTAGCTTTCTTGGCAATGTTTGTTGGTAGCTTTGCTATATTAACAGGCGTCGAATGGATTGTAATCATTCCATTTGCTGTTTTTGTAATGGGTGTATCATTTGGTACAGTATATACGAAAGATGTTGTCGTTGTTCAAGAAGAAGCGCCTCATCACCAATTAGGTTCCATGATGTCGATTTATACATTATTTAAGACGATAGGTAGTACAACTGGATCGTTAATTGTTTCTTCAATATATGTATTAAACATTTCGTTTTTAAGTTACGGCGTTCAAAATATTATGTTGTATATTATGTTAGTAGTTGTTACATTGACGATTGTATGGTCTATTGTATTTAAAGAAAAGAGAAGAAAAAGTTTTTAAAGGTAAAACATATTTAGAGGGAGTCACAATGTATGAAAAGAAAAAATAAGCGTTTTGATATTTTTCATTTATTGTCCATATTGATTATTATAAGTATTTTCACATTGTCTGGTGCAATTTTTATTGTACTACTTTCTTTTGGTATGTTTGGATTAAGCAGAATTTTAATTTATTATGGCTTAGCAGAATTCAACTACAATAAAAGTATGATAGATAACTTGTTCTATTATGGTAGTTATATATTGTTTGGCTACTTTACACTTGTCGCTATAGAATTTTTATTAGATAGATTTAAAAATAGACTAAATGATAATCCGTATTTCAAGGGTATGACTTTTCATTTATTAACGATAACTGTTAGCACGATTATGTTTTATTTCACAGTACATATATATTATTCACAAATCAAAATTGACTTTTGGGTTATTTTAGTGATAATCACTGTTTTATATATATGTACTGAAATTTTCTATCCAGATAGCAAAAATTTAAACCGATGAAACATTTATTTTGATTTCCGAAATAAAATAGTGCATAATAGCAAAGGTATATTTGGAAGGAGTTGAAACCATGAATGTTCAGGACATTTCAAAAGGTCAAAGAAATTTGGTAGTAGCTGTAATGTTAGTAAGTGCCTTTGTGGCGATTTTAAACCAAACTTTATTAAATACAGCAATACCTGAAATCATGGTACATTTAAAAATCGATGCCAACCAAGGTCAATGGTTAATGACAGGATTTATGTTAGTCAACGGTGTTATGATACCGGCTACAGCATTTTTGATGGATAAATTTAATACAAGACCACTTTATTTAATGGCGATGTTATCATTTACAATCGGTACTTTAGTTGCCGCTTTATCGCCAAACTTCGGAATATTAATGTTAGCAAGAGTACTTCAAGCAATGGGTGCAGGTGTTATGATGCCCCTTATGCAATTTGTACTCTTTAATTTATTCCCTAAAGAAAAACGTGGTTTTGCGATGGGTATGGCAGGTCTCGTTATCTCATTCGCCCCAGCATTAGGTCCAACGTTATCTGGTTATCTCGTTGATAACTTTAGTTGGAGAAGTCCATTCTACACAATCATTCCATTCGCGGTTGTAGCATTAGCTTTTGGTGCGAAATACTTAACGAATATTTCTAAACCAAAAGATGTTCACTTAGATGTACCATCTATTATTCTATCTACAGTAGGCTTTGGATCTTTATTATATGGATTCAGTAGCGCAGGATCTCTAGGATTCACATCACTAATTGTTATCGTTACATTAATTATAGGTATCGTAACGTTAGTAATCTTCGTATTAAGACAGTTAAAATTAGAAACCCCATTATTGAATATAAGAGTATTCAAATATAAAACATTTGCATTAACAACAATCATAGGTATTTTCTCAATGGTTTCTTTAATTGGGCCATCACTATTAATGCCAATGTATATGCAAGATGCAAGAGGATATTCAGCATTAATTTCTGGTTTACTATTATTACCAGGTGCAATCATTACAGGTGTTATGTCACTTGTAACAGGTCGTTTGTTCGACAAATACGGTGCGAAATGGTTGGCAATCATCGGATTTACAATCATTACAGTCACAACTCTCATGCTTGCATTCTTAAATGATAGTACATCACTATTTTATTTAATTGTTGTTTATTCAATTAGAATGTTTGGTGTCTCTATGATAATGATGCCTGTTAATACTGCAGGATTAAATGCGATTCCAAACGAAGTATTATCCCATGGTACAGCAATGATGAATACACTAAGAACAATCTCAGGTTCAATTGGTACAGGTATATTAGTAACGATTATGTCGATTGGTGCTAAGAACTTTGAACCTTCAAAGACACAATTAGAACATGCCAATGCAGGTAATACTGCGAAGATATTACAATCTGAAGCAATGATTCACGGTATTAATATTGCTTTCTTAGTATTAACTGTTATTGTATTTTTCGGAGTTGTATTATCTATATTTATTAAATCAGAAAACAAACATAGTAATACAAGAATACCGAACCATTCTAAATAAGAAGATTTAAAGGCTGAGATTATGATCTCAGCCTTTTTTTGAACAATAAACTACCTGTATGTTTAAATTTTTTGTTACACTGAATATAATGATAAGTAGATAATTATTTTAGAAGGGGAGTCGTAGATTTTGTTATCAGTAGAACAGGTTAAAGAACTTGTGGGAGCGTTACATGATCCGATTGTAGATGTACCACTTAAAGAAACAGGCGGCATAGTTGAAGTTAGCATCAAAGAAGAAAAAGAGCATGTGAGTGTCAAAGTTGCGATAGCTAAGCTTGGCGGACAACCACAACTAGATTTACAAATGGAAATTGTAGATCTATTAAAAGAAAATGGTGCGAAAACTGTAGGGATAAGATTTGATGAATTATCTGATGAAGCATTAGAAAAATTCAAAGGTATAATGGAAGAACAAACGATAGAAGGATTATTATCTAAAGATAATCCAGTTGAATTTATTGCAGTTGCTTCAGGTAAAGGCGGTGTTGGTAAATCAACAGTAGCCGTTAACTTAGCAGTATCTCTTGCTAGAGAAGGTAAAAAAGTAGGACTCGTTGATGCTGATATATATGGATTTAGTGTTCCAGATATGATGGGTATACAAGAAAAACCAGAAGTAGAAGGCGAACAAATTATTCCTGTTGAGCGTGAAGGCGTTAAAGTTATTTCTATGGCATTTTTCGTTGAAGAAAATGCACCTGTCATTTGGAGAGGTCCAATGTTAGGAAAAATGATCACAAGTTTCTTTACAGAAGTTAAATGGGGAGAATTAGATTACTTAATACTTGATTTACCACCAGGTACTGGTGATGTAGCTTTAGATGTACATACAATGTTACCTTCAAGTAAAGAAATTATTGTAACGACACCTCACCCTACTGCAGCATTTGTTGCAGCAAGAGCAGGTGCAATGGCTAAACATACTGAACATTCTATTTTAGGTGTAATCGAAAATATGTCTTATTTCCAAAGTAAAGAAACAGGAAATAAAGAATATGTATTCGGTAAAGGCGGCGGTGCTAAATTAGCACAAGAACTTCAAACGACGTTATTAGGTGAGCTTCCATTAAGTCAACCTGAGTGGGATGAAAATAACTTTTCACCTTCTATCTATAAAGAACATGAAGATTTAGGTAAAGTTTATAGTCAAATTGCTAAGAATATCATTAATATAACAGATGAAGATTAGTGCGGAGGTAAGCAAGTGACTTTAAAATATTTAATTCAATTTTACAGAAATACACTGTTGATAGGTGTAGTTGTGACATACATTGCATCACTTATCTTTGGATATGATAAAGTAACGAAATATTTATTTGCTGGAGAAATAGGTGAGTTTGTAGCAGCTTCAATATGGTTCTTAGTTGTAGGACTACTTGTAGCAACTATTAGTCAGCTTGCATATTTCATCTATTTATTCATTAATCAATTAGGCATAGGTATCTTTGGTAAGATATGGCCACATGTACAAATCGTTGTAACAGTATTTGCTATATTTGATTTAGTGTATTTTAGATTTTTAAGATTTGGTGGAACAGATCAAATCTTATCATTTATTTGGTTACCGATCGTTGTCGTTATTTTTGCGCTCATTACAAGTAATATAAAAAACAAACAATCTAAAAAGAATTTATGGATTCCATCTATGTTTTTCATGGTTGTTATGACGACAGTAGAGCTTATACCATTTTTAAGAGTGGAAGATACAAGTTGGATTTATCTTACAATCTTTGGATTATTATTATGTAATGCTTATCAATTAATTACATTACCTAAATATAATGCGTTGTCTCTTGAAGAGAGAAAAGCCAAGAAATCAAAGTTGAATAAAGACGGTAAATCAATGAAGAAATGATACAAAGCACAAGATTAAATTCTATTTACACCTTAATCTTGTGCTTTTTAATTTTTTGTTAAAAAAGATGCTAAATAGTGTTGACTTTTAAAACCTCACTTGATATTATATAAAAGTCGCTGAAAACGACAGCACAACAACGAAAAAAGTTATCAAAACTTTTTCTTGAAAGTGTAAAATTGACTCTTGTTAATACGAAATAAATGTTATATATTTATAAACGTGTTAAAAATAAGTTAACAAAATTAGTTGAAAACAAACATTGTTTTTAGTACAATGTTGTTTAGACGCAAATTAGATGAACATTGAAAACTGAATGACAATATGTCAACGTTAATTCCAATAATTGAGTACTGAAAGTACTTCAGAGTGATTGGCTTAACCAATCA
>NZ_JAJNJJ010000015.1:0-36022 GCF_022386135.1 Mammaliicoccus sp. P-M59 | reverse complement strand
AGTTTATTTCAGCTTTAACTCACATCTTTGCGAATCTCGTGAGTTTACTTCAGCTTTAACTCACATCTTTGTGAATCTCGTGAGTTTATTTCTGCTTTAACTCACATCTTTGTGAATCTCGTGAGTTTATTTAGACTTTAACTCACATCTTTGTGAATCTCGTGAGTTTATTTCAACTTTAACTCACATGTTTCACGATCTCGTGAGTTTATTTCAACATTAACTCACATCTTTACGAATCTCGTGAGTTTATTTCAGCTTTAACTCACATCTTTGCGAATCTCGTGAGTTTACTTCAGCTTTAACTCACATCTTTACGAATCTCGTGAGTTTACTTCAACTTTAACTCACATCTTTGTGAATCTCGTGAGTTTATTACAACTTTAACTCACATCTTCGGGGCTCTCGTGAGTATATTTCGACGTTAACTAAGATTTTTACCTCAAAATCGTCGCCCTCCACTCACAGACCCCATCCCCCTAGATTCACCCCCCTCAAAAATAAAAACCATGGTATCAGCACTCAAGCTGAAACCATGGTTTTCTTCATGCCCACCATATATTATCTAATGATTCGTTTATATTCACTGTTTGCAAGTTATGTGCTGCTTTTTGGAATCCTTCTTCTACTGACATGATTGGGTCTTCATGTTCTATACTCACGACATAATCATATCCATTGATTCTCAACGCGCTTATAATATCTCCCCATACTTGTGGGCTATGTCCATAACCGACTGTTCTGAATGTCCAAGCTCGTGTTTGAACTGAACTATACGGCTGCATATCTGTTAGTCCGTACATATTGACATTTTCTTGGTCGATATAAGTATCTTTTGCATGAAAATGATGAATCGCACCAGCTTTACCTAAAATTTTAATAGCTGCTATCGGATCAATGCCTTGCCACCATAAATGACTCGGATCTAAGTTCGCACCAATCGCATCGTTTGTCGCTTCTCTAAGTTTTAAAAGTGTATGTGGTGTATGTACTGAGAATCCAGCGTGTAGTTCAATACCTATTTTAACGTTGTGGTCTTTAGCAAACTGGGCCGCTTCTTTCCAATAAGGTATCAACTTCTTCTCCCATTGCCACTCTAATATTTCTGAGTATGCTGTTGGCCATGGCGTTACTGGCCAGTTTGGATGTTTAGCGTCTTCATCTGATCCTGGTATACCTGAAAATGTATTAACAACTGGGACACCTAGAATCGAAGCTAATTTTACCGATTTAATAAATGTCTCATGTGCTTGTTTAGCATGTTCTTTATCTGGTGAAACAGGATTGTCATGACAACTGAATGCACTGATTTCTAATCCGCGTTTCTTGATAGCGTCCATAAATGCTTGTCTTTTACTTTCATCTTCTAACAATTCATCTACATTACAAAAATGGTTACCCGGATTCCCACCTGTACCGATTTCGACCATTTTCAATCCAGATTCTGCAACATGATCTAACATTTCTTCAAACGTTTTATCTTGAAAAAGTACTGTAAATACACCAATTTTCATATGTAACACCCCTTATTTTATTTTAACACTCGTTCCTTGTTCACTACTTTCATAAATTGCATCTATTAATGCACTCACGCGTCTAGCTTCTTCAGGTTTCACGACCAGCGACTCTAGTCCTAAACAACTATTCACAAAGTTTAAAGTCTGACGTTCTGCAGCAATATTTTCATTATGTTCAGCATATGCTTGTTCGTTGAAAAATGTACCAAATCGAGGTTGATAAATTTCAAATGGATAAAGGTTAATACCCCCATCTACACCAGACATACTTAAGTGAATTTTATCTTCTTTAATATTCGCAGACCATGAGCATTCGAACTGCATCGTTGAACCGTCTTCAAATGTTATAAATGAAGATACATGGTCATCTACTTCAAACGTTTCATGATCAAACGTTCCCCAATCATTGATTTGATTAGGTGTCTTACTCAAACGATTGTACGTCTTACCTAATACTTCGACTGGTTTCGCATCCGTTTGTAACCATAAAGCAAGGTCTAATAAATGGCATCCATAATCAATTAGACTGCCGCCACCTTGAAGTTGTTTATTTGTAAACACACCCCAACCTGGCACTTTTCTTCGACGCAATGCTTGTACTCTCGTTACAAGCGCATCACCTACAACACCTTCATCAATTGCACGACGAGCTGTTATTGCGGCATCTGTAAAGCGGTAATGATAGCCTATTGCGAGCACTTTACCGGATTGATTTGCCGCTTCAATCATTGCATCACATTCTTTGCGATTCATAGCCATTGGTTTCTCACAAAATACATGTACACCTGCATTTAACGCTGCAACAGTTATTTCTGCATGAAATTTATTTGGTGTACATATGACGACCGCATCTACACTATTAAACATCTCCTCATATTCAGAAAAGACATTTGGAATTTGAAATTGTGATGACACTTTTTTAGCGAGTTCTTCATTAATATCTTGTACACCCACAATTTCAACTAAGTGATTTAATTTTTGTAAAGCTGGTATATGTCTGTTTTGTGCGATACCGCCGACACCTATAACACCTAGTTTAAGTTTATCCATAAATATAATCTCCTATTTTATTTCTTACTAATTTCTTCTAAAGGTTGTGCGTTACCATATTGATGTTTTGGTGTGCGGTCATTTTTCGCCCACTTAACAGCATTTTTAATAACTTGTTGAATTTCTTCATTATAATAAGTAGGGTAACTTTCGTGTCCCGGTCTAAAATAAAAAATCTTTCCGTTTCCGCGCTTAAATGTTGCACCACTTCTAAACACTTCTCCACCTTCAAACCAACTAATAAATATAGTTTCATCTGGTGCCGGTATATCAAAGTGTTCGCCGTACATTTCTTCTTTTTCTAATTCAATATATTGCCCTAATCCATCTGTAATTGGATGTGTTGGATCAACTACCCAAAGTCGCTCTCTATCATCTGCTTCGCGCCATTTCAAATCACATGTCGTACCCATCAAACTTTTGAATATTTTAGAGAAATGTCCAGAATGTAACACGATAAGACCCATACCATCTAGTACACGTGCTTTTACTTTTTCGACGATTTCATCTTTCACTTCATCATGTGCTTTATGACCCCACCATAACAAGACATCAGTCTCAGCTAATACTTCATCCGTTAATCCGTGTTCCGCTTCATCTAATGTTGCTGTTTTAACGTCATGTTCTTCACCTAAAAATTCAGCAATAACATTGTGAATACCATTAGGATAAACTGCTTTTATTTCTTCACTTTCTACTTCATGTCTATATTCATTCCATACTGTTATGTTCATTAATAAAACCCCTTCTTAGTCAAAATATACTGCTTTACCAGTCTTAGCTGATTCATAAAGTGCTTCTAATATTTGTGTAATCACAATTGCTTGTTCTGGTTTCACAACAGGCTCTGTATCATTAAGAATACTGTCAATCCAACTACGTGCCTCTACTTCAGCTTCGTCTACTTTTTCACCTTCATAAAAATCAACGCCTTTATTTTCAAGTTCTACTTGCGTTGTATATAAAGAACCAAAGTCTTCTCCGTGGATTCTTAAGCCATCTTTCATATCGGCACCACCTTCAGTACCAGATAATGAACATTTTGCTTCATCTACTTCTAAAGAGTTTAACGCCCAACTTGATTCAAGCATGATTGTCGCACCATTTTTCATCTTAATAAAACCGAAAGCTGAGTCCTCTACTTTGAACTTTTCAGGATCCCATGGTCCCCATGCATTAGCTGCATTTTCTTTTTTACCTAACTTATGGAAAGTTGAACCCATTACTGATTCTGGTTCGTAATTATCCATCATCCATAACGTTAAATCGAGTGCATGTGTCCCAATATCAATTAAAGGACCACCACCTTGTTGTTCTTCGTCTAAGAAGACACCCCAAGTCGGCACTGCTCTACGACGAATAGCATGTGCTTTTCCGAAATAAATATCCCCTAAGTCACCACGCTCTGTTGCTTTATGTAAATATTGACTGTCAGGTCTAAATCTATTTTGATAACCAATCGTAAGTTTCTTGCCATTACGTTTAGCCGCTTCAATCATTTCTTGCGCTTCTTCTGTCGTCTTAGCCATAGGTTTTTCACACATAACATGTTTACCTGCATCTAATGACGCAACCGTTAATTCCTTATGAGAACTGTTCGGTGTACATACATGAATGACATCAATAGCATCATCCTTTAAGAGTGATTGGTAATCTTCGTAAACTTTCGCATTCTCCGTACCGTATTCCTTAGCTGCTGCTTGTGCTTTATCAATATCAATATCACAAAAAGCAACAATGTTCACTTCGCTTATTTTTTGTAAACTCGGTAAATGCTTACCATTCGCAATACCACCACAACCAATAATTCCTACATTCAAACTCATATGTACAACCCCTTTTATGTATTTATGCGACAGTTAATAATATTAAGCAATCGCTTACATTTTTGTTTATATAACTATGTTAAAATAAAAAACAATAAACACCAACGAATAACACTTGTAAAGACACTTATATTTTACATCTGAATATATTTTCATAAGTTAAAAATATTTTCAGTATGATTAATAGAAAAACAACTGAATTATATGAAATAAATGACCACAAACAAAATCGCAAATTATAAAAATACCACCTCATTTCTACCTGATTAAATCAGCAAAATGAGGTGGTAATTATTTATATTTTCACTTCAGTTGTTTGTGTGTATGAATGCTCTCCGAGATTAATCATAGATTCTGATATATTTCGTGAGTGGTAACCAATTCTTTCGAGGATTGATATCATGTCGATATATACAAGGCTACCTTCTGGTGAACATTCTCCAGAGCTTAATCTCTTGATATGTTTTTTACGTAAGTCATGCTCTAGTACATATGAATCTTGGCTTCGTTTCACAACTTCGTCTTTTTTCAAATTGTCATAAACATCAAATACTTCAAACGTTTTTTCATATGAAATTTTTACGTGATCATATAATCGTTCGATGCTTTCTTCTGCTTTTGATGAAATTTGAATATCAGCTGATTGTTTCTTCTGCAATTCTTCTAAGTATGATTCTGTTAACGTTGATACTTTCAATATTGTTCTATTAACATCATATAAAACAGATAGCCTTTCAGCATCTTTAGCTGATAGTTTCTTCTCAGATAATTTATTTAAATATTGACGTACATTATCATACATATTATCTACTGCAAGGTGTTTATCTTTATGCTTTTTAATTGCTTTTTCATCAATATTTTCAACATTATTCAACATTGAAACAGTCATTTTACCGATATTTTGAATTTCATCTTGAGCCTCTTGAAGCGCGATACTAGGCGCTCGATTAATTAAATTATTATCAAGATATTTCGGTTTATACTTCTCATTTACATCTTCACCTGGAATGATTTTCGTTACAATCCAAGCTAATGCAAAGATGAATGGTAACTGTATAAGTGTATTTGTTACATTGAATGTTCCGTGTGCAAATGCTATAACCATTTTTGGATTTAAATTCATAGCGTGTTGAATCCATTCCATCGTCATTTCGTAGAATGGTAAAATTAATAAGAAAATTGTCGCACCGATAACATTAAACATAACATGCGCCATCGCAACACGCTTAGCGGCGATAGAGCCTGCTAAACTTGCTAGTACAGCTGTAATCGTCGTTCCAATATTGTCACCTAACAAGATAGGTAATGCACCATGTAATGATACTAAATCATTGGCATAGAAACCTTGTAAAATACCAATCGTTGCACTTGAACTTTGAACGATTAACGTCACAAATGTACCTGCAAGTACACCTAATATCGGCGTAGAAGACATATCTAACATAATTTGTTTAAAGCCTTCTAAATTAGCAAGTGGTTTCACCGCACCACTCATTAATTCTAGACCGTAGAATAGTGATCCAAATCCGAAGAAAATCATACCGATATTTTTAACTTTTCTTTTTTGAATGAAGAAAATTAAAAACGCTCCTAATGCTAGTATTGGTAAAGCATATTCACCAATGTTAATCCCAATAATAAATGCTGTGACCGTCGTACCGATATTGGCACCCATGACAACACCTATTGCTTGTCGCATCGTCATAAATCCAGCACTTACGAGTCCGATTGTGATAACCGTTGTTCCCGAACTACTTTGTATTAAAATTGTCACGATCATACCTGCAAGTACACCCATAATCGGATTACTTGTAAATCTATTTAATATACCTCTTAATCTGTCGCCTGCTGCTGCTTGTAAGCCATCGCCCATTTGTTTAATCCCGTAAAGGAAGATACCTAATCCACCGATGAATGTAAAAATCATTTGTAATGCCGAGAGTTCCATAACACACCTCTTTAAAGTTATTGTAACCATTGTGAATAATAAACTATAATTGTTAAGCTAATGTAAATTTTTAATTAACTTTTATTAAAATTATGACTATCTTTCTATTTTTTAATTTTAAAGGGTTTTCATTATCGATTTCTGGCAATTATTTATTAAAAAGTTCTTCTATATTATGATGCATTTTAAAGATCATCATACGTTCACCAGTTCTTGAACTTAAATCTGTATGGAAACTTTTGACGTCTTGTTGGGTTATATCAAATATCATTTGGTATAAATGATCCATATCTGATTCTACTAATTTTGAACGTGTACGTTTTATACTCAATAAACCTTCTTGTGTTTCACATACGCTATATTCTGCAGGTGTAAGGACACCTTGTAAATCAACAATAATCATATCTCTTAAAATATCTGTCTTAACAGATAGAGAGCCTCTACCTAGATATTCTTTTTCCCATTGTGTAATGGCTTTACTAATTTTTGATTCACATGCTCCTTTAGTCATTTCCATATTTGTCTCTCCTTAATGCTAATTTTGCTTTATGTTAAATGTTCAGCAATTGTTTCAATATTGTTTTGATTGATGGTCATACCGTTTATTGTAATACCAGATGGTATAAGTGGATGATTAGACACTTGATGAATGCTTTGTTTAATACTTTGATGAATATCACTTTCACCATTTAACCATTCATGAATATTGTCACTACTAAACTCAGGCTTACAATTTTCAAATAAGTAATCAAGTGTTTTAATTTTTTCTGTATGACTTTTGACACTTTCAGGTAATGCGATCACTTGTTTATCATCTGACTTTCTAATGATATAAACATTCTCTATATCATATTCGTAAATCGCGATAATAATAGATCGCATCACATCACCATATGCATGCGCAATTTCTGCCTGAAAGCTTTGTATCGACATGACATGATTTGGGTTGAAATTTAAAGATTCAACAAGTTGGCTTTCTAGATGTGTATTTAAATCAGATAGTATGAGTATATTTTTTTCATCATTCATATTATACATCCTCTCGAGTCTTGGACATAAATTGTTGTCCTGCTCATTTATTTACCATTTATGCCATTCACCATTTTCATCTATACTTGATAGCAATAACCAATCATTTTTAACTTTCGTGTTAAGCGCAGTATTTTCATTGAGCAATTTACGAATGTAATCATTCGGCGCTTGTATCACAACTAATAATCGAATCGGTGCATGATAATATTCTCCATCTGCCTTCATGACTGATTGCCAAGGGAGACCTGTTAGTAAATCACTACCGTTTCCTTGCATAACACCTATGCCACTCGTCACCGTCTGGGTGATTTTATTGCCGCTTCCGTAATAGTAAGGTGCTACTGTTGAAGCATAATATTGTAAGTTAATCCATTGAGCAACTGTCGCCGGCCCACTTAAAATCGTATTTAAAATTTCACCGTCATGATCTTTCGTCCAGTCATAATTATGTAGGAATGCACGACCATTTAATTGTGATTGCTCTGTTAATGTTCTCTTACCAATAACAAATGTTGCATTTCTAGCTAATCCCCATTCTGGTCGAATTTCACTCCAGTCACTTGCCAACTGTTCTGCTTTAGTTGTGGATTGTTCGTTTGAATGTTCCATACCTGGAATCTCTTCAAGTCTTAAACGATTTGCTTGATCCCCAGCTTTAGGCAAAGCTAGTTTTAATTTTTCTAATGCGCGCTCAGCTTGATTCGAAAGTTGTGGCACATATAGCCATTCTAATTGATCAGTTGTCGTACAATGTTCAGCAGCAACAAAGACTGTATCTTCCGGAATCATAATGTGATTGCTTATGAGACCTTCCCTAACTTCAGGTAAATTACATAAAGTAGCTAATACTTTCGCATTGAAGCCACTCGCTGAACCACCACACGCGCCACAATCTAATGAAGCTGCATAAGGATTGTTAGCACTATGACTACCGTGTCCACATATGACCACTAATGGCGCAAAATCTTCCGTTAAATCCATTAATTTCAATGCTTCTCGTGCGTAAGTAAGCTGTTCTTGTTTCGTAAATCCAATAGGTAAATCACCAAACCGATTGGGCGCATGATCTATAGAAAGTTTCGTATCCGGTTTATTCATAAGATTTTTATTAAATCGATTGACCAAATCTCCTGTACGTTTAGGCATAAAGCTTCTCGCAATCGTTTGTAAACTTAGCCATGAACCTGTTAATTCTGGAAGCAATAGACTTGGTAATACATTTTGTTTCATTTTTTTAAATGTATAAAATATTGACGAAATACTTTTTTTCTTTTCAACGTAATGATTGGATTGATGTGCATCTTCGTATTCATAAATCTTATGTTGCGGTTTATTCATTACTGGTAAAGCATTATGTGTATGTTGATGTCCTAGTTCACACTTTTCAATTGGTAATCCAAAGAATCCTGCGATACCAATCGTTTCGAAAGGACCTTCCATTTCTAATTGTCTTCTAAAAGGTTCCGAACGCGTATCAATACAAAAAGCGAGCTGAGCCTCGACAGGTGCTTTATCATCTTCATGATGGATATGAGATTGAATTTCACTTTGTAATTGTGACGCATACGTATCTTCCCAAGCTTCTAGCAATAATTTATGTTGTGTAATGCGATCAAATTGATGTGCAAATGCTATATAATCTTCTCGTTCACTTTGAGATAATGCAAACCAATTTTCCAACGTTAAAATGCCACTTTCAAACCAAGTTTGTACTAGAGAAATGTCATAGTCAGTATATTGTTGTTCTTGAGCATGCTCACTCATTAATGTCCATTCCAAAGCCAATCTTATGGCTAAATAATCCGTCAGCAAGTTTAAACGTTCGTCTTTCCAAAGCATCATACCTGCCCATCCTGGTAAAGCCAACAAGTGTATTTCAAGATATGATTGTACTTGTGCTTCTGATATACCAAGTTTGTCTAAACAGCTTTCTATTGTTTCAATAGATGTTGATGGTAGCATTTTTATTTTACGTCTCTCTGCCTTCGATAAAGCGGGATCCAAATGAGCTAACCTCTTCCAGTTTTTAAAGAAACCTTTACCATCTTTATGGATTGCCCATCCTGATTGATTATCATCCAGATATAATTTACTCCACTTAATCATTTGTGCATTCAACTTATCTAAATACGCCTGTCCAGAATATTCTTCAATACGTGTACTTAAAATAATGTCATCATCTTGTTGTTTATTTAGTGCAACATTTTCTATTGATCTTCTTAATTGTTGTAGATCTTGTTCAGTAAGATTCACCTTATGAGTTCTATTAAACAATATACTTTCAGCATATTCTCTTAACATCTCTTTATTTAATGGCGTATTATCGTTCGATAGCCATGCCGATAATCGTTCTTCTATATATTCCTGTTTAATTTCTCCATTTTCAATTGCAGCAAATAATAAACTTTCGTTCGGATACAAATCGACATTCTGTACCTTTTGAAACCATCTCGCAACATCTTCAAAAGTACGATCTTCTAAAGCCGCCCAAGGATGTCTCGCTGCAAATATATTAATAGGAGAAAGTGGTGTTATGACACGACTTGCCTCTTTAATTGAATATGTGATGCCATTTATTGATTCAATTGTTTGCGTCATGCTGATAACCTCCTTTAAACGTATGATTTTTCAAATAGCGTGGATGTGTTTCAATATTTTGCACTTTCGATTCACCTAAATGTACAATCCATAAATATATAATCGTGACGATTTTAGATGAATGATTTCTTGCAACCCACAAGTTCAGTGCACTTCCTATTAACAGCAATACAATCATGATAATGACTGCAAATATAGGTGTATGATTCACATTTGTTGCGTATTGATGTAACAAATCATGGAATAGATGATGTACACCAAAGTATGATAAACCAACAATTAATAATGCTAATAATCCAATGATTCTACCTAACTTGCCTTCACCATACGCGACCAGTTGTGTCCATGAAACAGATAATGACCAAGCTAATATAAGCGCACTAATGATTTGGTAACTACTTGTCGGATCCATAAGCCAAAAGATAATACCAATCATAATGGATAATAATCGACCAACTAGAACCCATATATATGACACACTTTCATTCATTCTTGAAGGCATATCAAAAGTTCTTACAGCAGAACCAGAACGTAAAAATAATGTCGCTTTAAATAGTCCATGTAACATAAGATGAACAATAGCTGCTGAATAAACACCTAAAGCACATTGGATAAGCATAAAGCCCATCTGTCCAATCGTTGAACCTACTAACTGCCTTTTGTAATCCACATGTACTAAACTAATGCCTGCTCCCATCAATACTGAAATCGTTGCGATAATGATAAGTAACCCAATTATCCATTCATTTGTAAAAATCGGTGCAAATCTCGTTAAAATGACGCCACCAACATTGACAATACCGGCATGCATAATTGCTGAAACAGGAGTTGGTGCCGCTACAGATTCTATTAGCCATCTATGAAATGGCCACTGAGCTGCTGGAATGATGACTGATATCACTAACATCAACTGAATAACCTCACCTTGCCACGAATCAAATTGGTCAAGATGGCTTTCACTAAATATAGTAGACTGTTGCCATTCACCCGTTACATTGTATGTCAGCAAAATCGCGATTACTAAAGCAATCCAACTAACAATAAAGATCATGCTAGTACTTTTCGCTAAACGTTTCGTAATGTGCCATTGTTTGTTTAAACCGATTAAACGCGTTAAACAAAATAACGTTAACCCCCATAATATCGCCATTAATCTTAAATCATTACTTAACCAAGCAACTGAAGCAAACACTGTCAGAAAAGTAAATAATGAAAAATATTTACGATACTGTGCATCTCCATCTAAATAGCGTACGGAAAATCTTTGAATAATAAGACCAATACTCAAAATAAAGAGTGCGAGCAACCATGACAATTTATCTAAATGCCAAAATCCTATATATACATTTCCGCTTGTCATACACAAGCCAATTAATGCGATTAGCACTGGTATAAATGCGATTATTAAGTGAACATTAATATATGTCTTTGCCACTTTTGGTGCTAAATATATGATGCTACTTATAAGCGCTAATCCAATTGAAATAAAAAATAATACTAATAAACCTGTCATGTCGGTTGCTCCTTTTCTGTTAAAAGCAATAAAAAAAGCCGACAATTTAAAACAAACCTCTCGTGTAGATTTGCTTTAATTGTCGGCTTCAATCAAACTAACGCTTATCGTTATTTTAATTGCTTCCTTATTATTTATATGTAATCATTTTTGAAATTTTTAATCGTGAGTCATTGCACCGTTTTTACTTTTTCAATTAACCAATATCGATTAGCCACTTGCTAAAGTTTAGATGCTATGAAATTTTATATACTTTAATAACATATATTTATTTTCAACAAATGTCAATAGTTTGACTATTTAAAATATTCTATAGTTTCATTTATTCGTATTAATGATTATTCACTGTTAGAATAAAACAATATATTAAACAAACGAGGAGATTAACATGAATAGATCAGACTTAATAGCACCAGAAACATACAATATTGTTAATGAAATCGAAAGACATGCAGCAGATGAAACGAAAGAAGCCATTATATTCGAAGATGTCGATGGCAACGTAGAAACGATTACGTACGCTAAACTTATACAAAATTCAAATAAAGTGGGCAACATCTTTAAAGCACAAGGTCTTCAAAAAGGCGACAAAGTACTTATTATGATGCCACGCTCCATTAAAACATATGAAGTTTACATTGCTGCACTTAAACTTGGCCTTATTATCATTCCAAGTTCAGAAATGTTAAGAACTAAAGACTTACAACATCGCATTACGCATGGTGAAGTCAATGCAGTCGTAGTCATTGATCAATGTACAGACGAATTTGAAAATATACAAGAATATGATCAACTTACTAAATTTATTGTAGGCTCTAAACAACAAGATTGGATTTCTATCGATGAAGCAATACAAACTGCAAGCTCAGAACTTACAGTTGATGAAACAAAACGTGATGATATCGCAATTTTATCATATACATCTGGTACAACTGGTTTACCAAAAGCTGTTATACATACACATGGATGGGGATTTGCACACATTCAAACAGCGCCAAAACATTGGTTAAGTATTACAGACAAAGATACTGTATGGGCAACTGCAGCACCAGGTTGGCAAAAATGGATTTGGAGTCCATTCCTTTCAATATTAGGATCTGGCGCCATCGCATTTGTTTATAATGGTAAATTTAATGCAGCTAAATATTTGGACTTACTCGAAAAACATCAAATTAACGCATTATGTTGTACACCTACTGAATACCGATTAATGGCTAAACTGCCTAATCTTTCAGACTATACATTGAAACATCTACACAGTGCTGTATCAGCTGGCGAACCATTAAATAAAGAAGTCATCGAACAATTCAATCATAACTTCAACATTAAAGTAAGAGATGGATATGGCCAAACTGAGAATACATTACTTATCGCATTTTTAAAAGATACAGAAAGCAGACCAGGTGCTATGGGTAAAGCAATACCAGGTAGTTATGTAACTGTAATAGACGAAGATGGTGACCCAATAACAAACGGTGCCACAGGAGACATTGCCGTTTCATTAGATTCACCATCATTATTCCAAGGCTATTTTAAAGACGAAGAACGTACCGAAAAATCAAAACGTGGAAACTATTATGTAACTGGAGACCGCGCAAGATTAGACGAAGATGGCTACTTCTGGTTTAAAGGTAGAGAAGATGACATTATCATTAGTTCAGGTTATACAATCGGACCGTTCGAAGTAGAAGATTCACTCACTAAACATCCGAAAGTACAAGAATGCGCAGTCGTTGCTAGCCCAGATGAAATCAGAGGTAATATCGTCAAAGCATTTGTCATCTTACAAAATGATATCGTAGGCGACGAAGCACTCGTCAAAGAACTACAAACTTACGTAAAAAGTGACGTCGCACCATATAAATATCCAAGAGCAATCGAATTTGTATCCGAACTACCAAAAACAAACTCTGGCAAAATACGCCGCGTTGAATTAAGAGAAGCTGAAAAAGAAAAATATAATAAACAATCATAGGAAAAGAAGTAATGATTGGAGAGGAGCGGGACATAAATCTAATTTGTATAAAAAGATTTCGTAGTCCCGCCCCGGCAAGGATGACTAGAGTTGAAAAAGCTTGAAACAAGCGTATTTCAATTCAGTCATCTACTGCCAAGATACTAAAACTGGCTGAGACATACTTTATGTACCAGCCTCTTTTTTGTTTGAGATGAGATTTGGAGAGATGTGAGTTTATTACTCCTTTAACTCATATCTTTTACGATCTTGTGAGTTTACTGCCTCTTTAACTCACATCTTCAGCAATCTCGTGTGTTTACTACCTCTTTAACTCACATCTTCAGCAATCTCGTGTGTTTACTACAACTTTAACTCACATCTTCAGCAATCTCGTGTGTTTACTACAACTTTAACTCACATCTTCAGCAATCTTGTGAGTTTACTGCCTCTTTAACTCACATCTTTCTCAATCTCGTGAGTTTACTACAACTTTAACTCACATCTTCAGCAATCTTGTGAGTTTACTGCCTCTTTAACTCACATCTTCAGCAATCTCGTGTGTTTATTACACCTTTAACTCACATCTTCAGCAATCTTGTGAGTTTACTACACCTTTAACTCACATCTTCTCCGATTTCACATATTTTACTCACCCTCACACACCCTCACCTCAACAAAAAAAGCATTCGACCGTATGATCGAATGCTTTACATAAATTATCTTACATATTCAAATATGCCTGCTGCTCCCATTCCGACGCCGATACACATTGTTACCATACCGTATTTGGAGTCTGGGCGTTTACTCATTTCTGACAATAGTTTACCTGTTAACATAGCACCTGTTGCACCGAGTGGGTGACCGAGCGCTATTGCACCACCGTTAACGTTTGTCTTATTAATATCTAACCCTGCTTCGTTAATAGATGCTACTGTTTGTGATGCGAATGCTTCATTGAGTTCTACTAAGTCGATATCATCTACTGATAAATTCGTTAATTCTAATACTTCTGGTATTGCATAAGCTGGTCCTATGCCCATTAATTTAGGGTCTACACCTACTGCTTTAAATCCTACAAATTTAGCAATTGGTTTCACGCCTAATTCTTTTACTTTATCGCCTGACATCAATACAACAAATCCTGCACCGTCTGTAAGTGGAGCCGATGTACCTGCTGTAACTGTGCCGTCAGCTTTAAATACTGTTCTTAATTTAGATAATGTTTCTAAATCTGTTTCTGGACGAATGAGTTCATCTTGTTTAAATATTTCTTTCGTTACATTTGGACCGTTCTCATCGTATTTAACTTTATGCACTTCAATTGGTATAATTTCATCTTCAAACTTACCTGATTTTTGTGCTTCTGATGCTCTTTTATGACTTTCAACTGCATAAGCATCTTGTTCTTCTCTTGAAACTTTATATTCTTCAGCAACCATTTCTGCCGTTAGTCCCATAGGATAAGAAACACCTGTATCCGCTTCTTGTAACTCTGGATTATTTGTTGGCTCATTACCACCCATTGGTACGGCACTCATTAATTCAACGCCACCTGCTACAAGCACATCTGCCTGCTCAGACATAATTTCATTTGCTGCTATCGCAATAGTTTGCAAGCCTGAAGAACAATAACGATTAACCGTTTGTCCAGGAACTTCATTTGGTAATCCAGCAAGTAATGCTATTGAACGTGCGATATTTTGACCTTGTAATCCTTCTGGAAAAGAGTTCCCCACGATAACATCTTGAACCATACTACCATCAAATGTACCACCTACACGATTGAGTACACCTTTTAATACTTGAGCTGCAACTTCATCAGGTCTTTCATGAAATAATGCACCACCTGGTTTAGCTTTACCTGCTGCAGAACGTCCGTATGCTACTATATATGCCTCTTGCATTGATATCCATCCTCTCTTATTCAACACTTCATTAGTTACGTAATGGTTTACCTTTTTCTAACATATGCGTAATACGATCATATGTTTTTTCATTTTTGAGTAGAGATAAAAAGCCTTCTCGTTCAAGCTTTTGAATATATCGTTGATTAATATACGTATTACGAGGTAAATCTCCACCTGCAAGTATATGTGCAACTTTTAAAGTAATTTCGTAATCATAATCACTAATGAAGTGACCAATTCTTTGCGCATCTAGTTCAGCTTGTGCTAAAGCTTTAAAATCTCTGCCTAGCGCTGGATATTGAGTTTTAGGTTTAGGAATATAGTTTGCTTCAGATTCATATCTCGCTTTATTTAAAGCAACTTCAACACGTCTTTCTTTGTTGAAAATGATTGTATCGATATCTCTTAAATACCCATATCTCTTAGCTTCGTATGCATTTGTAGATACTTTAGCTAAGCCTACATTCATTAATACTTTCGTAATCGATGCTTGTTTGTCATCATTTTTATGATTTGTTCTAAGCACTCTATCTGCAAACTCTGCTAATCCACCACCTGAAGGTAATAGACCTACACCAGTTTCAACTAGTCCAATGTACGTTTCACTCGCAGCAACGATAAATGGTGAATGTAAGACAACTTCACAACCGCCACCTAAAGCTCTACCGTGAACTGCAGTTACAATAGGTTTAAGTGAATATTTCATTCTACCGAAACTTTCATGTAATTTATCAATTGCTGGACCTACTAATTCATCTACTTTCTGACTTTCATGTGCTTGTTTCATTAAGAACAAGTTTGCACCGACACTGAAATTATTGCCATCTGCATATATAACCATGCTTGTATAATCTTCTTGTTCTAATAAATCAATCGATTCAATTAAGTCGCTCGCAAAGCCGTCAGATATAATATTATTTTTACTTTGAATTTTAAGTAATAATTGATCTTTGTTTGCTACTGATAAATTAGAATCTTCTCTATTCCAAACTTCACGATCGATGAAAGCTGATGTCGGTGTGACACGCTCTATTGATTCGCCTTCTTTATAGAAGCCACCGCTTTGTTGTTCGATCCATTCAGGTAATTCACCGAGTTCTTGTTTCATTCTATCTTTAACACGGTCAAAGCCCATTAAGTCCCAAAGTTGGAACGGTCCTTTTTTCCAGTTAAATCCCCATACAAGCGCACGGTCTACATCTTTAAAGTCAGATGCAGCTTTAGGAACATTAATCGCTGAATAATAGAAATTATTTCTTAATGTTTCCCATAAGAATTTACCTGCATCATCTTCAGCATTAAAAATGACATCTAAATTGGATTTTAAGTCTTTACTAAATTTAGTAAGAATTTCGAATTTAGGCGGTTCAGGTTGTACGTACGTATCGCTTTCTATATCATAAACAAGTCTTGTCTTTTTATCTTTTTTATAGAAACCTTGTTTCGTTTTTCTACCTAACGAGCCATTTTTCACAAGTGTATCGGCAACTTTAGTATCTTTGAAATATGGTTGCTCTTCAGGCACTTGTTGGAGTCCTCTCGTAACGGTAACGGCAATATCTAGACCTACTAAGTCAGATAAACCATATGTTCCAGTACTCGGTCTACCAATTGCTCTACCCGTTAAAGCATCTACTTCAATAATTGAAAATCCTTGTTCTTCGCCGCGATACATAATGTCATTCATCGTTTGTGTACCGACTCTGTTCGCTACAAATCCAGGCACGTCATTCGCAACGACAACACCTTTACCAAGTACTTCTTCAGCAAATACTTGTGTTCTTTCAACGATCGCATCTGACGTATTACGATTCGGAATGACCTCTACAAGTTTCATAATGCGAGGTGGATTAAAGAAATGTAATCCTAAAAATCTTTCTTTATCTTGATCGCTAAATGCTTTAGATATTGCTTCAATTGGAATACCTGAAGTATTCGTCGCAAATATCGCATTATCTTTCGCAACTTGAGTAACTTGTTTCCAAACTTGATGTTTAATATCTAATTCTTCTTTAACCGCTTCAATATAAATATCAGCATCATCTTCACCTGTTAAATCATCTTGAAAATTACCGTAAGATAAATTAGATGCAAACTCTAAATCGAATAATAAAGGTCTTTTAGCATCTGTAATCACATCATATGCTTTTTTAGAAATTTTATTCGGGTCTTTTTCATCGATTACTATATCTAATAATTTTACTTTTAAACCTGCATTCACTAATAGTGCAGCAATTTGACTACCCATTGTACCTGCACCTAGAACGGTCGCTTTACTTATCGTCATAAAAAGTCCTCCAAATTCATATATTCTGAGTGTGTTTCGTCTTGCTCAGTTAGCTTAAATAAATGCTGAATCTCCAGTTAATGCACGTCCAATTAACAGTGCATTGATCTCGTGTGTACCTTCATATGTGTATACTGCTTCTGCATCTGAGAAGAATCTCGCAATATCATATTCAGCTAAAATACCGTTACCACCTGTGATACCTCGACCCATTGCTACAGATTCTCTTAATCTAAGTGAATTCATCATCTTAGCAGTTGAAGTGGCAACTTCGTCATACTCACCATTTTCTTGCATTCTAGCAAGTTGGGCACATATAGACATTGAATGTGCTAAATTTCCTTGCATCATAGCTAATTTTTCTTGGATTAATTGATATTTACTAATTTCTTTACCGAACTGTTTACGTTCTGTTACATAATCAAGCGTTGCGCGTAAAGCACCTGCTAAAGCACCCGTTGCCATATATGCAACTCCTGCACGTGTAGAATAAAGTACTTTCGCAATATCTTTAAAGCCATTTATATTTTGAAGTCTTTGATCTTCTTCAACTTCTACATTGTCTAATTTAATAATTGTATTTGGAATAATTCTTAAAGCGATTTTATTTTCAATCACTTCAATATCTACACCTGCTTGTTCTGGTCTAATAATAAAGCCTTTAGGTTTACCTGTTTCAACATCAACAGCATATACCGGAATAACATCTGCTAAATTCGCGCCGCCTATCCATTTCTTTTCACCATTTAAAATCCATTTATCGCCTTCACGTTTTGCAGTTGTTTCAAGTCCACCTGCAACATCTGATCCGTGTTCTGGTTCTGTTAACGCAAAGCATGTTCTTAATTCATGTGATTGTAATTTAGGGATGTAGTAAGCAATTTGTTCTTTACTACCACCAAATAAGAATGAATTATGTCCCAATCCTTGATGAACACCTAATAATGTCACTAAAGATACATCGAATCTTGCTACGACATAAGACATGAAAAATTGGAATAATTGACTAGGCGTCTTAGCACCTTCACGCCCTTCAAATAATAATGGGTTTTGGAAATAGTTGAGTTTACCCATATCATCGAAGAAGTCTTCTGGCACTGTTGCATTCACCCAATGTTCGTTGATTGTTGGACGATATTTTTCTTCTAATAAATCATCAAGTTGTTTTAAGAACTTCACTTCACCATCTGTTAATTGTTTCGAAATATTCAGTACATCCTCTGGAAATAATGCTTTTAATGTTTCTAATTTTGTTGACATATATATGACCTCCAAATGTTATTAAAGCGCTTACATTTACATCTAAAAAAATTTAGTATTCATGTTAGCGTCATCTTTGTTTATTGTTGAAACTTTCTCTTCATCATAGCTTTCACTTCTAACTTGTCTGGTTTAGCAGTTGAAGTTAATGGCATTTTCGTTACGGATAGATAATTCTTAGGTACTTTATAACTCGCTAAGTTCTCACGCATATAAGCATCTAATTTCTCTACGAAATCTGGGTCTTGTTCATTCAGTAACACAGCAGCCGCTACAGTTTCTCCAAATTTTTCATTTTCATAACCTACGACAACACATTGTGCTACGAGTGGATGACCAGCTAGAACAATTTCAACTTCAGATGGTAAGACGTTCTCTCCACCTGTAATAATCAGTTCTTTCTTTCTATCTACAATAAATATATCGCCATCTTCATCTATACGAGCTAAATCACCTGTTAAGAAATAGCCATCATGGAAAGATTTATCCGTTTCTTCTTGTTTTTGCCAATAACCAGGTGTAACTTGTTTACCTTTAATCGCTAATTCACCAATTTCACCTACAGGTACGTCATTGAAATCTTCATCAAATAATCTTGATTCTACATACATGACTGGCTTCCCTATACTCATTGGCTTTTTAAGTGAATTAGTAGGTGTATTTATCATCGCTAATGGTGCTTCTGTTAAGCCATAACCATTAATAATATTTAACCCCATGCTTGCAAATTTTTTCTGAACACCAGGTAACGGTGCTGAACCACCTTGAATAAGAAAATCAATATTGTCAAAATTCTTCACATCAAAGTTAGGTGCTACTAACATGGCGTAATACATTGTTGGAATAAGCGATAAGTAATTCGGTTTATATTTAGCCATTAAATCATTGAGTTGTTCACCTTCGAAGTAACGATGTAATACGAGTGAGCCACCTGCCATCAACAATGGAATGACTAAATCATTAAATCCAAATACATGGAACATTGGTAACGAAATAATAGATGAAAATCCTGAATTCACTTTATAAGTGAGTATCGTATTAATCGCATTCGATGTGAATGAATCATAAGTGAACATGACACCCTTTGGTAATCCTGTTGTACCACTTGTGTACATTAATGCCGCTAAATCATCACGACCTACATCTACTGTCTTGAATGGTTTATGATTTTTAGGATTTACAAGTTCATCATATTCAGGTGAATCGATATCCATGTGTAAATAGTCATCTGCAATCCCTTGTAAACTACTTAAATGACGATTTGCATAGAATATAAACTTCACACCTGAATCTTCAATAACACTTTCAATTTCGTTCGGTTTGAGTCTCCAGTTCATTGGAAAGTATACTGCGCCAATCTTAAATGAAGCGAATAGTAAGTCAATCACCGCTACATCATTTGGTGCAAATATCCCAACGACATCTCCCTTTTTAATACCTTGTTCTTCAAGATGGTTGGCTAAGTTCTCAGCACGAATATTTAAATCTTGATAAGTCCATTCTGTTCCTTTTAGTGGATCGGTAACTGCCGCCTTTTCTTCGTCATATTGCGCTCTCGTTTTAATCCAATCGTAATTCATATTAAACTACCCCCTTAATAGTTTGAACCATTGTCTTTAATACATTGTTGCAATCCTCCCCAATTTTCTTGATAAATTTGCTGATCCGTTATTTTAAGTTCTTCAGCAATTATCGGTTGAAATGCTATATTGGATAGAATATCTTTCTCTAAATCTAATCCAGCTGCAATTTCAATTAATTTGACACCTTCATCAGTTAATTGGAATACAGCGCGTTCCGTTACATAATAGACCTCTTGATTTAACGACTTAGCATATGATGCATTGAAGTCCATATTATGCACTTGTTCAACAAATTTCTGAGCATGACCTTCTTTTTCAACAACTAAACCTTTATCATTCCAAGTAGTCTTACTTCCTACTACCATTGTTCCTGAGAAAATAATTTTTTGGACCGTTTGACTAATATCTATGAATCCCCCACAACCATTCATTCTATCGCCATATTTTGAAACATTGACATTACCAAACTGATCCACTTCAGCAAAGCTTAAATAAGCTACATCTATGCCTCCGCTATAAATAAAGTCCCATGTCATTTCATGTCGCATCTTCGCATCTAAATTGTAATTTAATCCGAAGTTTTGACCACTTCCTATCATTCCACCAAATACACCTGTATCTATATTCAGTTGAACTAAATCTTCAGCTTTTTCCTCAACTAATAAATTCGATAATTCATTGTTAATACCAAACCCTATACTCACAACATTACCTACATTTAAAAATTGGGCAGCTCGTCGTAAAATCACTTTACGTGTACTCAATTCATTAACTGGTTCAGGCATACTAAGCACTTTATATTCACCCGAAATAGCTGGGTCATAATAATTTTGAATGGTCTGTCTATGATGTTTTGGGTCATCATTTACACATACATAATCCACAAGCTCTCCAGGAATAAAGACTTCTGTCGGTTTAAAGCTACCATGTTGTACAATTTCTTTAACTTGTACAATAACTTTTCCGCCATTTTGATGCGCCGCTAAAGCAGCACCATAGCCCTCTCCCAAATGTGCTTCATGATGCATATAAATGTTCCCCTCGCTATCAGCGTATGTACCACGAAGCAATGCAATATCAACTTTAGGAAATTTATATTGTAAATATTCCTCATTATTAATTTCTAATAAAGAAACGATATCTTCCTTAGTCACATCATTGACTTTTCCGCCATCAAATCTAGGATCCACGGAAGTGTGTAAACCTATTTTAGAAATCATATCTGGAAATTTGGCTAACGAATTACGATAATGTGTAGCTAACAATCCTTGCGGTACAAAATATGCTTCTACATCATTATTCTTTATCGCTTCTATCGTTTTAGGTGAACCAATGATAATACTCATAATGAGCCTTTTAACCATACCTCTACTCACAAATGAATCTAAATCATAACCATCACCACGATAATCACTAATATCATTCGCAACCATAAAAGTTAAATCATTAAGATTTCCATAATCATCATGAGCTTTAACCAAATGCTTTAAGACACTCACAGGTAAATTACTCACTGATAAAGCTGCCAGTGAAATAACATCTCCACTTTTGACAATGTCTTTCAAATCTTCGAACGAAATAATTTGCATACGATTATCCCCTATCTTTCATAATTACAATCATTCCATAAAAGACCTCCCCAATAAAATGTAAGCCCTTACATTAGTAAATATAACATAGTGTAAATATGAAAGAAAAGTAAAAAGGTATACGACAATATCTTTTTAATTACAAATTCGCAATAATTGCAACTAACACTTAGTACCTCCTCACATACCGTAGTTATAATATTTTTCAAAATAATTATCTGTCGTTTAGAACCTTATTATCTACTGTTACTTATTACATCTATAAAAATATAAGTTATATAAATAAAATATTAAGACTATTAAATTACTCATGCATCGTATATATACAATCATTGAAATACCAATCACCAAGCTAAAAAATCACATCTCACACTAAAATAATTTGAAATTTTATTGTTTGATAAATGAAATAATAATACACAAGCAAATAATTAGAAGGAATAGTTGGAGTGGACAATTCTAAAAGTAGGATTTCTTAAAAATTGAACGATTCATTTATACGCGCACGATATCTCTCAGTCTTCGTGCGTTATGCCCTGATTTTATACTTCAGCGCACGATATCTCTTAGTCTTCGTGCGTTATGCCCTGATTTTATACCTCAGCGCACGATATTTCTTAGTCTTCGTGCGTTACACCCTGATTTTATACCTTAGCGCACGATATCTCTCAGTCTTCGTGCGTTATGCCCTGATTTCGTACCTCAGCGCACGATATTTCTTAGTCTTCGTGCGTTATGCCCTGATTTTATACCTCAGCGCACGATATTTCTTAGTCTTCGTGCGTTATGCCCTGATTTCGTACCTCCGCGCACGATATTTCTCAGTCTTCGTGCGTTTAAACATAAAAAGCCATTCCGACTTAACGGAATGGCTTCTGTTGTTCAAAATTATTTGTTTAATTCTAAAGCTTCTGCTGTTTGTTTACGAGTTTTCTTCAATAAATCAGTATCTTCGATTAAAGATTCACCATATGAAGGGATGATTTCTTTAATTTTAGATTCCCACTTATCCATATATTGAGGGAAGTTCTTCTCGATTACTTCTAAAGCTACAGATACTGATGTTGATGCTCCTGGTGATTCACCTAATAAAGCAATTACAGTATGGTCTTCTGAATTTACAACTTCTGTACCGAATTGAATAAATCCACGGCCATGTTCTTCTGTATCTTTAATAACTTGTACACGTTTACCAGCGATATGAATATCCCAATCTTCGTCTTTTGCATCTGGTACAAATCGACGCAATTCTTTCATACGATCTTCTTTACGTTGTAATACTTGTTGAATTGAATATTTTACAAGTGATAAGTTTTTAACACCTGAAGATAACATTGTCACAACATTACTTGTATTAATAGATTTAAATAAATCTAAGTTAGATCCGTTTTTCAAGAATTTTGGACCGATTGCTGCGAATGGACCAAATAGTAAACTTTCTTTTCCTTGAATATAACGTCTGTCTAAGTGAGGTACAGTCATTGGTGGTGTGCCAGGTGGCTCTTTACCATAAACTTTGGCATTATGTTCACTTACAACTTTAGGGTTGTTACATACTAAGAATGCACCACTAATTGGGAATCCTCCAAGATGTCTACTTTCAGGAATTTTTGTTTTTTGTAGTAATGGAATGGCATGTCCGCCTGCACCGATAAAGATATAATCAGCAACATGCGTTTCTACTTTACCAGTTTCTAAGTTACGAACTTTAACTTCCCATTTACTATTAGAAAGTTGTTTAAAGTCTACTACTTCATGACGGAAATGAACTTGTGCATTTTCGTGTTTTTCGATATTTTTAACTAATTTACGCGTTAATTCACCGAAGTTAACATCTGTACCTTCGTCAATTTTACTTGCTGCAAGGGGCTCGTTTGAATTACGACCTTTCATCATTAAAGGCATCCACTCAGCTAATACTTTATGATCTTCTGTATAAGTTAAGCCTTCAAACATTGGTAGAGATTTTAATGCATCATAACGACGTTTTAAGAAATCTACATTTCGAATACCCATTACGAAACTAATGTGAGGTAATGGTCTAATGAATTCTTGTGGATTCTCGATAGCTTTGCTCTTAACTAAGTATGACCAAAATTGCTTAGAAATTTCGAATTGCTCGTTAATTTCTTTCGCTCTTTCAACATCAATTGAACCGTCCTCTTGCTCAACTGTGTAGTTTAATTCGCATAGCGCAGCATGACCTGTACCAGCATTATTTTTTTCATTTGAACTTTCAATAGCTGGTTGTTCTAATCTTTCGAATAACTTAATATTCCAATCTGGTTCAATATTTTTCAAAAAAGAACCAAATGTCGTACTTAAAATACCAGCACCAATGAGAATAACGTCTTTTGGTTGGTTATTATCCATTTTGATCACCTTTCTAAAATTTAAGATGTATTATATTCATGAATTGGGTATACATAAATATAAAAGTCTGAAAGAATTGCAACTTTCTTTAAGAGATATCTTAATTCTTTATATACCAATTCTAAATCAATATTGTGTAAAAGTAAATCATAAGGTGTGCAGGTCACATGATGTGTTGTAAAAATACATTAAAAATTTTTATCCGAGCTTTCTGTACTTAACGTACTGATTTTGGATTCAGTGCATCTTTTAAACCTTCACCTATAAAGTTAATACATAAAATCGTAACCGTAATGATGATCGCTGGCGGCATCCAAATCCATGGTTTACTTCTCAAAATATCTCCTTCTTGCGCATCAGTTAGCATATTACCCCATGTCGGAACAGTCTTATCAATACCAAATCCTAAAAAGCTTAATCCCGCTTCTGCTACAATTTGGACTGCAAATACTAATGTTGCTTGTACAATAATAACGCTCAGTATATTAGGTAATAAATGCTTTAACAAAATTTTATAAACAGGTGTTCCAATTGATTGAGCTGCTAAAAAATATTCATTTTCTTTTTCTTGCAATACTTTACCGCGAACAATACGTGCAATACCAACCCATGACAATGCAATCAGTACGATTGCAAGTATTAAAGCAGATCCATATTTGTTTTCAATTTTACCGCTAAAAGTCGCATTCAATACAACAGCGAATGGTATAAAAGGAAAGAGCATTACAAACTCTGTGAAACGCATAAGTATTGTATCAACCCATCCTCCATAATATCCTGAAAGCATGCCGACTAATATTCCGATTAACATTAATCCCACAGTCGTAACGAGACCGAAAATAAGTGAAACTCTACCAGAATACAATAATCTACTCAATATGTCTCGACCACCTGAATCTGTCCCTAACCAATGCTCAGTTGTCATTTCACCTTTAATCATGACTAAATTTTGCAAGTTCGGATCATATGGAGCAATGAGTGGTGATATTATAGATACAAAGAATATTAAAGATAATATTAAGGTCGCAAACATAGCTGGTTTGTTACGTATAAATTTGTTTCTTGCAATTGTCAAAGGCGATTTGTTTTTGATTTTATCTTGCTTACTCATATTATCCCCCCTTAGTTACTCTTGATTCGTGGATCTACTAAACTATATGAAATATCCGAAATTAAATTGGCTAATAACCCTAAAAATGAAAAGAATAATAACAACGACATCATGAGTGGATAATCTTTACCACCAATAGATTCAATCAGCAACTTCCCAATTCCAGGATAAGAAAAGATTGATTCAGTTATAACTGCTCCACCAAATACAGATAACACGTCAGATCCAAAAAATGTAACAATCGGAATGATTGAATTTCTTAAAATATGTTTATTATAAATTTTAGATTCCGATAACCCTTTCGAACGTGCTGTACGTATATAATCTTTTCTCGATACTTCGATAATGTCATTTCGTAAGAATTGTATATAACTTGCAGTTGATAATAACCCCAATATCATTCCTGGTAAAATAGCGTGATATAACTTACTTATATAATATGCCAAACTACCTTGTTCAAGTCCTATTTCAACAGATCCTGAAAATGGAAACCAGCCTAATTGAAATGCAAATACATATATTGCAAACACACCAGCTACAAATGAAGGTATGGCTAACATAAGATAATTCAACACTTGTATACTATAATCGTATAAACTATATGGTTTCCTACCCGAAATTATGCCAAGTGGAAATGCAATCATATATGTAATGACTAAACTGATAACACCTAATAAAATCGTATTAGGCATACGTTCTTTTACTAAATCCATAACTGGTCTTTTATATCTAATTGAATCACCTAATTCTCCATGAAGTATTTTATTCCCCCATGTAAGATACTGTTTATAGAGTGGATCATTAAGTCCTAATTTTTCTCTTTGTTCTTCATAATATTTCGAACTAACATTAGGTAGCTTTTGACCAGTAAACGTATCTCCTGGTTGCATTTTAGCTAAACCAAAAATAACAATAGAAATTAAAAATAGTAATGGAACCATGAGTAATAATCTTCTAATAATTAGAGTTGTCATTTACTTTCACCTCATCTTCTAGCAGAATACATGCAGCATAATGTTCGTCTCCAACTTTACGATAGCTCGGTTTTTCAACTGAACATTCTTTTCTCACATAAGGACATCTTGTATGGAATGGACAACCTTTTGGCGGATTACTCGGTGATGGTAAATCACCTTCTAATAAAATTCTCTTCTTCCGCTTCGAAGGATCTATTTCCGGAATAGCTGAAATTAACGATTGCGTATAAGGATGTCTAGGATTTTCATATATTAAATCAGCAGGTCCTTTTTCTACGATATGTCCTAAATACATCACACATATATAATCACTTACATGTTTAACAACGCTTAAATCATGCGCAATAAATAAGTAACTCAGTCCAAATTCTTTTTGTAAGTCTGCCATGATATTTAATACTTGAGATTGTACAGATACGTCTAATGCACTTACTGGTTCATCCGCAATAATCAATTTAGGTTTTAACGCGAGCGCTCTAGCGATACCTACACGTTGCCTTTGTCCTCCAGAAAATTCATGCGCATATTTATAGTAAGCTTCTTCGTTAAGTCCAACTTTTTCTAGAAGTTCCATCACTTCTGATTTCACTTCTTCTTGAGATTTCTTGTAATAATTTCTAATTGGCTCTCCAATAATATCTCCAATCATCTGCATTGGATTCAACGAAGCATAAGGATCTTGGAATACCATTTGGAACCCTTTTCTCACTTGTCTTAAAGACTTTCCTTTTAATTTTGTAATGTCTTGATCACAAAATATAATTTCTCCAGATGTTGCCTTTTGTAATTGTAAAATGGTTCTACCAGCTGAAGATTTACCACATCCTGATTCACCAACAAGTCCGACAGTTTGTCCAGCTTTAATATTAAAAGAAATACCATCGACTGCTTTTACTTCTCCAACTTTACGCTGAAAAACACCACCTTTAATTGGGTAGTACTGTTTAAGATTTTTAACTTCTAATACATACTCATTAGACATGTAATGGACCCCCTTTTTCTGATATCGATTCATCGTATAAATGACACGAAACTTTATGTTGTTCATTTATAGAGATATCTTTTAAATTTGTCGTTGCACAGGCGTCCATAGCAAATGGGCATCTATCATAAAAGTTACATCCAACACTCGGTATTTTATCTATTGAAGGTACAGAACCTTTAATCGTTTCTAATTTATCTTGTTTGATATCTAATCTTGGTATGGTTTTTAATAGTAATTTCGTATATGGATGTTTAGGATTATTAAATATTTCTTCCACTGAAGCACGTTCAACAATTTTACCTGCATACATAACTGCGACAGTATCACATATTTCTGCAATAACTCCTAAGTCATGTGAAATAAAGATAACGCCCATATCAGTTTCATCTTGAACATTCTTCAATAAATCTAATATTTGCGCTTGAACAGTTACATCTAGTGCTGTTGTAGGCTCATCTGCAATAAGTAATTTAGGGTAGCAAGAAATCGACATAGCAATCATGACTCTCTGCCTCATACCTCCAGATAATTGGTGAGGGTACTCGTTAATAACTTGCTGTGCTCTTGGTATACCTACCTTTTTCAATAGATCTATCACTCTTTCTTTAGCTTCTTTCTTAGAAATATTTAAGTGTAATAACATCATTTCAATTAATTGATTACCTATTGTAAATACTGGATTAAGTGATGTCATTGGTTCTTGGAAAATCATAGCAAGTTCTTTTCCTCTAATATTATTTAATTGTTCATTCGTATATTGATCAATACGTTCACCCATGTATTTGATCTCACCTGAATTAATTTTCGCAATTTTTTCAGGTAATAATTTTAAAATCGACATACTTAACACCGATTTCCCCGAACCAGATTCTCCTACAATCCCCAAGATTTCACCTTTCTCTAAAGTTAAATTAACATTAGAAATCGCATTGTAGTTCTTACCGTTTATATCAAATCCCGTACTTAAATTATGTATTTCTAATAAATGATTACCATGCATATTATCCCCCCGTTAGTTAGTAAGTCCTTCACCTTTTATAAAGGTTCAAATGTTACACTAATAGATATGATAAGAGTCTGGAACATTAGTACTCGTCCCAGACTCAAAAAATTAACGCACTAAAATATTTATTTATCTTCTTCTACAGCCCATTCATAGATTGGATTTGCACCTTTTAATGAAACTTCATAATTTTTAACTCTTTTATTTACAGCTGTTGTATCAATTAATTCAGTAAGTGGAATTGCTGGAATTTCTTCTGCCCAGATTTTTTGCCACTCTAGATATTTCTTCTTACGCTTATCTTGGTCTTCACCTACAATTTTTACGTCTAAAGCTTCATCTAATAATTTGTCTGCTTTTTCATTTTTATACCTTGTTTCATTCCAAAGTGCTGTTGATTTATACATTTCTGATGGATCTGGGTCTGCTCCTTGAATCCAAGTACGGAAGTATACTTCCATATCTTTAGAGCCTTTCTCTAAATCATCATTATATTTACCAAATTCAACCATTTCTACTTTTGTTTTTAGACCAATTTTTTCCCAATATCCTTTAAGTGCTGCTGTACGAGGTTCAAATGTTGGGTTTGTTCCTGCATAGTGCTTAAGATTGATTTCAAACTTTTTACCATCTGGATCTTCTCTAAAGCCATCACCATCTTTATCTTTGTATCCTGCTTTATCTAATAATTTTTCTGCCTTTTTAACATCATATTTGTATTCTGTTACTTCACCTTTTTTAGCACCACTCCAGTGTGATGATGGAATTAAACCATTTAACGGTTTACCATAACCATGATAGAATGCTTTAATCCATTCATCACGATTGATCGCATATGCCATAGCTTGTCTTAATTCCTTAGATTGATATTTAGGACGTGCTTTACCGATTTCATTCTTCTCTTTATCGTAATCATTCAACACAAAACCAATAATTGCATAAGATGTTGACGGTGATTCTAATAATTTAACGTTTTCAGATTTACTATCTTTAATTTCTTTAGCAATCGGTGGTGAAACAGAAGATATATCAATTTCCCCTTTTTCTAAAGCTTGTGCAATTGAAGTTTGTTCTACAACTCTTAAATTAATTTTGTCTAACTTAGGTTCACCTTGCCAATAATCTTTATTCTTAACAAATTCTACTGATTCTCCATCAACAATATTTTTAACTTTGAAAGGACCTATACCTATAGGATTTTTACGAACTGCATCAGATTTAGCCATCTCTTTTACAGGAATATCTTTAAATACTTTTTCACTAATAAGTGATCCAGTCCATAAAGCATATAAATTGTTTGCTTTTTCTTTCTTAAATGTAATTTCTACAGTGTAGTCATCTATTTTCTTAATACCTTCTACTTTGTCTGCTTTACCAGCGTGTTTCTCTTCGGCACCTTTAATAAGCTCAACACCACTATAACGTGGACCATCATAGTCTTTATTAGCTAATGTTTCTAAAGTAAAAATCCAATCGTTAATAGTAAGTGGATTGCCATCATGCCACTTAATGCCTTTTTTCATTTTGAAAGTATAAGTTAAATTGTCTCCATCTTTCTTATCCCATGACAAAATATGTGGCTTTATTTGTAAATGATCATCGAAATCAACTAATCCATCGTTGAAATAACCGATAACTTCAGAATCACCTGCTGTACCAGCAAAAATACTTTGGAAGTTACCTTCAGGTGCATCGCCGATACCAACTTTCAAAGTGCCACCTTTAGCATCACTTTTTCCAGTTTTATTTTCCATAGCTGATTCCTTTTTAGAATCCTTATCTTCCCCTTTGCCACATGCTGCTAATACAAGCATTAAACTTAAACATACTAATAAAAAAGTTTTCCAATATGGTTTCATATTTATACCCCCTTGTGTTGTTAAAGTATGTATATATAGTAAATATTTTAATTATTCTGTAAACTTTGTCAATAACTGGTAAAAATATTATAATTTAATAATTCTACAATTATTACGTATGTAAAATATTTTGTTTTTTTATCTGAGCTTTCTATTTGTAATTTCTTCTGTGTAATAATACACTATTGTTAAATAGATATTTGTCTCTTGCTTTGAATTTTGGATATTCATTATGAGTAATCAAGGAGGTTTTTCAAATGACTGTTGAAGGTAAAAATCTTATAAAAGTGAACCGGCAGAATGAACAAAGATCTTCAGAGATTTCAGTTATGATTGAAGAAGGTGGATTAGGCGCTGATAATTACTATCAAATTATTAAGCCAAACGCGAGCCATAGGGAAACAGAAGAAAACATTTTCCAATTCGAAGATGAAGTTAGTCAAAAAAGTGATTCTGATTTAATTGACTTACTTATTGTAAATGCACAGGAACATACTGCAGAGAATTACAAAGAAGCACAAAATATTATTAAAGCTGAGTTATTGAAACGAATGTGTTAAGAGGATTTATAATATGAGGCTGGACCATGGTTGATATGGTCCAGTTTTTTATATTTTACTGGCTAACAATCTTGTTTCGGTTTCTTGAACGTTAGAATTTCTAACGTTCTTGTTTTTGAGTCTTGATCGTTAGCCCCTTTCTCTCCATTATCCTTTTTTTGTATATCTTTGGTAAATTATGGTACAATATTTCTTATTGGAAATTTTTACAATTTATTGAGGAGTCAATGAGAAATGAATGGTCAAATGAAAGAGATAAAGTCACATCCAATTCGTTATTTATATGGTCTAGATGGCTTAAGGGCAATTGCAGTTATAGCTATCATTATTTATCACCTTAATCCTAAGTGGTTATCGGGTGGTTTTTTAGGTGTGGATACTTTTTTTATCATTTCTGGCTATTTAATTACGAGCTTATTAATCCATGAATATCAACATACTGGCACGATTGACCTCTTACATTTTTGGAAGAAACGTATTAAAAGGTTACTGCCCGCAGTCTTATTTTTATTAAGTATTGTACTCATATATACCTTATTATTTGAACCGAGTATTATTAAAAGTGTAAAACAAGATACGTTTGCTGCTTTATTTTATGTATCCAACTGGTGGTATATTTTTCATCATGTTAGTTATTTTGATAGCTTCAAAGTGATGCCACTTAAACATTTATGGAGTCTAGCGATTGAGGAACAATTTTACGTATTTTGGCCAATTTTATTAATGATATTACTTCGCATTAAAAAGTTAAAAAGGCATTTTGTTTTAGTTGTATTTATAGCTTCTCTTATTTCATTATTGTTAATGATTTTAATTGCTGAACCGAATGTTGATAATTCAAGAGTATATTTCGGAACAGACACTAGATTACAAACTTTGTTATTAGGTGTATTACTAGCATACATATGGCCGCCTTTTAGATTGAAACAGCAAATTATAAAGCCGTTAAAGATTGGAATTGAAACGATAGGTTGTATTTCAATTGCGCTATTAATTTATTTTATGTTGACTGTTTCATCCAGTGACAATTGGTTATACTTTGGTGGCATTTATCTTATATCTTTAAGTTCATTACCTGTCATTGCAAGTGCTGTTCATCCTAGCACGTTATTATCTAAAGTATTAGGTAATCGATTATTGTTATGGATTGGACAGAGATCTTATAGTTTATATTTATGGCATTATCCTGTCATAACATTTATCAATAAACATTTCGTTCAAGGGCAAATCCCTTTTTACATGATATTGATAGAAATCATATTAACGTTACTGTTAGCTGAATGTTCATATCGTTATGTTGAAGTACCTATTAGAATACACGGGCTAGCGTATTTCAAACCTGGAAAAGCTCAATTAAAATCACTTATTGCTAAGAGTAGCATTACTTTAGTATTAATTGGTCTTACGTTAACAATACTTTCTGGACATTTTGATTATTTACAACAAACGCAACAACATCATGCCAAGACGACTTTTAAAGTTTCAAATCACGACCATAAAAATAGTTTGATATTACCTATTCCTAAAATTAATTTTAATAGCGAACAAACCCATGATCTTAAAGGGAAGCATCAAGATAAAATGTTATTTATCGGTGATTCCGTCATGGTTGATATCGGGGAAGAAATACATAAAGCATATCCAGATGCAATAATAGATGGTAAAGTCGGTCGTAATTTAAATGACGCTATTCCACTCGTTCAAGAAAAATACAGTACATTTAATAAAGCCAATCAACAAGTCGTACTTGAACTTGGTACGAATGGAGATTTTTCTTATGATGATTTGACAAAGCTCATTAAAATGTTTGGTAATGCGCATGTATATGTCGTGAATACACACGTACCAAGAGATTGGGAACAAAGTGTCAACAAGAAACTTTCAAAAGCAGCAGATTCACATAAGAATGTTCAATTAGTCAATTGGTATCAAAAAGCACACGGCCATTCAGAATACTTCGCCTATGACGGCGTGCATTTAGAATATAAAGGCGTACAAGCACTCGTATCCGAAATAAATAAACACATCAAGTCATAATATTTGAAATTAACAAAAAACAGTCTAGAACCCTATTTTGTTCTAGACTGTTTTTTTCGTTTAGCTCGTATTGTTTCTTCTATAATTGAACCGACTATGAGACCGACTGAGATGATGATTTTTCCTATTAATAAAATCATACGAAATCACCCTTTAATATCATATTTGAGTTCTGAAACAAGTATTTATATTTGTGCTAATAATCTATAAGATTGCATTCTATCCTCATGCGTTATTGTATTTGTACTGACCATGATTTCATCACATTGATATTCTGATCGAATTGCTTGAAGTCTTGATTGAACGGTTTCAACATCACCAATAATCATATTGTCTTTCATGTCATTAAGCATTTCTTTTTCACGATCACTTAACGCATCAAATGTTTGTACTTTTTCTTTTTTATCTTCACCTTGTGCTTTAGGTATTAAACTTTCTATAGCAAGTGCTTCCGCTTCTTGATTAGTCTCTGCACATATGACAGATACCGTTACAATCACTTTAGGTGTTTCTTGATTTCTTTGTTCAAAATGTTCACGGTAACGATCCACAATTGCACGACCATTTTGATCACTCATAAAAGCACCAAACACATATGGCATGCCGTTTTTAGCAGCAAGTAAAGCACTTTTTTCACTTGTTCCTAATAACCACGGTATTGGTGGTACATCAGGTTGCGGTAACACATTTACTTTATGATATTCGTGATCTACAGGAAATTGCCCTTCCAAGAACATCAATAATTCTTCTAACAGTTCTGGTAAAGCCCACACTTGTTTCAAAAACTGCTTCGATAACGCATTAGTTGCTTCAGCTGAGCCACCGGGTGCTCTTCCTATACCTAAATCTACTCTATTCGGAAATAAAGTAGCCAAAGTATTAAACTGTTCTGCAACTTTATACGGTCTATAATGTGGTAACAAGATGGCACCTGCACCAATTTTTATACGGTTTGTATGCGCACCAATATAAGAAAGTAATACCTCTGGCGCTGAACTTGCAAGGTTGGACAAACCGTGATGTTCAGTTAGCCAATATCTTTCATAACCTAAAGCCTCTCCTAATTGTGCTAATGCCAACGAATCTTTAAAAGCATCACTCGCTGTTTGACCAGGTGCTATCGGTGATTGATCAAGTATACTCAATTTCATACCGTTCATCCCTTTTGGTCCTCTCGTATTTCTTTAAGCACAAGACGGTACACCGCAACTTGATTGTCCTCATATAAATTTGTTAAAGACGTTGAATAATTATAGATTTCACCTTTAAACTTCTTATCTTTATCCGGAACTTCAACATCAAAACGCCCTCTATATAACAAAACTGCAATATCGTGATACGCTTCACTCGTTACATTAAATTCAATTGTTACTTTATATAAACCATCTACAGTTTCGTCTTCAAAAAATGTTAATGGAATTTTCGTTTCATCTAAATATATATTTTCAACCAATTACGTCACCTTCAAAGTTTATATTTAATATCTAAGTTCAGTATAATATGTCGAAAGATATAATACATGCATTCTGTTTATAGTAAGTGAGCATTATGATGAGCTCAAGTATAATTGATATGTAACTTGTAGCCTTATTTTTCTAATGCTTTTTGGTACTCATATAACGCAATAACCGTTTCAAATTTAAGCTTATTTATATCGTGTATACCTTGTCTAATTTGTTTAATAGTAGTCGCTGCAATTCCGATATCTTTATTAATTTTATAAGCGCTAATATCCTTGTTATCTATTAACTTTTGTACCGTTGATATAACTTCTTGAATTGGTTCCATTTTCATTACTCCTTATATAATTTACTTATTTTCTAACATTTATTATTTACACTAATATTACCTTATTACCCAATTAATTTAAACATCAGTTATGTGCAGAACCGCCTTTAAAAAAATAACCTCCTACCTATTAAGTAGGAGATTTATTTAAAATTTTAAATCTTTTTCGTCTAATGTTTCTTCAATAAAGTCTAACGTATCTCTTATTGCTTCTAAATCAATATCAAATAATATTATTTTTCTTTCATCTTGAACATCTCGTTTTTTCTTAAAATACCCTAATGATTCAAGATTTTTTAAAGATGATGCAATTTCAGATGAAGAAGTGTTGTACATAAGTTTCCTCAGACGTCGCACATAAATTTTTGTAGCATTCATTTCATTTATATAAAACAACGTTATAATGTCTATTTTCTTTAACTTCTTCTTATCATGTATTTGATTCAAAACATCTTTTCTATGTAATTCATATTGTATAATGCCTTTCATACTAACCTCTCCTAACCTTTAAAAGCACTCAACTAAATATATTATTGAAACTCAAATACAATAAACATATTTTTCAATTCATTAGCTGCTATGGAATATACTAATAAATGAATACTCTATAATTTAAATATATGAGCCTTTTCTACACTAAGAAAAGGCTCATTATTTTTGGATTCAATAAACATCTATCCTCAGTCCTACACTAAATAAGAAGAATAAACTTACTTCATCTTCTCTATATTTAGAAATGACCAAATCTTAAACAATATTTAGTTCTTTATCGTTCAAACTTATACAAACATCACTTTTAACTAACCTTTTAAATTACATATCTTCTTTTTATTTAGTTACTTTTCTTCTCTTGAATAAGAGGAAGCTAGCACCAAATATACCTATTAAACTACCAATTAAACCTTTATCAACATTAGCTTCACCCGTATTCGGAAGCATTTGACTTTTATGATCTTTGTCACTATGCGTGTTCATATTTATTTTTCCAGAAGACATATTATTTCCATTATCATTATTTTGGTTATTCATATTTTCAGATTTAAGAGGAACCATCGTTTTATCTTTATTTCCTGGATTGTTAGCTTTAATTGGTTCCATTGGCTTCATTGGTTCCATTGGTTGCTCTGGTTGTTCTGGCTGCTCTGGTTGCTCTGGTTGCTCTGGTTGCTCTGGTTGTTCCGGTTGCTCTGGCTGCTCTGGTTGTTCTGGTTGCTCCGGTTGCTCTGGTTGCTCCGGTTGCTCTGGCTGCTCTGGTTGTTCTG
>NZ_JAJNJJ010000014.1:0-36081 GCF_022386135.1 Mammaliicoccus sp. P-M59 | reverse complement strand
TACGTTCCGCGAGAGTAGGACGTTGCCGGGCAAATATTTATAAATGGATGCGATGAGCCGCACTCGAGACCTGTTAGGTCTCTTTTTTTTGTGATTTTTTAAGGTAGTCTATAGCCAGTTCCAATATTTCTAAAATGTAATTTCTCGTAAAAAGAATTGTTCTCTGATAATAATTCTATTCGAACAGATGGATATTGTGCTAATAAATAGTCAATTAGTGCTTTAGCATATCCTTTCTTTCTATGAGTCTTTGTAACGACGAGTTCTGTAATATATAATGTGACAGTTTCGTCTGTTAAGAATCTAGTATAACCAATAACCTCATTATTTACTTCTATTACAATAATATGAGATGTAATAAGCAATTGTTGGATTTTTTCAATACTGAATGTTTTCCAACCTTCTTGCTGAGCTATTTCATAAATAGATTGTATATCTATGTCAATTGCATTTCTAATAAACATTTTATTCACTCCTTTTTTTAAGTATATCTTATTTTAATTATTACAGGAATGACGTTGGACTTTATCATTGATATAATGATAAAGACTAAAAATTAAGAGGTAGCCTTATGAATATTAATGAAAAATTAAAATCTCTAAATGGTCTTGATGCCATTTCACTACATGTTCCAGGGCATCATAATCATACAATTGGTTATTTAGATGAAATAAATCTTGCTATGGATATGACTGAAATAACTGGGCTTGATGATTTGCATCAACCAGAATCTTGTATAAAGATGAGTATGTTTGAATTGAATAGGTATCCTGGTTATTATGGGCAGTATCTCGTTAATGGTACAACTGTTGGAATACTATCAGCAATTTATGCAGTGGCGCATTTAGATGGGGAAGTATTAATTCCTAGAAATGCGCATAAATCAGTATTTAATGCTTTGAATTTAACGAAGCAAGATGCTAAGTTTATGCCTATGACAATATCAGATAAGACGAATCAATATAATGGTGTAGCTTCATTAAGGGATTTAGATTTGAATCATATTAAATTAGCTATTTTTACTTATCCTAATTACTATGGTGAAACATTTGATATTGAAGAAAGTATTAAAATCTTAAAAGAACATCAAATTCCTGTATTGGTAGATGAGGCACATGGTGCACATTTTGGTATTAGTTCATATTTCCCTGAATCATCTATGACTTATGGTGCTGATATAGTCGTGCAGTCTTACCACAAGACATTACCGGCTTTAACGATGGGTTCTGTTCTATACATGAGAGAGGATTTAGAAATAAAAGAAAATATTCAACAGTATTTGAAGATGCTACAAACATCTAGTCCTTCATATCTCATTATGGCTAGTTTAGAAAGTGCAGAAAAATTTTATAAGCAGTTTGATGATCAAAGATTCAAATATAATAGACAAACATTCATTGAAACGATGGAGAATGTTGGATTTGAAGTGGGGAGTCTAGAGGACCCTCTTAAATTAATTGTTTCTTATAGAGGATTAAGTGGATTTGAAATTCAAAAACTATTTGAAGATGTGCATATCTATGTAGAGTTATGTGATTATAAATTTGTGTTATTAGTCTTACCATTATGGCATGAATCAGATAAGTTCCCATTTGAAGATATGATTGATCGCGTTAGAAATATTAAAGTGAATGTTGAGCATCAACTTAAAGAGGAAGTACAATTTAAATTACCATACGAAACAGATAGTACAATGTATAAATACAACGATATTGAAAAAACTAAAATGATGGACTTGAATACATCATATGGCTATATTGCTGCTGAAGATATTGTGCCTTATCCACCAGGTATACCAGTCATTTTAAAAGGAGAAAATATTCGTAAAGAAATAGTAGATTCTCTTTTACAATGGCTTGATAGAGGTGGTAGAGTGGAAGGTATATTAAACAAGCAAATCAAGGTAAAGGATGAACAATAAAATGGGACGATTTATTACGTTTGAGGGTCCAGAGGGTTCTGGCAAAACGACGGTTATACATAAAGTTTATGAAAAGTTAAATCAAGATTATGATATTTTACTGACTAGAGAGCCAGGTGGTATCAAAATAAGCGAAGCGATTAGAAACTTGTTGTTAGATAGTGATGATGACATGGATGAGAGAACAGAAGCATTGCTGTTTGCTGCTGCTAGAAGACAACATTTAGTGGAGAAAATATTACCTCAACTTAATAAAGGTGGAACCGTATTATGTGACCGATTTGTTGATAGTTCTTTAAGTTATCAAGGTTACGCACGTGAAATTGGGGTAGAAGAAGTTAAGGCAATTAATGAATTTGCGATTGATAACCTTTATCCTGATTTAACGTTATATTTTGATGTACCTGCTGAAGTGGGGTTAAATCGAATTAAAGATAATCAACGTAATGCAAATCGTTTGGATAAAGAAAAAATAGAATTTCATCACAAAGTTACAGATGGTTATAAAAAATTAATTGCTGAGTATCCAGATAGAATTAAAGTAATTGATGCCACGCAACCATTAGAAAAGGTTGTAGATGATGCATATTCTACGATAGTAAAATATCTGAAACAAGATTAAAATATGATATAATAAATAAAGAGGTGTTTAGATATGAAAATGGTAATAGCGATTGTCCAAGATCAAGATAGTCAAAACTTGTCAGAAGCACTTATAGAAAAGAATTTTAGAGCCACTAAACTTGCAACAACTGGTGGATTTCTAAGAGCTGGAAATACAACATTCTTATGCGGTGTCAAAGATGAACGTGTAGATGAATTATTACGTGTTATCGATGGAACTTGTGGTAATCGTGAACAACTTGTTTCACCTATCACACCAATGGGCGGTAGTGCGGATTCTTATATTCCTTACCCTGTAGAAGTTGAAGTAGGTGGCGCAACTGTATTCGTTATGCCAATTGAACAATTCCATCAATTTTAAGTACTGATGAGCTGCCGTTTGAGCAGCTTTTTTATTGCAAGGAGCGTAAAATATGCAATTAACCAAAGAGATTGATCATTTATTAAGTGCACAACAATTATCTCATGCCTATTTATTTGAGGGAGATAATATGTTTGAAATGAAATCTACAGCTTTTTATTTTGCTGAACAAATATTATGTGAATCAGAACAAAGTTGTGTGGTTAAAGTTCAAAATTTTAATCATCCTGATTTTGTATATATTCAATCAGATGAAACGACGATAAAGAAACAACAAATAGAAGAATTACTCAGAAAAATGAATCAAAAACCTATCGAAAGCCAATATAAAGTTTACATTATTGAAGCTTTTGATAAACTAACAGTACAGGGTGAAAATAGTATACTTAAATTTTTGGAAGAACCACCTCCAAATACAATTGCCCTGTTACTGACAACCAAGAAAGATCAAATATTGCCAACTATACATTCAAGATGCCAACTTGTTCATTTTAAACCTGCATCTAAAGAAAATTATATAGAAGAATTAAAACTGTCTGGTATTTCTTCTGCAATTGCGCATACATTGAGTTTTGTTACTTCTGATAAAGAAGAAGCACTTGCTCTTACAGAAGAACAATTATTTGTACAGCTTAGAAAAACTGTAACGAAACTTGCTGAATTGATGGTAAAAGATACACAGATGGCAATGATTTATTTGATCGATTGCATAAAAATTGCTAATACACGCCCGTTGCAGCAATTATTTTTAAATAGCTTGAATGCTTATTTTCAAGATTTATTACATGCCAAAATTCAAATAGATACGATAAAGGCATATCCAGATTTAGAAGTGGAAATTAGAGAGATCAGTCAATATTTATCTTTAAATGACATTTCGAATTATATACAAGTTATAACGGAAGCAAACCGTAAATTAGCACAAAACGTTAATGCAACGTTAGTATTAGAACAAATGGTTATAAATGGGAAGAGGTGATTAAATGTATGAAATAATTGGTGTTCAATTCCAAAAAGCTGGGAAGAAAGAATATTTCTCACCAAATGGGGAACGTTTCAAAGAAAATGACTTAGTTGTCGTTGAATCTAAACGTGGTATTGAACTTGGTAAAGTTAAATTAACAAATCGCCATGTAGGTAAAGATGATGTTGTCTTACCATTGAAAGAAGTTATCCGTCATGCAACAGAAGCTGATATTCAAAAATATCAAGATAATTTAAAGGATGCAGACCATGCTTTAGCTTTATGTAAAGAGTTGGTAGCGACTCACGAGCTTGATATGCGACTTGTTAATTGTGAATATACATTAGATAAAAGTAAAGTCATCTTTAATTTTACAGCTGATGATAGAATAGATTTCAGAACTTTAGTAAAATCTTTAGCTTATGAATTAAAAACACGAATTGAGTTACGACAAATTGGTGTGAGAGACGAAGCGAAATTACTTGGCGGTATTGGTCCATGTGGTCGTTCGTTATGTTGTTCAACATTTTTAGGTGATTTTGAACCTGTTTCAATCAAAATGGCTAAAGATCAAAACTTATCATTAAATCCAACTAAAATATCAGGTGCTTGTGGTCGTTTAATGTGTTGTTTAAAATATGAAAATGACTATTATGAAGAAGTTAGAAATGAATTGCCTGATATTGGTACAACTGTTGTCACGCCAGAAGGTGACGGCAAAGTTGTCGGATTAAATATTTTAGATATAACAATGCAAGTTAAAGTGAAAGGTTTCGAACAACTCTTTGATTATAAACTTGATGAATTACTTGAAGTCCATTCATAAGGGAGGATTATATTGTGAATAGGGACGAGTTGTTTGAAACGATTATGACATTAGAGAATGAACTTAAGCAAATTAATGAACATATGGAAAAGTTGAAAAACCAGGCAGTTGAATTAGTCGAAGACAATGTTGCCCTTCAAATGGAGAATGAAAGTTTGAAGCGTGTAATGGAAACAAGTGAAGACAATCAACAGAAAAAGCCAAACAAGAAATTAAAGCCACTTCAAAGTAAAGATAACTTAGCAATGTTATATCATGAAGGTTTTCATATTTGTCGAGGAGAATTGTTTGGTAAACACAGACAAGGACAAGATTGTTTATTTTGTTTAGAAGTGTTGAATAGATAATAAGAAAATCAGGCATGCTATATGCCTGATTTTTTTAAGTGAGGTGTTTAAATGTTGAATTCGGGAGAAAGACTCGACCAATTATTAAGAGAAGAATTTGAAATTATTCAAAATGATGATGTGTTTTCATTTTCAACAGATGCATTGTTATTAGGAGATTTTACAAAGGTACGAAATAAAGATAAAGTAATGGATTTATGTTCTGGTAATGGCATTATTCCTTTGTTATTGGCACACAAATCTCAAGCTAGAATTGAGGCGGTAGAAATTCAAGAGGCTTTAGTGGATATGGCTGAACGAACGATATCTCATAATCAGTTAGAAGACCAAATATCTATCAGACAAATGGATTTAAAGAATGTATCAACCTCATATCATCCTTCAACATTTGATGTTGTAACCGTAAACCCACCTTACTTTAAAGAAAATCAACAAATGCAACATCAAAAGGAAGCACATAAAATTGCGAGACATGAAATATACTGCACATTAGATGATGTTTTAAAAGCAAGTAAGCATTTGTTAAAGCAAGGTGGTAAACTTGTAATGGTCCATAGAGCGGAAAGACTGATGGATGTCTTAAGCGCATTTCGACAATATAAAATCGAACCTAAAAGATTAAGAATGGTATATAGCACACCTAATAAGAAAGAAGCGGTTACGATTTTAGTTGAAGGTAGAAGTGGTGGTCAAGCAGGATTGAAAGTTGAACAACCATTTTATATTTATGATGAGAATGGAGATTATTCAAAAGAAATGAAGGTTGTATATTATGGCTAACCATTATACATATATATTAGAGTGTAAGGATCAAACGTTATATACTGGTTATACGACAGATTTAGACAGAAGGTTAAAAGTCCATAATGAAGGTAAGGGTGCTAAATATACTAAAGTTAGACGCCCTGTTAAACTTGTATATCATGAGACATTCGATAATAAATCCGAAGCTTTAAAACGAGAATATGCTTTAAAACAGTTAAGTAGAAAACAAAAATTAGCGCTTATTAAGGAGGGGTAGTATGTCTATATTATATTTAGTAGGAACCCCAATCGGAAATTTAGAAGATATCACTTATCGTGCGGTTAGAATGTTAACAGAAGTCGAATATATCTTTTGTGAAGATACACGTGTTACAGGCAAGCTTTGTCAGCATTATGAAATACAAACGCCTCTTAAGTCTTATCATGAACATAATAAAGATAAGTCTTCTGAGCAAATATTGAGGTTATTAGAGGAGGGCAAAGATATTGCGCTCGTTTCTGATGCAGGCTGTCCTTGTATAAGTGATCCTGGTTATGAACTTGTGAATCAAGTTAGGGATAATGGTTATCGTGTTGAAACGATTCCTGGACCTAATGCGGCAATTACGGCATTAATGACAAGTGGATTACCATCATATAAATTTGTGTTTCTAGGATTTTTACCTAGACATGCGAAAGAAAAACATGATGTATTGGAAAAATGGATGACGAGAGAATCAACATCTATGATTTATGAGTCACCCTATAGAATTAAACAAACGGTACAAGCAATAGCTGAAATTGATCCTGAAAGAAAAGTGGCAATCGGAAGAGAACTTACTAAGAAATTTGAACAAGTGGAAACGAATCAAATAAAGGTTATTGAAGAAATGTTATCAGATGAGCGTATACCTCAAAAAGGAGAGTTCGTCATCTTGATTGAAGGTGTCGATGAATCGACACAAGTTGATAATTGGTGGGAAGACTTGGATCTCGTTCAACATGTCGAAATTTATATAAATGAACATCAAATGAGATCTAAAGATGCTATCAAACAAGTAGCGGTAGATAGAAAAATGAAAAAAAGAGATGTATACGAAGCGTATCATATTGACGAATAAACAAAAAAAGGAAATTTAAAGTACATCGTTTACTTTAAATTTCCTTTTTTTATATGCAGCTTTTATTATTTTGATTTTTTCTCAATCTCGTTAATTAGTTGCTGAGCGCCTTCTTTACTTAAGACAATTTTACCATCAGCTAAAACAAAATTGTCTTCAGAAACATCTCCAGTAACTTGACAAGTCATGTTAGGTGAGTATTTCTTTAAGATAATTTTATCGTCATCTGTATAAATTTCTAAAGCATCTTTCTCAGCAATGTCTAATATGCGTCGTAATTCGATAGGAATTACTACACGGCCTAGTTCATCTACTTTACGCACGATTCCAGTTGATTTCATCTTTTTACCTCCGTTTAATAAAACCATAATTATCTAATTCGACATTCATTCGACAATTATATAAATAGTATACTAATATGAATTGAAGAAAATGTCAATAAAACAATATATTGCATACGTTTAATTTTTGAAATATAAAACAATTGTTATCTCTATACCATAATCAGGTAATATTGAAAAAATGCTTAATTTTCGGTATATTATATAGATAAGATATTAGGAGGAAACGCTGATGACGAAAGAGACTTTTTACATTACGACACCGATTTATTATCCGAGCGGGAATTTACACATAGGTCATGCGTATACTACGGTTGCTGGTGATGTAATTGCTAGATATAAACGGTTACAAGGCTATGATGTTCATTATTTAACTGGTACAGATGAACATGGTCAAAAAATACAAGAAAAAGCTAAAGAAGCAGGCTTATCTGAAATAGAATATTTAGATGGCATTATTAAAAGTATCCAATCTTTATGGAAAAAATTAGACATCTCTAATGATGATTTTATTCGAACTACTGAAGAAAGACATAAACAAGTTGTCGAAAAAGTCTTCGAAAAGTTATTAGCACAAGGTGACATATACTTAGGTGAGTATGAAGGTTGGTACTCAATACCAGATGAAACATATTACACAGAAACACAACTTGTCGATCCAGTTTATGAAGATGGCAAAATCGTCGGTGGTAAGAGTCCTGATTCAGGTCATGAAGTAGAACTTGTGAAAGAAGAAAGTTATTTCTTTAAATTAGATAACTATGCTGATCGTTTACTTAAATTCTTCGATGAAAATCCGGAATTCATTTTACCAATTTCTCGTAAGAATGAAATGATCAACAACTTTATTAAACCAGGTCTAGAAGATTTAGCGATTTCTAGAACGACTTTTGATTGGGGTATTAAAGTACCTTCTAATCCTAAACACGTTGTGTATGTATGGATTGACGCACTTGTGAACTATATTTCTGCGTTAGGTTATTTATCAGATGACGACACGCTATTTAAAAAATATTGGCCAGCAGATGTGCATTTAATGGCTAAAGAAATTGTTCGATTCCATTCAATTATTTGGCCAATCTTATTGATGGCTTTAGACTTACCTTTACCTAAACGTGAATTTGCTCACGGTTGGATCTTGATGAAAGACGGTAAAATGAGTAAATCTAAAGGTAATGTTGTCGATCCGAACGTCTTAATTGATAAATACGGCTTAGATGCAACAAGATACTATCTCATGAGAGAATTACCATTTGGCGCAGATGGTGTATTTACGCCTGAAGCATTCGTTGAAAGAACAAATTACGATTTAGCTAATGACTTAGGTAACTTAGTAAATCGTACAATAGCAATGGTTAATAAATACTTTAATGGCGTACTTCCTAAATATAAAGGCAAATTACACCCATTAGATGAAGAGATGGAACAAATGGCTTTAGATACTAAAGATAAATTCTATTCAGCAATGGAAAATATGCAATTCTCAGTTGCTTTAGCAGAAGTTTGGAAGTTGATTAGTCGTACAAACAAATATATTGATGAAACAACACCATGGGTATTAGCTAAAGATGAAAATGAACGTGAAATGCTAGAAAATGTCATGATTCACTTAGTTGAAAACATTAGATTTGCAGCGGTATTATTACGTCCATTCTTAACACATGCACCATATGAGATTTTCCGTCAATTAAACTTAGAAAAAGGTAAACTTGATACATTTGAAAGTATCGAACAATATGGCGCTATTGATCAAGATATCAAAGTGATTGAAAAGCCTGAGCCTATTTTCCCTAGATTAGATGTAGAACAAGAAGTGGCGTTCATCAAAGATTCTATGCAAGGTGGAACGACTGCAGAATCATCTGAAGAAGAAGCTGAAACTGCTGAGGAAGAAGTAGTACCATCTAAACCAGAAATCACAATTGATCAATTTGATAAAGTAGAAATCAAAGCTGCTACTGTTACAGGTGCAGACTATGTGAAAAAATCAGATAAACTTTTAAAAATAAAAGTAGATTTAGGTAACGAAAAGAGACAAATTGTTTCAGGTATAGCTGAATTTTATAAACCTGAAGATATTGTAGGTAAAAAAGTAGCAGTCGTTACGAACTTAAAACCAGTCAAATTACGTGGTGAATTATCAGAGGGTATGATTTTATCAGCTGAGAAAGACGGCACACTTACTTTAGTAGGTTTACCAAATGCAATACAAAACGGATCTATCATTAAGTAAAGTAATGAAAGGAAGATTCGAATGTTAATAGATACACACGTCCATTTAAATGCGGATCAATACGATGAAGATTTACAAGAAGTAATCGATCGAGCTTTGGAAGAAGGTATCGATAGAATGTTCGTTGTTGGTTTCGACACGAACACGATTGAAAGAACAATGAAATTAATAGACCAGTATGATTTTATATATGGCATTATAGGTTGGCATCCTGTTGATGCAATTGATTGTACGGAAGAACGTCTACAATGGATTGAAGAATTGTCTAAACACCCAAAAATCATCGGTATAGGTGAGATGGGATTAGATTATCACTGGGACAAGTCACCTAAAGATATCCAAAAAGAAGTATTTAGAAAGCAAATCGCATTAGCTAAACGTGTTCAACTACCGATTATTATTCATAATAGAGAAGCAACTCAAGATTGCGTTGATATCTTAAAAGAAGAAAATGCAAGTGAAGTTGGCGGCATTATGCATAGTTTCAGTGGCTCAAACGAAATAGCTGATGAAATACTCAAAATGAATTTCTATATTTCATTGGGTGGACCTGTCACGTTCAAAAATGCGAAACAACCAAAAGAAGTAGCTCAACATGTACCATTAGATAGATTACTCGTTGAAACAGATGCACCATACTTATCACCTCACCCTTATAGAGGGAAAAGAAACGAACCTGCGCGTGTAAAACTTGTTGCAGAACAAATTGCTGAATTGCGTGGTATTTCTTACGAGGAAGTATGTAAAGCTACTACAGAAAATGCTGAAAGATTATTTAAATTATAAAATATGATGCCCCAAAACGGTTGTTTTGGGGCATCTTTAAAGAAGGAAATGAATATGAAGATAAACGAATTTGTTGTTGTTGAGGGACGCGATGATACAGTTAATGTTAAAAGAGCAGTAGATTGCGATACGATAGAAACAAATGGCTCAGCAATATCAAAAGAAACACTAGAAGTTATAAGACAAGCGCATGAAAAACGTGGTGTCATTGTATTAACTGACCCAGATTTCCCAGGTGATAAAATTAGAAATACAATCAAGCAGTATATCCCTAGTGTGAAACATGCTTTTATACAAAGAGATAAAGCTAAAAATAAAAGAGGTAAAATAGGCGTTGAGCATGCCTCAATTGAGACAATTAAAGATGCTCTTACAAATGTAAGTTCTCCATTAGAAGCGGACATTGAAACAATTGATAAAGCAGTCTTAATTGACCTTGGATTAATTATAGGACCTGACGCTAGAAGAAAACGCGAAATACTATGCAGTAAATTAAATATTGGCCATTCAAATGGCAAACAATTGCTAAACAAATTAAATGCCTTCGGTTATACTGAGAAAGATGTAAAAGAAGCACTGGGATATAAAGAGGAGTGACACGATGAACGATAAAGATATAGCAACACCTAAACGTACAAAAGCGTTATTAGATCAATATGGATTTAAATTCAAAAAGAGTTTAGGTCAGAACTTTTTAATCGATACAAATATTATTCAAAAAATTATTTCTGCTAGTGATATAGATGAACATACAGGTGTTATTGAAGTTGGACCAGGAATGGGTTCACTTACTGAACAATTAGCGAGAGCTTCAAAGAAAGTGTTGGCTTTTGAAATTGATCAAAGACTCATACCTGTATTAGAAGATACGTTAAGTCCATATGACAATGTAACAGTTGTAAACGAAGATATATTGAAAGCCAATGTTAAACAAGAAATTGAAACGCACTTAAAAGACTGCGATAAAATTATGTTGGTTGCTAATTTACCTTATTACATTACGACACCTATATTGATGAATTTACTTGAAAATGATTTACCAATAGATGGCTATGTTGTCATGATGCAAAAAGAAGTGGGAGAACGCTTAAACGCTGAAGTAGGTAGTAAAAGTTATGGTTCATTATCAATAGCTTGTCAGTATTACACTGAAACTGAACGTGTGTTAGTCGTCCCGAAGACTGTCTTTATGCCACCACCGAATGTTGATTCAATCGTTATTAAATTAACGAAACGTATTGAACCGATCGTCGAAGTAGATGATGAGAAACTACTATTCAAGCTTTCAAAAGGTGCTTTCGGACAAAGACGAAAAACAATTTTAAACAATTATATTAATACAATTAAAGATGGCAAACTGCATAAAGATGAAATCGTCGAATGGCTAAATGCTTCAAACATAGACCCTAAGCGACGTGGTGAAACGCTAACAATACAAGAATATGCACATCTTTGTAACAATTTGAAAAAATACCCGAATTTATCTATGTACATATATTGACATTGCTTTATCAACTTGATAAAATTTAAATTTTATTTGACAAAAATCCGCTTTCGTAGTATAATTTTATCTATAGCGAGGTGGGTCAATATGCCGAAGACTTTAGTAGACATCAAAAAAATATTGGAATGTCAATTAGGAAATCGTATTGTACTTAAAGCTAATGGAGGACGTAAGAAGTTAATTGAGCGAAGTGGCGTGCTTAAGGAAACGTATCCATCAGTTTTCGTGGTCGAATTAGATCAAGAGAAACATAATTTTGAGCGTGTATCTTATACATACACTGATGTATTAACTGAGAATGTCCAAGTAACTTTTATGAATGAACATAAAGAGGAATTCATCGTTCAATAATTAAAGGTATTTAATAAAAAACTCTACGCGATATGACTGTGATATGGCGTAGGGTTTTTTATTATGCCAAAAAATAGAATAAAGCTAATACTTTCTAACTTTTATTTATGGTAAAATCATAATAATAAGTTTTAGAGAGGGCAAGTATATGATTTATGAAACTGCACCAGCAAAAATTAATTTAACATTAGATACGTTATATAAACGTGAAGATGGGTATCATGAAGTGGAAATGATTATGACGACCATCGACTTAAATGACCGATTAACATTTGAGTGTAGAGACGATGGTGAAATTATTATTGATGTAGAACATAATTTTGTACCAAGTGATCATAGAAATTTAGCATATAAAGCAGCGAAGTTGATGCAAGATAGATACAATATTGAAAAAGGTGTGAAGATTTCATTAGAAAAAAGCATACCGATTTCAGCAGGTTTAGCTGGTGGGTCAAGTGATGCAGCCGCTACTTTTAGAGGTTTGAATGAATTATGGGGGATTAACGAATCTTTAGAAACATTAAGTGAGTTGGCTTCGGAAATTGGATCAGATATTTCGTTTTGTATTTATGGAAAAACTGCTTTATGCCAAGGTAGAGGTGAGAAAATTACGCACTTACCTAAACCACCTTCAGCATGGGTCGTTATCGCGAAACCAGATATAGGTGTTTCAACGCCTGAAATATACGGCGCACTAGATTTGGAAAACAAGGAAGAAGTACAAACACAAGCGTGTCTTAAAGCAATCGAAAATAACGATTATGCCGCAATGTGTCAGTCGCTTGGCAATAGTCTTGAAAAAGTTACAATGCAGCTGTATCCAGAAGTTGAGAAATTGAAGAATACTATGAGTAATACTGGTGTAGATGCTGCTTTAATGAGTGGTAGTGGCCCGACTATATATGGCTTTGTTCAAAAAGAAAGACAAGCTAAGCAAGTATATAATGCTTTGATGGGATGTTGTAACGATGTATACATCGCGAGACTGCTCGGGTAGCTTTGAGGAATGCGAACGATTATAGTATAATTAGGCTTAAAATACGGAATAGAGATTGGAGTTTTATAAATGAGGTTTAAACGAAGTGAAAGAATCGTTTATATGACACAATATTTATTGAAACATCCGAACGAGTTAGTGCCGTTGACTTATTTTGTGAATCATTTTGGTCAGGCAAAGTCGTCTATTAGTGAAGACATACAAATTATTAAAGAAACGTTTACTGCTGAGAGACTTGGTATTATAGAAACGACTGCCGGTGCAAGTGGCGGTGTAACTTACCGACCTAAAATGTACGTCGAAGAAGCACGTGAATTAATTGAAAAATTGTGTGAATTACTAAAAGAAAAAGAAAGACTGTTGCCAGGTGGCTATTTATTTATGTCAGATTTAGTAGGGAATCCTAAACTATTAAATCAAGTAGGAGAGTTAATCGCTACAATGTACATGGATGAAGAACTTGATGCGGTAGTTACAATAGCAACAAAGGGTATTTCTTTAGCAAATGCCGTGGCGAAAGTGCTTAATTTGCCAGTTGTGGTTATAAGAAAAGACAATAAAGTAACAGAAGGATCCACAGTATCAATTAACTATGTGTCTGGGTCTTCTAGAAAGATTGAGACAATGGTTTTATCAAAAAGAACATTGCCTGAATATTCGAATGTATTGATTGTTGATGACTTTATGAGAGCAGGCGGATCTATTAATGGTGTAATCAATTTGATGAATGAGTTTAAAGCTACAGTAAAAGGGGTATCAGTACTTGTAGAATCAAAAGAAGTTAAACATCGATTGATTGAAGATTATACATCTTTAGTTAGGTTATCTGACGTAGACGAGTACAATCAACAATTTTCAGTAGAGGAAGGCAACTGTTTAAAAAGATTTAATTAAAAGGAGAGTAATCAACATGAAAAGTATTAACGCAACAAACGCTCCAGAAGCTTTAGGACCATATTGCCATGCAGTAGTAGTAGATAATTTAGTATTTACTTCTGGTCAAATACCATTAAATCAACAAGGTGAAGTCGTTTCTGAAGATGTCAAAGAACAAACTAAGCAAGTACTAGAAAATTTAAAAGTCGTACTTCAAGAAAGTGGCGCATCTTTAGATAGTGTCGTTAAATCTTTAATTTTCATAAAAGATATGAACGATTTCCAAGACATCAATGCCGTATATGGAGAATGTTTTAATGAACATTTGCCTGCTAGAAGTTGTGTGGAAGTTGCACGTTTACCGAAAGATGTAAAAGTTGAAATCGAAATGATTGCAAAAATAAATAACTAACTTCAATTAATATGATGCTGCTACTTTAAATAGACAAAACAGGGGGCACACAAATCATGAAGGTAACAGATGTGAGATTAAGAAAAATTCAAACGGATGGAAGAATGAAAGCATTAGTTTCTATAACATTAGATGACGCTTTTGTTATTCACGACTTAAGAGTAATCGAGGGAAATTCAGGACTGTTTGTGGCTATGCCTAGTAAGCGTACGCCAGATGGGGAATTTAGAGATATTGCGCATCCCATTAATTCTGAAATGAGACAAGAGATTCAAGAAGCGGTTATGAAAGTATATGATGAAACAGATGAAGTCATTATTCCAAAATCAGCTCAAGAAGCCTCAAATTCAGAGGATAGCGATGAAGCATCAGACAGTGAAGAAGAATAACGATATTTAAAGTACTCAGCTCACGTATATTGATAAACAGCAGTTAAAATCTTATGATTTTAATTGCTGTTTTTTTATATGTCATGATAATGGGTTTGTTAATAAGGAAACGTTTACTTGAACTCTTTCTTGATACTATGCGGTCAATTAAATTATAATAGACTAAAGTGTGTATAAATGGAGGTATTTGCAATGCAAAAATATGCAGTTGTATTAGCTGCTGGTAAAGGTACAAGGATGAAATCTAAACTTTACAAAGTACTACATACAGTAGCTGGAGAAGCAATGGTTCAACATGTTATAGATAGCATAAAAAATGCAGGTGTTGATAAAGTCGTAACAGTTGTTGGGCATGGTGCTGAAAAAGTCAAAGAAACAATCGGTCATGCATCTCAGTTTGTACATCAAGAAGAACAATTAGGAACAGCACATGCAGTAAAGACTGCTAAAGATATATTAGGTACTGAAAAAGGCACAACAATTGTTGTATGTGGAGACACACCATTAATCAGTGATGAAACGATTAAAAACTTATTAGATTTTCATGAGTCTGAAAATGCAGTAGCAACTGTCTTGTCTGCAAAAGTGGATAATCCGTTTGGCTACGGCAGAATCATTCGCGATGAAAGTGGTTTGGTTTCTGGAATTGTCGAACAAAAAGACGCTTCTTCTGCTGAAGCTGAAGTTAATGAAATCAGTTCTGGTATATTTGCTTTCGATAATGAAAAGTTATTTGAAACACTTGAAAAAGTAAACAATGATAACGCACAAGGTGAATATTATTTACCAGATGTGATTCGCATACTAAAAGAAGAAAATGAAAAAGTTTCTGCTTTTATTACGAACGATGTTGACGGCATTATGGGTGTGAATGATAGAGTGCAACTTGCGAAAGCTGAACAGAAAATGAAAGAACGTATCAATCATCAACATATGTTAAATGGCGTAACAATTATTGATCCAGCTACAACTTATATCGGGAAACAAGTCGTAATTGGTGAAGATACAGTTGTAGAACCAGGTGTAAGACTTTCTGGCACAACAATTATAGGAAAAAATGTTACGATAGGAATGAATTCTGACATCAAAAATAGTACAATTAAAGATGATGCTACAATTAAACAATCTGTTATTACAGATTCAGTTGTAGGCGAAAACGCTACAGTAGGACCATTTGCACAATTAAGACCAGGTTCTGAACTAGGCAAAGATACGAAAATTGGTAACTTTGTTGAAACTAAAAAGGCTGTCTTAAAAGATGGCGCTAAAGTTTCACACTTAAGTTATATCGGAGATGCAGAAGTAGGTGCAAGAACAAATATTGGTTGTGGTTCTATCACTGTAAATTATGATGGCGTGAATAAATTCCGTACGGTTATAGGAGATGATGCATTTATTGGATGTAATTCAAATCTAGTTGCACCAGTAGAAATTGGAGATGGATCATTCATAGCAGCAGGGTCAACAATTACAGATGATGTACCAAATGAAAGCTTGGCGCTAGGTCGCGCTAGACAAACGACAAAAGAAGGATATTATAAAACGAAATAAAAGGAGCCGTCAAAACATGAGTCAAAATGATATCGGAGGAACAGAAATGTTGAACACTGAATATAAGAACTCTTCATTAAAAATATTTTCGCTTGAAGGTAACCAACCATTAGCGCAAGAAGTTGCCAATTTAGTAGGGATTCCATTAGGTAAATCTACAGTTAAAAGATTTGCTGATGGTGAAGTTCAAATTAATATTGAAGAAAGTATCCGTGGTTGTGATGTATTTATTATTCAACCAACATCAAACCCAGTGAATGAACACTTGATGGAATTATTAATTATGATTGATGCTTGTAAACGTGCATCAGCAGCAAATATTAATATTGTAATGCCTTATTACGGTTATGCAAGACAAGACCGTAAAGCTAGAAGCCGTGAACCAATCACTGCTAAACTTGTGGCAAATATTATTGAAAAAGCTGGCGCAAGCAGAATGATAGCACTTGATTTACATGCACCTCAAATTCAAGGGTTCTTTGACATACCGATTGATCATTTAATGGGCGTACCAATTTTATCAAATTACTTCTTAGAAAAAGGTTTAGATCCTGAAACAACAGTAGTTGTTTCGCCTGACCATGGTGGCGTAACAAGAGCACGTAAAATGGCTGACCGTCTAAAAACACCTATCGCTATTATTGATAAACGTCGTCCGAAACCAAACGTAGCAGAAGTTATGAATATTGTTGGAGATATTAATGGTAAGACTGCCATCATTATCGATGATATTATTGATACAGCTGGAACAATTACATTAGCAGCAGATGCACTTGTTAAAAAAGGTGCGAAAGAAGTTTATGCATGTTGTACACACCCTGTATTATCAGGACCAGCAAAAGAACGTATCGAAAATTCTCAAATTAAAGAATTAGTTGTTACAAACTCAATTCAATTACCAGAAGATAGAAAACCTGCAAACGTTAAAGAATTGTCTGTAGCAGAATTATTAGCACAAGCAATTGTTAGAGTATATGAACAAGAATCTGTTAGTGTGCTATTTGATTAATTTATAATATTCGTGTATAATAACAAACGGTTCATTTTTATGGACTAAATAACCACTTACAAGCAGCAATTGTTGTTGATGGGTAAGTGTAGGAGCGCATATCGCGCATAAATGAAAGGTGGAAAAGATAATGACTTCATTAAAGTCAGTTATCCGTCAAGGTAAACAAACTCGTTCTAGTTTACGTAAATTAAGAGCTTCAGGTGTTATTCCAGCAGTCGTATACGGTTACGGTGCTAAAAATACATCTGTTAAAGTTGATGAAGTTGAATTCATCAAAACAATTCGTGAAGTTGGACGTAACGGCGTTATCGAATTAGGTGTTGGTTCAAAAACAATCAAAGTTATGGTTTCAGATTATCAATATGATTCTCTTAAAAACCAAATCACTCACGTTGACTTCTTAGCTATCAACATGAAAGAAGAATTAACTGTAGACGTACCTGTAGTATTAGTAGGTGAATCAGTTGGTGCTTCTGAAGGTGGCGTAGTTCAACAACCATTATTCGACTTACAAGTTACAACTACTCCAGATGCTATTCCTGAAAATATCGAAGTTGATATTACAGAATTAGCTATTGGTGATAGCTACTTAGTAGGCGACTTAGATGCAACTGATAAATACACTATCGAAAACGATAAAGAAGAAGCAGTTGTAACAGTAGTTCCTCCAACAGAAGAACCTGCTGAAGATGCTGAAGAAACTGCAGCTGAAGAAGCTGATGCAGTAGCAGAAGAAGAAGCTGAAAAAGAAGAAGCAGAAGAAGAAGAAAAATAATATTTTTTAAATCTTCAACCCAACACATTTGTGTTGGGTTTTTTTATTTAAGTATAGATAGATGAAATAAATCACAAAAATGCTATAATATATACTTAGTATTAATATGGAGGTTACAACATGAAATGTATTGTTGGACTTGGAAATATCGGAAAGAAATATGACCTTACGCGTCATAATATTGGCTTTGAAGTAGTTGATAAATTGCTTGATCGTCACCAATTAGACTTAGATAAACAAAAATTTAAAGGCGCATATACAATAGGGCTTATAAATGGAGAGAAAGTAATGCTTATTGAGCCTATGACTTTCATGAATTTATCAGGTGAAGCTGTAAGACCACTAATGGACTATTATAATATAGATATAGAGGATCTAGTTGTACTCTATGATGACATGGACCAGTCTCAAGGTCATTTGAGACTACGTCAGAAAGGAAGTGCTGGTGGTCATAACGGTATGAAGTCTTTAATTCAACATTTAGGGACAGACCGTTTTAACCGTATTAGAATCGGAATTGATCGTCCTACAAATGGCATGAGTGTACCGAATTATGTGCTTCAAAAGTTCTCTGATGATGAAATGATTACAATGGAAAAAGTAATCGATCGCGCAGCAGATGCTTGTGAAGCTTTAATTAAAGGCGAAACTTTTCAGAATGTGATGAACCAGTATAATGGTGAAGTTATATGAAACACGTTATCCATGAAATCATACAAGCAGACGAACGATTTCAAGAATTAACGCAAATATTTGGAGAAAAGAACATACTCATAACAGGACTGAATCAGTCGAGTAAAGCACTACTCATATTAGAACAATATCTTAAAAATGATAAACAACTCGTTATCGTAACAAATAACTTGTATCAGGCGGATAAATTAGAAGCGGATATTCTTCAATTATTACCACCTGAAGAAGTATTTAAGTTTCCTGTACAAGATATTATGATTGAGGCGTTCTCTACGCAAAGTCCTGATTTAATGAGTGAACGTATCAGAACACTAACCCAACTTGCTCAAGGCAAGAAGGGCTTATTTATCGTGCCTATAAATGGCTTGAAAAAACAATTAACACCGAAACACATTTGGAATGAACATTATAAATCGATTCAAATAGGTGATGATATTGACTTAGATGTATGGGCTAATCAATTGATTGATATGGGTTATAAGAGGCAATCGTTAGTATCAGCAGTTGGTGAGTTCTCGATTCGTGGTGGGTTGATTGATATCTATCCAGTAACTGGAGATCCTGTTCGAATTGAATTGTTTGATACTGAAGTAGACGGTATGAGATTGTTTGACGTTGAAACGCAACGCTCTTTAGGTAATGTTGAACAAGTTGAAATTACAACGGCTAGTGATTATATTTTTACAAGTGAACAAATTAGCCAACTTCCAGAACGTATGGAAGAAGCATATGAAAAGACTAGACAACAACTAGCTACAGAAATGCGACCCGACTTAAAAGATACGTATCAAACGATATTGATGCAAAGTGATGAATTGAAAGATCATCAAATTTTAAGACGTGTCATTTCGTTTATGTATGATGAAGTCACAACTTTAACAGATTATTTTGCGGATGATGCACTTGTTGTTGTAGACGAATATAATCGAATTAAAGAAACTGAACATTCATTAGACGTTGAAATCGAAGAATTTACGCAATCGCTAATAGAATCAGGACAAGGATTTATTGGGCAACGTTTTATTTCGGAACATGCTTTTACAGAACTCTTGCATCAACATAAAATCGCTTATTTCACTTTATTTACTGCAAGTATGCCAGTTGAAATTGAAGAGATGGTGAAATTCTCATGTAAACCTGTTCAAAGATTCTATGGACAATACGACATTATGCAGTCAGAGTTTGATCGCTTTATGAAACAAGGATTTACAGTCGTATTATTAGCAGAATCTGAAACGAGAAAGTCTCGTATTCAAAGTATGTTAAACGACATGAAAATTCCAACTGTTATAGATAGAGTAGAACAGGTTGGTGACCGTGGACAAGCTGTCGTAACGGATGGCGCGCTGTCTGAAGGGTTCGAATTGCCTTATATGAAGCTTGTCGTCGTGACAGAAAAAGAACTTTTCAAAGCACGTGAAAGAAAACAATCTAAAAGAAGACAAAAGTTATCTAATGCTGAAAAAATAAAATCTTACCAAGAATTGAATGTAGGAGATTATGTTGTACACGTACATCATGGTGTTGGTAAATATTTAGGCGTTGAAACATTAGAAGTATCTGGCATTCATAAAGATTATATTAAAATTCAATACAAAGGTACCGATCAATTATTTGTACCTGTTGATCAAATGAATGATGTACAAAAGTTTGTTGGATCAGATGATAAAGAGCCAAAGGTGAATAAACTTGGCGGTACAGAATGGAAAAAAACAAAAGCTAAAGTTCAAAAAAATGTGGAAGATATTGCGGATGAACTGTTGAAACTTTATCAAGAGAGAGAACAAGTTGAAGGTTATCAATACGGTCCGGATACTGAAGAACAAATGACATTTGAAATGGACTTTCCATATGAGCCTACGCCTGACCAAGTCACTTCTTTAGAAGAAATTAAAGCAGATATGGAAAAAAGAAGACCGATGGATAGACTGCTTTGTGGTGATGTTGGATATGGTAAGACTGAAGTAGCAATAAGAGCTGCATTTAAAGCGGTCTTGGAAGGTAAGCAAGTAGCCGTGCTCGTACCAACAACGATTCTTGCTCAGCAACATTTTGAAACATTCAGAGAACGTATGCAAGAATATCCAGTAGAAATTCAAATGATGAGTAGATTTAGAACACCTAAACAAGTTAAAGAAACGAAAGCAGGTATCAAATCTGGATTTGTAGACATTGTTGTAGGTACACATAAATTACTAAGTAAAGATGTTGAATATAAAGATTTAGGATTATTAATCGTCGATGAAGAACAAAGATTTGGTGTGAAACATAAAGAAAGAATTAAAGCATTAAAGACTAATGTAGACGTTCTTACTTTAACAGCTACACCAATTCCGAGAACACTTCATATGAGTTTATTAGGTGTTAGAGACTTATCTGTTATTGAAACACCACCTGAAAACAGATTCCCTGTTCAAACGTATGTATTAGAACAGAATATGAGTTTTGTTAAAGAAGCACTAGAACGTGAACTTTCACGTGGTGGACAAGCATTCTATTTATATAACCGCGTGCAGTCTATATATCAAAAGAGTGAACAGTTATCTATGCTCATGCCTAATGCGAGAATTGGCGTTGCTCATGGACAAATGACAGAACGAGAATTAGAAGAAACGATGTTGAATTTTGTCGATGGAGAATACGATATTTTAGTAACAACGACGATTATTGAAACGGGTGTCGATGTTCCAAATGCTAATACATTGATTATTGAAGATGCTAATAGATTTGGATTGAGTCAATTGTATCAGTTACGTGGACGAGTAGGTCGTTCTAGTCGAATTGGTTATGCATATTTCTTACATGAACAAAATAAAGTACTGACTGAAGTTGCAGAACAAAGACTGCAAGCTATTAAAGAATTTACTGAATTAGGTTCAGGATTTAAAATTGCCATGCGTGATTTGAATATTCGTGGCGCAGGAAATCTATTAGGTAGTCAGCAGCATGGGTTCATAGATTCTGTAGGTTATGATTTATATTCTCAAATGTTAGAAGAAGCGGTTAATGTAAAACGAGGTATAGAACCAGAATCAGAAGTACCACAACTAGAAGTGGACATTAAAATAGATGCTTATATTCCAGCTGAATACATTAAGAATGAACAAGCCAAAATTGAAATGTACAAAAAATTGAGATCAATTACGACGCAATCTCAATTGGAAGATATTCAAGATGAATTAATCGATCGTTTTGGTGAATATCCTGTTGAAGTTCAACGTTTATTAGACGTTGTTGAAGTAAGATTGAATGGTATTCATTTCGGTATTACAGAAATTAAAGAAGTCGCTAAAGTGATACAACTGACAGCATCAGAATATACAACAAATCATTTAAAAGGTGACGTGTTGTTTAAAGTTACAGAACCATTAGGTAGAAAATTAAAAATAGCTGTGTCAGACAATCAAATGGTGTTTAAATTACAAAAATCAAAACAATGGTTAGACGATTTGAAATTCTTAACTAATGTGATCAATGAAAGTTTGGTAGACGATGACACAATCTAAACCCATTTTTAATAGTGTATTGTTGTTAACAGGCACGATGGTCATTGTTAAAATTTTAAGCGCAATTTATAGAGTGCCTTACCAAAATGTTTTAGGTGATGAAGGATTATATGCATACCAACAAGTATATCCGCTTGTTGCGATTGTAAGTGTTGTAAGTTTAAACGCGCTTCCTAGTGTCATGAGTAGCTGGATGATTCAACGTAAACAATCAGAAATAATAGGTATGTTCTGGTTCTTACAAATGACTTGTTTATTGCTAAGTGTTGCTATATTTTTAAGTGCACAATTGATAAGCGGACTGATGGGTGATCCGAACTTAACGCCTATGATTCGTATGGCGAGTTTAGCGTTAATACCACTTGTATTTATCTCGATGGTACGAGGGTATTATCAAATGAAACATCAGATGAACTTTATAGCTGTTTCACAGGTTATTGATCAAGTTGTTAGAGTCGGTGTGATTTTAACTGCGATTTTGCTATTTGTTGGCTTGAATATTTCGATTTATCAAGCTGGCACAATCGCAATCAGTGGTTCTGTATTGGGATTAAGTTGTATTGCAATTTACTTCTGGTTTAAAAGAAAGCCTAGACTGAGATTTTCCTGGGAAATAAAGTTGAGTGACACTAAAAATATCGTGACGATGACAATCTTGTATGCCATTTCTTATTTGATATTGATTTTATGGCAAATTGTAGATTCATTTACACTTATACATTTGTTGCAAGAGAATGGATATAGCTTTCATGAGAGTATAAAAGTAAAAGGTGTGTTTGATAGAGGTGCTTCATTGATTCAGATGGGGCTTATCATCACAACGACATTTAGTTTTGTGCTTATTCCATTGTTAACAGAACAACTGCAAAAGAAAAATCATCAACTCGTGAATGAATATGCTAATACATCCTTAAAGATAACAGTGTTATTTAGTATGGCTGCCGCATTTGGCTTAATGAACTTACTACCATTATTAAATACTGTATTCTTTAAGACGAATGAATTAATCGGTACATTGAGCGTCTTTATGCTCGCAGTTGTATTTGTGACATTTATCATTATGTATACAGCGTTATTGCAAGTGAAATTAAACAGAAATATATTATTTATTGCGCTCATGATTGGTATGTTAACGAAACTAATCGGGAATTATTGGTTTGTACTGCAGTTTGGTATATTTGGTGCAAGTTTGTCGACTGTCTTGTCGCTTGCTATTTATACATTGATTTTGCATGTACGTGTGATGAAACTCTATCAATTTCAACGTATGGGTTTATTTATGATTAAAGTGATTACTTTACTTGCGATCATGTCTATATTTGTACAAGTTGTATTGCTCATTCCAACGCACACGAGAATGACCAGTCTATTAATTATGTTACTGGCAGGTATTGTTGGCGTAATGGTTGTCATAATAGGTATAATAAAAATGAAAATATTAATAAAAGATGAATGGAAACATTTACCTTTAATGGATAAAATAATAAAGGAGTAATTAACATATGGCACAACAAATATTAGTTGTTGGCTTAGGTAATTATAGTTTAGAAGAATTGCCAATGGGCGTTTACCGTAAACTTCAATCAGCTGATGTTATATATGCGCGTACGCTAGACCATCCGGTTGTTAAAGAATTAGAAGACTTAAATTGGCAAGGTTTTGATTATATTTATGAAAAGCACGATGATTTTCTTAATGTATATTCTGAAATTGTCGATACATTGATTGAAAAAGCTGAACATGAAAATATCATTTATGCGGTACCTGGTGATCCGATGGTAGCTGAAACAACGACGCAGCTTTTATTAGAGAAAGCACCGGATGTTCACGTGTTAGGTGGAAAAAGCTTTCTAGATGATATGTTCAGAGCTGTTAATATTGATCCGAATGACGGATTTACATTATTAGACGGAACGAGTTTGTCTGAGACTTCATTAAATATAAGAACGAATACGATTATTACACAAGTGTATGATCAATTAGTTGCATCAGATATTAAAGTTACATTGATGGAAAGATATCCAGATGATCATCCTGTGAAACTCGTTTCTAATGCAAGATTAGGTGAAGCTGATGTCATTTCTTGTCCATTGTATGAAATGGACCATCATGCTGAGCTATCAAATTTAACAAGTTTATTCATACCGAAAATAACTGAAGATGAACAACTATATGGTGATTTTCAATATTTAGAACAAACTATCGATACTTTAGTGTCCGAAGAAGGTTGTCCATGGGATAAAGTACAAACACATGAAACATTGAAGCGTTATGTGCTTGAAGAGGCATTTGAATTAATAGAAGCAATTGATGAAGATGATATTGAACATATGATAGAAGAACTTGGAGACATATTGTTACAAGTGATGCTACATGCTGCGATTGGAAAGAAAGAAGCGTACTTTGATGTAAGAGAAGTGATACAAACATTAACTTCTAAGATGATACGTAGACATCCACATGTGTTTGGTGACCAAGAAGCGAATGATATTGAAGACCTCAAGAAAATTTGGAATGATGAAAAACAAAAAGAAGGCAAAGTTAAACGCGAGAAACTAGAAAAAATATTTGCTGATTACTTTTTGAAGTTGTATGATAAAACCAAATTAGAGGGATACGGTGAACAATCATTAAAAGAATTTATAAATAAAGGAGATTTAACAATTTGAGATTAGATAAATATTTAAAAGTATCTAGACTGATTAAACGTCGTACACTTGCTAAAGAAGTGAGTGACCAAGGTAGGGTTAAAGTAAATGGTCAAGTTGCTAAAGCAGGAACGACTGTAAGTGTTGAAGATGAATTGGAAATTAGATTAGGTAATAGAATAATTGTTGTTAAAGTGACAGGGTTGTCTGAACATGCTAATAAAGAAAATGCTAAGACAATGTTTGAAGTCATCAAAGAAGAAAAAATTCAAGATTCTATATAAATAAGGAGGTACACCAATGGCGCAAAAAATTAAAAATCTAGATAATGAATATACACAGTCCCAAAACAAACAAAAAAAGACTGTCAATAAAACGCGCCAAGTGATACGCAAGCGACTTACCTTATTTGGTGGAGTATTATTGTTAATAATCGTTATTATGATCATCATGCTATTTCTACAAAAAAATCGTAATGATGAATTAGTGCAAGAGCGTAAAGAAAAAGCTGTAACATATGAAAAGTTACAAGATAAAGAGATAGAACTTAAAGAACAAATTAAACGACTGAACGATAAAGAATATATAGAAAAACTCGCAAGAAGCGAATACTTTTTAAGCAATGATGGTGAAATTATTTTTAAATTACCAGAAGACAAAAAAGACGCGGAAAATGATAAATAATCTGTTTATGGCGTTGTATAATTTTGTATAGAAGCATATAATAAAGTTAAAGTGAATTTATATCAGGAGGATACAGTAATAATATGTCAATTGAAGTAGGCAATAAAGTCAAAGGGAAAGTTACAGGTATTAAGAATTTTGGTGCATTTGTTGAATTACCTGAAGGGAAAAGTGGCCTTGTGCATATCAGTGAAGTTGCTGATAACTACGTCGAGAACGTGAATGACCATTTAACTGTAGGCGATGAAGTAGAAGTTAAAGTATTAACAGTAGCTGATGATGGAAAGATTAGTTTATCTATTAAAAAAGCTAAAGAACGTCCAAAGCGCCAAGCGCCTAAGAAAGAAGCTAAGCCTGAAGACTTTGAGAAGAAATTATCAAACTTTTTAAAAGATAGTGAGGATAAGTTAACATCTATTAAGAGACAAACTGAATCACGTCGTGGCGGTAAAGGTGCAAGACGATAATGGATTATAATAAAAAGAGGCTAATTAGTTGAGCCTCTTTTTATTTTGAAAAGATCAAATGAATTTTTGAAAATTGAGGTGTGTAATCATGCTGGATGTAACTTGGCAACAAGAGGATGATTTAGCTTTAGCTGTTTCGACAGGGATAGATAGCATGTCACTTTTACACATGTTAAATACAACTTATAAAGACACATATCATAAGTTAATTTGTTTACATGTCAACCATGGTTTAAGAGAAGCCTCTCGAGAAGAAGCGGAATTTATAAAACAATTTTGCGAAAAACATCATATTGAAATATATATCAAGACATTGGATTTGAGCGAAACAGTTAGTCACAATAAGAGCATACAAGATATTTCTAGACAAATGAGATATGAATGGTTTGATGAAATGATGAAACAAACCGGTAGCGATGTATTGTTGACGGCACACCATATGGATGACCAAAAAGAAACCATTGCTTATCGACTATTTACTGGGAGAATTGGCCGTGCACCTTTAGGTATTCAACAAGTTCAAAAAAGAAATGATTATATGATTTGTAGACCGTTGTTAAATGTATCCAAATCATTTATAAAACAATATCAACAAGAAATTGATTTTAAGTACTACGAAGATGATTCAAATAAAGATAGTAAATATACTCGCAACTATTTACGAAATCAATTGTTGCCTGTTATTGAAGAAAGATCAGAATTTTCAACAGATCATTTACTGGATTTAAATCAATGGATGAATGATGCAAGAGAATTAATTATAACTGTAGCAGATGCTTTTATTGCTAATGAAATAAAACAGTCTGATCAAGTTGAAATTAATCGTGATGAATTTAATCAGCTGAACGATTTAATTAAGATTCAAGTATTAGATCAATTAATGGCTCAATATGTTAAACGAAGATATAGTGAGAAGTCATATAAAGAATGGATGCACGTATTTAATAATTTTTCAAAACAATCCGTCATTCCTATATCTGATGATTGGCAGTTTATAGTAGCATATGATAAATTATTACTATGTGAAGATATTGAGTTCAATGTAAATTCTAAATTTATAAATCGTAATGAACAATATGTATTTGGGAATTGGTTAATTGAAACGAAAGACATAGCATCGCCTTTATTTGTAAGAACGAGAATGTCTGGAGATCGTGTTCAGTATTATAACCGGGGAAATAAACATCACAAAAAAGTTAACAGAATCATGATTGACAACAAGATTGACATACATAAAAGAAACAATTGTCCAATTATTTTAAATGGTGATGACATAATTGCAATTGGTGATTTTTGGATAGATTCTAACTTTAAAAACGCACTAACTATTACTTATATTGGAGATGACTTTAATGAAAGACTCGATTAAGTCTGTTGTATTATCAGAAGAACAGATTCAAGAAAGATGCAAAACATTAGGAAAGCAAATCACAGAGGATTATAATGGGAAGACACCTATTTGTGTAGGTATTTTAAAAGGTTCAATCATGTTTATGGCTGATTTAATTAAATACATTGATACACATGTAGAATTAGACTTCATGGATGTTTCTAGTTATCACGGTGGTACAGAATCAACTGGAGAAGTTAAAATTTTAAAAGACTTAAGTACTTCTGTTGAAAATAGAGATGTCATTATCATTGAAGATATTTTAGAAACAGGTACAACTTTAAATTCTATCGTTGATTTATTGAAATACAGAAATGTTAATTCTATTGAAATCGTAACATTGTTAGACAAACCGATGAAACGTAAAGTAGATATCGAAGCTAAATATGTCGGAGAAAAAATTCCTGATGAATTTGTAGTAGGATATGGACTTGATTATGCTGAGAAATATCGTAATTTACCATACATTGGTACACTTAAACCAGAAATATATCAATGATGCGTATAAGCAAGTTTAATTACTAGCGTATGAAATTACAAATATGGTAAAATTTTTGTTAGTTTTATTAATTGAGTAGGAGGACAAATTGAATGCAAAAAGCTTTTCGTAATATATTAATGATCGCGCTTTTAGCTATCGTCCTATTTGGTGTATTCCAGTTCATTAATGGCAATGGACAATCACCAAAACAGCTTACATATAATGAGTTTATGACGAAGCTAGAAAAAGGCGATTTAAAAACGTTAACTATTCAACCAGAACAGAATGTTTATATGGTTAGCGGTGAATTAAAAAAAGGTAAAGATGAAACATATACATCTTCTATTTTATTTAATAATCAAGATGACTTGAAAAAAATAACAGCAACTGCTGAGAAACAAGATGATTTGAAATTTAATGTTAAAGAAGAAGAAAAACAAAGTGTGTTTGTTAGTGTATTAACAACGCTTATCCCAGTTTTAATTATTGCATTTTTATTCATCTTCTTCTTAAGCCAAATGCAAGGCGGCGGCGGTGGCGGCGGCCGAGTAATGAACTTTGGTAAGTCAAAAGCCAAGCTATATGATAATCAGAAGAAACGTGTGAGATTCTCTGATGTAGCAGGTGCCGATGAAGAGAAACAAGAGTTAGTGGAAATAGTTGATTTCCTTAAAGATAATCGTAAATTCAAGAAAATGGGTGCGCGTATTCCGAAAGGTGTCTTACTAGTTGGTCCTCCAGGTACAGGTAAAACATTACTTGCTAGAGCTGTAGCAGGTGAAGCGGGTACACCATTCTTCTCAATCAGTGGTTCAGACTTCGTTGAGATGTTCGTTGGTGTCGGTGCAAGTCGTGTGCGTGACTTATTCGAGAACGCTAAGAAAAATGCACCATGTATTATCTTTATAGATGAGATTGATGCTGTTGGTCGTCAACGTGGCGCTGGTGTTGGTGGCGGTCACGATGAACGTGAACAAACATTAAACCAATTATTAGTAGAAATGGATGGATTCGGTGAAAATGAAGGTATCATTATGATAGCTGCAACTAACCGTCCTGATATTTTAGACCCTGCATTATTACGTCCTGGACGTTTCGATAGACAAATCCAAGTTGGACGACCAGATGTAAAAGGACGTGAAGCAGTACTTAAAGTACATGCTCGTAATAAACCGTTAGACGAAACTGTTGACTTAAAAGCAATTTCTCAAAGAACGCCTGGTTTCTCTGGTGCAGACTTAGAGAACTTGTTAAATGAAGCATCATTAGTAGCAGCACGTTCTAACAAAACGAAAATTGATATGAGAGATATCGAAGAAGCGACGGATAGAGTTATTGCAGGTCCAGCTAAGAAAACAAGAATGATTTCTGAAAAAGAAAAAAATATTGTTGCTTATCACGAAGCGGGTCATACAATTATCGGTTGTGTATTAGATGAAGCAGAAATGGTTCATAAAGTTACAATCGTTCCACGTGGTCAAGCTGGTGGATATGCAATGATGCTTCCTAAAGAAGATCGTTACTTTATGACTGAACCAGAATTATTAGATAAGATAGTAGGTTTACTTGGTGGTCGTGTATCTGAAGAAATAAACTTTGGAGAAGCATCAACAGGTGCTCATAATGACTTCCAACGTGCAACAAACATTGCGCGTAAGATGGTTACTGAATATGGTATGAGTAAAAAATTAGGTCCATTACAATTCGGTAGTACGGATAGTGGACAAGTATTTTTAGGTAAAGATATGCAATCTGAACCAAATTATTCAGACCAAATTGCTTATGAAATTGATTCAGAAGTACAACGTATCATTAAAGAACAATACGAACGTTGTAAACAAATTCTAACTGAACATAAATCACAATTAGAATTAATTGCTAAGACACTTCTAGTAGAAGAAACATTAGTAGCTGAACAAATTCAATCATTATTCCATGAAGGTAAGTTACCAGAAGTTAAATATGATGATTCTCATCTTAACCAAAATGAAGACTCAGATGAAGATAAATATGAAGGTGACTTAACACAACAAGAAGGTACATTAGATATTGACGATGATGAAGTTGGTAAATCATATGAAGAAGTAAAAGAAGAAGTGTCACATGAAAAACGTCGTGAAGACACAGATTCAGATAGTGATTCAGATGAACCAGCTCATGAACAAGAGCCAAATATCGATGACCTAGGTGACAATAAACCGACAGATCGTAAAGAATAATTTCACAAAGTCCCTTTCAACAATTTGATTGAGAGGGGCTTTTTTTAAAGAAGGAGTATAAAACATGACAAAAGATTATTTAGTAAGAGGATTAGCTTTCAATGATGAAGTGAGAGCTTTTGCTGTTCAAACAACAAATACAATACAAGAAGCACAAACACGCCATTACACATGGCCAACAGCATCAGCAGCATTAGGTAGATCAATGACAGCTGGTGTGATGATGGGATCAATGCTAAAAAATGAAGAAAAATTAACGGTAACAATTGATGGCGGAGGACCAATTGGTAAAATTATGGTCGATGCTAATGCGAAAGGTAAAGTAAGAGGATACGTACAAAATCCACAAACGCATTTTCCATTAAACGATCAAGGTAAATTAGATGTTAGACGTGCTGTTGGAACAGACGGTATGTTAAGTGTCGTTAAAGATATCGGATTGAAAGATTACTTCACAGGTTCTACACCGATTGTTTCAGGAGAACTTGGAGAAGATTTCACTTATTATTTTGTAACAAGTGAACAAGTACCTTCAGCTGTCGGTTTAGGTGTATTAGTAAATCCTGACAATACGATTAAAGCAGCAGGAGGTTTCATCATTCAACTTATGCCTGGTGCATCTGAAAAAACAATTTCAGCAATTGAAGAAAAAATTAATCAAATGGAACCTGTATCTAAATTGATCGATAGAGGATTATCACCAGAAGAAATAATTGAAACAGTATTAGGTAAAGAAAATACTAGAATTATTGACCATATGGATGTTGAGTTCAAATGTAATTGTTCTAGAGAAAAATTCCTGAATGCAATTAAAGGTCTTGGAGAAGCTGAAATTGATGCAATGATTAAAGAAGATCATGGTGCTGAAGCAGAATGTCATTTCTGTAGAACAAAGTATCAATATAGCGAAGAAGAATTAATCGAACTTAAGAACGCACTTTAATTTAGTAAATACTTTCACTTTATATGAAGTTTTGTTATAATCATTATATCCGATAAATAAACTAGGGTATAAAAACTGTTTAGGAGTGAAGCGTAAATGGCTAAGAGAGTAAATAATATTGTAGAATTAATTGGAGATACACCTGTAGTTAAATTAAACAAAGTAGTTGAAGAAGGTTCAGCAGACGTTTATGTAAAATTAGAATATCAAAACCCAGGTAGCTCAGTTAAAGATAGAATTGGTTTAGCGATGATTGAAGCTGCTGAAAAAGAAGGCAAAATCAAACCAGGCGACACAATTATTGAACCAACATCTGGTAACACAGGTATCGGTTTAGCAATGGTTGCAGCAGCTAAAGGTTATAAAGCTGTATTTGTAATGCCAGATACAATGAGTAGCGAACGTCGTGCTTTATTAAAAGCTTATGGAGCTGAATTAGTATTAACACCTGGTGCTGAAGGTATGAAAGGTGCTATCAAAAAAGCTAAAGAATTAAAAGAAGAAAAAGGTTATTTTGAACCACAACAATTCGAAAACCCAGCGAACCCTAAAGTCCATGAATTAACAACTGGTCCTGAACTTGTTGAGCAATTTGAGGGTGTTCAAATTGACGCTTTCTTAGCTGGTGTAGGTACTGGTGGTACTTTATCTGGAGCAGGTAAAGTGCTTAAAGAAAAATATCCTAATATTCAAATAGTTGCGATTGAACCAGAAGCTTCTCCTGTTTTAAGTGGTGGTTCACCAGGTCCTCATAAATTACAAGGTTTAGGTGCAGGTTTCGTACCAGATACTTTAAACACAGATGTTTATGACGATGTTATTAAAGTAGGTAATGAAGAAGCAATGGAAATGTCTAGAAAAGTTGCTAAAGAAGAAGGTATCCTAGGTGGTATTTCATCTGGTGCTGCAATTGTAGCTGCATTGAAAAAAGCTAAAGAACTAGGTGAAGGCAAAACTGTAGTAACAGTTCTTCCAAGTAATGGTGAACGTTACCTATCTACACCACTTTACGCTTTTGAAGACTAATTGATAAATAAATGATTATAAATTAAGTATCACGTCTATAATAAATAACTTTTGAAGTTATTTCATTTAGGCGTGATTTTTTAAATTTGTTATAATAAATTTATCTATGAAAAAGGAAGGAAGACTATCTTGGTGAATACGAAAATTATGGGGATATTAAATGTTACGCCAGATTCATTTTCTGACGGTGGTTCATATAATAGTGTAGATAAAGCAAGACAACACGCTGAGAAACTTATCTCAGAAGGTGCGGATATTATTGATATCGGTGGAGTATCTACTCGCCCAGGTTATACAGAAGTAAGTTTAGAAGAGGAATTGGATAGAGTTATTCCAGTTGTTGAAGCGCTCAGTGATTTAGATGTTCAACTTTCAGTAGATACATACAGAAGTAAAGTTGCTGAAGAATCTTTAAAAAGAGGCGTAACGATGATTAACGACCAGTGGGCTGGTTTGTATGATCCGAATATATTGAAAGTCGTGGCAGAATATAATGCAGAAATTGTGTTAATGCATAACGGCGATGGCAAGAGAGATGTTCCGGTAATGGAAGAATTATTGCTTACTTTATTAAAACAAGCAAACCAAGCAGAAATTTGCGGTATACCTGAAAAAAATATTTGGCTAGATCCTGGTATTGGCTTTGCGAAGTCTAGAGAAGAAGAACGTATTGTCATGTCACGATTAGATGAATTGGTCGCTACAGGATACAATGTGTTGCTTGCGACAAGTAGAAAGCGATTGATCAATGACTTATTAGGTGGCGAAACTAATGTTGATGAACGTGATGAAGGTACAGCAGCAACGACAGCTTACGGAATTGAAAAAGGTGTCCATGCTGTGAGAGTCCATAATGTACAAATGAACAAAAGAGTAGCTAAGACGATAGATGCTCTGAAGGAGATTCGATTAAATGGATAGAATAATATTAGAAGGCATGTCTTTTTACGGATACCATGGTGCAATTGAAGCAGAAAATGAACTAGGACAAATATTTGTAGTAGATTTAGAATTATATTTAGATCTTTCTGAAGCGGGCGAAACAGATGACTTAGAAAAGACTGTTCACTACGGTGAAGTATTTGAAGTGGTCAAAGAAATTATGGAAGGTAAACCGGTAAAATTAATCGAACATCTTGCAGAACGTATTGCAAAAGAGCTATTTTCGCACTATAATCGAGTATTGGAAACCAAAGTTAAGATTACTAAAAATAATCCACCGATACCTGGACATTATAAAGGTGTGGGTATTGAGATAGTGAGGAAGAGATAAATGCATACTGCATATTTAGGTTTAGGCAGTAATATGGGAGATAGGCAACATCAACTGCAAGAAGCTGTTAAATTGTTGAATGAAATTGACGGTATTCAAGTTATTCAAGAATCTCCAATATATGAAACGAAACCAGTAGGATACACAGACCAACCTGATTTTTTAAATATGTGTATTGAAATCTCAACTGAATTAGAATCATCTGAATTATTAAAAGTTTGTATGATGATAGAGCAACAACTTCATCGTGTTCGAGTTGAAAGATGGGGACCACGTACAATTGATATAGATATTTTATTATATGATCAATCCGTTATTCAATCACCAGAACTAGAAGTACCTCATCCTAGAATGACTGAAAGAGCATTTGTGATGATACCTTTGAATGATATTGCCTCAAATGTTGTGGAACCTATATCGAAGAAATATATTTGGGAGCTATTGCCAAACGATGAACATGTAGTAAAGTATAATGGTGAAAGTAAATAATCTACGTGTGGTTTAAATAAAATAACAAGTGTAATTTAAATAAGGAGTGGAAAATCATGTCAGAAGAAATGAATGACCAAATGTTGGTTCGTAGAGAAAAATTACAAGAATTAAGAGATTTAGGTATCGATCCTTTCGGTAAGAAATTTGTCCGCAGTGGAGACTCTAAATCATTACACCAAGAATGGGACGAATTCAGTAAAGAAGAATTACATGATAAAGAAGACGAATCAGCTGTTGCTATCGCAGGTCGTTTAATGACTAAAAGAGGTAAAGGTAAAGCTGGATTTGCACATGTTAAAGATATTACTGGTCAAATTCAAATCTATGTTCGTAAAGACCAAGTGGGTGACGAACAATTTGAAATATGGAAACATGCAGATTTAGGTGATATCGTAGGCGTAAAAGGTGTTATGTTTAAAACGAATACTGGAGAATTATCTGTTAAAGCGAAAGAATTTACTGTTTTAACGAAATCTTTACGTCCATTACCAGATAAGTATCATGGTTTACAAGATATTGAACAACGTTACCGTCAGCGTTACCTAGATTTAATTACAAGTGAAGAATCAACTAAAACATTCATTACAAGAAGCCAAATTATTCAAGAAATGAGAACTTACTTAAATAATAAAGGTTTCTTAGAAGTAGAAACACCAATGATGCACCAAATCGCTGGTGGTGCTTCAGCTCGTCCTTTCGTAACACATCACAATGCGTTAGATGCTACTCTATACATGAGAATTGCAATTGAATTACACTTGAAACGATTAATCGTAGGTGGATTAGAGAAAGTATATGAAATTGGAAGAGTATTCCGTAATGAAGGTGTATCTACAAGACATAACCCTGAATTTACAATGATTGAATTGTATGAAGCATATGCTGATTACAACGACATTATGGATTTAACTGAATCTATGGTAGCAGCAATCGCTGAAAAAGTATTAGGTTCTACAACTGTACAATATGGCGAAGAATCTATAGATTTAGCACCTAATTGGAGAAGATGGCATATGGTTGATGCCGTTAAAGAATATACTGGTGTAGATTTCTATGAAGTTAAAACTGATGAAGAAGCACATGCTTTAGCAAAAGAACATAATATAGAAGTAGAAGATCGTATGACATATGGTCATATTCTGAATGAATTCTTCGAACAAAGAGTAGAAGACAAACTTATTCAACCTACATTTATTTATGGACACCCAATCGAAATATCACCATTAGCTAAGAAAAATCCTGAAGACCCAAGATTCACTGATAGATTCGAATTATTTATTGTTGGTAGAGAGCATGCAAATGCATTTACTGAATTAAATGATCCAATTGATCAACGTGAAAGATTTGAAGCACAAATGAAAGAAAAAGATCAAGGTAACGATGAAGCACATGAAATGGATGATGACTTTATTGAAGCACTTGAATATGGTATGCCTCCAACAGGTGGTTTAGGTATTGGTATTGATAGATTAGTTATGTTATTAACAAACTCTGCATCTATTAGAGATGTATTACTATTCCCGTATATGAGACAAAAATAAATGTAACTAAAAGCCGTGCACAATTCCATATTGTGTGCGGTTTTATACTTTTGAAAGGCTTTAAAACGCCAATATAGAAGTTTTTTAAAGAAATATAAACTTTTTTGTTGTAAAGTGTTGACGAGTGTTTCTAAATTGTGTATTATATAAAGGTCGCTGAAAACAAGCGCATATCAATTCGAGATGTTTGTAAAGAAAGTTAATAAGGTGTAAAATTTACTATTGAAAAGCCTTGATGAGTTCTTTATAATATATAAGGTAAGACAAAAACGAAACAACATTGTCTGGTGGCGATAGCAAAGAGGTCACACCTGTTCCCATGCCGAACACAGAAGTTAAGCTCTTTAGCGCCGATGGTAGTTGGGCTTACGTTCCGCGAGAGTAGGACGCTGCCGGGCGATATTGTTAATTGGAGAATTAGCTCAGCTGGGAGAGCATCTGCCTTACAAGCAGAGGGTCGGCGGTTCGAACCCGTCATTCTCCACCATTTTTGCCGGCCTAGCTCAACTGGTAGAGCAACTGACTTGTAATCAGTAGGTTGGGGGTTCAAGTCCTCTGGCCGGCACCATGTTTTAGAGCCATT
>NZ_JAJNJJ010000013.1:0-36973 GCF_022386135.1 Mammaliicoccus sp. P-M59 | reverse complement strand
CAAGTTTCCCTACTTCGTTAACTGCGCTATCCCAGTCATGAGCGTCGACTTCAACCGTTGCTATCGCTGTATACTTAGCTTTAACTTGTATTTTCATGTGATCATCTCTTTTCCGTTCTCAACTATATCGATAGCGTCCTCTATACTCCGAGCGACACCATATATAATTGGTTGATTGATTGCAAAATCTCTAAAACGTTTTTGTTCTTCTCGTAACTTTCCACTTTTTGTTTTGATTTCAATTGCGATAAACTTACCGTCACTATTTCGAAAACCTAGCGTATCTGGAAAACCTTTAGGTAATAATTTAATCCATGCACCCTGTTCAGTTTTTACACGCCCAGCATTTGCTCTCCACAATCTATGACCTCTTTTGTTTAATTCAAGAATGATATTATTTTGAATAATTGTTTCTGGATTGGTCATTTATTCAATTTCCTCCTTAATCGAAGGGTGTATACCTGTGGTGTATACCTAAATATGACCGAAAAGCCTTTATTATCAGTGTTTCAAGCATTATTTTTCGTCTGGTGTATACCTACCTGCGAAACTGTTCTTCCTTTATATAGATTTTATTAATATTTCTATATATACTTTCTCTGAAGAAGGTATACACCAATAATAAAAAAGGTATATAAAAGCAGTCATATCAAGGGTTTGAAGAATTTTATAGGTATACACCAGGTATACACCAATAGGCTTAGGTATACACCCTTTTTTGTTGCTTTTTACACTTTTATAAAATGCCTTGTATACCTGGAAAATGTTGTATAATTTCTAAATCTTTATAAACGATTCCATGTTTTGTTCGTTTGGCTTCAAATTTTTCTTTCATTTTCTTACCAAATTGATTTTTATTCATTTTGTATTCTCCACTCTCATCAGCCCATTTTTTATAGGCTTCAAATAACTCCTTAGCGTTGGCAGTTGAATTTTCATTTCTTCTACATGTATCTTCGATAAAGTGTTCAAGTACATCCATTTCAGTACGATAGTCTTTACTAGCATTTGCGATTTTCTCTGGTATCGTTAAGCCTTCTTTCATCCATAAATAAGTACCTTCTACCATCCAATTAAGTATTGCAGGACTCTCTCTCAACAATTTATATTTCAAGTCCTTATCAACTTTATGATCTGGAATTTTTACATCGAATGGAATAAGCATTAATCTTCTCCAAATACCGTCGTCAGTACCTCTGATAATTGGTTTGTGGTTTGTACTTATCCATATTTTGAAGTTAGGTGTATATTCAAACTCTGTACCATATAAAAATCGAGCAGTGATTTTATCTCCACCAGTTAATTGCTTAACTAACCCTTCATCGAATCTAAAACCTTCATTAGGTTCAGAAGATGTGACAAATCTGACGTTATTCAATCGTGCAATATCTGAGTTTGCAGCACCTTTGTTTTGTTTAACCATTAAGGAATCAGCTTGGATGTTGCTTGAATAGTCCCCTAATATCTCTGAAATCGTTTCTACAAAGATACTTTTACCATTACGACCTTTACCATGTAGAATGAACATTACTTGCTCTCTGATACTACCTGTGAGCGAATAACCTAATGCTTTTTGAATAAATTTAATGACGTCTTTATCGCCTGCAAAAATATCATCTAAAAAAGAAAGCCAAACAGTTGGTTCCATCTTCTCTGAATACTCTGTGTTGGCTTGTAAACTAAACATTTTCTTTATATCGTGTTTTTTATGCTCTCCACTCGTTAGATTTAAATATCCGTCTAAGATGTTGAGTAGCATATCGTCCTTATCGAACTCGTCTTGTTGAATAGGTCTTCTGTGTTTGAGTTCATCAACAATATTTTTTTTAGCTGTTGTACCTCTCGTCTTTTTTCTGAATTTTGCGAATTCTGATTGTATTTTTTCTTCTTCTTCACCTTTTAAGTCATCGGGTACGACTAACTTTTCGTTTTTTAAATCTTCGACCAATTTATCAATTAATGTTCTGATAGATCCTGCAGTGTCTTCTCTCCACTTAGCACCGTCATATACATAGAAATTCTTTTTCGTATAACTGTACTTGTATAAATCACCGTATCTATCAATAAATCTGTCAGCGTTACCTGTATCGTCCCAACTTCTAGGTGGAAATTCTTTAGGTTTTTCTTTTTTAGTTTCACCTATGAAATTTAGTGCATATTCTAAAGGTTTAACTTCTACCTCTGTTTTAGGTGTATAGACATCAGCAGTTTCATGAATTGCTTTGAATAATGTTTGCTCTCCGTATGTGGAATCTTTACGTTTAGCGTCCCATTTTTCACGGTACATGCCTGATTGTCTGAATATGCTATCCATTTGCGAATAATCTTTTGCACACCAGAAAGCTAATAAGTTAGCAAACCCCATGTCTGCTTCTGATTGTGATGAGTAATACTTATGCCAATCTCCACGCATGAAGTCTTGGAATTTAGTAGATTGTTTTGAATTTAATATTTCGTTAATAATTTCCGATTCATTCAACGTGTGGAAATTAATCGTTTTAGTTTTTGTTGGATAATTTACAACATTTGTTTTTAAATACTTATCATATATTGATTGAAATATTTGATGTGATACTTCTGTTACTTCTGAATATTTACCTAATGAATTACCTGTCATTGTGAAGAAACGACCATTCTCATACATTTCGATATCGCCTTTACGTCTTCTTTCACCAGGAATCTTGCCTTTAACAATGATGTGTATACCTGTACCAGATGGACTTAATTCTGTATAACTTTTAAATGCTTCGTAAAATTCTGAAACAATGTTATCTGTGTGATCATTCTTCTTAAATCTATGAACTGCGTCTTCGATATCATCTAAATCAATGCCTACATAAGGTTCTTTAAAAAAGAACCCTATGCCATCAGCATTGTTATTTACATAACTTCCGTATGCAGTCTCGAATGAACACCATGTACTGGAATCGTTAGATTTAGCACGTTCCCCAGTTTCAGCATTGTATGGTACTTTAGTAGGTTTACGATTTCCACGTTGTTCATACTTCCACACACACCAGTTATTAATTTGTTTTAATTCATCAGGAAATGATTGTTTGTTTACCATTTATAAACATCTCCTAGAATCCGTAGTCAATTTCCTCTGCAGGTTGAATATTTTGTGCTTGTGGTTGTGCTTGCTCTTGCTTTTCTTTGAATTGGTGATTTACTTGTTGATACTCAGAAGCTTTAAAGCCCCATGGTGCTACTTTGTTTTGTTCTTGTTCCTCACCTTTATATACGTTCGTTTCTTTCTTCACATATACTCTTACTGGCTTGTTCGTTAATAGTTGGAATAATTGTTCTAAACTGTTGATTGCAGTACCTTCTGGAATACCTGCAGCTTTTAAGTAGTACATAAAATTGTTTTGTTCATATCTGTATGATCCGTCTTTCATATTACGTTTCCATTCATCGTGGAATACATGTCTGTCAGCATATTGTGCGTTTGTATTTTTTAATCCTTTAACTGCTTTCAAGTCATTTCTTACGATTAAATCGAATTGCATTGATTCCTTACCATTTGGTGTAGCTTTTTCTGATACTTTCGCAATAATCATTTCGTATTCTCCAGTTGGTAGTGGTGAATAGCTACCACCTTCTTGTACGTCTGTATAGTTAGTTGTAAATAATGTCATAATTAATTTCTCCTTTAATAGTTGTATTTTTGTTTAAGTGGTTTAAGTTCTGCATAGAACTGTGGCCAGCTCATATTTTTAAATTGAGGATTAGCAAATTTAATCCATGATTCTTTAAAATTCTTAGCTTTAGCGAATAAATAATAATCTTCTAGCGTTTCTAATTCTGATTGTTCTTTTTGGTTATAATTAACCAATGTGTAATCAATTTTGAAACTTGTAATTTCTTCTAATTCTGCGTCAATCTTTTGTAGTTCATTTTCTTTCTTTTCGATTTCATGACCGCAGAATGGACACGATTTAGTTGTTGGTGTTACTTCGAATACAGAAAAACAAACATCACAATCCTTAATTTTGGGACCCGTTAAATTACTGCTGTTCTTTTTCTTCTTGTATCCACCTTTGAAATACTTCTCCCAATCATGTTCTTGGTCAGGTAAACCGTGCCTAGTGTAATTACCTACGTGGTCGATAATAGTCGCTATTTTATTAGGTTGATATCTCATTGACCTCATTGCTTGCTGCATATATAAAACTAAAGAAGATGTAGGTCTTGCTTGTATAACGCAAGTACAATCTGGTACGTCAAAACCTTCTGAAATGAGATCTACGTTACATAGAACTTGAATTTTGCCTTCTTTAAAATCTTTCATTAATTTATCTCGTTCAACTTTAGGTGTTTTAGCGTCTGCATGAACTGCGTTTATCCCATTTTCATTAAAGGTATCCGCAAACTCTTTACTAGCGTCCACCTTATGCGCATACAAGATAGCTTTTTGACCATTGGCATGTTTGATATAGTTCTCAACAACATCACCGTATATACCTTTCTCAAACGATTCGTCTATCGATTTACTCGTATACTCACCACGTTGTTTTTTTAAGTTACTTTCATTCAATAACTTCACACTTAGATATCTGAATGGTGCTAGTTTTTCATTATCGATTAACCATTTAACTGATTTACCAAAAATTGCGTCATCATATAAATCTGTAAAACCTGAACCATTCATTCTCCACGGAGTAGCTGTAAACCCTAGTAAAATTGATTGTGGAAAGTAATCATAAATTGCTTGGTAAGTACTTGCTCTACTATGATGTGATTCGTCTGTTACGATTATCTTTGGTGTTGGTAAATGATCTAACCTGTTTTTTGCTTTACCTACAGTCATGACGTTTACTTCATTCATGTCTGTACCATGAAACTTTAATGTGTCTGTAATTTGGTCTGCTAACTCTTTTCTGTGTACTAAAAACAATACTTTATTCTTACGTAAACTCGCCTTTTTGATAATATCTGCGATAATGACCGATTTCCCACTACCAGGCGGGCTCTGTATGAGTACACCTTTATTACCTTCTGCGATTTTGTTTCTAGCTTTATCTACAATTTCTGATTGATAGTCATGTAATTGAAAGGTCAATCAGCATCACCACCTACCGTTTTTTCAAACAGTTCTTCAACTTTGCAGCCTTTAGCATTGCTCAATCTGTTTTTTGCATAAATACTATTGTTAGGTTGTAGAATAAAGCCGCGCTTTTCATTTCCTTCGGCATCAGTTGTAATTACTAATTGTCCGACTACATCACATAGTCCTAAAAAGTTATTTAAAATTTTCGGTCTAATGTCTGGCATGCTACGTGTAAATGTTTGACCACTTTCATGTTGATAATTATCTGTCGTTTCCCATGCTGTAAATACGAGTGTTTTGTTTAAGTTTTGTAATGCTCTTAAACTATCTAATATCGTAAAATCAGCACGTTGATAATCAGCTTGTGAAGGTACGCGATTGTTATTACCCATACGACCTAAATTGGTAAGTGTCGCTCTAAATAGTTCTGAAATATTATCAATAACGATCACGTCATAATCTTTATGCGTTTCAGGTTCAGTTAATAACGTTTTAACTTTGTTCATCCAATCTTCCCACGCATTGTATGTGTCAACCTTAGCGATTCCGATATTTTCTTCTCCTTCTAAAACTGACGAAGATTTATCAACATCAATAACTAACTTTTTACCTGGAATAAATTTCAAAGCAGTTGTTTTTCCCATACCAGGATTGGCATATATTAAAAACGTGTGGCTAGGTTCAGTGATTTCGTTTGCACTTATAATATCTAGTGGCATACTTATCTAACCCCCAATGACTTACTGCGTTTTAGTTCTACTCCCTCAAATTCGCCATTATCTTTTACGAATTTAAGTAATTCTCGTTTATCTAATTTTGGTTTTTGTTCAACATAAAACTGTTTAGGTATTTTAGTATCATCATTAATTTGTAATGATGGTGCGTTATTTCTAATGCTGTAGTTGTGTAATTCAGTTTTGAATTTAGTTTTACCTGTAAATTCCATTGCCTCTAATAAAGTATTTTTTAAGCGTTCTATACCGTTATTATTCTTTTTCTTACGTTCTTGTAATCTTTTTACTTCGCGATCAATTGCTTCATTCTCTGACTCTAACGTTTTAACAACTACATAATAGCCATCCGCTTTATCTTCTATGGCATCGTTAATTGAATCTAATGTGTCTTTTAACGCTTTGTCATCCTCACTGTCTTGTATAAGTTCTAACACTTGCTTGTATTGATCAGATAGATTAAATAAAGTAGACATGTTTTCCCTCCTGCATGATTAATGTATTTCTCGGTCTGTCATACCTCTCGGGTTCTAACATAAAGCAATAGTTCATACGACTGATAAATTGCTTTTTGCCTTCTTTATCGAGCATGACTTGACCTCTTTCTGTTCCATTTAGAAAATCGATACTATATTTCAATGTCATATCGCTGAAATAATTTTCGACTTTGAAATCGAATGTAATTCCATGTTCATGAAGATGTTGGAATACTTCGATATCAATTTGATGCAAAATATTTAAAGGATGCGTATTATGCATGCTTGTCACACTCCTTATTTAGTTGTATAATTTTGGTAAGTTAATTTTTAAATTTCATCGACTTCTACTGTCTGCAAACAGTAGGAGCTTTATTTGTCTTCTACTTCTTTCAGATTTTCATCCCACATTGCAAACGCAATTCCTGTAACTGCCCACATTAGTAATGAGTGTTCGATAGGTGTGGTACTAAACGACGCTATAATAAAGAACTCAATCACCACTAACAAAGTTAAAACTGGATATTTAATAAAGTGCCATGTTTGTGTCATTTAATCCCTCCTTTTCCATTACACCGTCCTCAATCAGTGCTTTTTGAATCGCGCCTTTTTCCCACATAAAATCAAACCAATATTGGGCGACATTTCTCGGAATTGTAAATTCCTTTTTCGGCATATTACTCACCACCTTCTAGTTGCGTATTTGCAACTTCGTAGTTAAAAAAATATTCATTTACATTAATACCGTAAGTTTCGTGCAGCTTTTTAAAATCTTTTCCAGTAAAGTCTGTTCCATACCTAGAAGTGCCATTTAAAATGCTATTCACTTTCTCACGACTATACCCTAATAACAATGCGATTTCTTGTTGATTGATATTGTTATCAGACATATACTTTTTGAATTTAGGATATCCCCCAATCATATTTTCGCCTCCTGCATTTATTGTTGCGTTCTAGCAACTAAAGTAACTTTAACATATGTAAGTTGCGTATTCAACACAAAAGATATAAAAATTTAAAATAATTGTTGCGTATACGTAACACTTCCTATATAATGTACTTATAAAGTTTTTTAAAAACTAATTCTAAAAGGTAGGGAAACAACATGACATTTGATGAAAAATTGAAAGATATCAGAAGAAAAAACAAACTAACTATGGACGAATTAGCACAAAAATTAAATGATAAATATGATCTAAATATTAATAAAAGTACAATTTCAAGATGGGAAAAAGGTTCAGAACCTAGTGGTAAAACTTTATATTATATCGCTGACTTCTTCAAAACAACGCCTGCGTACTTATTAGATTTACCAGAAGATGATTTTATCGTTCAAACAACTGTTAATTTACCAATCGTTAATGAAGTTTTCTGTGGTTCTGGTGTTGTAACTTTTCCAAATGTTTTAGGTTATGAACCTACTCCTAAAGAATGGTTAAACGGTGCAGAGTATTTTTATTTAAAAGCAACTGGAGACAGTATGACTGGCGCAAGAATTTATGATGGCGACCTAGTATTAATTAGACAACAACAAGATTTTGAAAATGGAGAAATATGTGCTGTTGATGTCAATGGAGAAACTTTACTTAAAAGAGTTTACAAACAAGGGAATCAAATCATCTTACAATCAGAAAATGCTAACTACCCTCCTCGCATTATTGGAAAAAATGATGAATTTAGAGTAATCGGTAAGTTAAAAAGAACAGTAATTAAATATTAAAATAAAGGGGATATTTTATGAAAAAGATTATAACTGTTTTATTCGCAGCAATATTACTACTATCAGCATGTGGAGAGAAAGATAAGAAAGAAACAATTAAAGATTCGGAAAACAAAACAGAGTCTAAAGAAAATAAAGTGGGTTTTAAAAATGATTTAGTTACATTAAATAAAGGTAGCATAAAAATCTTAGATGTTAAATTGCGTAATGCAAGTGATGAAACAGATGGTAAAGAAACGATTGTATTCACATATGAAGCTACTAATAAAACTGATGAAGATTTTTCTGCACAAGCCTTTTGGATTGCTGCAATGAAAGTTTATCAAGAAAATAAAAACACTGAAAACAAACTTGAAGTTGGTTCTACACCTACAACAGGAAAATATAAAGAATACTTTGAAAATATGACAGATACAATTAAAAAGAATGGTAAAGCTAAAGGTGTAGTTGCATATAATTTAGAAGATGATAACGACGTAACTTTAAAAGCAATTCAGGGCAATACAGACAAAGAGTTAGGTAAGAAGACGTACAAATTATCTGATTTAGAAAGATTTGACCATACGACAACTATAGATACTCAAAACCAAACTCAAAGTAATGAAGCAACTGAACAACCTACAACTCAACAAGAAACCACTACTACAGAAACTCAACAAGAACCTAAATCAATTGCAGATAAACAAGAAGGCATAAGTAAAGAAGAATATGATCGCACTAAAACAACAACTCATGATGAATCACAAATGAGTAATCCAGAATATGAACAGTATCAACAAGCGCAACAATTACAAAAAGATATTGATAACGGAAACGCACCAAAGAATGGTGCCGGTGGTGGTCCTGGCATGACTTCCCCTGCTGGAGAGTCATTTAATGATTATCAAAATAGAGTTCAATCAGAAATGGATGCATTAACACCTAAAGATTAATGTGTGTTACGGAGGGATATCATGAAAGTCGCTATATATTGTAGGGTTAGTACTTTAGAACAATCACGAGAAGGTCATTCAATCGACGAGCAACGAAAAAGATTAAAATCCTTTTGCGAAGTACAAGACTGGCAGATATATGATGAATATATTGACCCTGGTTTTTCTGGCGGTAATACAACGCGACCTGGACTAGATAAGCTTATGAACGATTTAGATAAAATAGATTTGATATTAGTTTATAAGTTAGACAGGCTTACGCGTTCAGTTAAAGATTTAATGAACCTATTAGAAATATTCGAAAAGAATGATGTATCATTTCGTTCAGCTACAGAAGTATTTGATACGACTAATGCATTCGGTAAATTATTCATTACTCTAGTTGGTGCTATGGCTGAATGGGAACGATCCACAATTGCTGAAAGAACTAAAATGGGTAGACAAGCAGCAACGCAAAAAGGTATTTATACAACTGGCCCACCTTTTTACTACGACAAAGTGGACGGTAAACTTGTACCAAATGAAAAAAGAGAAATAGCAGATTATATCGTAAAACGTGCCTTAGAAGGAATAAGTATCAGAGGTATTACCGAAGAATTAACCTTATCTAAGTACAGCCCACCTAAAGGGAAAATATGGGATAGAACGACTGTGAGATATGTATTAACCAGTCCGGTAAGTAGAGGTCACACAAAAATTGGTGACGTGCTAGTCGAAAACACACACGAACCTATCATGGATGAAGAAACATATCAATTGATAATGGAAAAGACTAGATCTAGAACAAGAACAAAAAAGAGAAGTCATACTACTATATTTAGGAATAAGATAGTTTGCCACCAATGTGGAGGAAAATTAATTTTAAACACTTGGAGAAGAAAGAGAAAAGATGGTAGTTACAGATATAACGCGAGTTATTTTTGTGAGAATTGCAGAAGGAATAAAGAAACAACAAGTTTTAGTTTACAAAAAGAATTAGTAGAAAAAGCATTTATCAGTTATTTAAGTAAAGCAGATTTTAGAGAAAATGAACTTGATATAAACAAAAAGACAGAACACATTGAAATTATCGACGGGGATAAAATATTAAAGCAACGAGAAAAATACCAACAAGCCTACTCATTAGAGTTAATAACTTTAGAAGAATTTACGAAACGAATGAATGAAACACAAAAGGCATATAAATTATATGAAGAACAACTTGAAGAGTTGAAGAAAAGAAAAAGTAATGACATTAAAATTGATGAAGTTATAGAACTTAGAGATTATATCATTAAAGGCTGGAAACACCTTTCGGAAACGGATAAAGAAAGCCTGGTGCGTTCTAGTATTAAGAATATTTATTATTCATTTATCGAAGGCTCTGGGTACGGTAAAAACAGGATACCTAATGACTTAATCGTAAATCATATAGACTTTTATTGATAGCGTGAGTAACGGTGGCTGTTTCGGAAATTGGACACCTACAGCGGAGTTTAATATTTGGGTTGATGCAGAAGCAGCGAAAAAAGTATTTGAAAGTGGCATCCCAGTTGTAGTATTCGGATTAGACGTGACGCATCAATTATTAGCAGACGATGCTGTTATTGAAAGATTTCATCAAATCAATAATCCAATCTCTCATTTCGTAGTTGAGCTCTTAAAGTTCTTTAAATCTACATATAAATCACAATTCGATATGGACGGTGGTCCAATCCATGATGCTTGTACAATTTTATATTTACTACATCCTGAAATATTCACGTTACAAAAAACATTTATCCAAATTGAGCATCAAAGTGACCTCACATATGGCACAATGTCAGTTGATTTGCATAATACTTATAAACAAGAACCTAACGCCTATTTCGCTACAGAAGTAAATGTAGACTTAGCATGGGACATCATGGAAAAAGCATTAAAAAGTTATGAATAAAAAATAAAAGGCTAGGATATCAATACTAACTCAAAATAAATAACAACTCATTCGACTGATTTATTCAGTAAAAGTGAGTTGTTATTTTTATAATCTACGATTTTGTTCGTGCATGCTTGCCTAGGGTATGGTTCGAGCCTGTAGTCTCTCACGCATACTATTTCCTCAGGCGTCCGCACTTCACAAAATCGTTATAAAATACCTTCTCTTTTATAGCATTATATGAATACAATCTATTTATACAAGTACACCTTCCTTTTTTTGTAAATTAATGATATTAATAGATTATAATTAGAATTTAACAATAAAGGAGCGTGTTACCAATTAACTTTTTAAAAACAAGAATATCATTTTGGATCAGTGTATTGTTGGGCTTCTTATTATTAATAGTTGCGTTTGCTAATTTAAATAGTAAATTTTTCACATCATTAATTTTACTATCGTTATCTCTATTTTTCTTAGCTGATATTAGGGAAAAAGAAAAATTCAATTTACTTATATCTATTCTTTTATTAGTATTTTCATTAATTTTATTTCTCATTACATATTTTTAAATAAAAAAAGGATGATAAACCTTATAACATTGTTTATCATCCTTACTTCTATATTCTTCTTTTTATTCAACCACTCTACTCTTCTTCTTTCAACTCACCGTCTACCATTTTAAATACTTTATCACAGTATGATGTCAGTCTTTGATCGTGCGTTACGATAATACATAATTTATTTAATTCTTTTGTTTCTCTTCTCAATATTTCCATGACTTCTATTGCATTTTCTGTATCTAATGATGCGGTTGGTTCGTCTGCTAATATTACGGATGGATTTGTGTAAAGTGCTTTAGCGATAGCCACTCTTTGTTTTTGACCGCCTGATATTTCACTTGGTAATTGGGATAAAATTTTATCCAAACCGAGTTGTTTCAATAATCTTGTATGTTCTTCTTCATTCATAACGTCTTTTTTCACTTTTTTAAGTAATTCAAATTGTTGTTGTACAGTTAAAAACGGTATTAAATTACTTGTTTGAAGTATAAATCCGATTTCTTTTAATCGTAGTTTAGATAATTGTTTTTCATTAAATTGATTTATATTTTGACCGTTTAAAGATACAGTGCCTTCTGATGGTAATTGCAAGGCACCTGCCATTGTTAATAGCGTACTTTTCCCTGATCCTGATGGTCCAATAATGGCGACTAGTTCGCCTTTTTCTAATTTAAAGTTGGTTGATTTTACTGCTTCTATCGTTCTATTACCGTCTTTAAATGACTTTGTGACATTCTCAAATGCTAACATGTTTCCGCCTCCTAACTAATGACTTTCAATGGTTCTACTTTTCGTATACTTAATACTGAGAATAAACTACCTAAAATTGCGACGATAATAAGCACGATACCGTATAACAACATTGTTAAATAATCAAATTTAATAGGCACTGCTTCTGGTAAGAATGAACCTGTTAACACCGTTAATCCAAAGCCAATCAATGTACCGATTAAAGCGATAATAATCGTTTGGCTCATAACTGAACGCGCTAAAAAGCCATTCGTTAATCCTTGCGCTTTTAAGACACCAAATAAATTTCTCTTTTGTAAGGTAATAATGTATAAGAATATACCAATAACCATTGCTGAAATCGCAAATAAGAATACAATCATAAAGTTTAGTGTTAAATTTTGCGCTTGATAGCCTGGTAATTTCGTAATAAATGATTCAATGTCATCTACTTCTAAATCTTTGTTTAATTCAACATCTTTCCAATTTTTATCTTTAACGACAAGCGCATTAATCTTATCGCCTTTTAACATCGGATTTAATTTCCCAATCGTTTCATTATTTGTAAATAAAACAGGTGATGCATTAAATTTAGAACTTACTGAGAAACCGACAATTTTTAATTCTTCATCACTATTTGAAAGTGTTAATGTGTCCCCGATTTTAAATCCTTTTGTTTTTAAAGTATGATCTGCAACGACTTCATTATTCTTCTCAAACAGTTTGCCGTCTTCTATTTTAGGCATTAAGAAACCTTCTCCATCGATACCAAAGACCGTCACATTCTCTTTGTTTTTACCGTCTGAAGCAATAACAGCCGTTTGCTTTAAGCCTTCACTTTTATCAAATTTGCCCTTAACATCATCTGTATTAATAGATGATTGTGCAACTGTTTGATTGGCATCTTTATTCAATACAATCGCATCTGCTTTCCATAAATCGACTGCTTCTCTATTCATATTCATCAATCCATTTGCTAACCCTGATAATAAGAATAAAAGATAGCTAATCATAACTAATACGCCAATAATTAGACCAAACTTCGTCTTATTTCGTCTCATTTCATTCCAAGCTAAAAACATACTTCCAGCCCTTTCCTGAATCTAAATTTTCTATTATTTAATTATAACATTATTATTTAATTATCTTAAAATAATAGCAGCATTGTATTTATAAAAACGTTCATGTATAATTGATAACGATTATCAATTAAGGAGGTGTCAAATTGGCACAAAAAGAAATTTGCATCATTGGTACGCCACATATTCGGTTAGACCAAAGCAATCAATATTTTTTAGAAACTTATCAACGATACTTAGAAGACGCTGACGTCATTTTGAATAAATTACAGCAATACAATCCAGATTTAATCGCAATTGAATGGGATATTAAAAATAAAAATCAATTAGATAAAGACTTTAATCAACTATCCCGTAAACATTTGCCGCTTCAACTGAACGAACATCATTTTTTAGCGATACCACTCGCATTGAAATTAAATTTACCAACTGTTATACCAATCGACAACAATCAAATGCAAACACGTAAGATTCGTGCAGCATTTGCAGATGAATACCTTGAAAATGATAACCCTATACTATACCAACATTTAAACGAAGCAAAACAAAGTCATCAAAATAAAAAAGGACAAGATTTATCATTATATGAACAATTAACGGAATATCAGGATACAGTCATTCCTTTAGAACAAGTTTTTGCTATTCGTTCACTTGCAGATAGTCCAGGTATCGCCTTTTCACTTGAATGGTTAGAACGTAATCAATTTATGGCCAACAATATCATGAAAAATGCGCTCAATCATGATAGAACAGTTGTCTTTACAGGTATGAGTCATGTCAGAATTTTAAAATTCATGATAGAATCAACAGGTTTATTTAAAGTCGTTCCATCAATAAATATATTAAAATAAAGGAGCATACATAATGAAAAAGTTACTTGTATTAATGGTCATCACACTTTTATTAGCAGCATGTGGTCAATCAAAAGGAACAAGTGATTCAGACAGCAAGAAAGAAACAGTCACAGTTAATCAAAAATATGAATTACGTGGTAAATATAAAGATGGAAGAGATGCAGAACAGAAAGACGAAAAAGTTAAAATCACGAAAGATCCTAAAAAAGTCGTCACATTTGATTATGGTGCAACAGATATCATTAAAGCACTTGGTAAAGAAAATAATGTAGCCGGTATTTCAATTGGTTCAAGCGACTCTATGCTACCTAAAGAATTAAAATCTTTTACGAAAGATAAATATACAAATGTCGGTGAATTAGGAAAACCAAATTTTGAAAAAATAGCTGAACTTGATCCAGATTTGATTATCTTTTCAAATCGTACAGCAAGCAGCGAAACATTAAAAGAATTTAAAAAAGCTGCCCCTAATGCATCACTTCTTTATATAGGTTCAGATGATAATGCCGTCGTAAAATCAGTTTCAGATAACACGACGAAACTCGGCAAGATTTTCGGAGAAGAAAAGAAAGCTAAAGAACTTACAGATCAACTTAAAAATGAAGAACAAAAAGCTAAGAAATCAGTTAAAAATATAGATAACAGTGTCATGCTGCTACTTACAAGCCAAGGTGAATTATCAACTTACGGACCAGGCGGAAGATTCGGTGGCCTACTCTACGATCAACTTGGATTTAAACCAGCAGATAAAAAAGTTAAACCAAATCCACACGGCCAACCCGTCAGCTTTGAATACGTCGCTTCAAAAGATCCAGAAGTCATATTCGCAATGGATAGAGACGAAGCAACAGACGGAAAAGGAACAAGTAAGAAAGTACTAGGAAACGACGTACTTAAAGACGTAGATGCCATAAAAAATAATAACATCATTAACTTAGACGCAAAATCCTGGTACTTCTCATCAGGTGGCATTAAATCCACTACGAAACAAATACAAGAAATACAACAAATCGCGAAAAAATTACAAGAACAGAAATAATAAGTGTGGATGGTGGTGTTGAATGTTTGGCTAACTATCATTATTCTGAATTCTGGTAATTAGAACGCTGTAACTTCCATTATTCTGAATTCTGGTAATTAGATGGACGCTCTCTTGCGGACATTTCTCAGAATTCTGTCCCTTACGGCATACAAACATCGTCATCTTATACGACAAAAACGCCACTGGCTCCTGCCAGTGGCGTTTTCCTTTATCTTTTCTGTTTCACTTTCATAATATATCCGAACAATCCGATTCCCCACAATAGAAATAGCGGATCCCACACGAATGCTTGTCCGAAGGTTGTAAAATAGTTATGACTCTCGATTATTTTACACATTTTTAATATGCCAATTATCATGTTTAATCCACCATATATCATTAGAAAAATACTGCCTATTAAAGATATGATATATATTTTCTTATCATAATGATTTGTTAATGTTAATGGCACGATGGTCGCTAAAAATTTAAACACACCTATTAATAACAGCGCGATATTAATCCATATTCCAAACTGTGCACTTAACGTGAAGACCCATGAGCCAACTGTTATGAGACCCGCTTCTCCACCAAGTCCCCAATACAATGAAAATAGTGCATGCACACTTCCTGCTATGATAAATAATGATATATACTTTTTCATTCAATCACCTATTTATAATCATAAATTTTCTGCGATATATTTTTTTATATTTCGATAACTTGTATTGTATTTTTAATTTCAGTTGCTAAATCAGTCGTTCGCCACTCTCTTTGATAACCGAGACATGGACATATATATTGAATACCACTTTCTTCTATTATATTACGAAAATGCACATGCCCCATAATACTGTATTTGATTGGATATGCTTCATAAAATTTATCAAAGTCTGATGTACCTATAAATGCATTAAAATAATCAAATATTCTATGTGGCATTGGAACTGCAAATTTACGATTGGTCACTATATGCGTCATTAATATAATATTTTTATCTTTCACCTGTTCTAAATCATTTCTCACGGATTCGGCAGCTAATCGCGACATTTCTAAGTCTGACTTACCCCAATCGATATGTTCTTTATCTAGCCATGTAGAGCCGTAATATTTTCTACGTTCTAACCTTTCCAAACTAAATTTGTTTTGATCTGCAAAGCTATAATCATACCAGCCACTGTGCCCGACAATCGCCCAATCTTCATTCACAATATATGGACTTGCTATAATACTTTCAGGCTGCGCTTTATAATATTCAAAAATTTCATAAGAACTTTTTTCTTCTTGATCTTTTTTCCAATAATCATGATTGCCTGGTATAAACAGTACTTCAACTTTAGAATGACGCTTAACATTTTGAACAAACTGCATCGTTTGTAAATAATGATTTGAAACATCACCTGCTATTAATAAAAGGTCTAAATTCAAATGTGTAATTTCTTGCGCTAAAATATATTCAAAATCTTGAGGATAGTAATCTTTACTTCTATCTATATGCAAATCTGAAATGGTACCAATTCTCATATGCATGACCTAGCTTTCTTTAAAATAACGTTGTATATCAATTTTATATTAACATATTCTATCCTTGTATCCTTTATAATAGAATTAAGATTTAAATAGGAGGTTTTGAGTTGAATATTTTACAATTTGAAGACTACTTAAAAATAGATACAGAATCTTTTAATCAAGTAGATTTGCGCACTTTGAACCACTATATCGAAAGATTTATGTACACTGTGCCTTTTGAAAATATTAGCGTTCAAAATAAAGAACCGATATCAGTGAATATTGATGATTTATTTAACAAAATTGTTCATCGTCATCGCGGTGGATTTTGTTATGAATTAAATACGATTTTTCAATATTATTTAAAAGAAAAAGGCTTTAACGTTGATCGTGTGTCAGGAACGATCCATACACCAGATGATAATTGGAGTAGAGACGGTTCACATATGTCGACAATCGTACATTTAGATCAACCTTATATTGCAGACGTAGGATTTGGGGATTTACCAACAAAAGCTATTCCAATTTCTCAACCAGATAATATTCAAGTCATTGATGATGTTAACGGTCATTATCGTGCTATTTTAGATGAGGATCGTGTCATTCATCTTCAAAAACAGTTAGATGACCAATCTTGGCGCACATCTTATTTAACAAATGAAATCATTAGACCTTGGGACTTCTTTATAGAACATTTAGATTATAATGAACATCATCCTGATTCAATATTTGTTCAGAAACTAATTATTACAATGGCTAAAAAATATGGTAGAGTAAGCATGTCTTATGATCATTTAACCATTACGTCTAAAAATCATAAACAAAAAGAAAGTTTCAAACGTGATCAATATAAAGCCATATTAAATAAATATTTCGATATAGATGAAACAATTCATGCGTTGGAAAGTTGAGAAAAGCTCTCTCTTCTTCCATTACTCTAATAAAATAAGCCGGCGACGTCACAAACGTCTCCGGCTTTCTTCATATATATTAATCTGTTTTTACTTTACCTTTTTGTAATTCTTGTTCTGTCCACCATAGTGCATCTTCAGGATTTTTAACGACATGTTCGTAATCTTTTTTAGAAGATACTGTTGGATATGATCCTTTTAATGCTTTGCCTGAAGTTGTTTCAAATAGGAATAGTATTGTTATAAATCCTATAACACTTACCGCTGTTAAATAATAAGCTGGTGCTAATGGATTTTGTGTGACATGTACTAACCATGTTGAAACTAATGGTGTTGTACCACCAAATATTGAAACAGATACGTTAAATGTAACCGCTAATGTACGGTAACGAACATCTGTATAGAAAATACTTGGTAATAAACTTGGCATTGCACCTTCATATGTTGATAAGAAGAAGCCAAGAATAAAGATACCTAATGATATAAACATTAATTGGTTAAGTCCTATGAAATAGAACGCTAGCATTGAAAATGCTGTTAAACCAAATGTACCGAATAACACAACTTTTTTGTTACCAATTTTGTCACTTAAACGACCGAATATAAATGCTAATGGCACCATAATAACCATTACACTTGTAATCAATACCGTACTAACTGTAGTTGAAATACCAATTACTTCGTCTAAGTAAGACGGCATATATGAAAGTAACATATAGTTTGTAATATTAAAGAACGCAACTGCTATAAAGCATACGATAATATCTTTTTTGTGATTTTGAATAATTGAAATGAATGGTTCTGGTTTTTCATCATTCTCAGAAATATCATTTTCAAAAATTGGTGTTTCATCTAAATGTCTTCTTAAATAAAGTCCAACTAAACCAAGTGGTGCACCTAGAATGAATGGAATTCTCCAACCCCATGCTTGCATTTGTGCATCTGATAAACCAATAAATAATCCACTTGCTAATAACGAAGCTAAAATATAGCCACCTAAAGTACCAATTTCTAATCCACTACCTAAAGCACTTCTTCTATTGTCTGGAGAAGATTCTGCAATATATACCATTGCACCTGCATATTCCCCACCAGTTGAGAACCCTTGAATAATTCTCGCTAATAGTAATAAGACTGGCGCCCAAATACCTATTTGATCATAAGTAGGCAATAATCCAATTAATAACGTTGAAGCTGCCATCAATACGATAGTCGTTGTAAGAACGGTTTTTCGGCCAAGTTTATCGCCAATTTTACCAAATATAATACCACCAAGTGGTCTCATTAAGAACGCAATCGCAAATGTAGCGAAAGTAAATACTAATTTCAGTTCATCATTTTCAACTGATGTAAAGAAATTCTTACTAATGATAATTGCTAAATAAGAATAAAGACCAAAGTCAAACCATTCCATAGCATTACCAATACCTGTAGCATAAACACTTTTTTTAGTTTGTTTCATATCTACAACATTTATTTTATTCTTGTTGAATTTCATGTTTTTATAAACACCCTTTCAATATAGTTATGTATACTACCATATTGAAAAATAAGCACAACTGTAATTTTACACTTTGTTAAGCATCAACTTTTGTGAAAAACACCACAAGTATATAAGCTCATTAGCCTCATAAGTGGTCGACCAATATTGTAATATTACTCATATTTCTTGGATAATTTTTAAAATTTTTAAATTTTTTCTGAAATCTTTAGCACAGATTTACATCTCCAAAAGCGTTATACTAAATATAAATCATCACAATTGGAGGTTTTGTAAATGAAACGATTTGATATGTTGATTATTGGTTTTGGTAAGGCTGGTAAGACGCTTGCTAAAGATTTTGCAGGGCAAGGTCAAAAGGTCGCGGTTATTGAACAAGATTCAAATATGTATGGTGGTACGTGTATCAATGTAGGTTGTATTCCGAGTAAGACATTGCTCCATGAAAGTCTAGAACATCATTCGTTCAGTGAAGCGATGAATCGTAAAAAAGATGTTGTTGCTGCTTTAAATAAGAAGAATTTCAACAATCTTAATTCTGATGACAATATCGAAGTGTACACTTATAAAGCACATTTTAAAGATAACCAAACAGTGTTGCTTTTAAATGACCAAAATGAAACGGTTGAAACGATTCAAGCGGATAAGATTGTGATTAATACGGGTACGCGTTCAAATATTCCTGATATAGAAGGTATTAAGACAACTGAAAATATTTATGATTCTAAAGGCATAATGGCATTAGACCACTTACCTGAAACGCTTGTCATTATTGGTGCTGGTTATATTGCATTAGAATTCGCGACAATCTTTTCAAAATTAGGCAGTAAAATTAAAATCGTGCATCCTCGTAAGCATGTATTAGTAACTGAAGATAAAGATATTGCTTCTCTTATTTATGATGAAATCATTAGTCAGGATATTAAATTTATTGACGAAGCTGAAGTAACAGCCTTCTCTACTGAAAATAATCGTCCCATCGTGCATACTTCTCAAGGTGATATAACAGGTGATGCGGTATTACTAGCGACTGGTCGTGTGCCTAATACCGATTTAGCTTTAGAAAATACAGATATCGAACTTGGAGATAAAGGTGAAATTAAAGTCAATGAACATCTACAAACTTCTGTAGACCATATTTATGCAGTCGGAGATGTTAAAGGTGGTCCTCAATTTACTTACATTTCATTAGACGATTACCGTATTGTTAAAGATCATTTAGTTGGTAAACAGCACCGCACAACGGAAAATAGAGGTTATGTGCCTTATACTGTATTTCTAGACCCTCCACTTTCAAGAATTGGCTACACTGCAAGTAAAGCTAAGAAAAATGGTCACAATATTTTAGAGGGACAAATTGAAGTGAAGAATATCCCTCGTCACAAAATCAATCATGATGACAAAGGTTTATTCAAAGTTGTTGTAGATGCTGATAGTAAACTCATTTTAGGTGCAAGTCTTTACGGTAAAGAATCTGAAGAATTGATTAACATTCTGAAACTTGCAATGGATCAACAAATTCCATATACCGTTTTAAGAGATAACATATATACCCACCCTACGATGGCTGAATCATTTAATGATTTATTTAATATTTAATTTAGTCAAAATAGGTCAAATTATTTGAAATCAAAATCGTACTCGTTCACAATAGTAGTATCAATCATTATAGGAGTGATTTCATGTCTGAAGAAAAACATAACGAAAAAGATATACTTACTCAAAAGTTATTAGAAACACGTACGGTTATTATTACCGGGGAAATCAATGATAAAGTAGCAAAAGAAGTCGGTAATCAACTATTACTATTAGAAGCAATGAGTGATGAACCTATCAATCTATTCATTTCAAGCCAAGGTGGTCATGTAGATTCAGGTTATTACATTCATGATATGATTAATTTCATTAAACCAGAAGTTAATATTATCGGTTCTGGTTGGGTAGTAAGTGCAGGCGTTATTATTTATTTAGCTGGTAAAAAAGAAAACCGATACAGTCTACCTAATACAAGATTCATGATTCATCAGCCTTCTGGCGGTGTACAAGGTCAATCTGTTGAAATGGAAATCACAGCTAAAGAAATTATTCGCACAAGACAAAAAATTAATGAATTAATCGCAAGAGAAACTGGCCAAGATATTGAAAAAGTAGAAAAAGACACTGGCCGTGACTATTGGTTAAGCACACAAGAAGCTAAAGACTACGGATTTATTAACAAAATCATTAAATCTCGTGATGAAATAAAATAAAGAAATATGAAAGGCAGGGGCTGCGATAGTCGCCCCTGCCTTCTCTATATTTATATAATGTGAACGGATTGTATTGGGTGGATAACTGCACGATATTTCTTAGTCTTCGTGCGTTACGCCCTATTTTTGTACCCTAGCGCACGATATCTCTTAGTCTTCGTGCGTTATGCCCTATTTTTGCTCACTAGCGCACGATATCTCTTAGTCTTCGTGCGTTATGCCCTATTTTTGCTCACTAGCGCACGATATCTCTTAGTCTTCGTGCGTTATGCCCATATTTTGTACCTTATCGCACGATATTTTTTAGTCTTCGTGCGCACAAGCCAGTACATTCTCTACCATCTACCATTTATATTCATATCATGATTATTTTCTTCTATATTACTTAATATTCTCATCTACCATACGTTTCATAATAGACAATGGTCCTGTTGATGCGATTGTTGAGACATAATTTACGAGTTCTTCTACGGATACGCGATTTTCATCTGATACCCAATATTTGATCATCGACATCATTGAACCTACTACATAACTTAAGTAATAATTTTCTGGAATGCCAAATACATTATCTTTATTGCCTATTAAATGTTTAATATTACTTCTCACAATATCTGCTAATTGTTCTTCGATTTGACTTTTACGTTCTAAGTTGAGAATCACTTGATAAAATTCAATATTATGCTCAATATGTGTAATGACATTTTTAATAATTTTATTCGCAAAGTCTTCAATAAAACGATCACTCGTCTTAGTAGATAAATCCATCTTTCTAATATCTACAAATCCTTTAATTTTCTCTATTTGTTCATTTTCCATTTCATCTAACAAAGCATATTTATCTTCATAATTTAAATAAAAGGTTCCTCTATTAACATCTGCTAAATCTGAAATTTGTTGTATCGTAATACGATCAAGGTTATTTTCTTTTAATAACTGGATAAATGCTTGTTTAATTGCTCTTTTACTTTTTCTTACGCGTCGATCTTCTGCCATTTTTAACCATTCTCCTTATTTTAATGAACAATTTTTGTATTTTTGTTGATTAATAAACGTATCGTAAGCAATTGACGATTGTAACTATCTTAAATTCTATTATAATAAACAATGTTATTAATAATCAACACAATGTTCATTAATCAAGGAGGAAAAAATATGAATATTTTCAAAAAGAAACTTTTTTGGATGACACCTATTCTAGTAATCGTCATACTTCTATTATTAGCGATTGCTTTTATTCCAGCATATAATCCAGAACCAAAATCAGTCCCAATTGCGATTGTGAATCAAGATAAAGGTACAACAATGCAAGACAAAGACGTCAATATCGGGAAAACTTTTGCAGATAAAATTAAAGACAATAAAGATTTATCAGATAAAGTTGAATGGGTAGATGTAGATAGTAAGAAAGATTTAAAACAAGGCTTCAAAGACAATAAATATTATGGTGCATTAATTTTAGATGAAAATCTTTCAAAAGATTCAATGAGTAAAGTTCAAAAGACAGTTCAAGACGCAAAAATTAAAGAAATGCAGTCACAAATGAAAGAAAAAATCGAAAGTGGACAAATTCTACCTGAACAAGCTAAAAAAATGCAAGAACAAAACAAAGTTGAACCTGTTAAAGTTAAACAAGGACAAGTTGAAATCATCGTTAACGTAGGTGCAAGCATGCAAGGTGCACAACTTGCGAATACAATGTTAACGACTATCGGTGATCAACTGAATACACAAATTTCTAAACAAGGTATCCAAACTTTAGATAAAATGGATGTCGACGTTTCAGCTTCAGATATTCAAGGTATCACAAATCCAATTAAAGTGGATAAAACAAACATGAACGCTGTTAAATCACATCAAGGTAACGGAAACTTACCATTCTTAATGTTCACACCAGTATGGTTAGCATCATTAGTTGGCTCAGTTGTTCTATTCTTCTCATTCAGAACAAGTAATAATATCACAATTAAAGACCGTATTATCGCTTCACTTGGCCAATTAGGCGGTGCGATTGTTACAGCATTAATCGGTGGATTCGGATATATTTACTTTATGACGCACGTATTAGATGTAACAATTAACGAACCAACTAAAATCGGTTTATATATTTCAATTGCGATTCTTGCATTCATCAGTCTCATCTTAGGATTTATGACATGGTTAGGTGTCAAAGCTATTCCATTATTTATGGTATTGTTATTCTTCAGTATGCAACTCATCATGTTACCAAAACAAATGTTGCCACAATTTTATCAAGACTATATGATCGGATGGAATCCATTTAGACATTATGCAGAAACATTACGAGGACTATTGTATTTACACCACGATATCGAACTTAATAGTACAATGTGGATGTTTATAGGCTTTATCATCTTCGGTGGTGTATCAGCTATATCAGCAGCTATCCTTAGAAAACATAGCGAAAAAAGAACAGAAGTACCATCATAAAATAAAAAAATCTCATGTGACTGAATCATTCAGTGCCACATGAGATTTTTTATTATGTTATTTTTTCTCTTTGAATCCTTGTTCTTTAATAAATTTTTCTGATTTTTTCATGCTTACGCCTTTATCAGTATCTCCAATAATATCAACAACATTATTATCTCTTAATTCTTTGAAATCAGCTTTTTCATAATCAACTTCAACATTTTCGATTAATTGATTATCGTTACTTTTAACAGATTCCTTAACACCTTTAATATCTTGGAATTTTTTACTTTCAGTCTCAAACTGTTTCTTTAATTCTTCTTTCTGGCTATCTTCAGTAATATTAAAATCTTTGTAATCAATTGTGATTTTAGATGTTTGTTTTAACACTTTGTCCCCTTTATATGTATACGTCATTTCAACATCTGCTCTGTTTTGTTCACCAGTAAAAGTTTTAGTTTCTTCCTTACCACAAGCTGATAATAAGACTAACATCATCGTGCATAATAAAGAACCAACCATTAATTTCATTGATACTTTCATATACTTCGTCACCTTCCATATCCTTTAGTTATATTTCTATAATCTAATATATCACTATATAGTTTATTTACCTCAATTTTCCGAGAAAAAATAATTTGAAAAATGTCAGTATTATAATTATTATATTTAATTTCGTAAAATTTATATCGATTCTTGAACGTTAGCGCTTAGGGTTCCTTATATTTTTTCAAATTCTGGGTTGATTTCGCTGGCTAACGATCTTGTTTCGTTTTCTTGAACGTTAGAATTTCTAACGATCTTGTTTTCGATTCTTGATCGTTAGCCACTCCTACTCTAACTCATACTCCCTCTCCCACTCACTCCCTCACACAAGAAAAGACCAGCTCACCCGAGCTGGTCTTCTTTTTATAATATTTCTTTAGCTTTAAGTACCGCTTCTTGCGTAATTTCATGACTGTTAACCCATGCTTCTGTCACTGTTGCGTTACGTTCTTTAAATATTTCTATCACGCGCTCGCTTTGTGCGTTTGTAACGATTGGATCTCTTGCACCCATTGATAAAAAGACATTAAAATGAGATAAATCTTTATGATTATTTTCTAAATCTAATGGATAAAGTGGTGCAAAGAGTAATGCTTTTTGAAATGGTGTTTGTTCTCTTAATATGAGGTTAATCGCCATATTAGAACCATTAGAGAATCCTACTGGAATAACATCTTCTAATTTAAAACCATATTCTTTAGACGATTCTTCTATAAATTGATACAGTTCTTGTCCTCTATATTCTAAATCTTCTAAGTCATATTGCCCTTCTCCGAGTCTTTTGAAATATCTAGCCATACCATTTTCAGATACTTCACCTTTAACACTCAAAATACTATAAGTCGGATCAAGCATTTCTGCTAATGGTAATAAATCTCTTTCATCTCCACCTGTTCCGTGAAGTAATAGAAATACTGGTTTACCTTGTGCACCTTGTTTAAATATATGTTTCATATTTACTATCTCCCATCATATTATGGTCTTTCGATTGTGAATGTGTGTCCAATTTCAGCATAATCATTCCCAGCAAGTCTGCTTACCGCATTGAGCTTTTCTTTATTAATATAGCCATCATCATAAATACGTTCGTCAAAATGATAATACTTTACTTCAACCAATAATAAATCTGAAATAGGTTGTCCGTCTTTTTCAATTACAATATCATCATATAGAACCGCTTCAAATCGAACTTTACTTTGCTTCAAGCCTTTCACAGATACTTCAACTGAATCTACTGTTTCAAAATTCGTACGTTCGAGTTCACTCTCTTCATGACTTAACATAGCTGCTGTTTGATTCGCATCACGCACATTATCTGTATCTACAATATGCACAACCGCTTCTTTATTCTGAATGATATTTCGTGCAGTATCTTTCATTTCACCATTCACTCTTTGTACTGCGATAGAAAGAATCGGTGGGTCTGAAGATACAACATTGAAAAAGCTAAACGGTGCTATATTCAGTACGTTATCATCTGATTCTGTTGTGACTAATGCAATTGGTCTAGGAATAATAGATCCTATTAACAATTTATAGTTTTCTTTCTGCGATAAGACTTCTAGTCGTATCTCCTTCACCTTAACCACACCTTTTCTCATTAATGTTCTCTACTTGTATCAAAAGCTTTAATTTCAGATTCAATGTAGTCACGTTTTGCTTCTAAGAATGGTGGTAATGCAAGACTTTCACCTAATGTTTCATAAGGTTCGTCTCCCATAAATCCTGGTCCATCAGTAGATACTTCTATAAGAATATGACCAATTCTTGCGTATAGCGCTTCAAAATAATATCTATCGACATTACCTGAGTTACCAATGCGAAGTTCGTTATATTTTTCTTCCCACGCTTTAATCGCTTCATGGTCTTTTAATCTGAATGATACATGATGCACTTCACCATAACCTTGTCTTGCTTCAGGACCTTGGTCGTCTTTTCTCAAAATAACTTGACCACCGTTACCGCCTTCTCCAACTTCTAACAATGTCACGTTTTCTTCTTCAATAATTGGTTTCATACCGTAAACTTGTTTCAATACAGATTTGAAGTCTTCATAATAGCTCACTGTAATTTCAATTGGTCCTAATCCATAAATTGCTTTATCTTCAGGTACTGGACCATTTTTCCAAGGAATACCTGGTTTAACACCTTCATTTAATTCATCTGAAATTAATTGATATCTTTGACCGTCTTCTTCTTCAAAAGGTAATACCTTTTTACCGAATAAATCTTGGATACCGTCATGTTTAACGCCAAATTCTTCAAAGCGATTTAAATAATATTCAAGCGCTGCATCGTTTGGCACTCTGAATGCTGCACGACTAATTGAATTTGTACCACGACTACCTTTCGGATTATTTGGAAAATCAAAGAATGTCATGTCTGTACCTGGAGATCCTTGATCATCTGCGAAAAATGTATGGTACGTATATATATCATCTTGGTTTACTGTTTTCTTAACTAAACGCATACCTAGTACTTGTGTGAAAAATTCATAGTTTCTTACTGCATCATTTGTCATTGCAGTTACGTGATGGATACCGATAAGTTCTGGATTACTCATTATAGTTTCCTTCTTTCTTTATTTTTATTTCGAATTCGAAATAATAAGTTGTAAAAAAATTTGCGCTATCCACTACTCAGTAGAATTTGCGCTTATTTTTTTAAGTGCTCTACGAAAAATCGCAAGCTCTTCGTCATCTAATATAGAAAATGCTTTTTCAATTGTTTCGGCATGTTGTGGAAAAATACGTTCCATCAATTCATGTCCACTTTCAGTCAGAACAGCATACGTAATACGTTTATCTTGCTCATCTTGTCGACGTGTTACAAATCCTTTCTTAACAAGTTGATCGATGACATAAGTTGTACTACTGCTTGCAATTAAGATGCGTTGTTTTACTTTTTGAATAGGTTGATCACCTTTATGATACAAAAGTTCCATTACAGCAAATTCAGTAATATTTAAACCGTAGTTCTTCATATCTTGTTTAACAATACGATCTAACGTATCATTTGTACGTTTTATACCTACTAGCGCTTTTAATGATTCTTTCGTTCTATCCATGTTCATCACCTATTCAAATATTATTTCGATTTCGAGATAATTGTAACGCCCTCACTAATAAATGTCAACAGTTTCGAGTATAAAAAATATACTAACTTTGTTTTTATTATATTTTCAATATTCTAACAAATTTAATTTAGTTGATTTTTAATAATGTTTAACCTATAATTCTTATTGAAAAACTAAGATATTTATTAATTTTATATTGGGGTAATGGGATGAAAGCATTTGATTTAATCGGGAATACACCACTTGTCTTATTGGAACATTACAGTACAGACAACGTGAAAATATTTGCGAAATTAGAAAGTTATAACTTAGGTGGCAGCATTAAAGATCGACTTGGCAAGCATCTGATAGAACATGCACTAGCTGAAGGTAATATTCGTTCTGGAGATACAATAGTTGAAGCCACTGCCGGTAACACAGGTATTGGACTTGCTATCGTAGCGAACCATTACAATATGAACTGCGTTATCTTTGCACCTGAAGGATTCTCGGAAGAAAAGATGAACATCATGAAAGCTTTAGGGGCTGAAGTAAGAAGAACACCACGTTCAGAAGGTATGTTAGGTGCGCGTCAACAAGCACAGACCTACTCTGAAGAATACGGCGCTTATTACATCAATCAATTTGAAAATGATGAGAATCCACAAGCATATGTTCATACTTTAGCGACAGAAATTCTTGAACAATGTCCAGACATCACGCATTTGATTGCTGGCGCTGGTTCTGGCGGAACTTTTACAGGAATAGCTTCAGTCATGAAAGAACATCAAGTACGTAATATCATTGTAGAACCTGAAGGAAGCATTCTTGCTGGTGGCGAAGCGCATGCTCACGATACTGAAGGTATTGGCGTTGAAAAGTGGCCACCATTTCTAAAGCGAGATTTAATCGATGATATTAAAGTCATTTCGGATCAAGATGCATTTACAAATGTATCAGGTCTTGCATTAAATGAAGGTATTCTTGCTGGTAGTTCATCAGGCGCAGCATTACAAGCAGCAATTGACATTTCAAAACAAATCGAACAAGGACATATTGTCGTCATTTTCCCTGATGGCAGTGATAGATATATGTCTAAAAATATATTTAATTATGGAGGAAAAGATTATGAATAAAAAAACATTACTCATCCATGGCGGTAAAACAACAGATGCATATACAGGTGCGGTAACAACACCAATTTATCAAACAAGTACTTATGAACAAGACGGAATCGGAAATTTAAGACAAGGTTATGAATATTCAAGAACAGCTAACCCTACTCGTACAGCATTAGAAACATTAATCGCGGATTTAGAACACGGTACAAATGGTTATGCTTTCGGTTCAGGTATGGCAGCAATCTCAGCAGTCATCATGTTATTAGACAAAGGTGACCATATTTTAATTAATTCAGATGTATACGGTGGTACTTACCGTGCATTAACAAAAGTATTCTCTCGCTTCGGTATTGAATTTGATTTTATCAATACAACTGATGTAAGCAATATCGAATCTTCTATTAAAGATACAACTAAAATGTTATTTATTGAAACACCATCAAATCCGTTACTTCAAGTAACAGATATTAAAGCAGCAAGTGACATTGCTAAAAAACATGACATGTTAACTGTTGTAGATAATACATTTATGACACCTTATTACCAAAATCCATTAGACCTAGGTGCTGATATTGTACTTCACTCAGCTACTAAATACTTAGGTGGACATAGTGATGTTGTATCAGGTTTAGTTGTAACAGCTAACGAAAGTCTTGGAGAAAGAATTGGCTTCATCCAAAATTCAACTGGTGGTATTTTAGGACCTCAAGATAGTTATTTACTAACACGTGGTATCAAAACATTAGGTTTAAGAGTAGAACAAATCAATAGAAACGTTAAAGAAGTCGTAGCATTACTAAACAAACATGAAAATGTTGTTAAAACAATTCATCCATTAAACGAAGACCATGTGAATCGCGACATTCACTTCGACCAAGCTTCAGGTTACCCAGGTATCATTTCATTTGAAGTTGCTGATGTAGAAAAAGCAAAAGAAGTCATTAAACATACAAAATTATTCACATTAGCAGAAAGTTTAGGCGCGGTAGAAAGCTTAATTTCAGTACCAAGTCTTATGACACATGCATCAATACCAGCAGAAATTCGTCATAAAGAAGGTATCGCAGACGGCATGATCCGTTTATCTATCGGTATAGAAGATACAGAAGACTTAGTAGAAGACTTAAACCAAGCATTAAACCAAATATAATAAAAAGAAAAGCTGAGACAGCGGAAATTGACCGCTGCCTCAGCCTTTTTTTATATTTGAGGTGTGGTGGATGGGTGTATTAATTGTGGGATGGCGGTTTGTGTGGAGCGTGAGGATCGTATGTTGCTTGTTTGGGTCGTCTTGCAACATACGAGCGAGCTATGTTGCTTGTTTGGGCTGTCTTGCAATATTCACGGCTCCAACATTGCTAGTCACGCCCCACTTGCAATATTCACGGCTCCAATGTTGCTAGTCACGCCTCACTTGCAATGTTCACGGCTCCAATGTTGCTAGTCACGCCCCACTTGCAATATTCAGACCTCCAATGTTGCTTGTTTGGGTCGTCTTGCAACATACGGGCGAGCTATGTTGCTTGTTTGGGCTGTCTTGCAACATACGGCGGCGCTATGTTGCTTGTTTGGGTCGTCTTGCAACATACGAGCGAGCTATGTTGCTTGTTTGGGTCGTCTTGCAATATTCACGGCTCCAATGTTGCTAGTCACGCCCCACTTGCAATATTCAGACCTCCAATGTTGCTAGTCACGCCCCACTTGCAATGTGCGAGGTTCTTATTTATCTTGTTTTGCCTGTCTTGATAAATACAACGCCTCTATTTATCTTGTTTGCTCAGTCTTGATAAATACAACGCTCCTATTTATCTTGTTTGCTCAGTCTTGATAAATACAACGCTCCTATTTATCTTGTTTGGTCAGTCTTGATAAATACAACGCCTCTATTTATCTTGTTTAGTCACTCTTGATAAATTCAACGCCTCTATTTCCTACGATTAGTCAGTCTTGATAAATACAACGCTCCTCACTCTATTATTCCTCAATATAAAAAATGGCCGGGACATTATTCAATGTTCCGCGCCATTTTCACTTCTTTATGATTTTGTACCGAATAGACTTATTCCTAATATGACAAATACTGCGCCACTTATTTTATTGATAATTTTTTCTGCTACGATATTATCTCTTAATTTTGTTGTTAAACTACTTGAAAAGATCGCAATGATAAATGATGTGATCGCACCCATTACTGCGAAAATACTGCCCAATATTAAAAATGGTATTGGACCGTACTGATTATCCACTGAAATAAACTGTGGAATAAAGGAAATAAAGAATAGTGCTACCTTTGGATTGGTAACGTTCGTGATCACGCCTTGTACAAATAGTTTTCTACGAGATTGATACACAGTCTTCTTTATTGAAATTGACGATTGTTTACTTATAAACATTTGTATACCTAAATAAATTAAATATACTGCTCCGACAATTTTAATAATTGTGAATAAGACCACGGAAGTTTGTAAAATAACGGACAACCCTAATCCTGACAGTACAGTATGAACAACTGCACCTACCGATACACCTAATGCTGAATATATACCTGCATCTCTACCTTGTGAAATACTTCTATTTAATATAAACATCATATCAATACCAGGTGTGATACAGATAATAAGCACTGTGATTAAAAACAGTTGAAAAGATACGATATCAAACATCATTTACCCCCTTTAAATTAATCGTTAAGATATACTAACATATAATCTAAAGTTGTAAAATGAAAATTTTAATTTATCTCGACCTTTTCAATGTCTAAGTTTATATTTAACTTTTCAAGTATGGATTCAAAACCTTCTATAGTATAGTCAGCATTTTCAGTTACTAGTGTCTTAATCGTCCCATGACCGTTGGAAGTGTATGATTCTGCTTGTTCAATAACAGTTTGAGCAGGATCAATAAACATGATATGCGGATATAACTCTTTAAAATAACTATACAACCACGGTAAATGTGTAGAAGATAATGTAAATATATCGATTTCTTCATGTTGGTCTATAATATCATCCATAAAATTCTTCACAGTCATTAAAGTACGATATTTATCGGATATAAATGAACCGTCTTCAACTAATTCAACTAATGAAGAAGCATTTAATTGATATACGTGACTTGAAGAAACTTCATTGTTTATAAATTCATTTAATGCATCACTTTCAATTAGGGATTGAACACCTAAAATACCTATTTGTTTACTAGAAGATTTCTCTAATGCTTCTTTCACCGGTGGATAAACACCTACGATTTCAGTATCAAAGTTATCTTTCATGTTATCCAAAATAGTAATCGTTGGTACATTAGATGCCACGATAATCAAACGAGGATTCCACTTTTCTAAATAATGAATGGTTTGTGTGATTACAGTTTCTAATTCATGGATAGATTTTTGACCATAAGGAAACTGATTGCGATCTGCCAGATATATTATGTCTTGATTTGGGTATGTCTTTTTTAACAATTCTACAATTGAATAACTACCAATTCCCGCATCAAAAACAGCAATAGGTTTCAATAACGTGTCTTGATTATTTGTCATATATGCCACCCTAACTTATATTTCTAAAAATATTTTCGGTGTTTGTGCTATTCTCTCATCTACCACGTTATAAAATCCACCTTTTTGAAATCCCGTACAATGCACTTTGTCTTCTGTAGCAATTTCGAATTCAAGTTCCCACTTCATTCTACTCACTTTAACTAACCAACATCTACCAACTGGTTTATCATGGATCGTCAATGGTACTTTGTAGTCTGCCTCAGTTCTCATCAATATTGGTGATATATTAAATTTCATCATTTCTGAGTAAGTCATATATTGGTTAATAAAAGCAGTTCTTAAATCTTCAAACCATCTTACATACACAATATTACTCACAATGCCCATAGCATCAATATCATAAACATTAACTTCGATTTCTTTTTCAGCGACTAATTTTCTCTCTTGCATTAAAAAGACTCCTTCGTACATCATTTTTTATTATTTCAAAATAACTTTATACATATTATCACTTAAAGTCATTCATTAAATCAACCTTAAGCAATACTAGAATCTTTAAATACTTTTTGGTATTGAACATACCCTGATAAATAGTGTTCAATATCATCTATTCTTACTCTATAGCCATGATGTTTAATAAAGAATGAATTCACAATACGTGCTGGATTTTTAAAGTACATTGCAATTTCAGGATAAAAGTAACCTGTTCTTTCATAATCAGCTCTTATATGTATTGTCTTAATGAATTTTTCTTCATCTAAATAAGTTTCAACAAGATCAGCATAGCCAGTCTTCTTAGCTTTTTCCACTAAGTGATAAGTCGCCATTAACATTTCTAAAAATGTTGGGAATGTCGTTTCCCTTTGTTGCATATAATCTAAATAACTCGATACGTTCTGAATGCCAAATTTATAATATTTCTCTTGTGGGTCAATTTGTACTAATTCATTTGTACAATATCCTAACCAGTGATCATGGTATTTCCAATATTTTTTCTCTATAAACATTTCAAATAACATTTTGACAGTATTCAACCATTCTTCATTATGATCAATTTGATAAAGTCTTAATAACGCTAAAGCAGCTTCACCATCATAATATACAATTCTGAATTGTTCTTTTATCGTTAAATGTTGTAATTTCTGTTACTGGGTCACCTTCTCCAACTTTTTCACCTGTTAATGGGTTCTTCGTTGTTGGTGTTGTTGTTGTTTTCTCACCATCTTTACCTGGTTGTTTCACACGTTCTGTACCTGGTGGTAAGTCTGGATTGAATTCTCTTGTTGTTTCATATGGTATTGGATCTTTCGTTACAATTGGTTCACCTGGCACTGGACCATGTTTTGTCACACTATCCACCGGCGGTGTCACGATTTCACCTGTATTTGGATTCTTAATACCTGGTTTTCCTGGTACTTCTTCTGTTTCACCTTCTGGTAAATTTGGATCAAACTCATCTTTATGTCCTGGTGGCACTTCTTCTCCACCATACTCGATGATTTCATTTGTTGGTGGTGTTGTAATTTCTGTTACTGGGTCACCTTCACCAACTTTTTCGCCTGTTAATGGGTTTTTCGTTGTTGGTGTTGTTGTTGTTTTCTCACCATCTTTACCTGGTTGTTTCACGCGTTCTGTACCTGGTGGTAAGTCTGGATTAAATTCTCTTGTTGTTTCATATGGAATTGGTTCTTTCGTCACAATTGGTTCGCCTGGTACTGGACCGTGTTTTGTCACACTATCCACCGGCGGTGTCACGATTTCACCTGTATTTGGATTCTTAACTCCTGGCGTACCCGGTACTTCTTCTGTTTCGCCAACTGGTAAGTTTGGATCGAACTCATCTTTATGTCCTGGTGGCACTTCTTCTCCACCATATTCAATGATTTCGTTTGTTGGTGGTGTTGTAATTTCTGTTACTGGGTCACCTTCTCCAACTTTTTCGCCTGTTAATGGGTTTTTCGTTGTTGGTGTTGTTGTTGTTTTCTCACCATCTTTACCTGGTTGTTTCACGCGCTCTGTACCTGGTGGTAAGTCTGGATTGAATTCTCTTGATGTTTCATGTGGTATTGGTTCTTTCGTCACAATTGGGTCACCTGGTACTGGACCGCGCTTAGTCACACTATCCACTGGTGGAGTAACAATTTCTCCAGTATCTGGATTTTTAACTCCTGGTCTACCAGGTACTTCTTTAGATGTACCAACTGGTAAATTCGGATCAAACTCCTCATGGTGTCCTGGAGGTACTTCTACACCACCATACTCGATGATTTCATCTGTAGCTGGCGTCGTAATTTGTGTAACTGGAACACCTCTCTCAACAACTTCACCTGTTTTAGAGTTAACTTTTACTGGTGTAGTAATTATTTTCTCACCTTCTCTACCAGGTTGTTTCACGCGTTCTGTGCCTGGTGCTAAGTCCGGGTTAAATTGTCTTACAGTTCTGTATGGTATTTTTTCTTTAGCTACTTCTGGCGTACCATCAACTATAGCACCTTGTGGTTCAGTTATTGTGATACCTTCCAGATTTGTTCTCATTATTCCATTAGAATATCTGTCTTGCATATGACTAGAAGTAATTAAGAAATTATATTTTTGAGATTTATCTATTCCTAATTGTTCTGTAGTAGCTTGCCAAGTCTTTCCTGCATATGTTGCAGTTAATGTACTTGTTGCTGCGTTATAACTTAAAACAACATCATTAAATCTTTGACCATGGAATCTCCCATCATTACGTTCAGTTGTATTATCTGCATATTGAATTTTATTTACTGGTTTATCTTTTGAATTAAGAGCATTAGTTCCTACTTGATTAGTTACACCATCTGCACCATTTTTTACAAATGTACCGTAACCAATTTTTGACGCACCACCAATTTCTTTAATATTATTCTCTTTGTCAGCATCTAATGGATCTTTTTGGCCACGGTAGTTATTGTAAGACATATCCAATTTAAAACCAGCAGCGTTTGCAATACCTCTATCTCTTAAAATACCACCTTGGTTTAAAAAGTCTTGTCCCGTACCTTGTGTAAAGATGAAGCCCCAACCATCTGCTCCTGTTGTATTACCTTGGTTGTTATTTGCAACTGGAACAGTTATTGTAAAGTCATCACTAAAATCAATTTTGTTCTTGTATTCTAATGCACCTTTAGTCCCTGTATCTGCATTGTGGTGAGTATTAAATGCAGTAAGTTCTCCCTCACCTGGGAATTCTTCATTATAATCTTTATGGATTATATCTCCATATTCATTAAAATTACCTGTTCCTTTTTTAGTAACTGTGTTCTGTGCAGCAGCTCTTAGTGCAGTTGCTGAATTATTAAGGTTTGTTGTTCTAGCATTACTGCTAACTGAACGGAAAGTAGCTCTAGGTTGAGTATCTCTCTTATTAGCAGTTTCTTTAAGTGATTCACTTAAAGCTATATTTTCAATTTCTTTCTTAGATAAATTTGAAGTATCTTTTGGTAATACTTTTTCTATCTTAGCTTTTTCGGCTTCTGTAACTTCAGATTTGTTGTATAAATCCTTAGCAATAGAGTCTACAAGTGTCGATTTATCATTCTCAACAGGTTGAACTTCTGCTGAATTTTCATTAGCTTCTTCTATATTATGTGATTTTTCAACTCTAGAATTATTTTGAACAGGCTGTTCTGAAGTTGCTTGTTCTGTTGTATTTCCTTCTGTGTTTACCTCTTCTGCAGCTTGTTCTGATGCCTTATCTTCTGTGCTCGCTTCTTCTGCAGTTTGGTCTGATGCCTTATCTTCTGTGCTCGCTTCTTCTGCAGCTTGTTCTGATGCCTTATCTTCTGTGCTCGCTTCTTCTGCAGTTTGGTCTGATGCCTTATCTTCTGTGCTCGCTTCTTCTACATTTTGGTTAGTTGTAGTATATTCAGAATTTTTAACATCCTCAGTTGAATGTTCTTCTATGTTAGCATTTTCTGTTGATACAGATGAATTTCCAGATTTTATTTCACTTGAATCTTCATCATTTACAGTATTCTTTGATTGTGCTTGTAATGAAGTTGCGCCTGCTTGTTCATCAGCTTTAGCTTCATCACTTAACCCAAATAATAATGTTGCACCAACCAAAATTGAAGCAGTACCAACAGTGAATTTTCTAATAGAATATTTATTTAATCTATTAGAAATAAAATCTATTTTACTACTTCTCGATTTTGGTTTCTTTTTCATTATTCATTCCTCCTAAAAAATTATTCTTTCATTCTGATAAGTCATTTTGTTTATATGAGCACTTATCAAAAAATATTATATTTCGAGCCATTCAAATATTCAACACTTTAATTATAAACATAATATTTATAAAAATATTTTGTATTGTACAATGTTGTAATTTACAATTATTTACCCGAACAAAATTTTAAATACAATAAAATAAAACTACAATATACAGTAACATCTTTCATTTACCGAGATGCTTATGATTTTTTCTATTAAAAAAAGAGATTAAGCCTTTCGACTTAACCTCTCTAAATTCATTAATAGTAATGCCTTTCACTACTTATTAATTACTCTCTTTATTATCTTTTCTACGACGACCAAATAAGAATAATGAACCAATACCAGCAATTAATCCTCCGAATAATGTAGTATTTGTTGCTGCTTGTTCACCTGTATCTGGTAAATCTTTTCCATTATTTGAATTATTATGATCGTTGATAGTAGCCGCTTTCGCAATTCCTTTACCACTATTGTTATCTGAAGTATTTTCTGTTATTCCAGCGTCTGCATCTGAGTCACTGTCTGCGTCTGAGTCAGCGTCCGCATCTGAGTCAGCATCCGCATCTGAGTCAGCGTCCGCATCTGAGTCAGCGTCTGCGTCTGAATCAGCATCCGCATCTGAATCAGAATCTGCATCTGAGTCAGCATCTGCATCTGAATCTGCGTCTGAATCTGCATCTGAATCAGCGTCTGCGTCTGCATCTGCATCTGAATCAGCATCCGCATCTGAATCAGCGTCCGCATCTGAGTCAGCGTCTGCGTCTGCATCTGCATCTGAGTCAGCGTCTGCGTCTGAATCAGCATCTGCGTCTGAGTCTGCATCCGCATCTGAGTCAGCATCCGCATCTGAGTCAGCAT
>NZ_JAJNJJ010000012.1:0-40109 GCF_022386135.1 Mammaliicoccus sp. P-M59 | reverse complement strand
AATGGCATGTGGAAGATGCAAAGCAATGGGAAATCTATTATGGTGCTACAAGTGATATGTTTGAAATTAAAAAGTTTGATGATTACTACAAACATTATGATAAAAATTATGTGGCACCAATCGATTATGAAGACACACAAGCATATAAAGAAAACGAGCCGTGGTTCACAGGAATGGGGAGATGTTGAATGAAAATATCAAGAAGAAAGACACATGTAGATATAAATTTTCGCGGAGATTATTTACTTACGAAAGGCGTTTTATTTGAAGATGAAAAAGGTGTGAATGGTAATCCAGATATATACTTTCAAAATGCAAGTTTGTTAACCCTCAATACAAAGAAATTTAGAGTCAGAAATATTAGAAGTATTTTAAAAAATAATATTAGAGTATCGAAAGCAGCTTTAAGAAAGATTTGGTTAAACAAATGATATTTGGAATTATATTATTTGCAACAATCTTAATCACACTAATTATTATGGCAGTAATGGAGGGGTAGATTAATGAAACTTAGACATTCAACTAAAAAATATCTTGAAAGTGAATTATTTGATTACAAAGATATGAATAAGCATTTAAATCAATTAAGAGATGAGATAGCAAACCCATGGCAACCGCAAGATGAAAATATAGGTGGTGGGCGTTCGAATAGAAATGTAAGTGTGACAGAAAGGACAGCTACATTATTGGTTACTGATAAACGACTATTGCAAATGCAACGCATGAGTAATGCTATTGAGAAAGTATACAACGATGGAACTGATCTACAAAAAGAGTTCATGGACATTTATTACTTCCAAAAGAATAGAAAATTGACTATTGAGGGGATAGCACAAGAACTCAATTATAGTAGAAGCACAATCTTGGATAATAAGAGAATTATATTATGTAGGTTAGCTGATGAATTAGGGATAATGAGGTAAGTTCGGACTTTTACTGGACTTTTAGGGCACCAAAAAGCGATATTATAGTATTGTAGAAAAGAATAGGTATCAACTACTTGGACGTGGTCATTCGGTAACTTTTGCACCTTTTCTTTTTTCTAATAACTATACTGTTTGCATTCCTCCCTCTAATATTTATATATAATCCGCCTAGCAATAGTTAGGTGGATTTTGTATAATTAGGTTGCATTAAATAAAAGTAAGGGGAGATGACAAAATGGCTAAAATACCAGGAAGAGAAGTTTTTGAAGATATTTCAAAAGAAGAGAATGGATTTAAGGATATTGCTTTAACTTTAGAAAAGATTTACCAGGAAAATTTCGATCATGATATTCACGATGAAGTATATAGAATAAATGTGAATAGATATGTAAATGAATTATTAATTGCTTATAAAAAAATATAAATAATTACACTCACATATGTGGGTGTTTTTTTGTACACAAATTTAAGAAAGCAAATAGCGATAAGAAGGTGATATATGAGATGAACGAATTAACAATAAAACAACAGTTATTTGCAGATGAGTATATAAGGACTGGTAATGCTTCAATTTCAGCTAGAAACGCAGGATACAGTGAAGCGTATGCGAAGACTCATGTATACAAATTGCTAGAAAATGCTAGAGTAAAATCTTACATTGATGCCAGACTCGAAGAACTAAAAAAAGAAAGCATTGCTGAACAAGACGAAATATTACAATACCTAACATCAGTTATGCGTGGAGAAGTGACTGATCAAGAATTAATACCTATTCAAGTAGGTCGGGGAGAAATGACAGTTGAGGAATTAGAAAAGCGTTCTGATACTAATGCTCGAACTAAAGCAGCAGAGTTATTAGGTAAACGCTATGCAATGTGGACAGATAAACAAATGCTTAACCATGAAGGTGTGGTCCAGTTGGTAGATGATGTACATTGATGAAACAAGTTAAGATATCAGACATTATCCCCGAACATTTTCATGACATTTGGAGGCATGCTAAGAACCCTAATACATTAAATATTGTGGGTAAAGGTGGACGTGGTAGTGGTAAATCTTCTGATGTATCTATCATGATTGTACGACTTATTGTGATGTTCCCAGTAAATGCAGTTGTGATACGTAAGACAGACAATACACTTGCTACGTCAGTATTTGAACAAATTAAATGGGCAATAGAACAAAATCATTTGTCACATTTATTCCAAATCAAAGTATCTCCAATGGAAATCATATATAAGCCTAGAGGTAACAGGATAATCTTTAGAGGTGCACAGAACCCAGAAAGACTGAAATCTCTTAAAGATAGTAAATTCCCATTCACAATAGCTTGGATTGAAGAACTTGCAGAGTTTAAAACAGAAGATGAAGTAACGACCATTACTAACTCACTATTACGTGGAGAGTTGGATAATGGTCTTTTTTATAAGTTCTTCTACACATATAACCTACCTAAACGTAAGCAATCATGGGTTAACAAAAAGTATGAAAGTTCATTCCAACCAGATAATACATTTGTACACCATTCCACATACTTGGATAACCAGTTTATATCCAATCAATTCATTAAAGAAGCAGAAGCAGCTAAACAACGAAATGAAATGCGTTATCGTTGGGAGTATTTAGGTGAAGCAATCGGTAGTGGTGTTGTACCATTCAATAATCTACAGATCGAAACAATACCTCAAGACTTATACGATACGTTCGATAATATACGTAATGCAGTCGATTTTGGATACGCTACGGATCCATTAGCATTTGTACGTTGGCACTATGACAAGAAGAAAAGAATCATATATGCAATGGACGAGTATTACGGTGTACAGATTAGTAACCGTGATTTTGCTAATTGGTTACACAAGAAAGGTTATCAGTCTGATGATATATACGCAGACTCAGCAGAGCCTAAATCAATTGCAGAACTCAAAAAGGAACATGGTATCAAACGTATTAAAGGCGTTAAGAAAGGTAAAGACAGTGTGGAATACGGTGAGCAATGGCTAGATGATTTACAAGCTATCGTCATTGACCCGAAACGCACACCTAACATTGCTAGAGAGTTTGAGAATATTGATTATGAAACAGACAAAGACGGTAACGTTAAACCTAGATTAGAAGATAAAGATAACCATACAATAGATGCCACTCGTTACGCATTAGAAAGAGATATGAGACAAAACAAAATGACAATTCTACAGTAAGAAGGTGATTAATATAATTTGGCCAAATGAAAAACCATTAGGAGAACGATTAACTGATATGGTTAAACCTAACTATGAAACACAAGAAGAAATGATTGTAAGACTTATCGAAGAACACGAGAAGAACATTGAACGTATTTCAATAGGTCAGAAGTATTATGAAAATGATTCAGATATTAATAGGATAATGCCTAAAGTTGATGTAGATGGCAAGGTAGATCCATTCAAACCTGATTGGCGTATTAATACTAACTTCCATAAAAACTTAGTTGACCAAAAAGTATCATATATGGTCGGTAATCCAGTCACATATAAGTCAAAGAATGAAAAAGCTATTGAAGACTTACTCAAAATATTCGATAATCGTTGGGATAATAAACTAATCGACATTCTAACTGCAGCAAGTAATAAAGGTGTTGAATGGGTAATGCCTTATGTGAATGAAGAAGGGGAATTTAAAATATTCCGTGTACCTGCTGAACAAGCTGTGCCTATATGGACGAATAAAGAGCGTGAGGACTTATCGGCATTCATTAGGGTTTATACCCTTAATGAAGAAAAGAAAGTCGAGTATTGGACGAAAGACAGCGTCACATACTACGTCATGGAATATAACCAACTCATACCAGATTATTATCACGGAGAAGATAACGTTCAACCTCACTACTATGAAGGTAATAAAGCAGTGAGTTGGGGTAAAGTACCTTTCGTTCCATTCAAGAATAATCCAGAAGAAACATCGGATTTGTTCATGTATAAATCAATATTAGACGCTATAGATAAGCGACTATCTGATTTACAAAATACATTTGATGAATCTACTGAATTGATTTATGTGTTGAAAGGTTATGAAGGGCAAAACTTAGATGAGTTTATGAAGAATCTTAAATACTACAAAGCGATCAATGTTGATTCTGAAGGTAATTCTGGCGTAGACACAATACAAGTAGAAGTACCTATGCAATCAACGAAAGAATACTTGGAAATGTTGAGAGCGTACGTTATTGAGTTCGGTCAGGGTGTAGACTTCCAAACGGATAAATTTGGCAATGCACCTAGTGGTATATCACTACAATTCTTGTTCAGTAATTTGAGATTGAAGACGAACAAGTTAAAGAATAAAACAGAAGTAGCATTACAAGATTTATTAGACTTTATCGTTCATTTCCACAAAATAAATATAGATCCAAACGATATTGAAATCACATTCAACTATGATGTATTGATGAATAAATTAGAAGAATCACAAATTGCTATGAACTCAACGGGCATCATCTCAAGAGAATCAGTTGTTGAACATCATCCGTGGGTAAAAGACCCAATTGGAGAAATGGAACGTATTCAAGCAGAACAGTTAGAGTATGGTTCGTTAGAGGATGGTGGAGATGATGAAACAAGATGATATCGACAAAAGAATAGATAAACTCATTGCACAATCTGAAAAAGAGATTGAAAGACTTTTCTCTAACAGATTGAAAGTGATTAAAGCATTAATAGAAGATATGTTCGAGAAATACGAAGGTAGTGAACCACGTGTTACATGGTCTAACTTTAATAAATACAACAGGCTCAATAAAGAACTAGAACGTATAAGTGAAATGATGAATGATGATTATAAAGCAGTTGCTAAGACTATTAAACAATCACAACAAAACGCTTATATCGAAAAGTATATGATGAGCCTGTTTTTGTACGAATTGGCTAGTCAAAGCGATATGCAAGTTAAGGTTCCTAGTGCTGCAATCGTGCAAGAAGCTATCGACCAACCTATTGAATTTATCAAATTAATACCTACATTACAGAAACAACGTAATCAAGTATTAGAAAAGATACGTATGCACATCACACAAGGCATTATTAGTGGTGAAGGTTACAGCAAGATAGCAAAGGCATTACGTGATGATATAGGCATGTCTATGGCTCAATCAAAGCGTGTTGCTAGAACTGAAGCAGGACGAGCGATGAGTATTGCTGGTCAAGATAGTGCTATGAAAGCTAAAGAGAATGGCATTGAAATGACTAAGATGTGGAATGCTACTAAAGACACACGCACTCGTGATACTCACAGACACTTAGACGGACAGAAAAAGAAACTTACTGAAACATTTAAATCTAGTGGGTGTGTAGGGTTATCTCCTAAAACGTTTATAGGTGTTTCTAGTGCAAAAGAAAACATCAATTGTAGATGTAAGCTTATGTATTTGATTGATGATGAAGTACCTGAAGTTATGCGTGTTAGAAATGATGATGGTAGTACGAGCGTTGTTGATTTCCAGACATACGAAGAATGGTATAAAGACAAGAAAAAGGGTGATTGATGTGAAAAAGAACACTGTAATTTTAGATATCGATAGGTATAACGAATTACTTGAGGCAGCTGTAAGATATGAGTTGATAAAAGAAAGGCAAGAGGAAGTAAGAGTAAGTGGTGAAACGCTTAAGAAATGGCTTAAAACTAGAAGGCTTAATAGTGAAATTGAAACAGAAATGCGAAAAGGTATGATAAATACACTAGTTTAACCGACAGTCGTGAGATTGACGGTTATTTTTATGCGTTCATTTATCCAGAAAGGACAGTGATCTGTATATCTCATGATGGTGGTATTCCATCACTCGTCCTAGACATGACGTTAAAAGGTCTAAATATTCGTGGCGTTGCACGTAAAACTCGTAAAAGGAGAAAAAACTATGGAATTTAAAGACTTATTAAAACAATTCGCAGACGGTTCAGCAGACGAGCAAGCTGTTATTGAAGCATATGAAAAAGCAACAGAAGGTATGATACCACGTTCACGATTAAACGATAAGAACGAAGATATCAAAGAGTTACAAGAACAGTTAGCTAAACGTGATGAACAAATTGTCGAATTACAGAAAAGCGTTAAAGATGAGAGCGAGATTTCAAAAGAACTCGAAGAATTAAAACGATCTAACGCTGAATGGTCGGAAAAATACCAACAATCACAATTGAATAACGCAATTAAGTTAGCAGTTGCTAAAGATGCAATCAATGCTAACCACGTTCTAAAACTGCTTGATACAGATGGTTTAGAACTACAAGATGATGGTTCTGTAAAAGGATTAGATGACAAGTTGAAATCATTTAAAGAAGAAAATGGTCATTTATTCGGTGCGGATAAACCGACAGGAAAGTCGCCACAAGATGGAAACAATCCAACAGGTGGCATTACGAAAGAACAGTTTAAAGAAATGAGTTATACAGAACAAGTTAACTTATTGAACACACAACCGGAATTATATAACAAATTATCAGAATAAGGAGTGTTACTAAATGGCACAAACTAAAAAAGCAGATTTAATTAATCCAGAGGTACTAGCTAACGTAGTATCTGCAAAGTTAGAAAATGCAATTCGTTTTACACCGTATGCTGATGTGGATAATACATTAGTAGGTCAACCAGGGGACACAATCACACGTCCTAAGTACGCATACATTGGTCCAGCCGAAGATTTACAAGAAGGCGTAGCAATGGATACTGAAAAAATGAGCATGACTACTACTCAAGTGACTGTTAAAGAAACTGGTAAAGCAGTAGCAGTAACTCAAACAGCAGTTATCACTAACATCAATGGAACATTAGCAGAAGCTGGACGTCAATTAGCTATGTCATTAGCAGATAAAGTGGAAATCGATTATATCGAAGAACTAAAAACTGCTAAATTAACTGCAACTGTACCAGCAACTGCATCAGGTATTTTAGATGCTATTGAAGTATTTGATTCAGAAGATGAAGAAAGCTATGTATTACACATTCACCCTAAAGATTACAATAAGTTAGTTAAATCATTGTTTAACGTAGGTGGAAGTGTACAAGATCGTGCTATTACTTCTGGTCAAGTTGCTGAACTTGTAGGTGTATCGAACATCCAAAAAACTAAACGTACAGCTGAAGGAGAATTCTTCTTACAACGTAAAGGTGCGATGGAAATTGTGAATAAGAAGAAACCTGAAGCATATACTGATTTTGATATCTTGAAACGTGAACATATTTTATCAACTAACTATCACTATGGTGTTAACTTGAAAGATGATAATGGAGTTGTCAAAGGTACATTCGCATCTGAACCAGTTGATGGTGCAGGCGCTTAATTAATAAGGAGTGATTACAGTGTCGTACAAAGTTATTAATTACTTCACTGACTTGCAAGATGATAACCATGAATATAACGTAGGTGACGTTTTCCCTCGTTCTGGTAAGCGAGTGAGTGAAGAAAGACTAACTGAATTATCCAACACATCTAATCGTCAAGGAAAGCCTTTAATAGAACGCGTAGACGAGCAAGTAAACCTTTCTGATATGAATGTATTAGAACTTAAAAAACTTGCTAAGGAACGTGAAATTGAGGGTTATTCTAGTATGAAGAAAGCAGAGTTAATTGAAGTATTAGAAGGTGGTAAGTAATGAACGCTGAAGACGTTAAATTAATCAATAAACTACCACTAGAAGATAACTCACAAGACGAAACTTTAAATAAACTTATTGAAGTGTACCAAGGTATTGCAGAAGAATATTGTAATCGAGAGTTTGAAGATTCTTTACCTTATGGCGTTAAGAAGTTTATAGCTGAATCAATAAAATATGGAACGAACGGTAATCTTGCTAGTCGTTCTATGGGGACTGTATCCTACACATTTGTAACGGATCTACCACAATCAGTATATAAACACTTGGCACCATTTAGAAAATTGAGGTGGTAATATGTTTAATCCATACGACGAATACCCACATACAGTTGAATTAGGTTTCATTGAAAAAGTAGGACAGTATCCTAATATACAAGAGCGCTTTATAAGCGAAAAACCAATACAAGCATTTATGGATACACCTACGACGTCTGAAACACTTAAATTTCATCAAATGGAACAATCAGTCGATTTAAACATGTATACGCCTTACCTAACTAAATTTAACCCTAAAAAAGCACATTTCAGATTTAACGGTAAAGTATTCCAATGCGTAGGTGACTTAGAAAATCAAGGTGGTATGAATGAAGTCCACAAAACACATTTAAAGGCGACACCATATGGCTAAAGTTACTTATGGAAATAATAACTTAGTTGTAGCATTGGAAGATTATCGAGAAGAAATGGAAGATTGGGTTAAAAAAGGTATAGCTAAAACAACACAGATGATATATAACACTGCAGTGTCCTTAGCACCTGTAGATATGGGTTTCTTAAAAGAAAGTATCGATTTCAAGTATAAAGACGGTGGCATGACTGGTGTAGTCAGTGTAGGCGCAGATTATGCAATCTATGTTGAATACGGAACTGGAATATATGCAACTGGTCCAGGTGGTAGTCGTGCTAAAAAGATACCGTGGTCATATCAAGACGCAGATGGCGAATGGCACACTACAAAAGGAATGGAAGCACAACCTTTTTGGAACCCTGCTATTGATGCTGGGCGCAAAACATTCAGTAAGTATTTTTCATGAGGTGATTAGATGAGATGGGTATCAGTTGAACCTGAACTATTTGTAAAGATATATAACAATTTAAAAAGTAGCGCGACCATTGACATGTTAGTTGGTGGTCGTGTTTTTGATTGCGTTCAGAAAGACGCTGTTTACCCATACATTGTTGTTGGAGAAACAAACGTCACTGAACGACCTTCAATGAATGGTATGAGAGAAACAGTTGCAGTTACATTACACGTCTATAGTCAAGCTACTACGAGTTATGAGACTAGGGACATATTAAAGTATCTCAACATTCTAGCTAGAGAAAACATAGACATAGAAGACTATGAATTAGATTGGGTTCAGAAAGATAACAGTGATGTGTTTATCGATATAGACCAATTCACAAAACATGGTGTTCTACGTCTTTTATTTAGATTTAGACACAAAACATTACAAGAAGGAGTGTAGTAAATGGCTAATTTTATTGCAGTTGTAGAGCCTGCTAATAACGAATTACCAGATGCAGAAGGATACTTAGTATCTGATTTGCAAGAAGGAGAACATAATATTTCTTCTGAATTAACGGAAAAAGTTATTGCTGGTAAAACAGATTATGAATATTCAAGTATTGCAGAAGAATTTACTTTCACAGTTGGGCGTATCCCAGGTGATGAAGGACAAGAACAATTCAAGAAAGCAATCAAAGCACGTGAACAAGTACGTGTGTGGTTAATCGAAAAGAAAAAACGTGATGGTAAGTATCCTGCGCAATTTGGATATACTGTTGTTGAAGAATACGGTAATTCATTTGACGACGAAGAAGATACTATCGAGGTAACTTTAAAAGTTAAATTCAATACTGCTGAAGGTGAATTTGAAACACTACCACAATCATGGTTAGATCCATCTGCTGCTGGAACTACTGTTGAATACGAAACACCTGGTGCGTTTAAAGGTCCTTTAGAAGACCGTGAAGCAGTATCTGGTTCTGGTGCTTAATAAGGGGTTAAGTCCCCTTATTTTTTTATATCAAAAATACGAAACGTGAGGTAATAACATGTCAGAAATTAACCCTATCACTACATTAAATATTAATGGGAAAGAATACGAAGCAAAAGCAACGTTCTTTTTCGATAAAGTAGCAAAGAAATTCTCTAAGGAAGAAACTGATGAAAATGGCAAGAAAGTTAAGTCTTCTGGTTTTAACGCTATTTATGGTGGCATTTTAGAGCGTGAAACTGATTCTATTGCAGACTTTTGGGAATGTGCAATTGCACATGAAAAAGTTAAACCATCTAGAGAAGATATTGAAACAGCAATTATGGAAGAAATTGATAAAACAAACGACACGATTAACTTACTGCAAGGTGCATTACAAGTTATGAACGAAAGTGGTTTTTTCAAACAGAAATCACGTCTGTACTGGTCACAGATGCAGAAAGCACCGAAGATGGCGAAAGAGGACGAGAGAGAGTCAATGAAAGCCGGAATCGAGGTCATGAAAGAAAACTACAAAGAGATCATGGGAGTGAATCCTTACTAAATCTTGATGATATAAGGATACAGACTGCTAGATATCTAGGTTATGTACCTGAACGTGAATTATTCAGTATGACACCTAAAGAATGGTCTGCGTGGATAAATGGTGCTAAAGAGTCATTTTTAGACCAACAAGAGTTAAATATCCACTTAGCAAAAGCTAATCAAGTTGCACAAGCTAAAGGTAATAAATTAAAAGCTATGCAACGTAATATTGATAAAGCACGTAAATCTATATATCAAGAAAATGACACCTATAAAGCAGAACGTAAAGCTGAATTAGAGAAACGCAAACGTATTAGAGAAGTACAGAAACAAGAAGGCAAAGCTTTCTTCGACCAATTAAAGCGTAAGGAGGGATAAATATTGGATAAGCATTTTATGGCTAAAATTATGGCTAATATAAACAATTTCCAACGAAATGTTAAAAAGGCACAAGCTTTAGCCAAAACATCTATACCTGATGAAATCGAAACAGATATTACTGCTAATACGTCTAAATTCCAACGTGGCTTAATGCGTGCAAAAGCTATGGCTCAACGTTTTAGGAATCATACAGTAGATATAGATGCTGACACAAGTAAATTTAGACGTGCAATGTTAACTATGCAACGTGGTTGGGCGCAAACTCAGAAGGCTCAAAACAATTTCGATAACGCAATGCAATCTATGGCTCAATCAATTAGATCATTCGGGACAGTATTTTCTAATCAGATTAAAGGTACACTAATTGCTAGTTTTCAAGGGCTAATACCAATTATCGCAGGGTTAGCACCTGTCATAATGGCAGTAGGTAACGCTTTAAAAGTTGTTACTGGTGGTGCGTTAGCGCTTGCTGGTGCTATTGCTATTGCAGCAGGTGGTTTTGTTGGGTTTGGTGCAATGGCAGTAAGTGCAATAACAATGTTGAATGACGGTACACTAAAAGCGACTAAAGAAACGAAGAAGTATCAGTCAGCGTTAGAAGGTGTTAAAGATACATGGACAGACATCATTAAGAGTAATCAAAGTGAGATATTTAACACTATGGCTAATGGTTTGAATGCAGTTAAAACTGCTATGAAAGGTTTAACTCCATTCTTAGACGGTGTAGCTAGTGGTATGGAGAAAGCATCTGAATCATTACTGCAATGGACTAAATCAAGTAGTGTAGCTAAAGCTTTCTTTAATATGATGGAAACAACAGGCGTATCAGTGTTCAACAAAATGCTAAGTGCTGCAGGTAAATTTGGAGACGGACTTATTAATGTATTTACTCAATTAGCGCCTTTATTCCAATGGAGTGCTAACTGGTTAGATCGTATCGCTACTAACTTTAGTAAATGGGCTAATAGTGCGAGTGGTAAGAATTCTATTAAGCAATTCATGGAATATACGAAACAGAATTTACCTTTAATCGGTAAGATATTCGGTAATACGTTTGCAGGTATCAATAACCTATTAAAAGCATTTAGTGGCAATTCGACTAATATATTTAAATCATTAGAAGGAATGACACAAAAATTTAGAGATTGGTCAGAAACAGTCGGTAAATCAGAAGGGTTTAAAAAGTTTATCGATTATGTACAACAAAACGGTCCTAAAATTATGGACTTAATCGGCAACATAACAATGTTACTTGTGAATTTTGGTACTGCAATGGCGCCAATAGCAAGTAAGATACTTGATGTAGTGAACGCAATCATTAGCTTTACGAGTAATCTATTTGAAGCGCATCCAGGAGTTGCAAAGTTAGTCGGTATTATGACTATTCTAGGTGGTATATTACTCGCAGTCGTTCCTACGATTGCACAGGTAGCTATATTTGTTAAAGACTTATTGATTCCATTCATAAGTTGGGCAAACAAAGCCGGTATCGTAAACAAGGTTATGGGAGCATTGAAAGGTGTACTTGGTAAGTTGGCATCTCCACTAACTTTACTTAGAACTGCATTTGGGGCGATAGTTGGCGCTTTAGGTGCTATTAGCGCACCTGTGTGGATAGTAATTGGTGTGATTACAGCGTTAATCGGTGTAATTACTTACCTATGGAAGACGAACGAAGATTTCAGAAACGCAGTAACGAATGCTTGGAATACTATCAAAGATAAAGTAGGAGAAGCTATAAACGGATTGGTTACATGGTTCCAAGAGTTATGGTCTAATATCCAATCCACACTTAAACCAATCATGCCATTACTTCAACAAGTTGGAGAGATTGCACAACAAGTTTTAGGTGCAACATTTGTTGGTGCTATCCAACTACTTATGCTTGTATTTAATCAGCTATGGACTGTTACACAAGTTGTATGGCAAGCGATTGGTGGTATTATCATGGCTGCTGTTCAATTAATAACAGGTATATTCACAGCGTTTATGCAATTGCTATCTGGCGATTTTAGTGGTGCTTGGTTAACACTGCAAACTACTATTTCCAATGTAATGGATACAATATGGTCTACTATTCAATCAATATGGACAACAATTTCAAATTTCTTCTTTAGTATCTATAACACGATATTAGGTACGACGATCTCTAGTTGGTCTGAAATGTGGTCATTCATCAGTGGTAAACTATCTTCGATACTTGGTAGTGTAATCAGCTACTTTGGTCAGATACTAAGTAACATCATTAGTTATATGTCACAAGTGTTAGCGAACATCATTTCTACATGGAACAGTATTGTTAGTAATATTACTAATTACCTCGCTAATGCAGTAAGTGCAGTGATCACTGGAATGTCTAATATGTTATCTAACGTAGTTAATGGTATGGTCAATATCGTTAACGCAGCAATCAACGGAATGGTCAACTTTGTCGGTGCAATAACAGATGGAATAAGTAATGCAGTAAACGCTGCACTAAGTTTCGTCGGAGACTTCATTTCTGCAGGTACAGATTTAATCATGGGCATGGTGCAAGGGGTTAAAAACGCAGCAGGTGCTTTAGTAGATGCAGCAGTTTCTACGGTACAAGATGCGGTAAGTGCAGCAAAGTCAGCGTTGAAAATCAATTCCCCTTCTAAAGTGTTTGCAGAAATAGGTATGTGGTCAGTAATAGGTATGGTTAAAGGTATAGAAGGACATAGAGGTTCAGCTATCTCAAGCACTGAACGATTAGCAAATTCTATTTCTAACGCATTTAATCCACAATTAGTGCCTAGTGTAGATAGCAGTCTTATGCGTGACGGTATTTCTTCTGCGGTCGGTAATATTGACGGTTATATCGATTCAGATGTAAGACATAGCATTGCCGAAAACAGTAAACCTGTTGTTAATCTAGTGGTTAAAAATGAAGCGGATATAGAATTGATTAAATCTACAATTGAAGATATGTCAGCGAAAGAATATTACAGTTAGAAGGTGATGAATTGTTAGTTAATGATTTAGAAGTAATTAAAAATGGTAAGGCATATCGTGTTAGTAACAATGAATTTACCGACAAAGATATCAAAGTAATATCGTTCAATGTAGCTGGCATAGATCACAATTATAGTTTCGAGGAAGTCGACCGTTTACATGGTCGATTCCTTAATACCTATACAAATAAAAAAAGAAGTGCAAGACTCGTTTTATGGTATAGCGTAGAAAAGTTATCTCATGCAGTTCATTTAAAGAATAATATTGCTAAATTATTTAGTGGTCAATGTTACTACCGTGAATTAAAGGCAGTTAACCCAGAAATAAAATTTCAAAGTTTCGGTCAAAAAGCACAAAGTTTTGACTTAGACTATGTGAGTGGCAAACAAATCAAGTTAGCGCTTGTTAATGAATTTGACTTCGATACTTCACAGTTGTCTGGGGAGATTGAATTGGAATTTGAAACAGTTAACTTACCGTACTATGAAAGTATTGGTAGAAGTTTAGATTTACAAACAGGCAAAAATAGACGTTATTGGTCATCTGATATGGAAATAGATTGGGCTAAAGAAGACAGAAAAAGGTTATATACCTTCGAAAATGTTTATACTGATTCTGTTTATTATCATGGTGATGTGGAAATCAGTCAGTTTAACTTTGATTATAACGTGACGATTGTTATCGGAGAATTGACTAAAAAATTCATTTGGTACTTAGAAGATTCTGAATTAATGATAATAGAAGATTTAGAGTTGAAACCAGGCGACGTTATTAAATATGATGGTATTCAAACATTCAAAAACGGTGTACCAATAAATGAAACAAGAATGACTAATCCTACTTTTAAAGAAGGATGGAACACATTTAAGTTTAATCAAGATGTGAGAAAAGTTGTTTTTGATATGAAGTTTTACTATAAGTAGGTGCATAAATGACTATAAAATTAATAAACAAAATAGGTAAAGCTTATAAATTACATGTAAATACAAACACATCTAAAAGACTAAATGACGAAGGACAGCTAACATTTGAAATACTTGAAAACGAATCAAATTATGATGTTATAAAATCTATATCTAAATTTTGGACGATTACAAACGTAAACGGAATCAATGATATAGAAGAATATAAGATTATATTAATTGATCGTGATTCTATTGGTACAAGACAACGAGTTAGTGTAGTTGCCAGAGAGAAACATTTGGATGACTTAATGGCTCAACGTATACATGATAGTTATACAGGCTCTTTAACTGACGATAGATACTTTGAAATTGTATTTGAAGATACAGGATATAAATTCACTATTTCACAGAATGTAGGTAGTTCTAGGTGGGAAAACTTAGGTGAAGGTGATTCAAGATTCGAAATGTTTCAAGATGGTTTGAAACGTTACGGACTTGAATATGAATATAACCCTAAGACTAAAACTTATGCGTTAAGGCCTTCAGTGCAAAATGAGGTTAAATACTACATTAGTACTAAAATAAATGCTAACAATCTAAAGATTGAAGAAGACGCTTCTGAAGGTTATACATGGATACAAGGGTTTGGAGATTTTGAAGAAAATTCTAAATATCAAGATGCTTTCTTACAAGTAAAATATGTCCATCCTCTTGCTGATGTAATAGGAATGAGGGAGGCACCACCTGTTATAGACGGTAGAATTACAAAAGAAAGTACCATGAAAGCCAGATTGGAAGAAGTAATTGATAATTCAATTAAAGTGTCACTATCTTTAGATTTCATTTCATTAAGGGAAGAATTTCCTAGTGCAATACCTAGGGTTGGTGATGTTGTCCCAATAAGAGATGACGTTACTGATGTATTCGATAGTGTAAGAATTATCGAAGTTACGACAGTTAGAGACGTTAATAACGAGATAATCAAACAAGATGTTGTACTAGGTGAGTTTAGAAGACGTGATAGGTATCGTAAATCAACTAATAAAGCATCTAAAGCTATTAGTAAAATTGAAAGTTCTGGTGGCTTAGGCGGACTGGGTGGAGGATTAGCGAAAACGATTAATAACGTAACCAGTAAAGTAGATGCTTTAAATTATTCCACACGAGACATTATAGATATGGCAAATTCATTAAATGCAAACGCGGAAGGTATCAGTGCAGGAGACGATACTAATCGCGTTTATTTTAATTCTGACGGATCTATTCAAAAGAGTAATGATGGTGGAGAAACTAAGCAAACTATTATCGATAGTAACGGGATTAACGAAGATGCGTTACCTAAAGTTTCTGAAAGTCAAAACGGATTAATGTTAAAAGATGATAAGAAAAAGTTGAATCAGTTAGATATAAGTAAACAACTAACTACTGAACAAGTGGATAACATCAACAAAGTATCGGTTATTAGTGAAAAACAGACTGATTTAGAAAATAGCGTTGGTATCATTGATGAAAAGCAAACTAATTTAGAAAATGCTTTAGAAGGATACATGGGTACAACAGATTGGGTTTCATACGCTGGTAGTGTGGTAAGTGGCGTAGAGGTAGATGTGATGTATACCAATTACAACGGTCTGAAATGTGCATTAAAAGAAGTAAGAATAGGTATAGAAGGTGTTACACCAGTTGTAAGGTATAAGACAATAGCTTATAACTTGAGAGGTTTTAAATTAGGGGAACAAGTAGCTCAATTACCTTCTGGTTTTATAAAAAACGCCCAATTATTCCCAGCGTTTGGTAATGGCAATATGAGTTCTTATCGAATAGAAATAATGCCAGACGGAAAAATGACAATACTTGGTGGAACGAATGATAAAACACTATCACCTAACAGTTATTGGGTTTATGGTCAGCATACTTGGATTGAATAATAAGGAGGTTTAACATGGCTAAAAAAGTAAATTTACAGAAAAAGTTGTCTGATGTGTTTGATAGATATCATGTATCACAACATGAAGATAACTATCATGTAATTGAACAGTATATAAATGCTAATGAAGTTGAAAGAGAATTACACAAAACTACAGAAAAAGATGCTCATTTATCTAGTCAAATTAAACATTTAACTAGACACAATCAAAAAACTGATGTTCAAAGTGAATTAAATTATTTACATGAACAAAACGAACATTTAATCATGGGTAATTTAGGTAATGGTCAACAAGAAGTTAGAGGCAGTCGAGTATCTATGGATGCCATTCAACACAATACATTAGATGCCAGGTTATACCATGATTTCTTGAGGGAAAAAAATGATAGAGAAAAAGGGTATGAAGAATTAAAAGGTAAAATAAATCGTGTTGTTAATGTTGATGAATTTGGTGCTGACCCAACTGGGGTTAAAGATAGTACAGAAGCTTTCCACAAAGCGTTGGGTAGCGGTAATGTACAAGTCACGATGTCGGCAGGTACTTACAAGATATATGGTATTAAATTGCCAAGTAATACACGTTTAGTTGGTCAGGGCAAAGATATTACCACATTAAGAGTGGCAGATGATGCCAAAAATGATGTTATTGGTGTAACAAACGCTAATATGAGTGGTTACGCTAAAAATATATCAATCGAAAGCTTTACTGTAAATGGTAACAAGTGGAGACAAAACAGAAGTTTAGAGCCTGCTGGCGGTTCGTTATCTAGTGGTATTAGATTAGCTGGTGTGAAACATGGTTATGTTTATAACGTGAAAACAGTAGATACTTTACTTCACGGAATCGATGTAACATATGCTAACGATGAATACTACTATGGCGGAGATGGTTCAAGAGTTTCTGAATCGTTGGAAAGTAAGTATATTCACATTGATAATTGCGAAACTACTGGTCATGGTGATGACGGTATTACAACACATCACAGTAGATATTTACTAATCACAAACAACTACTCACATCATCCAACGCCAGGTGGAAATAGGAACGGTATAGAGGTAGACGATGGTTCACAATTTGTTTTCTTATCCGATAATAGAACTGAACACTGTTTTGGTGGCTTAGAAATTAAAGCACACGAGCCTGCAAGCGCGTCTAACGGTGTTGTAGTTAATAATCATTTAGATATTGGTTCTACACGTTCCTATAATATTAGACACATTGGACATCACAGATCTACTGATAAGAAAACTAAAACTGCCTTCAGTGTTTCGTTAAGCAATTGTATGTCGCTTAATCCTAAATACAACGGTGTTTATCCAGATACAACAGCTAGAGCAATGGTTATTAGTGCATACACTAACGTCTTAGTATCAAACTTTACTGCAATTGGCGATGGAGATTTCGCTAAAAAGTCAGACGGAACTAAAGACATGAGCATGCCAGCAATAGCAGTACAATTCATGGCACAAAACGTTGTTCTTAACGGGATTAACGTCACTGGTTTTAAAGATGCTGGTGCAGATATTAGATTTTTCGGTGGGAATAATCGTGGGGAAAACTATGTATTATCAAACTTTAATATATATAATTCTTCAAACTCAATTGGTGTTGCATCTGGTGGGAAAGTATATAGATTCAAATTAAGTAACGGTAATATTTTAGGTAATGGATCAGGTATAGGTGTAAGACTTACAAATAACCACAGTAATATTCATGGTGTTACTGCAAATGGTTATGAGACAAACGCTCAAATAGCAGGTAAGAAATATACAAATGTTCCTACTGTATCTAAAGGTGGATTTAGTGGTGGTACAACTGGTGGAGGTGCGATTGCTCAACGTTCAGCGGCAATTGCAAGTACAGGTGGCTCGTATGCTCATAGTGATAGAAGTTGGATAGCTGGAGTTGGCGCAAATTCACAAGCTTATGGTTCAAGAAGTGCGGTTATAAACTCATTAGAGTCAGAAACAATGCCTGGTGCATATTGCCAAACGATAGTGAATAGTCGTGGTGTTAAATCACCTGGTAACTACCATTTCTTATTAGGTTATGGAACAGATGGTGCTAAATACGAAAACGCTACAATAGACATGAATTCAACTAATGGAGATATAAAATCTAAAGGGAATATTCAATCCGGTCAAAACTTTGGTGACTATGCTGAGTATTTTGAATCGCAAAGTGGACAACCAATTCCAAATGGAACAATCGTTGCTTTAGATGGTCGATATATTAGAAAAGCACAAGAAGGAGATATTCCGTTAGGCGTTATATCTGGTACAGCAGGTGTTATTTTAGGTGACCAAATGTTCCACCATAAAGACAAGTTCTTAAAAGATGAATTTGGTGTTACACTAACTGAAAAAGAATTAAAAGAGTGGACTGATGATGAGGGTAATACTTATTCTGAAGAAGTAGAAGTACCAATACCTAATCCGGATTATGTTGAGTACGAAGATGATTATATTCCTCGTTCAAAACGTCCAGAATGGAATGTCGTTGGTTTGATCGGACAAGTTTTCGTTAGGTTTAGAGGAGAATTACAAGCGAATGATTACATTAAACCACAAGCTGGTATTGGTTACAGAGATAATGTAAATGGGTTCTATCGCGTTCAAGAAATTACAACGCCTTATGACTCTAAAAAAGGTTATGGCGTAGCTGTTTGCTTTATACACCCTATTACAAAAGGTGGTAATAAATAATGTCAAATATTGATAAAATCGCAAAAATAAATTTAGAAAATAAACCTTATGTGAAGCCAGTATCTAATGTAGATATTGGCTTTTATAATCTGGATAATGGAACAGCGAAATTACAATTCGTTATAACTAGAGATGGATTCCCAATGCAAATGGGACCAGTAAATGTTACAGGATATTTATGGTTAAAATCAACTAATGGCACAATGTCAGGACAATTGGATTTAGAAATTATAGACGGTTTAAATGGCGTTGTCGGTGTTACGATACCAAACTGGTTTTTAGTTGGTGCAACGGATACAGATGTCAAAGGACAGATAATTCTAGCAGTAAACGAGAATACGGATATAGCAACATTAGGTGAATTTGGTTTCCACGTTAAAGATGCATTACCTAACCAAATAAAAGGTGAGATTAAAGTACAGTATTTCAGAATGTTTGATGATATGAAACAAGTGTTAGAAGATAAAGTAGCTGATATCGAAAGTAGATTAGGGGATTTAGATATATTAGGCGCAAACGTCGAAACAACGGTTACTAATGGTATTACTCAAATTAATCAGACAGTATCTGAAAGAAAAAGTGATTTAACTGAAGTAATAAACCAATACAACACAGAAGTTTATACTATTAAATCTGTTGCGATAGATGAAGTTAATACTGCTAAATCCAATGCAATTTCTACAGTTAATAGTAAAGCAGATGAGAGTGTAAGTAATGTGGAAAGCGTCTCGAATAACGCAGTTACGCATGTAGACGAAAAGTTAAATGAATTTAATCAAGCTATTCTTGATAACGAATTTGTTAAACCAGAAGGGTTAAATGATAAATTAAGTAGTTTAACGTGGCAAAAGTACAAGTTGACACAAGACGATGGTAAACCAACGTTCTATACAGAGATCGACCCTTTGACATTACCACCTGGTCAATATCAAATTTCTTATATGAAGAATAACCCTTTTAATAACAACGGTTCAGCATTGTATAACGTTGAGATATTGCAAGGAATTGATAATACAAAACAGATATTTGCAGTTGTAAGTTACTCTGGACAAGTATTCATAAAGAATGTTCATAAAGGTACAGATTTGGGTTGGAAAGAATTAACTAAAACACAAACTGATACAGGATGGATAACTTATCAACTTATCAATGGTGCATTAAGTAACACTGCTTATAAAAACACTGGCGAAAACGGTTTTGATTGTGCTTATAGAACGATTACGAACGGTAGTATAGTAACGAAAAAATTAAGAATAAATGGATCTAATATAGTACCTGGGCAAGTTATAGCGCAATTACCGACTAACTTTGCAAAAAACACACAATCATTCCCAGTAAAAACACCTTATGTAACAAACAATGCACAAGTAGTTATTAAACCGAATGGAGAAGTTGGTTTTCATGTATCCAATAGTGATAACACTTGGGATGAAACAGGCTATGCTTATGCAGAATTAACATGGCATGATTAAGGAGGGAAAATATGAAAATAGTTTATTTATACGACGGAACACCTTTCATAGTTGAGTTAAACGATGAAGGAGAATACGTTTATCCGAAAGACGAATACACAGATGTACCACCACCAGAAGGTATATATCAACCGTTCTACTATGACGGTAATGAATGGATAGGGACAAGTAAGGAAGAATGGGAAAGTAATCTTATTCAAGAGGATAGAGAGCCAACACGTGAAGAAATAGAGTCAGCAAGAACTCAAATGGAGCTATTTAAAGCACAGGTTGCTATTCAAGAATTAAGACAAGAAAACGCTGAAATTATTAAAGAAATAGTTGGTTTGAAAGGTGGTCAAGTATAATGAAATTCCCAGGATATGAAACAATAGAGAAGTATTATAATTTAAAAATTTATACGATTGAAGATATTAAGTATTTTACTAAACATGGAGCTCTAACAATTGAAGAGTATAAAAAAATGACTGGTGAAGATTATACAGAAGACACTGATTAATTTCAGTGTCTTTTTTTATATAAATAAATTACAGAGAGTGGGTGTTGTATGAATGAAAAGGAAGGTCTCAAAATAGAAGGTATAATCGCTAGTTTATGCTTATTTGGTTTTGGGTTATTAACTGGTGAAAGAGGCATGTTCTGGATAGCAGAAAGCGATGCAGTTATTAAAGATTCCGACTTATATTTATCTTTACATCAAGTTATGCCATTGAGTATTTGGGGCATATTTTTCTTTTTAGGTGGCGTATGTTTGATTTTAGGTAGCGTATTTCTACCAAGTATTAATCATTCTAAAAAAGCTGCAATATTCATTATGATAGGTGGTTTAATATCATCTATTTTCTACTTTATTATGTCAACGGTTGGTGTGTATAATGCTTTGAATTGGTTATCATGGGTTCAATATCTAACATTTTGGGCTTTAACAGCTATTCTTACTTTTATAGGAGGTAGCTACTTATGGCAGAAGAAGTAGATAAATATGTCTTACGTCATGAGTGGGAACATTCAAGAGGTAAAATACACCAACGCATAAATGAAGTAGATCAAAAACATGATGATAAATACCACAGTTTAGAAATCGCAATTGTGGCGATGACAGAAGTAAACAAACAAATGGTCGAAGTTAATAAAGATGTTAAAACGGAACTCGTTAAACTAAATACTACAATGTCTAAACAGAACGACGAGATAAAAGATATCAAGTATAAAACGGAAAAGAACACTGAAGATATCGAAGAAAACAAAGAAGAACTGAAAATATATAAAGAAGAAGTTAAGAAAAGGCAAAAGGACAATATTACGCTTTTCAAATGGTTCATAGGACTATTAATGGGTGGCGGTGGTTTAGTGCCATTCATCGGGCTATTCTTTAAATAATAAGGAGTGATTAAATGGCTCTACCTTCAAGTGGTAAACCTACAGCCAATGATGTAAAAGAGTGGGCTATAAGCAGAATCGGTAAAAGGCTTGATGTCGATGGTTATAATGGCTCGCAATGTTGGGACTTACCAAACTACTTATTAAGGCGATACTGGGGCTTTACAACATCTGGTAACGCTAAAGATATGGCGTGGTATAAATATCCTAGTGGTTTCCAAGTATTGAAAAACACACCTTCATTTGTCCCCAAACCTGGAGACTTTGCTGTGTGGCAACCAGGTTACGGAATCGGATATGCAGGTCATACAGCGATTGTAATCGGTCCTTCTACAACAAGTTACTTTTATAGTGTAGACCAAAATTGGCGAAACGCAAATGTGTACAACGGTAGTCCAGGTTCAAAAGAAAAACATTCATACAATGCAGTATCGCATTTTGTTCGACCACCATATAAAGCTGAACCTAAACCAGCACCAGACCCAGAAAAACCTGAACCAGTGGAACCTGACCCTACACCTAGCAAACCAGTACAAGACAAAAAGCCTAGTTACACAATTAAAGAACGTACCGAAATTGAGTATACAACAACATATGAAGACGACCAATTCATTGAACGTATTTTCCACAATGTTGTTAAGGACGGCACACCTAAAAATGGTAAATACAAATATGTACTAATAAAGAATGGTAATACTATGCGTTCAGTTAGGAACATTTATAATGACAGATATAAATTTAATGACAACTTAGAGTACCCACATTTTTATGTAGATACTAATCATATGTGGTCACCTAGAAACACGAATTTAATCGTTCCTAGTCATCCTGATTCGTTAGTGATTGAAGTCGTGGAAGATTTATACAAAAATAATGATGGCTTTTTAAGAAACCAGGCTATTGGCATGATAGTAGCTTATGAACAAGCTAAAATATTAGGTATAAAATTCGATGAAGAACACATTATCGCAGATAAGCGTGTGTGGCGTTCTATGAAACAGTTAGTAGATTGGGATATGAATGTAAAAGGTTTCCCAACAAGTAGTAAATATGACGAGTTAGTCAAAAAATTAGTAGAAATGTATAAAAACAGAGATAGTGTTCTCTACGAAATACCTAAAGATAAAGTCGAGAAGACTAAAGTTAAAATCATTAATACCAACAAAAATAAAGATAATCAACCTATTAATGATGACGAAGATAGTTCTTCAGAAAAACCAAAAACTACTAAACCTAGCAATACTACAAAAGTTACTACTGAACGCAGTAAATATTCGTTCACACAAGCATTGAATGCTCAAATGAATGTTATTCCACAGATAAGTAATGGTTACTCATGGTATAACGCTAGTAGATCACAGACAAGCGCAGCTATGAACGACAACGATGTTTGGTCTAGTAGTACTCAAAAATATCAAATGCTTGATTTAGGTAAATATCAAGGCATAGCAGTTTCAAAACTTAATACACTATTAAGTGGAAAAGGTACTTTATCAGGTCAAGGTAAAGCTTTTGCTGAAGCAGGCAAAAAGTATAGAGTTAACGAAATATATTTAATTGCTCACGCAATATTGGAAACAGGTAATGGTAAATCATATTTCGCTAGTGGTAACAGTGGTTATTACAATATGTACGGAATAGGTGCTTTTGATAGTAACCCTAATAACGCAATTAATTTTGCGAGGAATCAAGGTTGGAACACTGCTGCAAAAGCGATTATTGGTGGTGCTAGATTTATTAGGCAAGATTATATAGACGTCAGTCAAAACACATTATATCGTATGCGTTGGAACCCTAAAAAACCAGCTACACATCAATATGCAACTGACGTTAGATGGTGTCAACATCAAGCGACAACAATTAAACAATATTACGACAAGATTGGTATGAAAGGTCAGTATTTTATTAGAGATAAATATAACGGATCATAGGAGTGGTTAAATGGATAAAGACAAAATCAAACAATTTGTAGCTTTAATAGGTGGCTTTTTAGGCGCTTTGTATCTAGCACTAAATGCATCAGGTGTTAGTGCTGAATGGATAAACCCACAAAAAGTAGATGCGTGGGTAAATGTGCTTAATACAGGAATACCAATAGCATTAACATTCTATGGTGTTTATAAAAATACATTTATCTTAACTGACAAAGCTAAAAAACAAGAGGAAATGTTAAAACAAAAAGATATGAAATAAGTCGGCTAAATAGTCGGCTTTTTTAATACAATAAAAGGAGTGTTATGATGAAAACTAAAGCGCAAATACAAGCTAGATTAAAAGCTTATGCAAAAGGTACAGTGGATAGTCCGTACAGAGTTACAAAGCCATATAGTTATGATGCTAGATTCGGCAAAATGGAAGTTGGCGCAATCGATGCTGACACAGCCTTTCATGCGCAATGTATGGATCTAATTGTTGATTACATGTTATGGCTCACAGATAACAAAGTTCGCTTGTGGGGGGACGCCAAACAAGCAATTAACAATAAGTTACCTGAAGGATATAAAGTTGTTAAAAATGAACCTGAAACTATACCAGAAACAGGTTGGATAGCAGTATATACCATTGGCAGCTATGCTCAATATGGTCATATCGGTATCGTGAATAATCCGGGTAACACAACTAAATTCCAAATATTAGAGCAAAATTGGAATAGTTTAGCTAACAAAAAACCACAGTTAAGATGGGATAATTACTACGGTCTAACACATTTTATAGCAGTACCATATGCAGAATCTACTGTTAAAAAAGAAACTGTTAAGAAAACGACTGCTAAAACAACAACTACTACTAAGAAAAAGACAACTAAACTTAAATATAATCGTGACGAAGTAACAGGTTATAAGTTGCCTAAACGTGGTTACAAACCTAAGGGTATAGTTATACACAACGATGCCTCTAGTCTTACTGCTGAACAATGGCGCAACGCATTAGTAAACGCACCATTAAGCACATTAGAACGTGGTATAGCACATAGTTATATCAGTAATGGTTATGTATATCAAGCGTTGCCAGAAAGCCGTATAGCGTGGCATACAGCTAATAATGACGGTAATAAAAACTATTATGGTATAGAAGTATGTCAGTCTATGAGAGCGACAGATAAACAATTCCTAGAAAACGAACAGCAAGCGTTTCAAGAGGCAGCACGTATGTTGAAAAAATGGAAGTTACCAGTTAACAGAAATACTGTTCGCATACATTCTGAATTTAGTGCTACACAATGTCCGCACAGATCAATGGCTTTACATTGCAATTACACATCTTCGTATAGAGCGCCACAAGATGTCGTTAATAAAATGAAAGACTACTTTATCAGTCAAATTAAATCATACTATGACGGTAAAATTCCAACAGGTACTACGGTAACTGCAAGTAAACCAAGTGCTAACACAACAGCTAAGACACCGAGTGGATGGAAAACAAATAGTTATGGTATTTTATATAAAGCTAAGCATGCGTCATTTACACCAACAGTTGATTTCATATATACACGTTCAGTTGGTCCGAGCAGACAAAACCCAATAGCCGGTCAATTATACAGAGGTCAGACGATTAACTATTCAGAAGTACAGAAGTTTGATGGTCACGTATGGGTATCATGGGATACTAACGCTGGTATTACAGTCTATATGCCTGTCAGAGAATGGAACGCTCAAACAGACGCAGTCGGTCCATTATGGGGTACAATTAAATAAGTAAATATGTTATAATATAATATGCTATTACTTGGTTACGATGAACCGTCGTACATTATTAAACCCTATCTAGTGGGAACTAGGTAGGGTTATTTTTTATGCCTAAATTATGTTATAATATTAACGAGGAATCAGTACAATCGTACTGGCGTGGTTAAGCAAGTGCCACGTTGTATTATGGTTATATCATTTCGGTGTAACCCGTTTTGAGTTATCCTACCCATACATGTCACTGGGTAGGTTTTTATGCTATAAAGTGAAGTACAATAGGAACTATAACACCTATTAGTGCAACAGCTATACCATATATAGTGAGTGTTCTATTCTTATATTCATTTATTTCCGTCTTTATTTCATTTTTAGTATTTTCAATATCTTCTTTAATTTCTTTTCTATTATCATCTAATTTATCAAACAATCTATCAAATTTAGTATCTAAATGATTTTTGTAATTTTCATATTCTTCTCTTTTAATATAATCACTCATTGTACCCACCTCTTTCTCTAGTTTTCTTTGTTCATTTAGTATCGTTTTAATATCTTTTAATAATTCTATTATATCATGTTTATCATGTAGAGAGTTAACTTCAGAGGTAGCTCCTTCTTTTTCACGGAACATGCTCACGACTTTATCATCTTGATTCCCCATCATTCAACACCTCTTCGCATTAATCTTAAAGGGAATGTAAACTTGCCTATCTCATTTTCAGTGTCATTTAATATGAAATAGAAAGGATCGTTATATAAATTGTTTTCATTTAAAGCGTTTGGTAAATATAGTATTTTTAAGTAAGTCCTTTTTACATTATCTAATTCAATAAAACTAGGAAGACCTATTCCGAAATCTTTCTTAATGTCACTTTCATTTTTTATTTGAGTAGCATGCATACCATCAAATCTATATTCATGATTATGCAATTCAGAATATGTAAGCAAAGCGATAACATCATTATCACTGATGTTATTTTTAATATTATCTAACCCTCCAATTATAAATCGAATTAAAATTGACCAATTATTTTCAGAGAAGTCATTGATTTCTACCAAATTGTCGATATGTTCGATATCATATTGTTCTTCTCCTGTATACAATGCACTATATTTCATATTAGAAATAAATAAGTTGCTTTTTATATCCATAATATCCCTCCCAAAATAAATACAATTATCATAATTTTACTATATATAAGGAGAGTAGATATTAATTTATTCTTATGGATAAAATAAATATTTAAAGTATATCTTATAATAGTTGCAAAATAATTTCTAGATATGGAGATATAACTAAACCCACCTTAATTGGTGGGTTTTTTTTATTCAAATCTATTTTTATCAACCTCTAAAAATTCTTCACCTTCACTTAATTCGTAGTAGGGAATTTCTTTGTCCTTGTTCTCTAACTCGGTTTGCTCGTTATTATGCATAATAACTTCTTCTGAAAGAAAATTATAAGGTATATTTATTTCTCCGCTATTGAGTATCTTCTCTGGATATGTATTAAATTCAGTAATTAAATAGTGTGCACTTAAACAATTATCACAATATTTATTAGTACTATTGATTGAATCGATGAATTCTATTGCATCCTCATAGTATTCAAAATTTAAATATTCATCAGATTTAATCTCTATACCTATAAAATTATCCTTATTAAAATTCCAATCTCCTGGTCCTGTAATGTTTACTTGCCATGCTTTTTTCATAAATTATTCCTCCTAGTTGTATTCGCATCTTTCGATGTCGAAATGATTATATAATGAAAAATTTGAAAAATGTAGACTGTTACCAAACTGTAATATATTACTCTATCTCCACGATACAATCCATACTCAATAATACTTTTTCAGCATTCTCTAGTACCTCTAACTTGTTACGTTCACTATCAAATTTATTAATCTCACACTCAATCGTTTTATAATATCCATCTTCCCAATACTTAATAGTTGCTGGTGGATCATAAAATAGTTTCTGCGCTAATACATCGTTTAAATCACGTAAAGCTAATTCATCTAAGATTGGTTTATCTGTTTTACTTTGGTCCTTAATATACTGATTAATAGTTTCATACTGTTGTGGCATAGTAGCAAAGGGTTGCCACTTAATCATCTTACGCCCCTCTGGGATATTACTGTTTAAATATTTTTTAGGTATCTTACGATAGTCAGTTTCATACTTATATGGCTCTGGCATACCAGGGTTAATGATTTTCAATTGTATCAACTCCTACTGCATATAAGTACGCTCGATATACCATATTAGAAATACGTATTTGTTTTAATATTTCGATTGTATCTTTGTCGCTTTCTTCTATGATTAGTCCTCTAATTCCCGTTATTAATTCATCATAAGTATTCGCATTTTGTACAATACTTTCTGCTTCGCTAAAAGCGACGTCTTGTGAGTTCTTTTCTGACTCACTTAATTCATCTTTAAAAAATAATGTGTTTCTTAAAATATTACCTTTTTGATGATTTGTTAATTCCATAATATCTCCCCCAATAAAATGTTATTAATAATATTATACGAACGTATGTTCTATAATTCAAGAGAGAAGTTTATTTTTTATAGTGGGATTAAAGGTGAGTATTTCCCAAACGTTCCACCGCCCATAATGACGATTTCTTCTATATTATGAGCGATTTTAGGCTCTTGGATAAGCGCCATCGCAACATTTGTTAACGGTCCTGTTGCTACGAGTGTTATAGGTTCGTTACTATTTAAGACTTCTTCAATTATGACATTTACACCATGCTGGTTTGTAGGCTTTAAGTTTGGAACTTTTGGTAATTCAGGACCATCTAAGCCACTTTCACCATGAATACTTTCAGCAAATGCAGCTTTCTTAATTAAAGGTCTGTCAGCACCGACTGAAACAGGAATGTCGCCTCTATTCATAATATCTAATACGTTTAAAGCGTTTGTTGTATTCTTATCTACTGATTGATTCCCCGCAACTGTTGTCACTGCTAAGATATTTAATGGACTAGATTGAGCACAAGCCAATATTAATGCGATAGCATCGTCATGCCCAGGATCACAATCCATGATGATTTTTCTATTTTGTAACATTTAAACACGTCCTCTTAATTAATGTATGTCTTGATGTCATTATACTAAAGCGTTTTCAACTAAACAAAATAAACAGACTATAAAAAATTATTCTAAATAAGGTCTTGTTTTTTAACAAATATACGTATATAATTTTAAATCGTAAACGTTACTATTTGTATAAGGAGTGTACGAGATGAAAAAATGGATTGGGGTACTAACAGTTGTTTTTGCAATTTGTATGGTATTAGCTGGCTGTAATCAAACAGATAGCAAAAATAATGATTCTGATAAATTAAAGATTAAGACGACAGTTTACCCATTGAAATCTTTTATAGAACAAATTGGCGGTAAGCATGTAGAAGTAGAATCAATTTATCCTGCAGGAACAGATTTACATAGTTATGAACCAACGCAAAAAGATATTTTAAACGCAAGTAAAGCAGATTTATTTGTTTATACAGGAGATGATTTAGATCCAGTAGCAAAGAAAATTGCCTCAACTATTAAAAAAGATGATAAAAAATTATCACTTCAAAATAGTATGGATCAATCAGAACTTTTAACAGATCAACATGAACATGGTCACGAGCACGGGGAAGATCATGATGACGAAGATGAACATCATGAACATGGAGAAGACCATGAAGAGCATGAACACGAACATGAACATCATCACCACGGTGGATTTGATCCTCATGTATGGTTAGATCCTAAAATCGACCAAGAAATGATCAAAGGAATTAAAGATGAATTAATCAAGAAAGACCCAGACCATAAAGCAGATTATGAGAAAAATTATAAAAAATTAAATAATGAATTATCGGATATCGATCAATCATTAAAAGATGCTACTAAAGGTCATGAAGGCCATACAGTATTTATCTCTCATGAATCTCTAGGTTACTTAGCAAATCGTTATGGATTTGTTCAAAAAGGTGTTCAAAGTATGAATGCTGAAGATCCATCACAAAAAGAATTAACTGAAATTGTTAAAGAAATTAAAGATACAGATGCGAAATACATCTTATATGAAAGCAATATTTCATCAAAAATTACAGACACAATTCGTAAAGAAACAGATGCTAAGCCATTAACGTTTAATAATATGGAATCTTTAACGAAAGAACAATTAAAAGAAAAAGACCTTTCATATCAGTCATTAATGAAGGAAAATATTAAAAATATCGAAAAATCATTAAACGACAAGATTACAACAAAAGATGACAAGAAAGCTGCATCTCATGATAAAGCAATTGAAAAAGGGTATTTCAAAGATTCACAAGTAAAAGACCGTAAACTATCTGATTATGAAGGTGACTGGCAATCAGTATATCCATATTTAAAAGATGGCACACTTGATGAAGTCTTCGAACATAAAGCTGAAGAAGATGGCAAGATGTCTGAAAAAGAATATAAAGCTTATTATGATAAAGGCTATAAAACAGATGTCGAAAACATCAAAATTGACGGCAATAAAATCAGTTTCACTAAAGAAGGTAAAACAACAACTGGAGAATATGAGTACGATGGCTATGATATCTTAAAATATGAAAAAGGTAATAGAGGCGTAAGATACACATTTAAATTAAAAGGTGAATCAAACGATAACTTACCGAAATATGTACAATTTAGCGATCACAATATTTATCCTAAAAAAGCTGCACATTTCCATATATTCACGGGCAATGATAAAGATAAAGTCTTAAAAGAATTAGATAACTGGCCAACTTATTATCCAGCTAAATTATCTAAAGACGAAGTTAAAGAAGAAATGTTAGCACATTAAAGTAAAGAACCTGAGACCACGGTGGTCTCAGGTTCTTTTTTATATAAATGATTGCTATACTAAATTTAATAAAAGGGGGATGTATCAGATGACAAATATTTATGATCAAGATGATTTCTTTGAAGGCTATAAACAAAAAAGAAATCATGCATTAAGTTATAACGAAGTTGTTGAAATGCCTGAGATGAAGCGGTTAATGCCGGATTTAGAAGGCAAAACAGTACTTGATATTGGCTGTGGTATGGGGCATTTGATTGCGCATATGTTGAAGTTACATCCTAAACATATTACAGGAATTGATGAGTCACTTAATATGATTAGCGCAAGTCGCGAAAAATTCAATTCTAACAATGTCACGTTATATCATGAATCATTTATGGCGTTTCAGACAAATGAAACGTATGATGTAATCGTATCTTCTCTTGTATTTCATTATATTGAAGATTTTAAACGATGTGCCGAGAAGTTGAATCAGCTATTAAATAGTGGTGGCACGTTACTCTTTACAATGGAACATCCTATACAAACAGCCACTAAAGATCCGGAAGTTGCACTAGAAGATGACAAAGGTATATTTTTACGAATGGAACATTATTTTGATGAGTCTTCTCGCTCAGCAAATTGGCTAGGTGCGGATGTTTATAAATATCATCATACAATTGAGACAATCTTCAATAATTTAATAGAAAATGACTTTGAAATTCAATATGTAAAAGACCTCGGGCAGTCTGAGGAAGTATTTAAAATGTACGATCAAGCTCGTATCAATAAGTTGAAACAATTCCCACCATTTCTATTAGTAAAAGCAAAGAAAAAGTAGAAGAGGTAGAACAAGTTAATATTTATAAAAAGACACACGTATAATTGAAAAGTTTTCAACTTTATACGTGTGCTTAAATTTATGCTCAGTAATATTTTATTTCATTTCTTTTAGTTGTTTTAAAATGATTTCTCTTTGTTTTTCTAGAGAAATTGGATCATTATATTGCGTTTGTTGTAAATCTAATTCGATAACATGGTTGTTTTTAACTGCATCAAGGTTTTTCCAGTTAGTTGTTTGTGTGAATTGTGGTGTTTCTCCCATTGTTGCTAGTATAATATAATCACCCGTATAATCAGAAAGTTCTTCTTCTGATGGTGTTGCCATATAAGCATTCTTTGTTTCTTTTTCTAATTTTTCAGGTTGTGTCATTCCGTAACCACCGTAAACAATTTCTGTACCACGTCCATAGTTTTTACCGAAAGCTGTTAAACCTTTTGGTGTTGATTGTAGGACTGTAATAGTTTTCCCGTCTACTTTATCACCTAAAGATTTTTTATCTTTTTCAAGTTTTTCTTCCCAATCTTTTATCCATTTTTTGGCTTTGTCTTGTTCATTTACAATTTCCCCGAGTTCTTTAGTAGCAGCTTTGTAGTCTGATTTCATAGCATCCATTTGGACAGTTGGTGCAATTTTTTTGAGTTTATTAATGTTTTTATCTTCTTTAGTAGTAATGATTAAATCCGGCTTTGTTTTAGCAATATCTTCAACATTATTTTGACCTAACATTTTTGCGCCTTTAGTAGCATCAGATAAAGTTTTATTTTGTTTCACAAAATCAATGACCCCAACAGGTTTATGGCCAAATTCAACTAATGCACCTATGTATGTCGGATGTAATACGACAATTCTTTTCGGATCTTTAGGTATTTTGATTTTTTCCCCATCATCTTGTTTAAATACTTTAGTATCAGATGAAGAATCCGATTTTGTTTCTGACGACTTTTCTTTAGTATCTGAGCTATTACAAGCTGCCAAGAAAAATAATAAGCATAAGCAAAAAACTAATAATCTTTTCATAAATTAAACCCTCCAAAAATATGATAATGATAATCAATATCATTTAAATTATAGCAATCAACATTAATTATTCAATACTTTATTTTTAAATTAATTTGACTTTGTTATTTTTTAAATATATCTTTGTTTTGTGTTAGTAAAAGAAGGGGTGAATATTTTGGTTAAACGATTAATTAGTGCAAATACGTCTGATATTTTGAATTTTTCATCAGAGGAATTGAAGCAAAGTATTAAGGCGAGTGAAGGTAGAACGGTACTTAGTGAGAATGTTGTCGTACATACGCCTGCTTTAGTGCAAGATATTACAAATGCGGAAATGGCGACTGCTTTTGGAGCGGATATGATTTTACTGAATGCTTTAGATGTCAATGAACCAGAAATTAAAGGTCTATACCATGAAGCTTATCAAGGCACTGGCAATGCTGTTCAAGATTTAAAGAAACTTGTCGGAAGACCTATTGGTGTAAATTTAGAACCAGTTGATGATAAAGCGAATATGGCAGAAGTTAAACTAGATATTTCTGCAGGTAGAAAAGCGACTAAAGAAACTTTTATACAAGCTGAAAAATTAGGTTTTGATTTTGTATGTTTAACTGGTAATCCAGCAACTGGTGTTACAAATAATCATATTTTAGAAGCGATTAAAGTAGGGAAATCTCATTTTAATGGGCTCATTATTGCTGGTAAGATGCATGGATCAGGTGTGGATGAGCCGGTCGTTAATTTAGGAGCTATTACGAATTTTGTAGAAGCTGGAGCAGATATTATATTAGTGCCGGCAGTAGGAACAGTATGGGGTGTCAGTGAAGAAGAAGTGAGAGAAGCTGTTCAAGTAGCGCATAAACACGGTGCACTAGTGATGAGTGCAATCGGTACATCGCAAGAAGGTTCGGATGAGGCAACAATTAGAGAAATGGCTATTAAAAATAAAACATTAGGCGTTGATATTCAACATATAGGTGATGCAGGATATGGTGGATTAGCACCAGTCGAGAATATATATGCATTAAGTAAAGCAATTAGAGGGCAACGCCATACAGTATCTAGAATAGCCAGATCAATTAATAGATAAACGGGAAGTTGGAGAGGATGAGACGGTGTGGGCTGTCTCATCCTTTTCATATTTGTTGGAAAGGTAGTATCGGTCCAGAAACAGGATTTACAGTCCGATAAAAATAATTATCGACCTGAAAACGGGATTTCCAGGCCGATAAAATAAAATATCGACCCGAAAACGAGATTTGCATGCCGATAAATAAAAATATCGACCCGAAAACTTCACCTCACTATAATCAACTGCCCAATCACAACAATAAATCTGCCAAATATGCATAAAATCTACCTATTATAAAAGACTTCCGTAATACTACGGAACTTTTCGATATGCTACTCGTTTATGAAAACGTTTACAATAAAATTGTATTAAGAAATGTTTGATTAAAGGAGGAAGGTTTCAATGTCAAAACTACCAGAGGATTTTTTATGGGGAGGTGCTGTTGCGGCGCATCAACTTGAAGGTGCTTGGCAAGAAGATGGTAAAGGAATCAGTGTTGCAGATGTTATGACTGCAGCTTCTCACGGGAAACATCGAGAAATTACAGACGGCGTTATTGAAGGTAAATATTATCCAAACCATGAAGCAATTGATTTTTATCATCGATATAAAGAAGACATTCAATTATTTAGTGAAATGGGCTTTAAATGTTTTAGAACTTCAATCGCATGGTCAAGAATTTTTCCGAATGGTGACGACCAAGCACCTAATGAACAAGGTTTAGCATTCTATGATGATTTGTTTGATGAGTGTTTGAAGCACGGGATTGAACCTGTCGTAACATTGTCTCACTTTGAATTACCTTATCACCTTGTAACTGAATATGGTGGCTTCCGAAATAGGAAAGTGATTGACTTCTTCGTTCGATTTGCAACAGTTTGTTTTGAAAGATATAAAGACAAAGTTAAATATTGGATGACGTTCAATGAGATTAATAACCAATCTAACTTTGATGAAGATTTTGCGCCATTTACGAACTCAGGCGTGAAATATCAACCTGGTGAAAATCGTGAACAAATTATGTATCAAGCAGCACATTATGAATTGGTTGCGAGCGCTCAAGCAACAAAAATTGGTCATGACATTAATCCTGACTTTGAAATAGGGTGCATGATAGCAATGTGTCCGGTATATCCGGCAACTTGTAATCCGAAAGATATCTTAATGGCTCAAAAAGCGATGCAAAAGAGATATTACTTTACGGATGTCCATGTTCATGGTGCATATCCAGGATATATGACACAGTATTTTAAAGATAAATCCTTCAATTTAGATATTACAGATCAAGATATTGAAGATTTGAAACAAGGCACAGTTGACTACATTGGCTTTAGTTATTACATGTCATTCGCAATTTCACATGAGAAATCTAACGATAAATATGATTATGTTGAAACACGTGATTTAGTAAAAAATGACTATGTACAAGCTTCAGATTGGGGATGGCAAATTGACCCTGAAGGCTTAAGGTATGCGATGAACTGGTTTACAGATATGTATCATTTACCATTGTTTATTGTTGAAAATGGCTTCGGCGCTATTGATGAACTTGGTGAAGACGGCATTGTCCATGATGATTATAGAATTGAATATTTAAAAACACACATCGAACAATTTATTAAGGCGGTCGATGAAGATGGTGTCGATTTAATGGGATATACACCATGGGGTTGTATAGATTTAGTATCTGCCGGAACTGGCGAAATGAAAAAGAGATACGGCTTTATTTATGTAGATAAAGATAACGAAGGTCATGGTACCTTAGACCGTTCTAAAAAAGATTCATTCTATTGGTACAAAAAAGTTATTGCAAGTAACGGAGAACAATTATAACATTTGGAGGTTTTAATATGAAAAAAGCGTTAATTATATGTGCAGCAGGTATGTCATCATCACTCATGGCTAAAAAAACAACGAGTTATTTACAAGAAAAAGGACATGACATTGAAGTCGATGCCGTTTCAGCAAATGAAGGCGGAAAAATGATTGAAAAACAATCTTTCGATTTATATTTAGTGAGTCCACAAACTAAAATGTATTTTAAAAAGTTAAAAGAAGCTGGAGATAGAGTTAATAAACCAGTTGTGAATATTCCACCACAAGCATATGTTCCGATTCCAATGGGCATTGAAAAATTGTCGAGTGTAATTTTGCAAGACATAGAATAATCAGTATAATATTCTCTATGAAATGAGGGAAGCTTATGCTTAGTCAAAGAGAAATAGATATACTCAGTTTTTTATCACAGCGACGTAATGAATTTGTCAAAAGCTCAGAAATTGCAACGATCTTGCAACTCTCAGATAGAACGATTCGAAAATATATCAAAACCCTTAAACCTGAAATTGAAAAAAATGGAGCAACTTTAATTGCTAAACAAGGGTATGGTTATCAACTCAAAATCAATTTAATGATTGAATTTGAAAACTTTTTAAAAAGATATTTAAGCACTAAATATGTGAATCAAGAAAGTATTAATGATTCAAAAGATAGACAATATTATATTTTGAATTTATTACTTTTTAATAAGACAGCTATTACGATTGAGCAATTAAGCGAACAATTATTTATCTCGAGATCCACAATATCTCACGATATCGCAAATATAAAAAAGATGATTGCGCAATATGATTTAGAACTTGTAAGCAAACAGCAACATGGTATCGGAATTGATGGAGATGAACGAGATAAACGTCATTTTATCATGGATTATTTCTTAGGAAATAGTTTCTTTCATTCTATTAATAAATATTTTCAAGATACGCCACTTTTGCAGCAAATTAATATGGAAGAGTTGGCAATCATTGTTGTAGATGAAACGAGAGAATCTAAAGTATATTTATCAGATTATATACTCCAAAATCTTGTATTACATTTAGGATTGATGATCAAAAGACTGTTAGATGGGCATTGTTTAAAAACAATTGCTTCGAATGAAGAGGTATTAACAGAAAATGAATTGTCAGTCGCGAGAAAAATTTTAAATCGTGTTGAACGTATTTATCAAATATCGTTTCCAGAAGAAGAAGCGAAGTATATCAGTTTGCATATTATGAGCAAAGGTTCGAAACAACAAGAAAGCGATGAAGAGAGTGATTTATCTCATCGCGTATCTCAAATATTAGGAAAAATAGAAGCGGATTTTGGATTTCCAATGTCGTCAGACAGTCAATTATTGTATGGACTAGTGACTCACTTACAGCCGTTGATTAAACGAATTCGCAATAATATTCACTTGGAAAATCCAATTTTGAATGACATTAAATCACAAAATGAAGCTTCACTTACGATGACTAAAAATTATTTTGGTGAATTAGAAGAGTTAAAAGACCAAGATGTCAGTGAAGGAGAATGGGCGTATTTAACATTACATTTACTTGCAGCTATTGAAAAATATTACCATAGAGAAAAGTTAAATGTCCTCGTTATTTGTGCAACTGGTTATGGTAGTGCACAGATGTTAAAGGTTCGAGTAGAAAGAGAATTTAGTATACAGATGAATATCATTGATGTGATTAGCTACTATGAAATAACAGACGAAAAATTAGAAAATATTGATTTGATTATTTCATCTATTGATTTATCAACCATCGTATTTAAAGTGCCTGTCATACAAGTGAATGTATTACTCAATGATCAAGATATTAAGAAAATTAATACATTTATTCATCATCATGATTCGAAATTTTCATATAACCATGTGTTAGAAGAGAATATGGCACTTGAACAATATAGTTCTTTCTTTAGTCAATATTGCAGTGAACATGCATTTAATTATATCGAAGAACCAATCACTAAACATCAGCTGTATCAGCTTTTGATCAAGCAATTAAGTATTAAAGAAGAGCCATGTTTTGAAGAGAAGTTGAAACGACAACTTCGGTATAGAGAAGAGTTGAGCACAGTTGTATTCAGTGATGAAGTAGCTGTTCCACATACAGCACAGCCAGTTGGAGATTATTCAAGTATAGCGGTAGCACTTGTACCTGGCGGGGTGTATTGGAATGAACAGTTTCCGAATATTAAGCTAATCATTATGTTATCACCTTCAAAATATAACGACAATGAGCTCAAAACGATCATCGATATTATCGTGAACCTCATAGATTCAGATGACAAAATTTCTGAACTGATGAATTGTAAGGATTATAACAGCTTTAAAAATTATATGATTGGTCAATATCACAAGTAAAGGGAGTTAGTCTATGGAACAAGAAGAAATTCAAGTTGTTGCTTTTGAAATTATTTTACATAGTGGTACAGCGCGTACAAATATACATGATGCTTTTAAAAAGATGCGTGAAAACAACTATGAAGAAGCGGAACAACTATTAGATGAAGCAAACCAAGAGATAACGTTAGCGCATCAATCTCAAACGGATTTACTACAAAAATATGCATCAGGTGAGTCTATTAATATGGAAATTATTATGGTTCATGCACAAGATCATCTCATGACAACGATGACGTTAAAAGAAGTCGCAATTGAGATGTTGCATTTGTATCAAAAAGTAAATGATGCAGTATAAATGAGGGATAAAAATGGATCAAGAAACGAAAAATAAAATTGAAAAAAATAGAAGAGAAACAAGTCTCAAAGCTATGTATTTTAATCGATTTTTATTAGTGAGATATATGTCTGCTTTGTTCTTCTTTTCGAATTTATATTGGTTTTTTACACTTGTGATGAGTCGCTCTTTAGCATTGATATTGCCACTTGTGTTGATGATTGTGATTTTGATCAGTGTTGCAGAACAAGTAAAAATGTATGGTAATCATTCGAATCAAGCGAAGTATACTTATTACTGCTTTTTAAGTATAAGCACAATCAATCTATTGCTTATACCCATTATATTATTCACACCATTATTCCAATATTTATATCCATTTATTGTGGATCAATCAGCATCTCGACTTTTCGTAGTTGGCATATTGGTATGTGGTTTATGCATAAGCAGCTTCATCTTATTTAGATTACACAATATTCGACTCGATAAAGACTGGCATTATAAACGACTACAAAGATTTGAAAATGCAATGAACTAATCAAAGAAAAGGGGTCTTGAAATGGGATCAGAAAACAAGGTTTTTGCTTTTTTAGAGAAGTATTTAATGGGTCCAATGGGGAAAATTGCTTCATTTAGAATTGTAAGAGCGATTATGGCAGCTGGTATGGCGTGTATACCTTTTACAATTGTAGGATCAATGTTTTTAGTGTTAAACGTTATTCCACAGACTTTTACGTTTTTAGAAGGATTTTGGAATAGTACATTTTTAAAAATTGGTGATTTGTACATGTTAGCCAATAAAGCAACGATGGGGATACTAGCCTTGTATTTCTGTTTAGTCATTGGTTATGAATATACTAAAATTTATGCAGAGGAAGAAGACTTAGATGTTAACCCACTTAACGGTGCATTATTATCTATGTTTGCTTACTTTATGGCAATTCCACAATTAGTAATGGATGACGGTAAAATGGTCTTAGTTAATATCATGAAAAAAGATGTCAATATCTTTAATGGTTGGGAAATGTCTGGTGATGGTGTCAGTAGGCTAGGTACGACCGGGATATTCACAGCAATTATCATGTCTATCATAGCCGTTCAATTATATAGACTATGTGTAAAACGTCAATGGATTATAAAAATGCCAGAAGCGGTGCCAGAAGGGGTTTCAAGATCATTTACAGCATTAATTCCTGCATTCTTAGTTGCTTTCGTTATACTGGCGTTTACGGGAATATTAGTAGCTTTTGATACGGATATTTTCAAAATTATTGCTGTGCCATTTGGATTTGTTGTTAACTTAACAAGTAGTTGGATTGGTATACTTGTGATTTACTTCTTAATTCATGCACTTTGGATTGTAGGTATACATGGCGCAAATATTATCAGTGCTTTTATTACGCCAATTGTCTTATCAAACATGCAATTAAATATTGAAGGGGCAAATATTCCATTTGCAGGAGAATTCCAGAACTCATTCGTTGTTATGGGTGGATCAGGTGCGACATTAGGACTATGTGTGTTTATCGCATTTTTAGCTAAATCAGAGCAATTACGCGTATTAGGAAAAGCATCATTAGCACCAGGATTATTTAACATTAATGAACCACTTGTATTTGGATTACCAATTGTTTATAACCCATTCTTAGCCATTCCATTCTTCTTAGCACCAATGGTATCAGCTTCAATAGGGTATTGGACAATAAAATTAGAACTCGTGAAACCAATTATTGCACAAGTACCATGGCCATCGCCTATTGGATTTGGGGCATTTATTGGAACAGCAGGAAGTCTCATGGCAGTACTCGTTTCATTAATTTGTGGATTTGTAGCATTCTTAATCTGGTTCCCATTTATTAAGATATATGATAAAAAATTAGTAGAACAAGAAAAAGGAAACGACGCATTAATATAGAAGCTTGAGATGAAGAGGCAACGCTAAGGTGGCGTTGCCTCTTTCCTTTTTGTGTTGTGTAATTTCTGGACCGATAAAAATTATTACCGGTCCAGAAATGAGAAATATGTACCGATAAAATAAATTATAGGTCCAGAAACGAGAAATATGTACCGATAAAAAAATTTACCGGTCCAGAAATGAGAAATATGGACCGATAAAAAAATTTACCGGTCCAGAAACGGGAAATATGGACCGATAAAAAAATTTACCGGTCCAGAAACGAGAAATACGGACCGATAAAAAAATTTACCGGTCCAGAAACGAGAAATACGGACCGATAAAAAAATTTACCGGTCCAGAAACGAGAAATATGTACCGATAAAAAAAATTATCGACCCGAAAACGAGATTTACAGGCCGATAAAATAAATTATCGACCCGAAAATGAGATTTGCAG
>NZ_JAJNJJ010000011.1:0-90857 GCF_022386135.1 Mammaliicoccus sp. P-M59 | reverse complement strand
TGATTGGTTAAGCCAATCACTCTGAAGTACTTTCAGTACTCAATTATTGGAATTAACGTTGACATATTGTCATTCAGTTTTCAATGTTCATTATAAAATAATTTGGAGCGGGTGATCGGAATCGAACCGACAACATCAGCTTGGAAGGCTGAGGTTTTACCACTAAACTACACCCGCTTAGCTATATTAAAATTGATGAATGGTGCGGCCGAGAGGACTTGAACCTCCACGGGATTTCTCCCACTAGGCCCTCAACCTAGCGCGTCTGCCATTCCGCCACGACCGCGCATGGTTTGCAGTACTCAATCAATTTGTTATTTAAGTGACTGTCATTAAGTATATTACATTAAGTTTACAATGTCAATACAAACACTTAACTTTTTAATGTAATTTTACATTGAATAACTTGTCTTATTATTTGTTACGTTTCGTTCAAGCAACATTAACTATAATACGCCGGATCTATTATTTCGTCAATGCTTTTTTATTAAAAATTTAAATAAAAAGTACTACACTCGCATATTTTTAGTGTAGTACTTTCCCAATTATTCTTTATGTTATATTTTTTAACTTTCCACCACATCGTCCACATCTATATTTACGTGTATTAACACGTTTAATACGTTTGAATTCTGTTTTACATTGCCCACATTGATATAAATAGTTAGCACGTTCTTCATAACTTTGAACAGCTTTACAAAATCGTGGTGCCCCTACTTCGATACTTAAATCTTTAAATGCTTTGTCTTTATGCTGATATCCTTTACCTTCTAAATGTAAATGATAATGACAAAGTTCATGTTTAATTATATCTATAAGTGCCTCGATACCAAAATGTTCATATTGTTTCGGATTAATTTCTATATCATGACTACTTAATAAATACCTTCCACCAGTTGTTCTTAACCTTTTGTTAAATACTGCATTGTGTTTAAAAGGCTTATTAAAATATTCCATTGATATATTAGACACAAGTTCTTGAAGTGCCTTATTGTCCATTAGGGTCTATCATAGTTAATGACACTTTTTGTTTTTCTTGGTTTACATCTAATACCCAAACATCAACTATATCTCCTACACTTACAATATTCATAGGATGCTTAACATATCCTTTAGATAATTTAGATATATGAACAAGACCATCTTGTTTGACACCTATATCTACAAACGCACCAAAGTCGACAACATTTCGTACTGTACCACTTAAAGCCATATTTGGTTTTAAGTCTTCCATAGAAAGAACATCTGATTTTAAAATTGGTGTTTCGAATTCATCTCGTGGATCTCTTAATGGTGCTATTAAAGAAGCAATGATATCTTCAAGTGTCGGTATACCTATATTTAATGTTTCACTTGTATCTTGTATATCTAATTTATTTAGTTTTTCTTTTAATATATCAGAACCAATATCTTCTTTTTGTAAACCAACATATTGAATCAACGCATAAGCCGCTTCATAACTTTCCGGGTGAATAGCTGTTTTATCAAGTGGTTCAGTTCCATCTAATATTCTTAAAAATCCGATACTTTGCTCAAATGTTTTATTCCCTAATCTAGGAACTTTAGCTATTTCTGAATGATGTGTAATAACACCTTTTTCTTCTCTGAATTTAATAATGTTATTTGCAACTGTATTGCTAAGACCGGATACATAACTTAGTAACGACGGAGATGATGTGTTCACATCAACACCAACTTGGTTAACGGCAGTTTCCACGACGAATTTTAAAGTTTCACTTAGTGCTTTTTGATTTACATCATGTTGATATTGACCAACACCGATTGATTTAGGATCTATTTTAACAAGTTCACTTAATGGATCTTGTACACGTCTACCTATAGATACAGCACTTCTCTCTTCAACTTTAAAATCAGGAAATTCTTCCCTAGCTATATCTGAAGCTGAATAAACAGAAGCCCCCGCCTCGTTAACGATCACAAATTGGCAAGATAAGTCATGCTTTTTAATCATTTCAGCTACAAATTGTTCTGATTCTCTACTTGCTGTTCCGTTACCAATCGCAACTAATTCAATGTTGTGTTTCTTTATCATATCTACAAATATCTTTTCCGCTTGATCAGTTTTAGAAACTGGTGGATGAGGATATATCACATTTTTATCAACAAATGAGCCATATTCATTAATAACTGCTAACTTACAACCCGTTCTGTATGCTGGATCTAGTCCTAGTATTTTTTTACCTTTTAATGGTGCTTGTAATAAAAGGTTTTTTAAATTCTCAGAGAAGATTTCAATTGCATGTTCTTCAGCTTTTTGTGTTAATTCACTTCTAATCTCTCTTTCAATAGAAGGTAAGATTAATCTTTTCAAGCTATCTTGAATAGCTTCTTTAATAACTTCAATATGTTTATGTTCTTTTTTAACAAATTGAGTTGTTAAATAACTTTCTAATGACGCTGTATCTATTTCGAATCCAACTTTTAATATGCCTTCTGATTCTCCACGGTTAATAGCTAGAACTCTATGAGGTACGATTTTCTTAATCGGTTCTTCATATGTATAGTACATTTCAAAGATATTTTTCTCATCTTCAGCTTTCTTTTTCTTCTCAGTCACTAATTTACCTTGTCTTTCAACACTGTTTAAAATGTATTTACGGAACTTTGGTTCATCTGAAATCATTTCAGCTATAATATCTTGTGCACCTTTAATAGCATCTTCATGAGATGTAACTTCTTCAGTAATATATTTTGAAGCTTCTTCAACTAAATCAATATTAGAAGTACCTTCAAGTATCCATTTAGCTAAAGGTTCTAAACCTTTACGTTTTGCTTCTGTAGCTCTTGTTTTTTTCTTTTTCTTAAATGGTCGATATAAATCTTCTATTCTTTGTAATTTAGTTTGTTTTAAAATATCATTTTTTAAGTCTTCTGTTAATAAACCTTGTTCATCAATTAATCTGATGACTTCTTCTTTTCTATTATGCAAGTTAAGTGCATATGTATATTCATTTTCAATTTGTTTAATTTCAACTTCATCAAGTCCACCAGTTAATTCTTTTCTATATCTTGCTATAAAAGGCACGGTATTCTTATCTTCTAGTAATTCTAGTACAGTTTTAATTTGTTTTTCTGTAAAAGGATGATTTTTCTTTATGATTTCTATTAGTTCTTGATTCATAATTGCCTCCTAAAAATGGTTATATTCTATTTTAACATAAATAGAATATAACCATTTTTGATTTTGAAAAGAGCCAGAAACATTTGAAATGTTTCTGGCTCTCTTAATATATTATTTATTTCATTGCAGCTTCTTTTAATTTCTTTATTGCTGTTCTTTGAAGTCTTGAAACATGCATTTGACTGAGACCTATTTTTTCGCCAGTCTCTTTTTGACTTAAGCCCGTAATAAAGGTGTATTGAATTATTTCTCTTTCTCTATCCGTTAAAATAGGCAGAATTTTTTCTAATATCATTCTTTTTTCTGTTAAATCATAACCTTCTTCAGATTCTCCCATAATATCTAACAAGGTAACGGTAGATCCGTCTTTATCCGCTTCGATAGAATGGTCAACACTTAAGGCATTATAACTTTGACCCATTTCCATTGCTTCTAGAACATCTTCTTCAGTTACTTCTAATCTATTCGCAATTTCAATAATTTTAGGTGACCTTCCTAATTCATTGGTCAATTCTTCATTTGCCTTTTTTATTTTAGGGCCAATTTCTTTAATACGTCTAGGTACATGTACACTCCAAGTTTTATCTCTTAAATATCTCTTTATCTCACCAATTACAGTTGGAACTAAAAATGCTTCAAATTTTCTTTCAAATGAAACATCGAATCTTTTTATAGCACCTAATAAACCAACCATACCAACTTGAACAAGATCTTCATGATGTGCTTGGCCTTTAGAATATTTATATGCTAAAGATTCTACTAATTTCTGATAATGTAATACTAGCTTTTCTTGAGCTTCACTATTATCATTTTCTTGGTAATCTGCTATCCAAGCATTAATGTCTTCTGGAGAAACTTCATTATAAACTTTGGACTCTTCCGTCATGTGTTTGCACCTGCTCTTTAGATAAATACTTTGTCATACTTATTGTAACACCAGCATCTTTTTGGACACTTACTTCATCCATTAATGACTCAATAAGAAATAGTCCTAATCCACCTTGTCTCAAGAAATTGATATTATCGCTTTCTTGGTAAGGTCCAAGCACTTTTTTAGCTTCTTCATAATTAAAGCTTTTACCTGAATCTGATACAATGATTTCTATTTTATCTTCAAATACAAGGTAACCTATTAATATTTCACCTTCAACTTTATCACTATATGCGTGTTTCACCGCATTTGTTACCGCTTCTGACACTGCAATTTTTGAATCTTCAATATCTTCATATGAAGCACCAGCTCTATTAAACACGCCAGATAATGTTAATCTGACAAGTCCAACATATTCTGGAGCTGCAGGGAATCTCATCTCTATATAATCATAGTTAGATGTCATCTCATTATACCTCCGTTCCTTTGTTGACATGCATTAATTCTTTAAGTCCTGTAATATCAAATAATCTCTCAATTCTATCAGATACACCAAGCACATATAGTGATTTATCATGTTCATTGAGTGATTTTAATGTGCCAACAAATAAACCTAAACCAGTAGAATCCATATAACTTACGTTCTCCAAATTAACATGTATATCATGTGTTCCTTTTTGTCTAATCGGTTGTAATACGTCTTGAAGTTGAGGCGCAGTGTACACATCCAATTCTCCGCCAACTTTAATTTCATAGTAGTTTTCATGTTCAGTAGTTTCAATGTTAAGATTCATTCCTTGTTACACCCCTAAATGTATTAGACTTTCATCATTTATTTTTACCCGTTTTTAAAATGTTTAATCTTATTTAACACATCTTAAATATTTTTAACTTACAACTATTTAACTCTTTTAACAATTAATATCGTTAAATCATCTCTTTTATTTGGATTCTGTAGTTTGACTAGTTCTTCATACAAGATTTGGACAATGTCTTGCGGATGTAGTTGTTTGTACTCATCAATCATACTTAATAAATCTGTCGTTTTGATAAATTCATTTTGTTGATTGCGCAATTCTGTTACACCGTCAGTAAACACGATAATCATATCTTGTAATTCTATTTTTATTTCACTTTGTTTATAACGTGTATGTTTATTAACACCGAGCACAATACCTCGTTCAGACATTTCTTCAAATTCTCCAGTCTGACTTCTATATATGTATCCAGGCTCATGTCCTGCAGAACTATAATAAAGCATGTTATTAATTTCTTCATATAGTCCATAGAACATTGTCACAAACATATTTTGATTAACGTTCTTTTCCACAACTCGATTCAAACGTTTCAAACCGTCACTCGGCAATTGCGAATGGCCATAAGAGTCCATACCAAATTTAATCATACTCATCGCTAATGCTGCTGGTATACCTTTACCGATAACATCTGCTACTGCAAAACTCATAGTTCCGTCATTATGATCAATTAAATTAAAATAATCTCCACTTACTTTTTGAGCTGGAACAGAAATTGCCCCAATTTGAATACTATCAAATTGAGGGATTTGAGGCTTTAGCATCGTTTGTTGCAAACTAGACGCAACTTCCATTTCTTTATCATGAATTTTAATCTTATTTAATAACTTCTTATAATCACGGTATGTAAAGCCATAGCCTATCATGACTTCTAAAAGAACATCAAATGAACGAACGATTTGTTCTTTCGTCAGTTCTTGTTCCTGTTCCATAATATTTACATGTAATTGTACTATCTCCTCTGGTGAAACATTATCTTCAATGGCTTCAGTTGAAAATGTTTGGCAAGATGATAAAATTTCGTCATCATTTGTTTGAACATAATCAAGTAATAATTGAAGATACTGTTGTTTCTTTTGTTCTGACACGAAGTCACCTCGTTTCAAATATACTAAAAAAGCTTTAGGTTAATCCTAAAGCGGAAGACGTTTTAAAGTAATATTGATTCTTTTAAAACAATTTCATTATGTATTACCTAATGTATCAAATTTTTGTTGCAAAGTTAGATTGAGGCTGATTGCAATAGCAGTATCAACCTCTTTCATCTTTGCATCAGATAAATATGTTAATTTTTCTTTTAAGCGTTTTTTATCAATAGTTCTGATTTGTTCAAGCAAAATTACGGAATCTCTGTCTAATTTATATTTCGCTGCCTCAATTTCTACATGAGTGGGAATTTTGGCTTTATTTATCTTACCAGTAATTGCTGCAACAATCACAGTCGGGCTGTATCGATTACCTGTATCATTCTGGATAATAACGACTGGTCTTGTTCCCCCTTGTTCAGAACCTGTAACTGGTGAAAGATCTGCGAGATATACATCTCCTCTTCTCATTTATTCACCTTGCTGAGAGGCTATATGCGATTCATTTGAATCACAAGCTTCACATTCACAATAGTATGCTTCAGATGCAAGGGAGAGATTTAAATCGGCCATTGAACGATAGCCTTCTTTCAGTGTTTGTTCTAAACTTAGTGTACGATTTTGCGTTAAAGATGTCATAACAAATACCTCCAGATAAAATAAATGTAAATTTTGTTGATTAAGTTATTAATATCATAACAAATGTAACTCTATTTGACTATGCTATTTTAATAATTCGTTCGTAATTTCAACATTTTCACCATCATGATAGATACGTGGTAATCTCTTTTTCAAGTTACAAAGTACTTCATAATTAATGGTATCCTGTGCTTCAGCAATCTTTTCTGCTGATTGTTCTGAATCAACATCATTATCCATGAGAATGACTTTATCACCTGTTTGAACATCATCTGGCACTTTAATCATCGTTTGATCCATACATACTCTACCTATGACAGGACAATTCACACCATTTACATTCACGAGCGTATCTTGCATCTTTCTTAAGTAACCATCTGCATAACCTATTGGTAATGTGGCCACTTTAATACGTTCACCAGCAGTAAATGTTGCGCCATAACTCACTGTTTCTCCTGGTTCTAAATATTTAGTTTGAACGACTTCTGTTACTAATTGCGCAGAAGGCTTTAATTTTAAATTAGAAATTTCTTGAATATATTTTGATGGATAATATCCATATAATGAAATACCAAATCTAACAGCTGTACAAATAGATGCATCATATCTTAAGGCACCTGCTGAATTTTGAGCATGTATATATTCAGGTGTTTGAGAAGACTCTACAAATTCTTCAAATAATTCATATTGCTTTTTAGAGAAATCATTTGGTTCATCAGCAGAGGCAAAGTGCGTATACACACCTTCAAATATAAGGCGTTCACGCTGATCTATTTTATGAACGACATGTTGGTAAGTTTCAATATCTTTCAATCCAATTCTACCCATGCCTGTATCTATTTTTACGTGCATCCATAAAGGTTTATCAGAATCATCATCTATTGATTCTATTGCATCATCTAACCATTGTTCTGATGGAACGGTTAATGCAACTCTATGTTGAACAGCTTTATTAATATCTTTAGTATTAATTACGCCGAGTACTAATATTTTGGCTTTAATACCATGCATTCTTAATTCAATTGCTTCATCTAATGTGGCAACTGCAAAGAAGTCTACACCTTCATTCATTAAGTAAGTCGCAATTGGTACACTTCCTAATCCGTACCCATTTGCTTTAACGACTGCCATAATTTTCTTATTTGGATGAAGTCTTCCTACTGCTTGATAATTTTCTAGTATTGCCTTTAAATCGACGTTGATATAAGTTGGCCTATAATATTTTTCGGACAACAGCAAGGCACCTCCTCTTATAATATTTGTATTTTATCATATAGAAATCAATCTTGCTTAATATTTTCTATAATCACAATGGCTTCTGCATAATGTTTTGTGTGTGTAATGGACGGATGAACACGGTACCCTTCACAAATGATTTCTGGTTTTCCATTTTCATCTGGTAAACAATTAATCGAATGAAAGCCGTATTTTTTACCAATACCTGTACCCATCGCTTTGCTAAATGCTTCCTTCACAGCAAATCTACCAGCGATGAATTCGACTTTTCTTGATTCTAATTTAATTTTGCTAAAAATATTTATTTCATCTTTTGTTAAAATTTTATTAACCATTTCTGGTCGTTTCGTATACCAATCTTGTATACGTTCTATTTCGACTAAATCTATGCCGACACCTTGAATCATCGTTAACACCTTCATTTTCACTATTTAAAATCATTTTTCAATTCTATTTTGTATCGCGTGTTTAATACGATTTGCCTTATCTTTATTTAAATATTGAATCGTTCGATTTCCTCCAGCTGTGGACAACGTAATATTAGCCAGGTTAAACTTTCTCATTATGAATCCTTCATATAGATCAACATTTTGAATTCTACCCATAGGTATCGTTGTTTCTCTAATCATAAAAATACCTGATTTAATGTTTATTTCATCATCATTTATTTCATATCTGAAATTTCGATACATATAATAAGGCTGGATGATTAAACCATATATAGCTATTACCAAGATGAGCACTACTGGAATAAGCAGAAACCATTTCGAAGCTGTCGTCCACCATAAATTAAAAATTACTGTCATGATGATTAATATGATGATGAGTATTGAAATTGTAATGAGCGATCCAATACGTTCAACGACCATTCCCTTTTTATCCATTCTATATCTAGGAAGCATCTACGTGACCTCCTTTATCTTTATACCATTTATAAATATTTAACGTATCTTGTTTATTAATAAATCTTAATCCTTTGGACAACATACCATTTCCATATGCTATTTGAATTGTGAAATGTGCAATATCTTTACGTTTAATAATTGGATTTTCATGTAGTTCAAAAGTTAAAATCTTATTTCTATTCGCCCAAATTGTTGTATATTCAAACGGTGTTGCATTCAGTATGACAATTGAGTCGTCATAAATTTTGTATCCAGATTTCAACGTAATGATACTTGCATAAAATAGCATAACCAAGAATATTACTAATCCGATCATCCAAGTATAAGGCCATAAATATATTTGGATAGGTATCACAATTAACAATAAAATAATTGTCGGGATGAACACTCTTCTACGAATACCTTGTTTAGGTAAGCCTTTTTTAACGGAATGAAACTGAAATTGTGGAATAATATCTTCAAGTAATTGATATGCTTCTTTCTTCTTCATAAATGGCAAAATTGTCACAGTACCGACATCAGTATCTTCTCCATTTTCAAAATGTCCATCTGAAGTAATTATCGCCGAAATTTTAGTGTATCCGATCACTCTTCTGAATATAGATTCTTCTTCTTTTAACGCTTGTATTCTTCTAATTGGAACGGTACGTTTTTGAACTGTTAACAAACCATATTTAACCGTTAAAAGTTCCCCATCAAATGTTAATTGATATTTATAATTTTTAATAAATACAATGAGTGATCCAATGACATAACTCAATATAATAAATAATAGTGTGATTGATATGATAACAAATGTTAAATTAACAACTTGATTAATCAGTGGACTGATGTAATCCTCGATATCGATTATTTGTGTGAAAAATCCAAGTAATGAACCAAGTGCCGCAAATACAATCAAAATACCACCACTTGTAAAACTCATCTTCAATAAATCTTTAGTTGATAATCTAAAGAACACAACTTCTTCTTTTTCATTAATAACATCATGTTGATCAGAATCAGACGACGTTCCATCTTCCTCGTTTAACTCATCTTCGCTTTGCTCTTTATTTTTAATAGCATATTTTCTTTCTTTTAAATATTTTGAAAGACTATCACTTTGTGACTTCGTAATCGTATCTAATTCAATACCATCACTTGGTGTTTTAATACTTAAACTCACGCCACCTAACAACTGATGTACAATATTTTGAGAAGTATCAACAGACTGAATCCTTTCAATATTTAACTCTTTCCGATTTTTTGAAAAGACACCCCAAGTCATAATCAACTGATCATTCTCAATCCAATAACGTGTATTGTATATCTTAATTGCTTTAAAAATACTACTTATAAGTGAAAAAATTAATAGAACAATTGGAAATGTAAGGTCCCAAAAATTATCAAGTCCGCGTGTTATAACAATAAACACAGCTATTATTAATGGAAATACATTTTCTTTTAAACTGGCTAAAAAGCCACTAACATAAGATATTGGATGTAATTTTTGAGGATCAAACATCATCAGTCACCTCTTTAACCTTAGTCATGATATTTAATCTCGTTTGGTCAGCTATTTCTCGGTTGACCATTGGTAACACTTCTAAATTACCTGCTGTTACAACAACGACAAAGTAAATATTAAACAATCTTGAAATTGGTCCGTGCTTTATCGTTACAAATTGTATTCTGTCATAAGGTTGTACAAATCGCTTTTGATAATAAAGCCCACTTTGTACTTCAATATACCGTTCTCCAATTTCAAAAGATGTTCTTTTAAGTCGTATGATCGGACTTATAAATCCTATCGCAATGATCAACAGTACAATCGGTGTCACAATATAAATGAGAAATGTCCACCAATCATATTTATGCCATAAAACTACAAATACACTGTACAAAACTAAGATAACTATGACATTTATAATATGATTTACATACTCATATTTTATAGACTGTTTTGGCATTTTGTGTTCGAGTATTGGTTTATACATATAATCTCCTCTATCGTTCAATTTACGTGTATTATATCATAAAAAAAGTGTGCGTAACCTTAGAGATTACACACACTTCTTGTTTAGTTTTTATTTTGAATGCTCAGCAAATGTTCTACCTGAGAATTGTTTTTTTGAACGTTGTTTGTTTGGTTTATTGTTTTTACCTTTGTTACGGTCAAATTGATTGTTTTTATCATTACCGCGACGTTTGTTGTTTTTACCATCAAATCTAGTTCTAGATTTACCACGTGAGTTACCACCACGGTTACCTTGTTTGCCTCTATGATTAGACTTTTTAGATAATGGTTTTTCAAATGTTAATTGAATTTCTGCATCGTTGTTAGAAGTAATTAACTCTTGTAATAATGCAGCAACTAATTTTTGGTCACCGTATTCTTTAATTAATGATTCAGCAATTTTTTCAATACGGCCTTCGATTGGACTTTCTACCCAACCTTTAACTTTATCTTTAACATCTGATTCTTTAGCTTTCATAACCTCACCTGGTGTTGGTGGACGTAAAGCGCTCATTTGACGTTTATTAGCTTTTTCGATTTGACGGATATAATCCATTTCGATTGGATTTACAAATGTAACGGCAACACCTTGTTTACCCGCTCTACCTGTACGACCAATACGGTGTGTATAACTTTCAGTATCTTGAGGGATATCAAAGTTATAAACGTGACTTACGCCAGAAATATCTAATCCACGAGCTGCAACATCTGTAGCTACTAAAATATCGATTTGATCATTTTTGAATTTTTTCAATACTTCTAAACGTTTAGCTTGTGTAATGTCACCGTGTAAACCTTCAGCGCGGTATCCTTTAGTGATTAAAGCACTTGTTAATTCGTCAACACGACGTTTCGTACGACCGAATACAATTGCTAATTCAGGATTTTGAACATCTAATAAATTCGTAAATGTCTCGAATTTTTCTAATTCTTTAACGATTGTGTAGAATTCATCAATTTGTGGATCTGACAATTCGTTAGACATTGTTTTAACAATTTTTGGACTCTTCATGAATTTTTGAACTAATTCTTGAATAGCTTTAGGCATTGTTGCTGAGAATAGTAATGTTTGACGATTTTCAGATGGAAGTTTAGACATTATAAATCTCATATCATCTATAAAGCCCATGTTCATCATTTCATCTGCTTCATCTAAGATCAATGTAGAAATTGATTCTGTTTTTAATGTTCTTCTATTTAAGTGGTCAATCACACGTCCTGGTGTACCTACTACGATTTGTGGACCTTTTTTAAGCGATTTGATTTGTCTGTCTATTGGCATACCACCGAATACAGTTACGACACTTACGTTTTGTCCTTTACTGAAACTACGTAATTGCTCTGCCACTTGGTTTGCTAATTCACGTGTTGGTGCAAGAATCAATGCTTGTACACCTTGTTTATCTGCTACTTTATCAATTAATGGAATACCAAATGCACCAGTTTTTCCTGTTCCAGTTTGTGCTTGTCCTAGCACGTCCGTACCTTGTAATGTATGTGGAATACTTTCGATTTGTATTGGTGTTGGTTCAGTAAATCCCATTTTGTCCAAAGCATTTAAGGTAGCTTCAGAAATACCTAATTCTTTAAATTTTTGCAAAATAATTCTCCTTTTATATAGTTAATTCATCTCGTCTTTTTTATTCAACTTCTATATACTACCACCCTTTTACCAATAGCGCAATGCGATTAAATCGTCGTTTACATTTAATTTTCATAAACAAAAACATAATAAAACTGCACTAAAAAGGGATTTAGTACAGTTTCACTTCTTTATTTATTTTTAAATATAAATTTTTCAACTTCATAAAAAACTTTATAATTTACTTTTGATAAACAAATTTCATGTGGTCCTTTATCAATTTCAACTAGACGTGCATGCTTTATTCTCTTCACTAAGTTTCTCGATTTCTCTATTGGAACGAGACCATCTATTGTGCCATGTATGATTAACGTTTTCGCTGCTATTTGTTCTGGAACATATAGCGCACTTTGCTGTAATTTTTTAAATGCCACAAATGATTTATAGTTTATTTTGATTGTACGTCTCACCATAAAATCAAGAATCTTCAAATCTGCATATCTCATATTATTGATAAATGCATATGGAGACTTAACCAAGTATTGTATATTGATATTTTCAAAAGCTGGTGCAATTAACACTAATTGATCGGGTTGTTTAATTTTAGCTAATAAACCTGCAATAATGCCACCCATTGAAAATCCTATAACAATGACTTTATCTGCTTTCTTTCTTAATATTTCATATGATTGTTTCGCTCGCTCAAACCACATATCTTCATTTGTATCTTTAATCAATAAATTTAAGCCATGTCCTGGGTATTCCGGCGCTTCAAGTATAAAATCATAGCGACTACTCAAATATTCAATTAATGGTAATAACTCATAACGACCACCTGTATAACCATGTAAAAACAAGATACCTACTTTCATGTAAGCGCGTTAATAATCGTTTCGAGTGACATACCTCTAGAACCTTTAAACAAAGTGATAGAGTCTTCATTTAATTGATTTTTTAAATAGTCTGTGATTTCCTCTTTATGCTCAAAGTGATAAGTTTCAGGTATATATGCTTTCGCAATATTTGATATATGAGCCGCTTCTTCACCATATGTGATTAACGTTTGTATAGCTTTATGTTCTAAATAATAGCCAACTTGCTCATGCATTTCTTGACTCATTTCGCCTAGCTCTAAAACATCCGCAAGAATAAGTGTCTTATCCGTTTGTTCCATATTATGCAGTGTATCAATTGCTGCTTTCATACTTGTTGGACTTGCATTATATGCATCATTAATAAGTAAACCATATTGTTCAGTTTCAATTCTTTGCATGCGCATATCCGTTAATACAAGATCATCTAGAGAACTTTGAATAACATCTTCCGTTACACCTAAATGTTTAGCCACTTGAATTGCATATGTGGCATTTTTAACATTGTGTTCACCTAATATATTTAAATGATAAATGAAATGACTATTATTCAATTGAAAATTGATGCCATGACTTGATGATTGATTCGTTTTGATAATCACATCATTATCATTCGCTACCCCTACAGATAGTTTGTCATGTTTCATTTCAGATACGAAAGGTTTAAGTAATGGCTCATCACCATCGTATATGAATAGTCCTTTATCTTTAAGACCTTCCGTAATTTCAAATTTGGCTTTTGCAATACCTTCTCTAGAACCTAAATCTTGCATATGAGACTCACCAATATTCGTGATAATGGCAACATCAGGTTCAGCTAAATGTGTTAATTCACTAATTTCACCAAATCCACTCATACCCATTTCTAGAATGGATACTTCAGTATCTTCATCTAAGTCTAGTATCGTCAATGGACAACCAATCTCATTATTATAATTTCCTTGTGTCTTTTTAACTTTAAATGATTTATTCAACACACATTCAACCATATCTTTAGTTGTTGTTTTACCATTTGAACCTGTAATTGCGACAACTTTAGGATTTACATATTTCAAATATGCTTTAGCTAAACTTTGTAATGCTGCTAAAGTGTCATCAACAAAAATAATAGGTCCTTCTGGCGGATTTGGTACATCTTTTTGCCAAAATGATGCACCTGCACCATCGTCAAGTGTTTGACGTACAAATTTATGACCATCTACATTTTCACCTTTAAATGGTATAAACAAATTTGATTTAGCAATTTTTCTTGAGTCTATACATGTACCTTGAACAACGACATCAAGATATTCGTCTTGAATGTCACAATCAATCCATTCTTTAATTTTACGTAAATTAATATTCATTCTATTTACCCTCAGTCAATTTTATATTTGATATTCTTCTTGTTATCGTATCGTTCAATAGCAAGTTCAATTAACTTAGTTATAAGCTCTGTATAGCTTAAGTTCATGTTCTCCCATAATAATGGATACATGCTGTATTGTGTAAATCCTGGCATTGCATTTGTTTCATTAATATAAATTGTATTATCTTCTGTTAAGAAGAAGTCTGCTCTTACCAATCCAGAACAATCTGTTGCTTTAAAAGCTTCAATAGCCATATTTCTTAAAGTTGTTGCTGTTTCTTCATCTACATCAGCAGGTATTTGAAGTTTAACTTTGCCATCTTTATATTTAGATTTATAATCATAAAATTGTACATCTTTAATAACTTCACCAGGTAAAGTTGTTTCTGGGTAATCATTACCTAATACGGCTACTTCAATTTCTCTAGCATCAACACCTTGTTCGATCACAAGTTTACGGTCAAATTGAAATGCTTCTTCAATACCAGAAATTAATTCTTCTTTATTCGTACATTTACTAATACCAACACTTGATCCTAAATTTGCAGGTTTAACGAATACAGGATATTCAAGTTTATTTTGAATAAGCTCCACTATATTATGTTCATATTTCTCGTATTCACTTTTTAAGAAACTTACATATGGTAATTGAGGTAATCCTCTGTGAGCGAATAAATGTTTCATCACTAATTTATCCATTGAACTTGATGCTGCAAGCACACCATTACCAACATAAGGAATATCCAATACTTCAAATAAACCTTGAATTGTACCGTCTTCACCGTTTGGACCGTGTAATAATGGAAATACTGCGCTATATGCGTTTCCATCATTACTCGCTTCTAATAATTTAGATATTGGTGTTAATGATTCACTTGATAATTTTAATTGTTCAATATCTTCGACTTTTCCATCGATAGATTGGTCGCTTTTAATCCAATCCCCATCATTTGTAATATAAATGATATCAATTATGTATTTAGATAGATCAACTGCATTGATCACATTTTGAGCCGTTAAAATTGATACATCGTGCTCTGCACTTTTCCCACCATATATAATGCAAATATTTTTTTTAGACATATATAAGCCTCCAAGTAGATTATTAGCCTATATTTTATCATGTTTTTAGCTATTGTTGCACGTATCAACATGACTATTTTAAAAATAACGCTTTTCTGAATAGCAAAAATGTATCACTTTATGTACAATCAAGTTATAATGAAAATTATGAAATTTAGTGTTAATTAAAGGAGTCTTTTAATGGAAACTTCTACTCGTACATTAAATAAATCGTTTCTAGAAAGAATAGATTGGCGATTAATTACGATTATTCTTATCTTATTTGGAACGAGTTGTTTAATAATCAATTCTGCAATGTCTGGCGGACAATATGAAACAAACTTTTTACTTAAACAAGTCTTATACTATGTGCTTGGTTTTATTTTAGCCATTGCCTTAATGTTCATATCTCCAAAGACACTGAGAAAATATGTTTGGATTATATACATAATTGGAAACTTATCATTAGTTGGACTATTAATCCTGCCTGAATCTAGCTTTACACCTATTATTAATGGTGCTAAAAGTTGGTATAGACTAGGACCTATCAGTATCCAACCATCTGAGTTTATGAAAATCATTTTAATTATTGCGCTAGCTAACGTTATCTATCAACATAATAGATTTACTTACAACAAATCATTATCAAGAGACTTTAATTTATTACTAAAAATTGGTTTAACTTCTTTAGTACCAATGTTATTAATACTTTTGCAAAATGATTTAGGAACAACACTTGTATTAATTGCGATCATTCTTGGTATCGTTGTTGTTTCAGGCGTAACATGGAGAATACTCGCACCAGCATTTATCGCCCTATTTGGAATTGGTTCAAGTATCATTTTATTAATGATTTTTAAACCAAGTGTGATTGAGAAAGTTTCAGGTATTAAGACGTATCAATTAGGACGTATTAATTCTTGGCTAGATCCGTATGCATACAGCTCAGGTGACGGATACCATTTAACAGAATCCTTAAAAGCCATTGGTTCTGGTCAAATATTTGGTAAAGGTTTAAATAACGGTGAAGTTTATATTCCTGAGAATCATACTGACTTTATTTTTTCAATCATTGGTGAAGAATTTGGATTTATTGGAACGATGGCTGTACTGATTATTTTCTTAGCGTTATTCATACACTTAATTAGAATGGCAACAACGACACGTCATCCTTTTAATGTTGTATTTATAATCGGATACTTATCATTCGTGCTATTCCACGTTGTACAAAATATCGGTATGACCATTCAATTACTACCTATCACAGGTATCCCATTACCATTTATAAGTTATGGTGGATCAGCGTTATGGTCATTAATGGCAGGTGTTGGTATATTACTATCTATCTATTACCACGAAAAAGAGAAATTTACTGAATCCGACCAAAAAGCCGACATATAAAAAACCGCATCCTCGATTCGAGGACGCGGTTTTTTAGTTTACCAATTTATTTCAACTTGTTAGTTGCGACATTCGGCAAACTACGCATTATTTCTATTCGTGACTTAGTTTCTGTTATGTTTACGCCTAATGATGATAAAAGTTTGACCACATTCTTTACCTTTGACTTAGGTTGATTCATGGGTACCACCTCTTATTCAATTTAATTACCTTAAGTTCATTCTACTCTAAATTAAGTAGTTTGACTATAGTTCATTCGGCCTATATTGTTATTTTTTTGTTTAATTTGTTATTTTTTTATAATAATTATATGAATGATATCTTAAACAACTTCATATCCAGCATCGAAAATAGCATTTTCAATATTATCGATACTTGCAGGATCTTCGTATACGACACGTACTTGATTATCATCTGGACTAGCGACAACTTCTTTAACACCGATTAATTGACCTACTGATTCTTCAACTGCTTGTTTACAATGTCCACAAGACATACCTTCAACATTAATGATTTGTTCTTTCATTTATAACACTCCTATATATTTAAATGATATTTTAATTGATGCCATTTCATAATCATTATATGCATATGTTTTAGAACGGTCAAATACAACCTTTTCAATTTTAATTTAAATGTATTATACTAGTTTAAGATAAAGAAACGGAGGCATTGGTATGAACTACTTTTCATATTTTTCATTTGATTTTTCCATCATAGTATCAGTGCTACTTATTACAGCATTTATTCTGAATGTTGTGTTTGGATTTATTATCATTTTCTTAGAACCAAGAGAAGCTGGTGCGATTTGGGCTTGGTTGTTAGTGCTTTTATTTGTTCCGATATTAGGATTTATACTTTACTTACTATTTGGGAGACAAATTCAAAGAAAGAGTATTTTCAACTTAGATGAACAAGATAAAATAGGTCTTGAACACATCATAAATGAACAAATCAAAGCAATTGATGAAAATAATTTCGAAATTGATAAGCCTGAGATTTCTAATTATAAGCATCTGATTCATATGTTGCTTTACAATAACTCAGCCTTCTTAACAACTGATAACAAAGTTGAAATGTTTACAGATGGACATGATAAATTCGATGCACTTATTGAAGATATTAGAAAAGCTGAGTCATATATCCATATTCAATATTATATCTTTAAGAAGGATAACTTAGGTAAAAAGATCTTATTTGAACTTGAAAAGAAACTTCAAGAAGGTTTAGAAGTTAAAATGTTATATGACGACATGGGTTCACGTAAATTAAATTTATCTTCATTTAAGAAATTTAGAGCTCAAGGTGGAGAAGTTGCAAGTTTCTTCCCTTCTAAACTCCCACTCATTAACTTTAGAATGAACAACCGTAACCATAGAAAGATTGTTGTGATTGATGGAAAAGTTGGTTACGTAGGTGGCTTTAATGTCGGAGATGAATATTTAGGTTTAGATAAAAAATTTGGTTATTGGCGAGATACGCACTTAAGATTAGAAGGCGACTCAGTCAATGCATTACAGCTTAGGTTTATGTTGGACTGGAACTCTCAATCTACACGTGACAAGATGCGCTATGAATCTAAATACTTCCCTGATGTTGAGTCTGGCGGTAAAGTTGGTATTCAAATTGCATCAAGTGGTCCCGATGAAGAATGGGAACAAATCAAATATGGTTATTTAAAAATGATATCTGAAGCTAAAAAGCATATTTACATTCAAACACCATATTTCATTCCAGATTTATCATTTTTAGATGCGATTAAGATTGCTGCCCTATCAGGCGTAGATGTTAATGTGATGATTCCTAATAAACCTGATCACCCATTTGTTTATTGGGCAACATTTGCCAATGTCGGTGAATTAATTAAAGCAGGCGTTAAAGTTCATATATATGAAAAAGGCTTTATACACACGAAGATGGTAGCTATAGATGATGAAGTTGTAAGTATTGGTACAGCAAACATGGATAATAGAAGCTTCGTATTAAACTTCGAAGTTAATGCCTTTATTTACGACGAAGAAATCGCAAAGAATTCACGATTAGCTTATGAGAATGATATGACGCATTCATCATTATTAACAGTAGAAAGATATGAAAATAGAAGCACGTGGATTAAATTAAAAGAAGGTATAGCACGATTACTATCACCTTTACTATAAATTCTAAACAGGTAGAAGAGATGATTGTTCAAACTTTTCTACCTGTTTTTTTAAGGAGAAAGATATGAATAAAGAACAGATTATTAGAGAAGCAGAATCATATGTTAGAACATTACATCAAAACGATACGACAGGTCATGACTTTGAGCATATTCTAAGAGTAAGACATCATGCTCTAGATATTGCACAGTTTGAGGACGTGGATTTATTCGTAGTTGAATTAGCAAGTTTACTACATGATGCTGTTGATAAAAAATTATTTAAAGATGCGGATACAGCTTGGCAACAACTTTATCAATGGATGAATGACATGGAGATAAGCGAAATGATTCAAACAGAGATTATCCATATTCTAAAGTATGTTAGTTATAACGGTGGTAAAAATGAAGGTAAACTTACAAGCTTAGCAGGAAAGATCGTTCAAGACGCAGACCGCATTGATGCAATTGGCGCGATAGGAATAGCTAGAACATTTCAATATGCCGGTCATTTTAAAGAACCTATGCATATCTCTTCTCAACAACCGCGTAATTTAAATGATCTACAAGAAGGTCAATATCATGATGAACCGAATACGGCAATCAATCATTTTTACGAAAAATTATTATTATTAAAAGATTTAATGAATACTAAACGAGGCAAACAAATCGTTGAAGAACGTCATCTATTTATGGAAAAATTTTTAGAACAATTTTATCAAGAATGGGACATAAATAAAAAAACAAACTAATCACAATGATTAGTTTGTTTTTTGGGTTTTATTTCTTTTTCTTTTTATTAGATACGAGTTTAGCTGGTTTCTTCTCTTTGTTAGCTTCTTGTTGATTTCTTTCATGTGCTTCAATGATTGGTTTCATTTCTTCTTCAACTTTGTTGTTATAGAAGACATTACCTAACCATGTTTGAACAACTAAGAATGCACCACCGACTGCCCAGTATAAACCTAATGCAGATGCTGAAATGTATGACATCCAAATAATCATAATTGGAGAAATAAACATCATCATTCTCATCATATTTTTCTGTTCATCTGGAACATTCGCATACTTCATAGAAACAAATGCTTGTAATGCATAAATGATACCTGCAATGATCGTAATAATTAAATCAGGTTCAGTTAAATTAAACCATAAGAAATTCGGATATTCTGTAATTCCGCCTTCAGTAGGATATTTTAATACATAGAATAATCCCATGACGATTGGCATTTGTATAACGATTGGTAAACAACCCATGTTCATTGGATTAATACCATGTTTTTTGTATAATGCCATCATTTCTTGATTGGCTGCCATTTTTTCTTCTTGAGTACGAGCACGTTTAACTTTTTCTTGAATTGCTTCCATTTCAGGTTTAGCAAGTTTCATTTTTTCACGCATTAACTTTTGATTCTTATACGTCTTCATCATAAATGGGAATAACGCAAAACGAACAATTAATGTTATAACGATAATAGCTAGACCATAATCGTGATTCAAATTTGTACCAAGCCAATGAATAACACTATCCATTGGTTTTACGAATGTATTATAAAAGAATCCATCCCTATTCTCAGGTTTAGAATAATCACAACCAGCTAGCACAACCATTACACCAAATAATAATGGCCATAAAGCTTTTTTCTTCATTTTTCCACCTCTATTGATATACTCACATAAAACTCATTCTATCATAGAATAGCGACAACATAAATCAATATATTAATTTTATCAAATATTTTTATACTGTTTATGAAAGCCCTTCACAGTTTGTTCAATATTTTGACTTTTCGCTATAGCAGAGATAACACTTACACCATTTGCGCCAGCTTTAATAAGTGGTTGTACATCAACTTCAGTAATGCCGCCGATTGCAACGATAGGAATATCTTGATTGATTTTTCTCATATTTTCAATCTGTTGATACCCACCTTCTTCTCCTGCATCAGCTTTAGAATTTGTAGAATGTATAGGTCCGGTTCCAATATAATCCACGTCAGATATATCAGATTGATTATATTCACTTTTATTTGCAACACTTAAGCCAATGATTTTATCTTTAAACTTATCTTTAAACTCAGATACATTTCGGTCATCTTGTCCAACATGAATACCATCAGCATTTAATTTAATTGCTAAATCTACATCATCATTGACGATAAATGGAACTTGATATTGCTTGCAAAGCTCAAATAATGATTTTGCAAGGGCTTCTTTTTCTGCCCCTTTTTTACTCGTCTCACCTTTTTCACGAAACTGAAACATCGTGATGCCTGCTTTTAAAGCTTCTTCAACAACACTTATAAGATTACCATCAGCAATATCTTGACTGCCTGCTATAAAATATACTTTTAACGTTTTTGGATCAAACATTTAGTTCACTTCTTTCACAATCTTTTTCTCTTTAACAATGTCTTCTGTTATAACATTCAGTTGATCTATAAACGAAATTTGGAATGTACCTGGTAAATGTGCCCCAGGTTGTTGATATGCCAACTCACTTGCAATATTATATGTTGATAACGCTTCTTCTAATACATCTATTGTGATTGTTTTTTCATGAGATAAGAATGCAGCAATTACCCCACCTAATAAACAACCTCCACCAGTCACTTTCGTTAACATCTCACTACCATTGTGCAATTCGATGATTTTATTATGACATGCAATGACATCGACTTTACCAGTTATGATAATCGGTAGCTTTAATTGTTGATGTGCTTTTTTCGCAATTTTAACAGCATCAAGCGTATCATCACTATCTGTACCTTTCATAATTGTATCTTCTTCTATAAGCGCTAATATTTCTGATGCATTGCCTCTTATAACATCAACTACTTCATCATTTAATAATGTCGTACAAAAAGTCTTTCTTAATTGTGATGCACCAACAGCAACTGGATCAAGAACTACTGGAACACCATTTCTATGCATAATTTCAGCATATTGTTTCATATCATAGGCTTTATCAGTCGTAATCGTACCTATGTTAAGAAGAAAAGCACCTGCTGCTTTTGAAAATTCTTCTGCTTCTTCAGGTTCTTCACTCATTGCTGGACTTGCCCCTAATGAAATTAAACCATTTGCTGTAAAGTTTTTAACGACATCATTTGTATAACATACGATTAATGGACTATTTTCTCTAATATTTGTTAATTTACTCATAATCTAATCCCTCTATCTTTTGGTATGCAAAGTGGTTCACTGGACCTCTACCTTTGCCTATTTCAGGTGTATATTGAATAGCTAACGTAATAAATCTTTTAGCTACTTCTACCGCTTCTTCAATTGTATGACCTTTAGCTAATTCTGCTGTTATTACTGCACTAAATGTACAACCTGTTCCATGTGTATGCTTCGTATTGAATCTTTCACTTTTCCAACTTTTCACGCCATTTTCAGTAAATAAATAGTCGATTGCATCACCTTCCAGATGGCCACCTTTTATAACGACACCTTTAGATCCAATTTCATTTAAGAAAAATGCACCAGCTTTTTTAATTTCTTCTTCAGTTTGAATCTTAAATCCAGTAATATCTTCTGCTTCTGGAATATTAGGTGTAACAACTGTAGCTAATGGTAATAGTATTTCTTTAAGTTTCCCTTTCCCTTCATCATCCATTAACGCATCACCACTTTTAGCAACCATGACTGGGTCAATAACATACGGCTTACAAGATTGCTCAATAAATGGTTTAATCTTTTGCATCATTTCTTCTGATGCAATCATACCTGTTTTGATAGCATGTGGTACTTCGTCATCAAAGACACTTTTTAATTGGCTTTCAATAACTTCAACAGGTAAATGGTAAACATCTTGTACACCTAAACTATTTTGAGAAACGATACTTGTAGCAACTGCCATTCCATAAACGCCAGATGCATGAAATGATTTCAAATCTGCCATAATACCTGCTCCACCACTTGGGTCCGTTCCAGCAATTGTTAATGCTATATTCGGTTTTTTCATTGTAATCCACCTCAAATTTATATTTATAATTCTATTATTGATAACTTCATAAAAAATGACCTCTTTCATAAGAAAGAGGTCAATTAATAGTTGTAAAAACGTTCATCGACCACTTTCCTACGTTGGCATTATCCAAATCAGGTGTTAAGGGACTGAATTAATTCATCTCAGCCGAATGGCGCCCCTAGCAGTCACTCATATATTCAGTTTATTTAAGATTATCAAATAGACGTATTGTGGTCAAATTAAAAAATCGCCTAGGATATTTCCTAGGCGATTGGATAAATTAATTTATAGCCACTTTAGATTAAAGTGTATGGCTTACCACCATCCGTTAGCTTGACGGAAAGCAATAGCAGCTGATTCTGAACCGTAACGGCTTTTAGCGTAGTTTAACATACCTTTAGTTTGTGTAGCTACTGAACCAGTACCCCAAGATTCTTTAGTTTGACCAAGACCTTGGTAACCATTTGGACTTACTGCATTTGGATTACCACTTGATTCTGGTAATACAATTGCATTCCACATAGCTTCTGAACCACCAGCAGCTAAGAATTGAGCTTTAGTAGATCCACCAGTGCTAGCTGTTGAAGTTTGAGTAGTTCTAACTTTTTGAGCTGGAGCTTGGTATGATTGTTGAGCTGGTGCTTTATATGTTTGTTGTGCTGGCGCTTGGTAAGATTGAACAGGCGCTTGGTAGCTTTGTTGTTGAACTGGAGCTGCAACTTGTTCTTGAGTTTGTTGAACTGGCGCTTGTTGTGCTACAGGCGCTTTAGCTGGCTCAGCTGATTGGGCTGGAGCTTGTAATGATAAAGTTTGTCCAACAATGATTAGATCTGAAGATAAGTTGTTCCATGCTTTTAATTGAGATACAGTTACATCGTATTTAGCTGCGATTTTACCTAAAGTATCTCCTGCTACTACAGTGTATTCTGTAGTTGATTCTGAACTTTTCTCGTTAACCTTGATTACTTGGTTAGGGAAGATTAAGTTAGATTTTAAACCATTTTCTGCTTTAATAGCACTTACTGAAGTACCGTATTGTTGTGAAATACTACCTAAAGTATCACCAGATTTTACTGTATGTGTTGCTGCATCGGCTGTAGCTGTTACCCCTGTAGTAACTGCAACTGCCGCAGTTGAAACTGCTAATAATTTTTTCATGATTGAATGTTTCCTCCTGTAAGGTTTTCACTTTTTATATGATTTTTACTGTTTAAACTATACCACTTATTTTTATGTCATAGGTTACAGCTATATGAAAAAATTACAGCTAATATTACAGTTAGATTACGTTAATTTTCAGACAATATTCTGAATATTAATCATTAAAACACCTTAACAAAGGCATTTATAAAGATTGAACAAAATTAATTATCAGACAATTTGTCATATTCATGTAATTTTTTAAACAATTACTTGTAATTATGTATACTTGCTGCCCTACAGCAAGACAGCAAGTTTCGGAATTTAGAATCAAGAATATTTATTTTCGGAAGTATTTCTATAAACAGTTTTTATTGAAGTTTAATGCTACGAGGTTGTTACTTTTGATGCATCAGCATCAGGAGTTTGTTGTTCAGTTTCTTTAATAACGTCAACGACATTATGATATTCGCTATATAACTTTTCATCTAAGTTATTTTCACCATTTTCTTTAGCTAATGCTTCAGCTCGTAATTTTTCTTTTGCTACTTTAGATGAAAGGTCACTAGCATAACTTTCAGCACTTTCACTAATTAATTCACTCATTTCCTCTTTCGTTTGAGGGATCGTTGATTTACTTGATGCAGGCATATTCAAGAATTTAATCGTTTCACATATAATTTCAGTTATATAGTGTTTCTTATCATCTTTAACATATGCTCTTGATTGAATTTGCCCAGTTAATGCAACAAGCTGTCCCTTCTTAGTATATTCATGAATATTATGTGCAAGTTTACCAAATGCTTTACATACAATAAAATCAACAGCAATCGTGCCATCTTTAGTCTTATATCCGCGTTCAACAGCTAAACAAAATGTAGAAATGATAATTTCGCCTTTCTTATAATATGCAGGGTCCTTAGTTAAACGTCCAACTAATACAGATTTATTTAACATATTCTCACCTCCTTATACTTATAATATAATGAGTCAATTTTTTCAGTCAAAGTCCGATAAATCATAAAATAAACACTTATTCTTCACTTTATTTTATGATTATTGTTATTTCATGCAAAAGTGCTTTATAATAGATAACAAAGTTAAACATTCGTAGATTTAACGATAAGGGGGATGTTTATGAAAACATTTAAAGCCGTACGCTTTCAAATTGTAGACGATGAACAGATTACAGAATATGAATTATTAGATGGTATCATTATAAATAAAGAAAATAGTGGTACAGGATGGCTACTAGAGATCTTAATTTCAGATATTCATTATGAACAAATGAAAGAATATCACGATAACCAAACCTTACTAGATACACGTGTCGTTATAACAAGACCTTCAAACGACCCAGCATTATTTGATGCAACCATCAAATACATAGAACAACTAGAAGATAAAATATCCGTCGTATTTGAATGTCATATCTATACATTACGACAAGTATATGCAGAACGATTATTAGAGCAACTCATAGATGAAGGCTTATCAGGAGATGAGCTTAAAACATCATTTAATAGATTGATGCAATCTAAACCAAAATTAAAAGACGAAAAAAGCAATATATAAAGAAAAATCTAGGACAGTTTGTGGTCCTAGATTTTTTGTTAGGTGTGTATTTGGGTGTGTAACTTCCATTTTTCTGAATTGTGGTAATTAGAACTCTGTAACTACCACTATTCCGAATTCTGGTAATTAGAGATTGCTAACTATCATTATTCTGAATTGTGGTAGTTAGAACGCTGTAACTACCATTATTTCGAATTCTGGTAATTAGAGGGTGCTCATTAACGGACATTTCTCGGAATTCTGTCCCTAATCACACCTCTTACGGACATTTCTCGGAATTCTGTCCCTAACATCACCTCTTAGAGACATTTCTCAGAATTCTGTCCCTAACAAAATCAAATCCCATTTATAAGCAGAAAAAAAGAGAAAACAGTCGCCTGTTTTCTCTTTTCTATTTATTGATCAACAATAGCAAAGCTAATTTCACAACTACATGCAACTTCTCCATCTACTGTTGCTTTTGCTGTTCCTTTTCCTATTGGACCTTTTATTTTGTTTATTTCTACTTCAAGTCTTAAAGTGTCACCTGGTGTAACTTGTTTTTTGAATCGACATTTATCAATTCCTGCAAACATTGCTAGTTTTCCTTGGTTTTCTTCTAAGCGTAACATTGCAACTGCACCTGTTTGTGCTAATGCTTCTACGATTAATACGCCTGGCATTACTGCATAATCAGGAAAATGTCCTTGGAAAAATGGTTCGTTACCTGCTACTTGTTTAATACCTACACAACGTTTACCGTCTTCTAATTCTACTATTCTATCTAATAATAAAAATGGGTAACGGTGAGGTATAATTTTTTTAATTTCGTTAAAGTCATAAATAGTTTCCATTATGAGCTCCTTCCAGTTAAATCAAAGATGTGTTGCCAAGTTTCGGGATTAAACACCCCAAATGGATTATGAAGTATACCGTATCCAATCATAGTTCCAACAATAAATAATAAAATCATTAATACTAATAATATAAGTAATTTAATCCATAATGGAATGACACGATGCTCTACTTCCACTCCTTGAATTGTTTCTACTCTATTTCTTTGAAGTTTCTCTTTAATAGATTGATAAGTTGACTTTCTTTTTTTATCGTCAGATCTTGATGATTGTGTTTCAGCCATACTAAACCCTCACTTTATCGTTTAACTTGCCATTATCATTGATGCGTTCAACATCTGCACCTAATGCTTTAAGTTTACCATGAAAATCAACATAACCTCTATCTAAATGTTTAAGTTCTGTAACGTTTGTATATCCGTCAGATACAAGTCCAGCAAGAATCAATGATGCACCAGCTCTTAAATCTGTAGCTTTTACATCTGCACCTTGTAATTTACTGTTACCTGTAATCATTGCACTTCTACCGTTAATGAAAATATCTGCATTCATACGTTTGAATTCTTCTACATGCATAAATCTGTTTTCAAATACTGTTTCAGTTACTTTACTAGTACCATTAGCTGTTAATAATAAAGCCATAATTTGAGATTGCATATCTGTAGGGAATCCTGGATGTGGCATTGTTTTAACATCAATTGCTTTAATTTCACCAGGTACTTGAACATTTAATCCATCTTCGATATCCGTAATTTGAACACCAGCTTCTTCTAATTTAGACACTAAGCTAGTCATATGTTCTCTAATTGCTCCAATAACATTAACATTTCCTCTAGTAATCGCTGCTGCAATCATAAATGTACCAGCTTCAATTCTATCTGGAATAATAGCATGTTCTGCACCGTGTAATTGACTAACACCTGTGATTCTAATTGTATCCGTGCCAGCACCGTGTACTTGTGCACCCATTTCATTTAAATAGTTAGCTAAATCTACAATTTCTGGTTCTCTTGCTACGTTTTGAATTTCAGTTTTTCCTTCTGCAAGTACTGCTGCCATCATAATATTTTGAGTAGCACCTACACTTGGGAAATCTAAATAAATTTTAGCCCCTTTTAAGCCATTAGGTGTTGTTGCTTCAATAAATCCGTTATGTAGTTCAATTTCTGCACCTAAAGCTTCGAATCCTTTTAAATGTTGTTCAATAGGTCTTGAACCAATTGCACAACCACCAGGTAAAGCAACTCTAGCATGACCTTCTCTTGCTAATAAAGGACCCATAACTAAAATACTCGCTCTCATCTTACTTACGTATTCATATGGTGCTTCGATTTTTAATGTATTTGATGCATCTATTTTTACAGTGTTATGATCTGCATCATATTCTATATCTGCATTTAAATGCGTAAGTACTGTGTTAATTGTATCTACATCACTTAATTTAGGTACATTCGTTAATACACTTTGACCAACACTTGGTAAAAGTGTAGCTGTTAATATTGGTAATACTGCGTTTTTTGCCCCTTCGACTACAACTGTGCCATTAAGACTTGCTCCGCCTTTCACGACGATTTTATCCATATAATTATCCTCCAAAAAACTTCACTTTTATTTATTTTACAAATGTATATATTTATTTAATACACATTTTTCTTGATTCATAAACATCACCAAAATATTATACTACTTTTTTGTTCTTTTTTCATATATTTATGTAATTTTTTCTTATTATTAGAATAGCAATCTTAATTGTAGCGAATATTGGAGTATATCTAAAATAAAACGACTTACAGCCGTACCTAATATGATAGATAAGATGATAATAAATGTTTGAGCTTGCGCAACATGATTTTTCTTAAAAATTTGTTCTAATCGTACGCCTTGGAGTGCCCAAAATGCTAAGCATACACAGATGACATGTAGTAAAAGTCCGATAATACCTAATTGACCATAATATTCCATATTAACAACTCCTTCTAAAAATATAAGGCTGAGACATCACCTGTCTCAGCCTTGTATTTTATCTAAATTTAGCCACTTCAATTCGATTAATTGCACGATGAAGTGCACGTTCAGCACGTCTAAAGTCTACTTCATCACGATTCATTTTCAATCGTTCTTCAGCACGTTCTTTAGAATTAATCGCACGGTCTTTATCTATTTCATCGGCAGTTTCAGCCGCTTGAACTAGAACTGTAACTTTATTAGTTCTTACTTCAACAAATCCTTCGGAAACAGCTAAATACTCCGTACCACTTGCTTTGTTTACTTTAACGTATCCTGTTTTCAAAGCTGCAACAGTTGGAATATGTCCAGCCATTACACCCATTTCACCAGTTTCAGTATGTAAAACAACAAGTTCTACTTCTTTTGCTGAGTAAACAGATCCATTAGGAGTGACAACATCTAAGGTAAATGTATTCATTTTCCATTCCTCCTAATTATTATTAGACCTCTACACCCATGTTTTTAGCATTTTCAAGAACTGCTTCAATACCACCGACTAAACGGAAAGCATCTTCTGGGATATGGTCATATTGTCCTTCTAGAATAGCTTTGAAATCTTGTACAGTTTGACTAACTGGTACGTATGAACCTTTTTGACCAGTAAATTGTTCAGCTACATGGAAGTTTTGAGATAAGAAGAATTGAATACGACGAGCACGTTCAACTGTTTTCTTATCTTCATCTGATAATTCATCCATACCAAGTATGGCAATGATATCTTGTAACTCTCTATATTTTTGTAACGTTTGTTGTACACGACGCGCAACATCATAGTGTTCATCTCCAACAATTTCAGGAGTTAAAGCACGTGATGTTGAAGCTAATGGGTCAACGGCTGGATAAATACCCATTTCCGTTAATTTACGTTCCAAGTTAGTAGTAGCATCTAAGTGAGCGAAAGCTGTCGCTGGCGCTGGGTCAGTATAGTCATCGGCAGGTACGAATACTGCTTGGATAGATGTAACTGATCCTTTGTTTGTAGATGTAATACGTTCTTGTAATTGTCCCATTTCAGTAGCAAGTGTTGGTTGGTAACCAACGGCAGATGGCATACGGCCTAATAATGCTGATACCTCTGAACCTGCTTGTGTAAAACGGAAGATGTTATCGATGAACAATAACACGTCTTGTCCTTGCTCATCACGGAAGTATTCTGCCATTGTTAAACCAGAAAGTGCAACTCTAGCACGTGCACCAGGTGGCTCGTTCATTTGACCGAATACCATCGCTGTTTTCTTAATAACACCTGAATCGCTCATTTCATAGTATAAGTCATTTCCTTCACGTGTACGTTCACCTACACCTGCGAATACAGAAATACCACCATGTTCTTGCGCGATGTTATTGATTAATTCTTGAATAAGTACTGTTTTACCTACTCCGGCACCACCGAATAGACCGATTTTACCACCTTTGATATAAGGTGCTAATAAGTCTACTACTTTAATACCAGTTTCAAGAATTTCTACTTTTGTAGATAAATCTTCGAATTTAGGTGCTAAACGATGAATTGGATCGCGACGTACGCTTTCATCAATTTCATCACCTAAATCAATTTTTTCGCCTAATACATTGAAAACACGACCTAATGTAGCATCACCAACTGGTACTGAAATAGGTCTTCCTGTATCAGTAACTTCTTGTCCACGTTTAACACCATCAGTTGATGCCATTGCTATAGAACGTACAACATCATCACCAAGGTGTAATGCAACTTCTAATGCTAAGTCAAAGCTTGATCCGTCTGGACGTTCAACTTTAAGTGTTAAAGCATTATTAAGTTCTGGCAATTCACCATGTGGGAAGCGTACATCAATAACTGGCCCTGTAATTTGCGTTACTCGGCCTAATCCCATGTAAATTCCTCCTAATCATTATTCGAGTGCAGCTGCTCCGCCTACAATCTCAGTAATTTGTTGAGTAATTGCAGCTTGTCGAGCTCTGTTATATTGTAATGATAATTCATCAATTAATTCTGAAGCGTTATCTGTTGCATTCTTCATAGCTGTCATTCTTGATGCATGTTCACTAGCTTTACCATCTAATAATGCACCATAAATTAAACTAATTGCGTATTGCGGTAAGATAACTTTTAAAATCGTTTCTTTATCTGGTTCAAATTCATAACCAGCCATCATACTAGAACCTTTTCCAGTATCTTCATCAGATAATGGTAAGATTTTTTTAGATTTCACTTGTTGTTCAAGCACACTCACGAAATGACTGTAGTAAATTGTTAACTCATCATAAAATTCTTCATTAAACAAGTCTACAGCTTTCTCAGTTAAGGCTTGTACATTTTTAAATGTTGGTTGGTCAGGTAAACCTACATACTCTTCAATGATGTTATATCCTCTAGCTTTGAAGAAGTCTCGGCCTACTCGTCCGACAACAATAATGCCGTATTCGTCACTATTGTTGTTATGTTTTTCTTTAATATCGTTAACGACATTTTTCAAAATGTTAGCACTATATGGTCCTGCAAGTCCTTTATCACAAGTAACAACTAAGTAACCAGAACGTTTTACAGGTCTTGTTTTAAGCATTGGATGATTAACATCTGTACTCTTAGAAGCAATAGCTGTTACAGCATCTTGAATCTTATCCATATATGGTTGAAATGCTTTCGTATTCTCTTCTGCTTTTCGCAATTTAGAGTTTGAAACCATATTCATTGCTTTTGTAATTTGACTAGTCTTTTGAGTAGAAGTAATTCTACCTTTGATTTCTCTTAGTGAAGCCACAATTTCACCACCTTTTATTTAAAGCTTAATATTACTCTACATGAGATTTATTAAATACTTTTTTGAATGCATCGATTGCTGAAACAAATTTATCATCAGATGGTAATTGTTTTGTTTCACGAATTTCTTTAAATAGATCGCTTGCATTTGCATCAATCCAATTTAAGAATTCATCTTCGAATCGTGTAATATCTTCAACTGGGATATCATCTAAATGACCTTTAGTTAAAGCATATAAAATAACAACTTGACGATCTACAGTCAATGGTTTGTTTTGATCTTGTTTAAGTACTTCTACTGTACGTTTACCACGTTCTAATTTAGCTTTCGTAGCTTGGTCTAAATCTGAACCAAATTGAGCGAATGATTCTAACTCACGGTATGATGCTAAATCTAGACGTAATGTACCTGCTACTTTTTTCATCGCTTTAATTTGAGCTGAACCACCAACACGTGATACAGATAAACCAGCGTTAATCGCAGGTCTTACACCAGAGAAGAATAAGTCTGATTGTAAGAATATTTGTCCGTCAGTAATTGAGATAACGTTTGTTGGAACGTATGCTGAGATGTCCCCTGCTTGAGTTTCAACAAATGGCAATGCAGTAATAGAACCGCCACCTAAGTCATCATTTAATTTAGCAGCACGTTCTAATAAACGACTGTGTAAGTAGAATACGTCACCTGGGTATGCTTCACGACCTGGCGGACGACGAAGTAATAATGATAACTCACGGTAAGCTGCTGCTTGTTTTGTTAAATCATCATAAACGATTAATACATGTTTACCGTTAAACATGAATTCTTCTGCCATACTTACACCAGCATAAGGTGCAATGTATAATAATGGCGCTGGTTGAGCTGCTGATGCAGATACAACGATTGTATAATTTAAAGCACCATGTCTACGTAAAGTTTCTACCGCTGTACGAACTGTAGATTCTTTTTGGCCAATCGCAACGTAGATACAAATCATATCTTCGTCTTTTTGGTTAAGAATTGTATCAATCGCAACTGTTGTTTTACCAGTTTGGCGGTCACCGATGATTAACTCACGTTGTCCACGTCCAATAGGTACTAATGCATCAATCGCTTTAATACCAGTTTGTAATGGTTCATCAACTGATTTACGATCCATAACACCTGTTGCAGGTGATTCTACAGGACGAGTCTTAGATGTATTGATTGGACCTTGTCCATCCAATGGTTGACCTAATGGATTTACAACACGACCAATTAATTCTTCTCCTACAGGTACTTCCATAATACGACCAGTTCTTTTAACTTCGTCGCCTTCTTTAATACCTTCTGCAGGTCCTAAAATTACGATACCTACATTATTTTCTTCTAAGTTTTGTGCTAACCCTAAAACGCCAGTATGGAACTCTAATAGTTCGCCAGCCATAACGTCATTTAAACCATGAGCTAATGCAATACCATCGCCGACTTGGATAACTGTACCAACATCGGTAACTGACATTTCTGACTCATAGTTTTCAATTTGAGAGCGTAATAAAGCACTGATTTCTTCAGCTTTAATGGCCATCTATGTCACTCCTTAATATTATTTCATTTGTTGAAATGATTTTGCTAATTGATTTAAGTCATTCTGAATGGAACCATCGTATACTTTTGTACCTATGGAAACACGAATACCACCAATTAAAGAATCATTAACTTGATTTTCTAAAATAAGTTTTTTCAAACCTGTTCTTTTAATAAATGCTTTACCAATTTCGTCTAATTCTTCATTAGATAAAGGATACACAGATTCAACTTTCATTAAATCTTGGCTATGTACCTGATTGTATATTTTGCTAAAATCTTTATGAATTTCTGGAATTAGTGACAATTTACTGTTATTAGCAAGTAGGTATAATGTGTTTAACAAAGGTTTAGAAGCACCTTTAAATACATTGTCAACAAATTGTTGTCTGTCGTTTTTTGCTAATTTAGGATTGTTATCAATTGCTTTTAAATCACTAATTTGTTCTTTAACACTTTCTGCTACTTGAGTAAGTTCATCTAAGACGCTGTCTGTTAAATCTTGCGCTTCAGCTACATCATATAAGGCTTGGGCATATTTCTGACTAATATTCGCCATTATTTATCCCCTGCCTCTTTAATGTATTTTTCAACAAGGTCTTTTTGATCTTGTTCAGAGATTTCTTTATTGATTACTTTAGAAGCAATTAATACAGAAAGTTCTGAAACTCTATTATTAATATCTGCAATAGCTCTTTGTTTTTCTTGTTGAATTTCTGCTTGAGCTGATTGTACTAAGCCATTTGCTTTAACATTTGCATCATTAATAATTTGCTCTTGTTGTACTTTAGCTTGATGTTTAGCATCATCAAGAATTGTTTGTACTTCTTCTTGAGTTTTTCTTAATAGATTTCTATTTTCTTCTTCTAATTTCTTAGCGTTTACTTTTGCTTCATGAGCATCATCAATATCTTTATTAATAGCGTTCTCACGCTCATCCATAATTGATTTTAATGGTCCCCAAGCAAACTTTTTTAATAAGGCAAGCAGGATAATAAATGTGATCAATGTAAATAAGACTGTTCCCCATTCGACACCGCCACCTGCTGCTCCTAAAACTAATACGTTTTGATCCACTGCCAACTACACTCCTTTCACTGCAATTAAAGATGAATAACATCTCATAAATGAATGGCGAAATCCTTTTTAGATAGACTCCGCCTGTTCTAAAAATATTTTAGCTTATCGATTCATTACCATGAATGCTACTACTACTGCAATGATAGGAAGGGCTTCAACTAAACCAACACCGATAAACATGATTGTCATTAATGGACCACGTGCTTCTGGTTGACGTGCAACACCTTCTACTGTTCTTGATACGATAAGACCGTTACCGATACCTGCTCCTAATGCTGCTAAACCAATCGCGATTGCTGCTGCTAATACACCTAAACTCATTATAATTTTCCTCCTAGAAATAAAAATATTAATTGTTTTTTTAAATTATATATTAATGATCGTCTGCCACTTTATGGGACATATAAACCATTGATAACATTACGAATATGTAAGCCTGAATTGAACCAATAAATATTGAGAATCCTTGCCATACTATCGCTGGTAAAACTGCTCCGAACGCGCCTAAAACGCCTCCAGCTGCTAATGTTGCTAATAAACCAAGTAATACTTCACCTGCGAATATATTACCGTATAAACGTAGACCAAGCGTTAATGTTGAAGCAAATTCTTCAACAATTTTGAATGGCACCATAAATGCTACTGGTTGTACAAATGATTTCAAATACGCACCAGTACCACGCATTTTAACACCATAGTAATGTGTTAAAAGAACCATCAATGTTGCTAACGTTAATGTTACTGTTGGATCTGCTGTAGGTGATTTCCACCATAGTGTATGTCCTACAACAATTGAGAACGGTAATCCTAACATATTTGATACAAATATGAAGAATATAAGTGTAACCGCCAAGAAGTGAAATCTTCCTCCGTCTTTCCATGCCATATTGCTTTGGATAATACCTTTTACAAAGTCAAATACCCATTCAATAAAGTTCTGTTTACCAGTAGGTCTAATTTTTAGATTCCTAGTACAGACAACAGCTATTACAAAGACGATAACTGCAGAAACTAACAACATTAACATACTTGAAAGATTGAAAACTAAATCAAATCCTCCCAAATTGATGGACCACATAGGTGATTCGTGTTCCATATCTTCACCTCTTTTCACAATTTTAATTATTTAATCGAGACTTTTCAGTGATTTAAACATAATTAATACATATGCTATCATCAAACCAAATAAAATCCCGATAATATCAACGATTAGTGGATATTTAAGCCAAAAACAGCAAGCAACGATTGTCACAAGATATCTGACCCAGTTTCCTGTTGATAATTGTAATGATTCAGCATTTTTAGCTCGATTGAGGTAAACTTCCCATGAAAACAAGTTAACAGCTGATGCTATTGTTCCAATAATAAGTCCTAAAACGAACTCATGTTTCAAGAAGAAATACACTACAACTAGAATAATAATAAAGAAAATAAAATACTGTAAATAAGACTTAAAAAAGCCCTTTATATCAAACATTCAGCTGAAACTCCTTAGATAAGTGGCATATCTTTGAAAACCGTTTCATCACACAATTTTCATGATAATATAGTGGACTTATAGTGTCAATGCTATGACAAAAATAGAAAACAAATTTTTGTCATTTTTTTGTCACAGAATTGACACAAACCACCACTTTAATTATTTTGTTCTAAATGGTTCCGGTGCTTCTCTCAAAATATCAAAATAATATTTAATATTTTCACATATTCTCTTAGAAGCGAGACCATCCCCATAAGGGTTTTGAGCGATACTCATTTTTTCATATAATGATTGATCATTTAATAACGCTTTAGTTTCGTTATAGATGTTCTCTTCTTCTACACCTACAAGTTTTAATGTTCCAGCTTCAACGCCTTCAGGTCTCTCAGTCGTATCTCTTAAGACAAGTACTGGTTTACCTAATGAAGGTGCTTCTTCTTGAACACCACCTGAATCTGTTAAGATCAAGTGAGAATTAGCTGCAAAGTTATGGAAATCTATTACTTCTAAAGGTTCAATCAATTCTATACGATCATGATCACTCAATATTTGGTTAGCAATTTCTCTAACCTTAGGATTTTTGTGCATTGGATAAACGACAACAACATCTTCATGCTCTTCAACAATTTGTCTAACAGCTTTAAAAATGTTCTCCATCGGTTTACCAATGTTTTCACGTCTATGCGCAGTTAATAGCACGATGCGTTTACCTTCGTGACGTTTAATAATTTCACTTTCATAATCGTCAGTTACAGTAGTTGATAACGCATCTATAGCTGTATTACCTGTCACAACAATAGATTCGTCTTTTTTATTTTCCTGAAGTAAATTATGTTTAGACTGATCAGTTGGTGAGAAGTGTAAATCAGCAAGGACCCCCGTCATTTGTCGATTCAATTCTTCTGGGAATGGAGAATATTTATTCCAAGTTCTTAACCCTGCTTCTACATGGCCAATTGCAACTTCATTGTAGAATGCTGCTAAACTGCCTGCAAAAGTAGTAGTTGTATCTCCATGTACCAATATCATATCTGGCTTAGCTTCTTGAATAACACTTTCAAGTCCACCTAATACTCTTGATGTTACTTCTGAAAGTGTTTGCCCTTGTTTCATAATATTTAAATCATAATCTGGTGTAATATCAAATGTTTCTAGAACTGAATCTAGCATTTCTCTATGTTGCGCTGTTACAACAACAATTGGTTGTAACTCCGGATCATTTTTTAATTCTAAAACTAAAGGTGCCATTTTAATAGCTTCAGGTCGCGTACCAAATATCGTCATAATTTTCTTCATTGTAATAAAATCCTCCTATTATCTATTTAGTGCCAAATAATCGATCACCTGCATCACCTAAACCAGGTGTAATGTATGCATGGTCATCTAATTTTTCGTCTAATGCAGCAATATAAATATCTACGTCTTCATGTGCTTCTTGTAATGCTTTAACCCCTTCAGGTGCAGCAATTAAGCCCATAAAACGTATTTTATTTGCTCCACGATTCTTCAATGATTGAATCGCTTCGATTGCTGATGCACCTGTAGCAAGCATAGGATCTACTACAATAATTTCTCTTTCTTCAATATCTTGTGGTAATTTCACAAAATATTCTACCGCTTCTAAAGTTTCTGGATCACGATATAACCCTACATGTCCTACTCTAGCAGCTGGAACGAGTTTCATAATACCATCTGTCATTCCAAGGCCAGCACGTAAAATAGGAATAAGTGCTAATTTCTTACCAGATAATCTTTGAGCGTTCATTTTAGTTACGGGTGTTTCGATTTCAACATCTTGTGTTTCAAAATCTCTCGTAACTTCATACGCCATAAGCATACCGACTTCATCGACAAGCTCTCTAAACTCTTTAGTGCCAGTTTTACGATCACGAATATAACTCAACTTATGCTGAATTAATGGATGATCAAAAACGTGTACTTTACCCATAAGTCTAGCCTCCAATAAATATTTATTTGTTGTAAAGTGGAAACTTAGAAGTTAGTGATAATACGCGTTCATGTGCTTCTTTTAATGTTTGTTCATCTTCTGGATTTTTAAGCACAAGTGCTATTATTCTACCTACTTCTTCAACTGCTTCCTCATCAAATCCGCGAGATGTTACTGCTGGTGTACCTAAACGAATACCACTTGTTACGAAAGGTTTTTCTTGATCAAATGGAATTGTGTTCTTGTTACATGTAATACCAACTTCATCTAAAGCATTCTCAGCTAATTTACCAGTAATGCCAAGAGAACCTTTAACATCTACACAGATAAGATGATTATCAGTACCGCCTGATACAATTCTTAAACCTTCGTCTTCTAGAGTTGCTGCTAATTTTTGAGCATTCTTAATTACTTGTTTTTGATATTCCTTAAATTCTGGTTGTAATGCTTCACCAAATGAAACTGCCTTACCAGCGATAACATGCATTAATGGACCACCTTGAATACCAGGGAAAATTGTTTTATCAATTTCTTTAGCATATTCTTCTTTACAGAAAATCATACCGCCTCTTGGTCCTCTTAATGTTTTGTGTGTTGTCGTTGTTACAAAGTCAGCATAATCAACAGGGTTTTGATGTAAACCTGCTGCAACTAAACCAGCGATATGTGCCATATCAACCATTAATTTAGCGCCAACTTCATCTGCTATTTCTTTGAATTTCTTAAAATCAATTTGTCTTGGATAAGCTGAAGCACCTGCTACGATTAATTTAGGTTGTGCTTCTTTTGCAACTCTCAAGATTTCTTCATAGTCAATTTGTTCATTTTCTTCAGAAACACCATACTCTACAAAGTTGTATAACTTACCACTGAAGTTAACTTTTGCTCCATGAGTTAAATGTCCACCATGACTTAAGTTCATTCCAAGTACAGTATCACCCGGTTCTAAAGCTACAAAATATACAGCCATATTTGCTTGTGATCCTGAATGAGGTTGTACATTTACGTGTTCTCCACCGAAAAGTTGTTTAGCTCTATCACGCGCTAAATCTTCAACGATATCAACGTATTCACAGCCACCATAATAACGACGACCTGGGTAACCTTCTGCATATTTGTTAGTTAATACAGAACCTTGTGCTTCCATTACTGTTTCAGAAACAAAGTTCTCTGATGCTATAAGTTCGATATTATTATTTTGTCTATCAAACTCTTTTTCCATTGCTTTGAAAAGTTCTTCGTCTTGCTTTTTAATTAATGACATGTACAATCCCTCACTTTTAAGAATTTAATACTTTGCTCTTTCGCCGCCTATTAATTTAGGACGACTCTTAGCTATTGTAACAATAGCTTCTCCAATGCGCTTAGTTTCAATTGATACAGGTACTGCGACGTGCTTTAAATGCATACCAATTAGTGTCTGACCAATATCAATACCTTTATCGCATTGAATGTGTTCAACAACTATTGGGTCTTTCATGTGTTGGTATGCATAAGTTGACAAACTACCTCCAGCATTGGCTTGTGGTACAACAGAAACTTCAGTCATTGTATAAGGATCAAATATTTCTCGCTCGATTGTTATAGCTCGGTTAATATGTTCGCAACCTTGAAACGCAAAGTGAACACCTGTCTCTTTATGTATAAAATCAAGACTTTCATATATAACCTTAGCAACATCAATCGAACCATCTGAACCTATCTTTGAACCTTTAACTTCTGAAGTTGAACACCCAATGATGCATAGTTCTTGATTGTTAAAAAAATCAATAGACTTTAGTTCATTCAACAATTGTTTTAAATCTTCTTTCATGAACAACCGCCTTCAATCTTGTCTATACGTCTTTGGTGCCTACCGCCTTCGAATTCACTTGTCAACCAAGTCTTGACGATGAGAAGTGCTAAACCTTCACCTATAACACGTTGGCCCATTGCTAATACATTAGAATCGTTATGTTGTCTCGTCACTTCAGCAGTAAAAACATCATGCACAAGTGCACAACGAATCCCCTTTACTTTATTTGAAGCGATAGACATACCAATTCCAGTTCCACAAATCAAAATTCCTTTATCAAACGTTCCATCTGCAACACTTTCAGATACTGGTCTTGCATAATCTGGATAATCTACTGATTCACCTTTATGTGTACCAAAATCTTTATATTCAATGTTCATTTCATCAAGTAATTGTTTGATTGCTTCTTTGTATTCATAGCCACCATGGTCTGCTGCAATAGCTACTTTCATCTTCCCACCTCCCAATTTGTTTATACTATAATATTATAACTTATTTTCTATGTCTGTTATAGCAATTCTGCAAATTATTTGAATTCTTAATTACTTTGTAATAAATCTTCAATTAGTGCTCGAAGTTCTTCGTAAGTATTTTGATAAATGATTTGTGACTGCCCAAAGGGATCTGAAACATCTCCTTTTTCGCCTCTTACGTATTGTTTTATTGAATGAATGTTGTGATGTGTAAATTGCGATTCTAGAATCATTTTATGAGATTCAGTCATAGTTAAGATAATGTCAGCATCTAAATCTTGTTCAGAAAATTGTTTAGCAGTGTCAGGAATGGGCAAATCATTTTTAAAGATGATTTCCATTGATTGTGGAGATATTGGTGTCCCATCAAAAGCTGAAATGCCTCTAGATTGAATATTATATTCAGGTTTAATATCTTTGGCTATCGCTTCAGCCAATGGACTTCTACAAGTGTTGCCTGTACATACGAAAACTATTTTCACAATTCATCTTCTCCTTTAATATTGTGACCACTTGCTTTATCAATTCTATTCATTAATGCGATTGTATCGTCATTTCTTTCGTAGCCACTTATATAAATTTCATCAATGTTTGTCAGTTGATCTGCTATTCGCAAAGCATCATACAAATCGTGATGTGCACCTTTTATATCTGCAATATCTCTACCAAGCGGTATAAAAGTCATTTGTTCTGAGATTAATGGCTCAATACTTTTAGGACCTATTACTGCTATCTTTTTAGAAGTATTATCTGACAAACTCATTTGTTTTGTAATACCACCTTCTATTAATGTTACAGGTTGCGAAGGTGCATAATGTTTATATTTCATACCTGGTGCAATTGGTTTTTCCAAATCTAACTTTTCGTTAATGACACTGTTTGGCAGAACTTTATTAATCATCTCTATTGTTATAGAACCAGGTCGTGCAATTTTAAATGGATAACTTGTACAATCTATTACAGTACTTTCTATACCTTCATCAATATCTTCTGCTTGAATGATGCCATATATTCTTCCATCCAAGTCATGTTTAACATGTTCAAATTTAGTTGGCGAAGGACGTCCACTAATGTTTGCACTTGGAGCCGCAATTGGTAAATCCGTTAATTGTAGAACTGCTCTACCAACATGATGACTTGGCATGCGTACAGCAACAGATTGTAATCCACCCGTAACACGATCACTTAAAAATCCTGACTTGTAAGGCACAATAAATGAAATTGGCCCTGGCCAAAAAGCATCCATTAAAATTTCAGTTTCTTGAGATATATTTTGGGTGAAGTCATTTAATTGAGATTTATCATGTATATGTACGATAAGTGGATTATCAGACGGTCTACCTTTTGCTACATAAATTTCTTTAACCGCTTCTTCATCTTTTGCATTTGCACCTAATCCATATACCGTTTCAGTTGGTAAAGCAATCAGTTTATTTTGATGATATCCTGCAATAATCTCATCGATTTGTGGATAACTTTGTAAGTTATGAACATACTTACGCACATCCCAAACATTTGTTTCCAATGCATTTCTTCCCTTCTTTAAAGCATTTATTATATTAAAACAAAAGTTATCCACACAACGTGGATAACTCCCGTTAAATGTGCATAACTTCTATTGATTATTCCAATTAAATTGTATCATACGATTGTTTTGATTTATATCTTGAATGATTTTTACATGTTCAACATTCAAATGGGTTTCAATAAATTCTTTTAATAGTTCACCTTGTAAATGGCCAATTTCAAAAATGACGAGTCCATTATCCGACATAACATGTTCTAAATTTAGAATAATATCTTTATAGATCGCTAAGCCATCATCTTCTGCAAATAGAGCCAAATGTGGTTCATAATTTAAGACTGTATTAGACATTTCTTTTTGTTCTTCATATGAAATGTACGGTGGATTTGAGACAAGTACATCCACTTTAATATTTTCTTTAATCAGTGGTTCTAATGATTTACCTTTTAGAAATTCTATCGGTGCTTCAAGTTTTGATGCATTTGTTTGAGCGATTAATAATGCTTCTTCACTAATATCAGTTGCGATAACAGATAAATCAGGTCGCTCTTTTTTCAATGTAATTGCTATAGCTCCTGTACCCGTTCCTATGTCACATACGACTACTTGATCGTTCTGAATCATTTGTAATGTTTGATAGACAAGTTCTTCTGTTTCAGGTCTAGGTATTAAAACATGTTGGTTCACTTCAAACTTTCTACCATAAAATTCTGCAAAACCTGCAATATATTGTACAGGCTCACCTTCATACATACGTTCTCTACTTTTTAAATAAGCTTCCAAAATATTAGCAGGTACATTTTGATTTAAATTCATGGCAATTTGTGTTCTAGACATGCCTGAAATATCCTCTAATAACCAATCAGCACGAGAGGTTTCAAACCCTCGTGCTGATAATCCATCATAAGTTTCATTTAGTAACTGTTGAAAATTATAATTGGCCATTATTTAATTCTTCCAATTTTTCCGTTTGTTCATGTAACGTTAATGCATCGATAATTTCGTCAACTTTACCTTCCATAATTTGATCTAACTTTTGTAAAGTTAATCCAATACGATGGTCAGTTACTCTGTTTTGAGGATAGTTATACGTTCTAATTCTTTCTGAACGATCTCCTGTACCAACAGCAGACTTTCTTTTTTCAGCGTATTTAGCATTTTCTTCTTGAACCATCATATCGTAAACTCTGGCTTTCAATACTTTAAATGCTTTTTCACGGTTCTTAATTTGAGATTTTTCAGATGATGTCGCAACAATACCAGTTGGTAAATGCGTGATACGTACAGCTGAGTCTGTCGTATTGACGTGCTGACCACCAGAACCACTAGAACGGTAAGTTTCAATTTTTAAATCTTCAGTTCTAATATCAATTTCAACATCTTCAGCTTCAGGTAATACTGCAACTGTTGCTGTAGAAGTATGAATACGTCCGCCTGATTCAGTTTCTGGTACACGTTGTACACGGTGTGCACCATTTTCATATTTAAGTTTACTGAATGCACCGTTTCCTTGAATTGAAAAGCTGACTTCTTTGTAGCCACCATGGTCACTAATATTCTCTTCAACGACGTCAATTTTGTAGCCATGTGCTTCAGCAAATCTTGAATACATTCTGAATAAATCACCTGCGAAAATAGCCGCTTCATCTCCACCTGCTGCGCCACGAATTTCCATAATAACGTTCTTATCATCGTTAGGGTCTTTAGGAATAAGTAGGAATTTTAATTCAGATTCTAATTCAGGTACTTGTTTAGTAAGACTGTTAATTTCTTCTTTCAACATATCTTGTTCTTCTTTATCTGTTGTTTCGTTTAACATAAATTTAGCATCTTCAATGTCACCTTTAACAGATTTATAAGTTCTATATACATCAACTGTCTTTTGTAAGTCAGATTGTTCTTTTGAATATTTTCTTAGCTTGTCTGTATCCGAAACGACATCTGGATCACTAAGTAATTCATTTAATTGTTCATATCTATTTTCAACAATTTCTAATTGATCAAACATTCATATCACTCCTTATTTCAGTTCTAATTATATGATGATCTCTACATCTTGGTTCATAACTTTCGTCTGCCCCAACTAATATAATCGGGTCATCAATATGTGCTGGTTCACCATTTATAAGTCTTTGTGTTCGACTTGATGGAGATCCACATACTGCACATACCGCTTGTAATTTTGTTACAATTTCTGCAACTGCCATCATTTCAGGCATTGGTTCAAATGGCACACCTTTAAAGTCCATATCTAATCCAGCTACAACAACACGATAGCCTTCTTCTGCTAACTTTTGTGCTACGCTTACGATTTCATTATCAAAAAATTGGACTTCATCTATTCCAATAATATCGATGCCTTGTAAATCATATTTTAATATTTGACTAGAATGTTCTATGCTGATTGCATCAAGTTGATTTCCATTATGAGATACTACAGCTTCTTCACTATATCGATTATCAATAGATGGCTTAAATACTTTTACATTTTGTTTCGCATATAAACCTCTTCTCAGACGTCTAATAAGCTCTTCTGACTTACCACTAAACATACTTCCGCAAATACATTCTATCCATCCGGAATGGTAATTTTCGTACATATTACTTATCCACCTTTTTCAACATAATCGCTTAATTATATCATATTATTTTTACTTATTTATTAATTTTTACAAAAAAAAGCACCCTTTATAAAAGGATGCTTGATTCGCTTCATAATTAGTTGTTTGATTTGAAACCAAATTTTTTGTTGAAGCGTTCCACACGACCATCCGCAGATGCGAATTTTTGACGTCCTGTATAGAATGGATGTGAATCTGAAGAGATATCTAAACGGATAACTGGGTATTCGTTTCCATCTTCCCATTCCATAGTTTCATTTGAAGTACGTGTTGAACCACTTAAGAATTTGAAGTCTGTAGTTGTATCTAAAAAGATAACTTTATTATACTCTGGATGAATTCCTTGTTTCATTTTTTTCAGCTCCTTTGCCCTGAACCATCTGGAACAGAGTTTATTTGTGACTTATTCACTCAATACTTACATATTATATATGTTGAAGAATTAAAATGCAACCTTAAATTTATATAATCGGTTTACCAGTCTTGGCACTATCGACCATAGATTTTCTTAAGACTTCAAAGAATTCTTCATTAGAATCCGTGCGTTTTAACTTTCTAATAAATCTTTCAGAGAAATCATTTGAATCAGTAAATAAATTACGTAGTTGCCAAATCATTTCAAGTTCTTCTTTATCTAATAACAATTCTTCTTTACGTGTTGAACTTCTTCTAATATCAATTGCAGGGAATACTCTCTTCTCAGACAATTTACGATCTAAATGAAGTTCCATGTTACCTGTACCTTTAAATTCTTCATAAATCATATCGTCCATACGAGAACCTGTTTCAACTAATGCAGTCGCTAATATTGTTAAACTTCCACCCGCTTCAATATTTCTAGCAGCTCCGAAGAAATGTTTAGGTCTATGAAGTGACGCTGGATCTAAACCACCTGATAACGTTCTACCACTTGGTGGTACAACTAAGTTATATGCTCTAGCTAATCTTGTTAATGAATCCATTAAGATGATGACATCTTCACCGATTTCAACAAGACGTTTAGCTCTTTCAAGTAGTAATTCAGCCACTTTAACATGATGTTCTGGCGGCTCATCAAATGTTGAGTTAACGACTTCAGCTTGTTCAACAGAACGTTCAATATCCGTTACTTCTTCTGGACGTTCCCCAATTAATAATACAAATAATTTCGCTTTTGGTTGGTTAATTGCAATAGCATTTGCAATTTCTTTAAGTAATGATGTCTTACCAGCTTTAGGTGGTGCTACAATCATTCCACGCTGTCCTAGACCTATTGGCGTAATTAAATCCATGATTCTAGTTGAATAATTTTTACTTGTAGTTTCTAATTGGATACGTTGTTGTGGGTATAGAGGAGTTAACGCTTGAAAGTGTGGTCTTTTTTTAACTTCTTCTGCATTTTGATCATTTACAAAGTCAACTTGTAACAATCCGTAATACTTTTCATTTTCTTTAGGTTTTCTAACTTTACCAGTTACTTTATCACCTTTTTTAATTTCAAAGCGTCTAATTTGGCTAGCAGATATATAAATATCTTTTTCACCTTTAGAATAGTTAACAGTACGTAAAAAGCCATAACCATCAGGTTGAATATCATCTAAGATACCTTCCATATAATAGTTGCCGTCTTTTTCCATTTGAGCTTCCATAATTGCTAAGACAAGTTCTTTTTTATTTAATTTACTATAATTTGTTATTCTTAGTTCTTTTGCCTTTGATGTTAATTCTTTAGTTGTATAGTTCTTGTATAATTCGTGAAACGATTCATACTGAGGACTTGTTCTAACTCTTTCAGCCATATTTATGACACCCATTTCTTAAAAATCTCATTCATTTTTATCAGATTTATAATCTGCCTTTAAACTATAGCATTTTTTTATGAAGATGACAAAATAAGTTATATATAAATTATGTTAAAATATTTCACTTTTTTATTCAATTATAACTATCATATAAAAAGACTGAAACATCGAAATGTTTCAGTCTTAAAAATATATTGTATTTTGTAATTTTACTATTCTTTAAAATAACCAGGAATTGCTTTAATTTCTAAGAATTCTTCAATTCCGTAGTCGCCCCATTCTCTACCAATACCTGATTGTTTATAACCACCGAATGGTAAATTAGGTTTTCTACCTGCATCATTAATTTCCACAGTACCTGCTTCTAACGCTTTAGCAACTTCTCTTACACGTTCTGTATCTTTACCATATACATATGCTGCTAAACCATAAATTGTATCATTAGCAATTTCAATTGCTTCATCTAAGTCTTTATAAGTAATAATTGTACCTACTGGACCAAAGATTTCTTCTTGAGCAATTGTCATATCATTTGTTACATCAGTAAATAATGTTGGTTTAACGAAGTAACCTTTTTCAAGACCGTCTGGTTTACCAACACCACCATGTAATAATGTTGCACCTTCATCGATACCTTTTTGAATATAGCTTTGAACTGTATCAAATTGTTTTTTAGATACAACTGGACCAGCATCTTGGCCAGCTTCTCTAGGATTACCAACTTTAACATTTTCAATTGCTTTTTTAGCTGCTGCGATAAATTCATCTTTAATACTTTCTGGTACTAATGTACGTGTACCTGCTGTACAAACTTGACCAGTATTTTGTACGAATTTAGCAACTGCACCTTTAGCAGCTTCTTCGATATCAACGTCATCTAACACTACTAATGGTGATTTACCACCTAGCTCTAATGATACTTTTTTGAAGTCTTTAGCTGAGTTTTCCATGATTTTTCTACCAGTTGGACCTGAACCCGTAAATGACATCATACGTACATCAGGATGTGAACTTAATGGATCACCAACACTTTGGCCATCACCATTTACTAAGTTGAACACACCTTTAGGCACGCCAGCTTTTTCAAATATTTCAGCTAAAATAATCGCTGCAAATGGTGTTTCTTCAGATGGTTTTAAGACTACAGGTGAACCTGCAGCAAATGCACCAGCTAATTTTAATGATGTTTGGTTAGTTGGGAAGTTCCATGGTGTTACTAATCCAGAAACACCGATAGCTTCTTTAATAACTAAATCATCACCACGACGTTCTTCAAATTGAATTGAATCGATCGCTTTACTTGCTTCTCTAAAATGATTTAAGCCCATTTGATAATGAACAGATTCTGATTTTTCAATTGGTGAGCCAAGCTCATCCGTCATTACATCTATTAAATCTTCTTTTCTATTTTCATATTCATCTGCAATTCGTTCTAATAAAGCTTTTCTTTCTTCTAAAGAAGTATTTCTAAATTTCACGTACACTTTTTTAGCGGCAGCTACAGCGTCATCAACATCTTGTTTGTTACCTGCAGCAATTTTACCCATAACTTCTTCTGTAGCAGGGTTAATAACATCTAATGTTTGTCCACTATGACTTTCAACCCATTCGCCATTTATATATTGCTTGATATCTTGTCTCATGAATTATCTACTCCTTTATATTTGTTACATTGGTTATTATAGTATGGATGATAGTCATAATTAAAATAATCTGTTTGAGAATTGAATATTTTAAATTTCAAACAAATAAAATACCCGCCAACGAAATGATTTTCATCGCATTGACGGGTACTTTATAATATTCAATTCATTTAGGAATGATTCTCTTGCAATTCCACATTTTTTTGTGCCCACTCTTCTAATGGTACAAGCGCTTGTGCTAATTCGTATCCTTTAGTTGTTAAATGATATTCAACTGATAGAGGCGTTGTTGTAACAACTTTCTTTTCAACTAATCCCCAATCACTTAATTCAGTTAATTTAAGAGATAATGCTCTAGGTGTAATACGTCTTAAATCTCTTTTCATATCAGAAAAGTGAGCCGAACGTTCATCACAACGTGATAAATAATTAAGTATTAAACCATTCCAACTGCGTCCTATTACTTTAAAAGTTTCTTCCAAATAAGGACATACTTCCATGTTACTCACCTCTTTAACTTCTATATTGCCATTATACTACACTTTATATACAAAGTATATAATTTATACTTATTATACGGTTTCAGTCCAAATATCAGCACCTAGTGCTTTTAATTTTTCGACAATACCGCTATATCCTCTATGAATATGCTTCACATTATAAACCGTTGTAACGCCTTCAGACATTAATCCAGCAATTAATAAAGATGCACCTGCTCTTAAATCACTTGCTGCTACACTTGCACCTGTCAATTGAGATGGATAATAAATAGCTGTACCATTTTCTAAATTCACATTTGCACCCATTCTGATCAATTCATCAACGTGTTTAAATCTTGCAGGATAAATCGTTTCTGTTATTTTACTTTGACCATTTGCTTTTAATAATAAAGGTGTAAATGGTTGTTGTAAATCTGTTGCAAAGCCAGGATAAACTGCAGTTTGTATATCAACAGGTTTATATTCATCTTTACCTTTAATAACAACTGAATCTTCACCTAAATCGATTTCAGTGCCCATTTCTCTTAATTTAGCGATTAATGGTTCTAAATGTAAAGGAATGATATTTTCGATGTACACTTCTTCACCCATAGCTGCTGCTGCACACATGTATGTACCTGCTTCTATTCTATCAGGAATAATTGTATGTTTTGTGCCATGCAAGGATTCTACACCTTCAATTTTCAATGTATCTGTACCTGCACCTCTAATTTTAGCGCCCATATTATTTAATAATGTCGCTACATCAACAATTTCAGGTTCTTTCGCTGCGTTTTCTATTACTGTTTTACCTTTTGCTAAAGAAGCTGCCAACATAATATTGATCGTTGCACCAACACTCACAACATCCATAAATATTTTAGCGCCAACTAACTCTTCAGCAATTAAATACATCGCACCTTGTTCGTTTGTTACTTTTGCACCTAGTGCTTCAAAACCTTTAATATGTTGGTCAATTGGTCTAGGGCCTAAAGGACAGCCACCAGGTAAACCAATCACACATTTTTTAAAACGTCCGAGCATAGCACCCATCATATAATAAGATGCTCTTAAAGATTGTACTTTATTGTTAGGTAAAGGTAGATTCACCGCATCGCTTGAATCAACGACAAGCTGATCACCATTTAATTCTGTTTTAATATTTAAATCACCAAGTAGGCTCATTAAAGTTTTGACATCTGAAATATCTGGTAGTCCATCTAATGTCACAACATCATTCGCCATTAAACTTGCTGGAATAAGTGCAACTGCACTATTTTTAGCACCACTAATTTGCACTTTACCATTTAATTTTTTGCCACCATTTATTTTTATAACTTCTTGAGACATATGTTTACTCCTTTACTTCATCGTCTTAGAGAATGCATACTCTCTCAACATGAATAGATAATTATTTCCATTATATACTATTCAATAAGATAAACGCAAAAACATAAAAAGTAAATAGAAATGACATAATTTACTACGAAAGAAGTATCAAATTTTAAATTTTTGACATTAAAATAAATTGAGTAAACGTATTGAATAAATATTCAATTTATCTTTAAAAACAGAAAAAAACTACTACAAGCACGATGCTTGTAGTAGTTTGAATTTAATTAAAATTAAGCTTGGTTAGAAGTACCAAATTCTTGGATTTTACCTTTAACTGTTGCTTTAATTGCTTCACGAGCAGGTCCTAAGTATTTACGTGGATCGTAAACTTCGCTGTCGTTGTTTAACACTTCACGAACTGCTTTAGCAGATGCGATTTGGTTTTCAGTGTTAACGTTGATTTTAGCTGTACCGAAAGTGATAGCTTTTTTGATATCGTGAGTTGGGATACCAGTACCACCGTGTAATACTAATGGTAAACCAGTTGAAGCACCGATTTCTTCCATTTCTTTGAAACCTAAGTTTGGTTCACCTTTGTAAGGTCCGTGTACTGAACCTAATGCAGGTGCTAAAGTATCAATACCAGTTCTTTCAACTAATTCTTGACATTCTTTAGGGTCAGCATAGATAACGCCTTCTGCAACTACGTCATCTTCTTGTCCACCAACAGTTCCTAATTCAGCTTCAACAGAAACACCGTTAGCATGAGCATATTCAACTACTTTAGAAGTAATTTCGATGTTTTCTTCGAATGGGTGATGAGATGCATCGATCATTACTGAAGTGAATCCAGCATCAATAGCTTCTTTACATTTTTCGAAACTTGAACCGTGGTCAAGGTGAATAGCAACTGGAATTGTAATGTTGTAATCTTCAATTAAACCTTCAACGATTTTAACGACAGTTTTGAAACCACCGATATAACGTCCAGCTCCTTCAGATACACCAAGGATAACAGGCGCATTTTCTTCTTGTGAAGCTTGAAGAATAGCTTGTGTAAATTCTAAGTTATTGATGTTGTATTGACCAACAGCATAACCATTTTCTTTTGCTTTAATTAACATTTCTTTCATTGAAACTAAAGGCATTGAGTTTCCTCCTAATGTGCAAGGCACGAATTATTTACAAGATTATTATATCAAACTTTGTGAATATATGCACCTTTTGAAAGCCCTATCCTAAATGTTTTCTTACAATTTTCATAACTTCTTCAATTGTAAACGGCTTCATTAGCACGCCTGTAATATTTCCTTTTTTTAAAACTTCTAACTCGGTAGATGATTGAAATGCTGAAATGATATAAACCGGAATATTTTTATCAGATTTTCTAATTTCGGCAAACACTTCTTCCCCAGAAATTCCAGGCATTCTTTTATCTATAAAAATCAATTTATAAGTATTTTTATGAAATAATTCAATGCCCTCCGCTCCATTTTTTGCAGTATCTACATTGAATTGATTTAATTCCATAATTTCTTTTAGTAATTGTCTTATATTCTTTTCATCATCTATAATAAGTACATCCATTGAAGATACCCCACTTTTTCTATAAAATAAATTTAATGACGTTAATAAGGAGAATACAAATTGCTTAAAATTTTTAATACACAATTAAACGGCATATTTAGTAAAATAGATGCCCAAATTGAAGAAATTGAAATCGCATCACAACTGCTGATGCAAGCAGCAAACGGTGAAGGCAAAATACGCATCAAAACTTTCGACGAAATCAATCATTTCCAAACATTTATGACTGATGGTAACGAAAGCTTACCACATGCAGAAACACTCAATACTTTAGATGAAATCGAAAAGATCGACTCTACTGACCGCGTATTATTAGCCGGAACTTCCTTTACTGAAGAACTCAACAAATGGATTACAAAATTAAACGACCACGATATAGATTTTGTCGTAATAGCCAACAAAGATAAAGACAATAAAACACACGAATCACTCATGCATTATATTGACTTATCAACACCAAGAGCAATCGTTCCAACCGCTGATTACAGTAAAATCATTACCCCACATCTTATGGCTTTAAATTATATATATTATATCATGTTTGCTGAAATGCACGAGATTACACAAGATTTAAATGAAGAAATTTAGTAATAGTAGAAAACGGGTCTGTGACAACGGGAGTAGTTTGCTAGTAGTTGGATAACGGAGGATTTAGTTACAATTTTTATGAGTTTTGTAATTATAGGCTTCCTTAGTTACAATTCTCGCGACTTTTGTTACTATGGACGGCCTTAGTTACAATTCTGCTGACTTTTGTTACTATGGGTGGCGTTAGTTACAATTCTCGCGACTTTTGTAATTACCGCACCCGTTACGAACAAGTTTGGCGAAAAGTGTTCACAACGCAGCACTTAATATCCCACACACACATATTTATACAAAAAAGCGCCCTCTATCTTAAATACTTGAAAAAGTATTAGGATAAAGGGCGCTTTATATATTATTTATTTTGAATGCTTGCTTCTACAAATCCTCTGAATAATTTTTGTGGACGTGTTGGTCTTGATAAGAATTCTGGATGGAATTGACATGCTACAAACCATGGGTGATTTTCTAATTCTACGATTTCTACTAATCTACCATCTGGGCTTGTTCCTGAGAATTTCATACCTTTTTCTTCTAATCTTTCGCGATATTCGTTATTAAATTCGTAACGGTGACGGTGTCTTTCGTCTACTTCTAATTCACCATAGACTTTATGTGCAATTGTACCTTCTTCAATTTTACATGGGTAAACACCTAATCTTAATGTTCCGCCTAAATCTTCGATGTCTTTTTGTTCTGGTAATAAATCGATAATTGGGTATGGTGTGTTTGGATCTAATTCTGCTGAATGTGCATCGTTTAATCCAACTACGTTTCTAGCGAATTCAACTGTTGCTAATTGCATACCTAAACAAATACCTAAGTATGGTACGTTGTTTTCACGTGCATATTGAATGGCTAATATTTTACCTTCTACACCTCTATCTCCGAATCCGCCAGGTACTAAAATACCATCTACATCTGCAAGTTCTTTTTGATAGTTTGTTTCGTTTAATTTTTCAGAGTCAATCCATTTAATTTCAACATCTGATTTAAAATCATAACCAGCATGTTTTAATGCTTCTGCAACTGATAAGTATGCATCTTGTAAGCTAACATATTTACCTACTAAACCAATTTTCACTGAACCTTCTAAATTACGTACAGTGTCTAATAATTGGTTCCACTCTGTTAATTCCGCTTCTGGTGCAGCTTCTAAATCTAATCTTTCAATGACGATATCATCCATATGTTGTTCTTTTAATGCTAATGGAATTTGATATAACGTATCAGCATCTCTACATTCAATGACTGCACGTTTGTTAATGTCACAGAATAATGCAATTTTATCTCTTAAATCTTGAGTCATTTCATATTCAGTACGTACCACAATTAAATCTGGTTGAATACCTAAACCTCTTAACTCCTTAACACTATGTTGTGTTGGTTTAGTCTTCATTTCACCAGCAGCTTTAATGTATGGAAGTAACGTACAATGGATGTACATAACGTTTTCACGACCAAGATCACTCTTGATTTGTCTAATTGCTTCTATAAATGGTAAAGATTCAATATCACCAGTTGTACCACCAATTTCAGTAATAACAACATCAGCATTTGTACTTTCGCCAGCCATTAATAATCTTGATTTAATTTCATTTGTAATATGTGGGATAACTTGGACAGTACCACCTAAGAAATCTCCACGTCTTTCTTTTTTAAGTACGTGAGAATAAACTTTACCTGCTGTTACATTTGAATATTTATTAAGGTTAATATCAATAAATCTTTCATAATGTCCTAAGTCTAAGTCTGTTTCTGCACCATCTTCAGTTACAAAAACTTCACCGTGTTGATATGGACTCATTGTACCTGGATCAACATTTAAGTATGGGTCGAACTTTTGAATTGTTACATTTAATCCTCTATTTTTAAGTAATCTCCCTAGTGATGCTGCTGTAATACCTTTACCAAGAGACGATACTACGCCACCTGTTACGAAAATGAACTTTGTCATGTTTGTACCTCCATTTATTTTTTAAAAAATAAAAAACGCTCCCACTTACATTATTTAAAATGTAAGGAGGGAGCGCTATATTTATACGATTGTCCTATTTAAAGGAGCCCAAATAAAATATTACCATCTTTTAAAGAAAAGTCAATTAAAATTCGTCTTCTTCGTCTTCCTCATCTTCGTCTTCTTCATCTACAACAAGACCAGCTTCATCTAATTCATCTTCTACATCTTCATCTTCAGGGTCTTCAGGATCATTTAAACCTTCTTCATCATCTTGATCAATTGTAATATCAAGATCTTTAGATTTATCTTCTTCCCCTAATAATGAAATTTCTGAATCAGCTTCATCGTCTTCATCTAGAACGTTGAATTTTTGAATTGTTGGTGCGATTTTTTCTTCGATATCGTCAACTGAATACCAGTCACGAAGTCCCCAAATATTCTCACCCACACTTAAGAAGCGTCCATCAGTATTTAAGTCCGTATAAAATTGTAAAATACGGTTCTCAATTTCTGAATCATTATAATTACCTAAGCTTTTGAATTCGTCTATCATATCATATAAGTTTGTTTCTTTACCGTTCTCTGTTAATAAAATATAAGCCATTTCGATAAATGAATGCTCATCTACCATTTCTTTTGTGAAATCTTTTAATTTCATGCTTTACTCTTCCTTTCAACAATCGAACTATTGTCGCACATTAATATTTATAATCATAACAGTTTACGATTATAATTGACAAGATGATTTTTAGCAAATGTTAGTTAATACTTAATATATTTCATGAGTTTAATATAGTCCTCAGATTTTTGTATTTCTACAAATCTTGCTTTCTCACATAAAGGTTTCAATTTATTGTTTGAACCGAATAAAGTGATGTGTATTTCTTTCTTATCTTCAAACCTTCTTCTAACAAAAGTACTTAACTGTCTTAAAGCACTCTCTGCAATACCTTCTTTTCTTTCGTCTTCTTCAACTTCTATACTACGAATATCAAAATAGTGTTCTTTATCTTCTAATACGATGATACCTACTTTTTGATTATCTTTCATTAAATGTATATCGACAAATTCATTATCTAAATCATCTTCATTTAATACAAGTTTCAATGAAGATACATATTTTGAATCTAAATCTAAATAATATAAACGTTCTTTACCTAATGGACCTTCTTCTTTTGTAGCTGTATGCATAAAGCCAGCTCTTTCATATAAATTCCATGCTGCCTCATTTTCAGCATCTACTACTAAATATAAATGATCAAAATCAGGGAACACATGTTGAACATACTCAGGTAAATTCATCATTATAGTTGTGCCATACCCATTTCCTTGATACTTTTCATTAATTGATAATGAACGTATATATACAACATTATGCGGTGTATCATAACCTTCGTGTTGATAATACTTATGCAATACAAAGAAACCAACTATGTCGTCTTGATCGTTTACGACAACATTAGGTCTTCTATCAGGATCTTCGATAGCACCATCCAACACTTCTTTAGGCAATGAAGAATAAATTTGTTGTCGTTCGTTTAATTCAAAATCATATAGTGCCGTTCTCATATGTTCTTCAAATGGTTTAATGACGATTTCACCGAATGATTTAGCTTTCATGATTGATATCCCCCCGTTTGTTTATATATATCATAACGAATTTTACATTCATTGCGCAATTAAGAACCTTATAAAACGTAATTATCGTACACATGTTAGTTTGATTTGGATGAGGGTAATAGAATTAAGACTGCATAATTTAAAGGGGGATATTAATGAAACAGTCAAAAGAAAATACAGACAGGCAAAATAATAAGACAACATTAGTATTTTGGGTATCTATGTCTATTATATTATTAGTAACTTTAACTGCTGGGATTTTCCCAAAAGGTTTTGGTAAATACGCTAATATATTATATACATTTATATCGAACAGTACAGGATGGTTATTCTTAATCATCGTATTCGTTTTAGATATCTTTTTAATCGGATTGGCTATTACGAGGTTTGGTCGATTTAAACTCGGTAGAGACGACGAAGAACCAGAATTCTCATTTATATCATGGGTCGGCATGTTATTCTCTGCTGGTCTCGGTGTCGGGATTGTATTCTGGGGCGTTGCTGAACCAATGACACATTATTTAAAATCACCACTTCCAAATGAAGTAGATGGCTCTACATTAGAATCAGCTCGACTTGCTATGGGATATACATTCTTCCATTGGGGCATTTCACAATGGTCTATCTTTGCAATGGCAGGGCTTATCGTAGCTTACTTCCAATTTAGAAAAAGAAGAGACGGTTTAATATCTACAGCAATGGAACCTGTATTCGGTGAAACTTATAAGAAACCATACAGAAATGTTATCGATATCTTAGCGATAGTCGCAACTGTCATGGGTATTGCAACATCAATTGGTCTAGGAATAATGCAAATTGGTGGCGGACTTCATCATGTTTTTGATATTCCTAATAATAATTGGACTAAAATTATCATCACCGTTATTATGACTTTACTATTTCTTGGATCAGCAGCATCAGGTCTTAATAAAGGTGTTAAATGGCTAAGTAATGCTAACATATTTATTTGTTTTGCTTTACTTATATTTATACTTATTTTAGGACCGACACAATTTATATTTGAAACATTTACAGTTGCTATAGGTGACTATATTACAAACTTTGTACAATATAGTTTAAGATTAAATCCTTATGAAGGCGACAATTCTTGGATTCAACAATGGACTGTGTTCTATTGGGCATGGGTTATTGCTTGGTCTCCATTTATCGGAGGATTTGTAGCCAGAGTATCAAGAGGTAGAACGATAAGAGAATTTGTAATTGGCGTGTTAATTATTCCACCACTTATTTCATTTAGTTGGATTGCCACTTTCGGTGGAACGGCCATGTATTTAGTTATTAATAAAGGTGCTTCTATTGCGGAAGATGTTAAAGGAGATTATACAGTTGCACTATTCTCCCTATTATCAAACTTCCCATTTTACGAAGCAACAAGTATTCTAGCAATAATATTAATCTTCTTGTTCCTTGTTACAAGTGCGGATTCAACTACTTTTATCTTATCAAGTATGTCTGATAAAGGTTCAATCGTACCGCCATTCAAGTATAAATTAGTTTGGGGAACATTAATTGGTGCCATTTCAGTTGCCATGACATTAGCAGGTGGTTTAGAAAGTTTACAAACCGCTTCTGTCGTAGCCGGCCTACCATTCGCATTTATACTATTCTTAATGATGTTCTCTATTATGAAAGCATTACGTAGAGAACCATCTAAACATTTCAAAATGACTTATATAGATGACGACACAGATTTCTCCAAGTCATTAGAAGAACGTGAAGAAGAAGAAAAATAATTAAAAAAGGCACCATTCATTGTTTAAATCAATGAATGGTGCCTTCTTTGATTGTCTTAATTTCATAAACTAAAACGCATGTATCGAAAAATATACCCAATAGACGATGATCCATACGATTAACCATAGTAATATTTTGATATATCGATTAACGTTTTTAAACACAATATGACTGAGTACATATGCTAGATAGCTCGTTAATATAAATCTCAAAAGTCTTGCAATGAAACTTACGAGTATAAATACAATAAATGATATACCTTCGTGATAGCTCATCATTGCATAAAGTTTATATGGAACACCAAACAATGGTGCTTCTATTAATCCGATCACTCCTTTATCTTCTAATGAATGTATCACATGTTCTATCATATAAGGATGAATACCAGGAATCTTAACCATGATCATTTCAACAAAGTTCAAATGTTGAATTGAAATAATGTAAACGATGATACCACCTAGAACTGCACCTACAATTGCAATCAAATTTGCACATAATAATTTAAATTTACTTTTTTGTTTGATTGCATAATAAGTTAGAGCAACATCAGGGATAATAAAGAATACAATCGCTTCAAGAAAAGCCCATATAAATATGATTACCATTCTTTAAAATCACCTTCATTTCTAAGTTCATTCATTCGTTCATTAAGCTCATCCATAAATACTTTTCTATTCTCATTAAATAAAAATGGACGTCCTACAAAAATATCAACAAAGAATGGTACAAATAGTTTTGAGCCTTTCGGTAATGATTTGCCTAAACCATGTAGAAACAAAGGTTGTATCGGAATGTTTGGTCGTTCTCTCATTAAATAATAAATCCCGGATTTATATTTTGATAACTTTTCAGGTTCGCCTCTACTACCCTCTGGATACAGTATGATAATACTTCCTTCGTCTAAAGCATCAACAATTGGTTCAAATAATCCTTTAATATCTCGCGTCATTTTTCGCTCTATTGGTATGATTCTCATAATATTCATAGAAAACCATTTTAATAGTTTGTTTTTTAGAAAATAATCGCCTGCAGCTACAGGTCGTGCTTTCTTAAATCCTTCTCCTTGAAACAATGAAAGTAGTACAAGTGTATCTAAATGTGAATTATGATTGGCAATAATCACGATAGGACCTTTTTTAGGTAACCATTCTCGTCTACGTATATTTAATCCTAGAACAATTAAAATAATTGGCTTAATGATACATGTAAATATAATGAGTCTTAACATATCGGTTCACCCCTTAAAAGTAAAAGAACCTTACAAAGTGGAAGAAAAGTGGCGCTGTGTACGTTAAAGAATCTACTCTATCCAAAATACCGCCATGACCAGGTATTGTTTGAGAAGTATCTTTAATATTTAAATCTCTTTTTAAAGCTGAAATATTCACATCTCCCACAAATCCCATAATACTAATATATAAACCTGCTACAATCATGCCTAATAATGTGAATGGCGTTAGTAATGGTGCTAAACATAACGATAGAATTGTCGTTGAAATAATCCCTCCAACAAAACCTTCCCAAGTCTTGTTCGGACTCACTTTAGGTACAATTTTGTGTTTACCAAATGCTTTACCAAACAGAAATTGAAAGACATCATTTGCTTGCGTTAATATAACTAAAAATAAAACAAGGCTCGCACCGGGTACTGAACTTTTTTCGCCAGGTAAGACAATTAAGTATGCTAAATGACTTAAACTAAACACCATCAGCATCATGCCCCATTGTACAGATCCCATTGATTGTAAAAACCCTTTTGTTTCACCTATCAATATTGCTTGAATCGGTATAAATAAGAACATATATACTGGTATAAAAATAATAAACATGCCATAAAATCCAAAATAGATAAATGTAAATTGAATTGGTATAGATAAGTACGCCCAGAATAATACAGCTCTATGACTACGATTCGTAGGTATTAAAGAAAAGTACTCTTTCAAAGCTAAAAAACAAAGTAAGCCAAGAAAAATCAATGACACAGTAGAGTGAATGACTAAGGCAATTGTAAAGATAATACACATACTCCACCATGATTTAATTCTCAATCTAATTTCAGTGAAGTCTTTTTCAGGATATCGCTTCGTTAAATAAATACTAATCAAACTGGATAATACGAGTACGATAAATACCCCAATCATAACAATCAGCATTTCTGAAGATATCTTCCCTAAGTTCATGATTTAACCTCCTTTAACCCATTTGTTATTCGATTATATATATTGATTAACATGAGTATTGAACAAACATAGAACACAAAATGTAAATAAGGTATGATATTTAAATGAACAAAAATCAAGAAACTAATAAAACCTATAATAAATGCTCGGTCACTTTTACCCATCGGACCGTCATATCTTCTTGAACTACCTATCACTTGAACAGTTACACCAGCCATTTCACTTATGATTGATAAACTGATAAACAACATAATACCTATTCCATAATCTTCAGCAATAAATACGAATGGTATAAATAAAAATAAATCACTTATAACATCACCTAATTCATTCAACAATAACCCTAAGTGAGATTTCATTTGATATTTTTTTGCCATTACACCATCAATTGCATTTAAAGCCATTCTTACAAACATCACGATTGGCATTAAAATATAAATCCATTTGTTTTCATGAAATATACTTAAAATAACCCCCGTTACGATAGAGAGCAGTAATGCTAATATTGTAACTTGATTTGGTGTCATTCCGATTTTTCTCATCCAGTCAACGATAGGCATTAACAGTTGCTGAAATTTCGGTTTTATTTCATATATGCTAATCAAAATATAACCTCCCTCATTTATACTTGGTATCATCTTATCATGTAATTATACAATTTTTACAATATATTTCTAAAAAACATTAATTTATCATATACAATTTTTTATAGTATAATAACGATAATTATTTACTTTTCTAGATGAGGTGTTCGTGTGAAAATTGGTATTGATGCAGGTGGTACTTTAATTAAAGTCGTAACTGAATTAAATAATGAAAGAACGTATCAAAAATGGTTAGCAACTGACATTGATCAAGTTGCAGATTGGTTAAATCAATTAGATGATGTTGAAGTATCGATTACAGGTGGTAAAGCACAATACTTAGACTCATGCATTAAACATCAAGCGAAACGTAGTATTGAATTTGATGCGACTTATAAAGGGATTCAAATATTTTTAAAAGAAAACAATATAGACCTTGAAACATATATATTCTCGAATGTCGGTACAGGTACTTCTATCCATTATGCTACTACTGATCATCAAGAACGTGCAGGCGGTACAGGAGCTGGTGGCGGTATGATACAAGGGTTAAGTTATTTACTGACTCAAATTAGCGATTATGATGAACTTGTTCAAACAGCTTTAAATGGAGATCGCGATAAAATAGATTTAAAAGTTAAACATATTTATAAAGGTGATAACACTCCTATTTCTGGAGAATTAACTGCTGCTAACTTTGGACATGTATTACAACATATGAACGATGCATTTCCAAATGCTGATCGATTAGCAGCTGTAATGGGTATTGTTGGAGAAACAGTCACAACCGTATCCATACATGCTGCAAGACAATACAATACAGAAAATGTTGTGTTTATTGGATCTTCATTTGTTAAAAATGAACTACTCAAAAATATCGTCGTTGATTACACGATTTTAAGAGGTCTAAAACCATACTTCATTGAAAATGGTGAATTTTCAGGAGCGCTCGGTTCAATATATTGTTAAACATTAAGGAGTATTAATATGAAAATTATAGAACCTAAACTACGCAATGAATTTGAATATGAAGAAGAAAAAGATGTAACACTCTATCAGTCTTCGTATGACTTATACTTTGATAAAGCATTAATTCAATTAGATGAAGAAACGAGTCAAATCGATACAATTTATTTCAATCAATGTACATTTGAATCTGTTGATTTCACTAAAATTCACGGATTAGATATTATATTTAAAGGATGCGACCTTTCAAACTGTATATTTAGTGAAGCCTCTCTTAATAGAGTACACTTCAAAGATTGTCGTATGATTGGTGCTAACTTTACAGACGTTAAACTCAAGCATGTACAATTTTCTAATTGTCAGTTGAAAATGAGTCAATTTCAAAATTGTAACTTAGATCACGTGTTATTTAACGATAATCAAATGTCAGAAACATACCTTTCATTCTGTACTCAAAAATCTGTCGCAATTGAAAGATGTGCATTAGAATCTCTTGAAGTTGTTGAAACATCATTAAAAGACATTGATTTATCATCCAATACAATCGAACAACTTGTTGTACAACCTAATGACTTAAAAGGTGCAACAGTTTCTGAATATCAAGCATATGATATACTTCCGTTATTCGGGGTTAACGTAACATCAAACTAGAAGGTGACACTATGAATCAAATGATAGACATTTTAAAACGCTTTGGATTAAGTGAATATGGCTCTAAAGCTTATATCGCCCTTGTTCAAAATCCAGGCATAACAGCTTATAAACTTAGTGAAATATCAAGCGTACCACGTTCAAAAATTTATGAAGCACTCAATAAACTTGATGAACAAGGACTCGCTTATTTCAATTTACAAGACCAAAAGAAATACTACTATGCCCTATCACCAAAACAAACCATTCAACTATTTGAAAAAAAGCAAAATGAAGAACTCCTTCAACTCGAACAAGAAATCAATAAATTAAATATCGTAACAGACAATGCACCTATTCAAATAGAAGTCTTAACAAATGAATCAACAATCATCGATGCCGTAACATCTGCTATTAAACAAGCTAAAAGACAAATCACCGTTTCAATATGGCCAGACTTATATGACATCTTAACAAATCATGTCTCAGAAGATATCCATATTCAAGGAATTACATTCCAAGTCGACCAACCCGGCTATGATCTCATTAATCACCGTTATACAAACTACGTCAAAAGTTCATTAGCACTTAAACCATTTGTCGTAATCGTAGACGATGAACACATGATTTACGGGCAAACAGCAGAATCAAATATGCGTGCTTATATCAGTTATGACCACACGCAAATAAAAATGATGAAAGACTACATTTGGCATGACGTCCTAGTTAATAAATATATTAGTAAATTTGAAGAAGATATAGAAGACGAAATAACCCTTAAGAGAAAAACCTTTTTCTCTTAAGGGTTATTATTTGGGATAAATGATTTTACTACGTTGGGATGTAGTAACTACCTTAGTAGTTACTAATAATGTATCAAACAATCTTCCCACCGTCAACACGAATCGGCAAATATAATTTCTTCAACTTATGACCATTACGGTCGAGATAAACGACTTCCAATTTATGTTTACCTTTAATATTATCAAGGTTAGTGCTAAAACTTAAACGAGCTTCGTATTTATCATAAGTCTCACTAGCTGTTTTATATTTACTATTTTTCAATTCATATTTTCCGCTACTTGTATCATATAAATCATCAACAAGTAAAATGAAAGCTCCATCTATGTTTTTTTCAAATTCATATTTTGATCCTTTATTTTTTAAAATCGTCATATCCATATCTATTGTTATTTCATTACTAACAGTATACGCATCTAAATTACTGATTTTTAACTTGCCTACACTTATTTCATGATTATGATTTAATTGAATCTCCTCTTTTTTTAATTCGTAATCTGTAAATTTTTCATTTGCCTTTACATATTGATGGTACCCTACTGAACCAATACTTAAAAATAGAACGACTAAAACGGTAATGATGAGTGTTTTTTTCATAGTTATTCACCTACTTTGATGACTTTTTCTTCGCTGCTTAATCTATATATGTATGTAATCAATACAAGATAAATCGATATACAGAATAAACTCGGTAAAAATTGTGAATTATATATACCATATGATATTAATAAGAAATGTATAGGCGATACAATTATATCGACTATCATGAATTCTGTGATTGCATAAAATAGTGTTTGAAGAATGAAAGGTATGAACTTAACAATAACCTTCTCACCAAAATATAATAGTAATGATATTGAGAATACGTTTGTTACTATGCCCCATAAACCTACAAACACAATTAACGATAATATAAATATTGTTGGATAATCATAATACATAGAAATGATCATTGGATTATCTGAAAAAATGCCACCGAATTGTTTAAATACAATATCAGGTTTTATATTCGGTAAAATCATAAACATTCCTAAAAAATTTATTAAAAGTGGTATAGTTACCATAATAAACGATACAACACTCGAATAAATTAATGTTTTAAACTTTGATTTCAAATTTAGTTTATAAAATAACGTACTAACGCCAATTGAAATGAGCAATGGCATAATCCATACATATAAAATAGATAATAATGAGCCACCATTAATCATGATATTTTCTGTGTAAGGCGTATACTCTAGTAGTTGATGTTCTCCATGCTCTATTTTGACATTCCACAAATGAATAATGGATATTGAACATAAAAGTAGAAAAGAAATTATAAATTGCCATTTATAAATGATTAATTTTAAGTGCTTAAGCATATCAATCGCCTCCAATTACTATAATTTACCATTTTTTGATTTATTATAACCTCCAGTTAGTATTTTTACAACAATCGAATAATATTATATTATTAATTAATTGCAATTAATTCGAAAGACAAAAAAAGACGCTTGCTTTATAGCGAGCGTCTTTTGTAATTACAATTATTTATTTAATAATTTAACAAGGCATTGCGTTTAAAATGGCTTTTGGATCTGTTACTGTACCGATCATGCCTGATTTTAAGTTGATTCCTAATGCGATGTCTTCTTGTTTCAAGTCTTCTAACCATTCTTCGAAGACTTCTGTTTCTACTTCAATAATATCGTATTCTTCGAAGTCATCACGGTGTACTTTTTCTGCTAATTTGCGTGTACTCCATACTGTCATCATGTTTGGTAGACTTGCATCTTCTTCTGATACGATAATGAATTGTTTTTGTCCTTTGACTGTTAACCCGTAAACATAGTTTTCGTTACAAATGTCTTCTGCAAATTCATCTATTCGGATATCATCTAGTTCACTCATGATTTCTTCTATGAATGGAATTGCTTCTACTTTTATTCCGTTATCTTCTGCTGATTTGTCCACAATGAATTGATCGCCTTCATCAAGGATATCATCCATTTCGTATGTAACAAATCTATCTAAATCTAACTCCATAATTTTATCGTATTTAGTAATTTCATACGATTTTAAATATGATTCTGCACTTTCTTTCGTTGACCAAATTAGACGAAAATCAGTATCGCCGTCTCTTAAGATTTTACGGTCATTCAGCACAACATAAAATCTTTCTTTTGTTAATATTTGTTTAAATTTAGACATATCCTGGATAGCCATTCTACCACCCTTTTCTTTATATTTAATCCCAATAAAATATATTATACGTATTAGGTATAAGTCAATATAAAAGAAGTTAAATTGTAAAAAATTTTTTATTTATTTAGACTACTTAATGCATCTAGAAAAAGTTGCTCTTGTTCTAATGCCTTTTCTTCAGTTTCTGCATGCCAAATTCCAACAAATCTTGATTTTACGTTGTCTTTACCGAAATAGTCACCATCATAGTATGCAAGTGGATAGAGGTAGCCATTTTTGATGAATTGTTCTATTGTATTGATGAAATGCGTGTTATCTCCTTTTGAATGATAACTTAGAAATTTATGAAAACCTTCATGCAGTCGATCTTTAAGTAATAACATACTTGTTGAACCATTTTGTCTAAAGTTTAAATCAATCGCATATACGTCATGGTTTTTATCTACGAGAAGATCAAACCCTGATACACCTTTATAACCATGCTCAACACCATTTTTCATAATTTCATACCCAGCATCTATAACACTTTGAGGTACATGATTTGAATTCACATTACCATTGTAGAAGCCATATTCATCTGTAAGCTGTTTTACTGCACCTATATATTGTATACCCGTCTTTTCACTATATACGTATTGAACGCAATAATTCTCAATTTCTTCAATAAATTGTTCGATGATAATGTATTTTGTATCTGTGGCTTCTTTAATTCTATTTGTTGCTTTCTTTAAATCCGCTTCATTATAACAAATCATTACACCATACCCACCTGCTGTAGGTAATTCGTCTCCCGGTTTAATGACTAATGGTAAATCCCAGTTTTGAATAGCTGCTTCAAATTCTTCAGCTTTAACAATTTCACGTTTCGGTAAATATTTACCACCCGTCCATTGTTCAATTTTAGATTTATTGTTTAAATCTATAAATTTAGGTTTATAAACGGCATATTCATCGTCTTTACATAAATGTTGACCATGTATGTATTGGAAGAATATTTTTTTATTGTCAGCTGTTAACTGTTGTAGTAAATGTTCATATTGCGTTCTATCTTTAAAAGTATATATATTGCTCGGAATATCCACATTTACTAATTTTAAAATTCGTTTAACATTATCTGTTAAACATGCTTCATGAACAATCATGGGCATGTTACTAATAATCATTTCTCTTGCTGTTAAAAAATTAGATTGTGCTTCTTCAGCTTTTAACCAAGGATTATCTTCATAAGAAGGTCTTGCATTATATACAATACCTTCTTCATATAAATCTCTTAACGTTAAATTGAGTGGTTTCCTATATTCTTTGTTCATAACAAGTTCTCCCTTAATGTTTGATGATGCTCAATGATTTCATTTCTAAGGGATACATTCTCTATAAGTTCTAATCCCATTGATGCCAATATTTTCGCACCGTTAATTAATGCCTTATCACCCTTTGTACTTGCAGCAGCTTGGCAAAATTCTTTCGTATGACCGACTAAATTAGAGGGTCCAATTTTAATGTGTGGATGTATAGTCGGTACGATATGACTTACATTCCCCGTATCAGTAGAACCAAAACCAAAATCGTCATCAATGACTTCTTCCCCAACTTGTTCAGCATGCTTTCTAAATAATTCGTCTAGTGGCTTATTAATTACGAATTCATTCACACCATTTTGGATGGGTCTTAATTCATATGTACCGCCTGTTTGTATAGCTGCCCCTTCAGCTATTTTTCTCACTTTATCAGTAAGAATATCTAGTTCTTTTCGAGAAGTGGCACGCGTATAAAAACGTGCATGCGTAAAGTCAGGAATAATATTCGCTGCTTCACCTCCATTTAATATAACGCCGTGTACTTTATCTGTCTTTTTAATTTGTTGTCTTAACATGCTCACGCCATTAAAGAAAGATAACATAGCATCTAACGCATTAACCGCTTCAAAAGCATTTTCAGAGGCATGAGCGCTTCGTCCATAGAATTTAACATCAAATACATCTACAGCTAATGAAGGCACTGTCACGTACGTCTCATGGCCAGGATGGACCATTAGTGCAATATCAATATTATCGATAATACCAGCTTTCACATAAGTTGCTTTTGCACTACCATTAATGCCCCCTTCCTCAGCAGGACAACCTAATACGACAACTTTTCCTCCGATTCGATCAATCACTTTAGACAAACTGATACCTGCTAACACACTTGAAGTCCCAATAATATTATGACCACACGCATGACCAAGACCAGGTAATGCATCATATTCTGCTAAATATGCAATAGTTGGTCCTTCTTTTCCTGAGTCATACGTTGCAATGAAACCTGTCGGATGTTTCGCAATATTCTTCTCTATCTTAAAATGATGACTCTTTAATTGATCGCTTAATAAACGTGATGCAAATACTTCTTCATTTCCTAACTCAGGACGTTCATGAATTTGATGACTCATTGATAAATATAAATGTCTATTTTGTTCTATATAATTAATAATATTTTGCGATAAGTTACTCATTAATGATTCACCTTTCCAATATAAAAGCGCACTACTTTGTAAGGAGTGCGCCAATCGTTCTTTTATCTTCCAGTAACAAACTGTAGGAATTGGCACCTTTCCATTATGGGAGGTTGCTGGACTTCATCGGGCCCTTCCCTCAGTCTCTCTTGATAATTCGTATGAAATTTGAATTTAATTCTAACTGTCTAACTCGGATATGTCAATGATTTGTTGCAATATCATTGGAATTTAAGTACCATTTTTCTGCTTTTTTCTCGAATTCTTTAATCATGCTGTCTTTTCCTTTATAGTACTGTTCACTGTCATCAGGAAATTCAATGACTAAGTCATGCTTGAGACGACTATATCTTTCTCTTTCACCATTAAAAGCTCTTAAATAATCTCTAAAAGACAATAATCTTAAAATATGTGGGCTACCTTCATCATAAATATGTAAATGGTGTGAAACTGCACCGTAATGATCATATTTTTTGAAATATCGATTACCGATAACACCACGTTCTCCTTTAGACTCATATCCTAAAGCTGATAATTCATGTGTAAATTCATCAATCGATTTACTATCTTTGACAACTATTAATATATCTATAATCGGCTTCGCAGATAATCCAGGAATAGCCGTTGATCCTATATGTTCAATGCTGATACTATGTTCTTTCAATAACGACTGTAAATATTTTTTCTCTTCAAGAAAAAGGTGTTGCCATATACTGTCGTAAGGGACTACACGTAAACGCTCCATCTCATCACCTAATTTCAGAATAATTTATTAATATTATCTTATAAAGTAACATAGAAAGAAAGTAAAAGAAATCTGAATTGATTGTTTTTTCAAAATTAACTTGATATAATGATGCCGAAATCAAAGGAGGAATCTTCATGACAAAAATGAATGTAGAAAGTTTTAATTTAGATCATACGATAGTAGACGCACCATTTGTGAGACTTGCGGGAATCAAAGAAGGACTTAATGGTGATGTTATTCATAAATATGATATTCGATTTAAACAACCTAACAAAGAACATATGGAAATGCCTGCATTACATTCCTTAGAACATTTAATGGCTGAGAACATTAGAAACCATACAGACAAAGTGGTAGACGTAAGTCCAATGGGATGTCAAACAGGATTTTATGCTTCATTCATCAATCATGACGATTATGATGACGTACTTGCTATATTAGAAGCAACACTTAAAGACGTAGAACAAGCAACAGAAGTCCCAGCATGTAATGAAGTACAATGCGGTTGGGCAGCAAGCCATTCATTAGAAGGCGCACAACAATTAGCAACAGAATTTTTAGCAGAACGCGACAATTGGAAAAATATCTTTAAAGAAGATTAATGAGGAAAGCCCAGGATTCATGTCCTGGGCTTTTTTATGTTGGAATGGCGCTGGCCGTTGTGAACACTTCTCGCCAAACTTGTTCATAACGGGGGGCTTGTGAACACTTTCGTCCAAACTTGTTCATAGCGGGGGTGTTAGTTACAAAAGTCAGCCGAAGTGTTACTATAGGCAGCCTTAGTTACAAAACTCGCCCGAAGTGTTACTATGGGCCGCCTTAATTACAAAACTCGCCCGAAGTGTTACTATGGACAGTCTTAGTTACAAAACTCGCCCGAAGTGTTACTATGGACAGCTTTAGTTACAAAACTCGGCTGAAGTGTTACTATGGACTGCCTTAGTTACAAAACTCGCCTAAAGTGTTACTATGGGCCTCCTTAGTTACAAAACTCGCTCGAAGTGTTACTATGGGCGGTCTTAGTTACAAAACTCCTGAGAATTGTAATTACTGGTCTCCTTATTTGCACTTCTTACCAAAACTGCTAATAACGCACCCACTATTTGCACTTCTTACCAAACTTGCTAATAACGCACCCACTATTTGCACCTTCAGCCAAACCTGCTAATAACGGCACCAGTATTTGCACCTTCAGCCAAACTTGCTAATAACGACACCTAACACCCAAATCCCCCAACATAATATTCACCTAATCACTACATCAAACTCACCTAATCACTACATCAAACTTACCCTCACATAAAAAAAGAGTTTGGGATACGATATCCCAAACTCTCTCTATATATAAAAATCACATTTTTCTTACTAATTTAATCATCACATATTGTAGCGGTAATCTACCCCACAACGCCCATTTTGGTAATTGTTTACCGTTTAATGGGATATTCTTTTGTGCCATATAAACATTCGCTGGAAATACAGCTACTAAGAACCATTCGATTAATTTTTTCATTAAGCTACTTGGCTTTTTAATAATTAACATGATACCAAATACGATTTCCATCACACCTGTTATCCAAACAATCGCTTTTTTAAATGGTAAATAGTTTGGAACGATTGCTTCAAAACCTTCTGATCTTACGAAATGCATCACACCTGCAAATGAAAATCCTATTCCAAATAATCGTCTAACTATATTCATTACTTAATCCCCATCTCATTTAAATAGCTTTTACCGAATTCAGGTAGCGTCACATTAAAGTTATCTGCAATTGTTGCACCAATTGAACTAAATGTATCATCACCTGATAGTTCATGATATTCTTTAATGCTTGGACTATACATTAATAATGGTACATATTCACGTGTATGATCTGTACCTGGAGCAGTTGGATCGTTACCGTGGTCTGCTGTAATAATGACTAAGTCATCTTCATTTAATACTGCTTGTAAGTCTTCTAATCGGTTATCAAAGTCTTTAATAGCTTGTGCGTAACCTTCTTTATCTCTTCTGTGACCATACAATGCATCAAAATCAACCAAGTTTAAGAAGCTGATTCCAGTGAAATCACTTTTCACAACATCGATTAATTGATCCATACCGTCCATGTTATCTTTCGTTCTAATAGCTTTCGTAACACCTTCGCCATCGTAAATGTCATTAATTTTACCGATTGCAATGACATCGTAATCCGCATCTTTTAATGTATTCATAACTGTTTTACCAAATGGTTTCAATGCATAGTCATGTCTGTTTGATGTTCTCGTGAAGTTACCTGGCTCGCCAACGTATGGACGTGCAATAATTCTTCCTATTAGATATTTAGGATCTTTCGTAAGCTCTCTTACTTTCTCACAAATATCATATAATTCTTCTAAAGGAATAATATCTTCATGTGCTGCAATTTGTAGCACTGGATCTGCAGATGTATATACAATTAAATCTCCAGTTTCCATTTGATGTTTACCATATTCATCGATAATTGCAGTACCTGATGCTGGTTTATTTGCAACAACTTTTCTACCAGTGATTGATTCAATTTCTTTTACCAATTCTTCTGGAAAACCTTCTGGATATACTTTAAAAGGTTTATCAATATTTAGACCCATGATTTCCCAATGTCCTGTCATTGTATCTTTACCAACTGAAGCTTCACTTAATTTAGTATAGAATGCTTCTGGATTTGATACTTTTTGAACTACTGGTAAGTCTGCAATATTACCTAAACCTAACTTTTCTAAGTTTGGTAATGTTTCATTAAAACCTTCAAGTGTATGTTTTAATGTATGAGAACCTTCATCACCGAATGCTTTAGCATCTGGTGCTTCACCAATACCTACTGAATCCATTACGATTAAATGAATACGTTTAAATCGGTTTGTCATTTGACACACTCCTAATCTGTAATCACTTTATGAATTAATGTTGGTTTAACTTGTTCGTCAGAAATTGTGATGTTTTCTAAAATTTTAGCTTCTACATCTTTAACATCTTCTTGATTTGCGTAAATCGTTACTAACGATTCACCCGCTTCAACTTTATCGCCAACTTTTTTATTTAATACTAAACCAACTGCCAAGTCAATTATATCATCCTTTGTTGCTCTACCTGCACCTAAAAGCATTGAAGCAACACCAATTTCATCTGCAACGATGTGTGATACATAACCTGAAGTTTCAGCTTTAACTTCAAAAGTATATTGAGCTTGTGGTAACTTCGTAACGTCATCTACTACAGAACCGTCTCCACCTTGATTTTCAAGGAATACTTTGAATTTTTCTAATGCTTTACCATTTTGAATCACTTCTAAAAGTTTTTCTCTCGCTTCATCTAAAGTTTCAGCTTTCTTAGCTAATACAACCATTTGAGAACCTAAAGTTAATACAAGTTCAGTTAAATCTTCTGGACCTTCGCCTTTTAATGTTTCAATCGCTTCTTTCACTTCTAAGCCATTACCAATTGCTCTTCCTAAAGGTTGGCTCATATCAGAAATAATTGCCATTGTATTTCTACCTACATTATTCCCGATTTTTACCATTGCATGCGCAAGTAACTCAGAATCTTCAATCGTCTTCATAAATGCACCTGCACCAGTCTTAACATCTAAGACAATCGCATCTGCACCTGCTGCAATTTTCTTACTCATAATTGAAGATGCAATTAATGGAATTGAATTGACTGTACCTGTAACATCTCGTAAGCCATAAAGCTTTTTATCTGCAGGTGTTAAGTTACCTGTTTGACCGATTACAGCTACTTTATCTTTGTTCACTAGGTCGATAAATTCTTGCTCACTGATTTCAACATGGAAACCTTCAACCGCTTCAAGTTTATCGATTGTACCACCTGTATGACCTAAACCACGTCCACTCATTTTTGCGACTGGTACGTCTAATGCTGCTACTAAAGGCGCTAGCACAAGTGTTGTTGTATCACCTACGCCACCTGTAGAGTGCTTATCAACTTTAATACCTTCAATTTCAGATAAATCAATTTGATCGCCTGATTCAACCATAGCCATTGTTAAGTTTGCACGTTCTTCATCTGTCATATCTTGAAAATATATAGCCATTGCTAAACTAGACGCTTGGTAATCCGGAATATCGCCTGCAGTATATCCTTTAACAAAAAATTCAATTTCTTCTTTCGTTAATTCTTTCCCGTCACGTTTCTTTGCAATTACATCAACCATTCTCATCGTTAATACCCTCCAATTTTTGTATGAATACGCTTACCTTAATTTGAAAAATTAAAGGTACTATTTCAAGTACCATTAATTTTTAGTAATCTGAATCTGACGCTTCACCTTTTAAAATTTTAACGCCTGCTGAAGCACCGATACGTGTTGCACCATTATCTATCATTGTTTTAACATCTTCGTATGAACGGATACCGCCAGAAGCTTTTACGCCTAAATCAGGACCAACTGTTTCACGCATTAATTTAATATCTTCTGCAGTTGCACCACCAGTTGAAAATCCTGTTGAAGTTTTAACAAAATCAGCACCTGCTGCAACAGCAAGTTCACATGCTCTCACTTTTTCAGCATCTGTTAATAATGAAGTTTCAATGATAACTTTAGTTGTTACACCGTTAGCTGCTGAAACAACACTTTCGATATCTTTTTTAACATCTTCATCTCTGCCGTCTTTTAATGCGCCAATGTTGATAACCATATCTACTTCTTGAGCACCTTTTTTAATTGCATCTTCTGTTTCAAATGCTTTAACTTCACTTGTGTTTGCTCCAAGAGGGAATCCGATTACTGTACATACAAGTACATCTGACCCTTCTAAAGCTTTCTTGGCATGTGCAACGTGTGTAGGATTGACACATACTGATTTGAATCCATATTCTTTCGCTTCACTTAATAAAGCATCAATTTGTTCCAAAGTCGTATCTGGTTTTAGTGCTGTGTGATCGATATATTTAGCTAATGACATGTTGAATCCTCCTAATATTTTTTTGATTAACTCTATTATATAACGTTGTTGAACATTTGTAAAACGATAACTGAAATATTGTTCACTAATCTAATAACGCCTGTGCAGTGTATTGATCTGTAATTAAAATATTACTCAATTTACCTTCAAGTGCACCTCGAATAGAAGCGACTTTATGCTCACCTCCAGCAACTAATACTGAATGTTCTATGCCTTTCAACGCATCAAGTTCAATACCTATTGTACGATTATTAATAGCTTCGTCTGCTACTTCACCTTTGCTATCATAAAATCTTGAACAAATATCTCCGACTGCTGATTTTTTAAGTCTGTCTTTTTCTTCTTCACTCAAAAATCCAAGTTTAAATAATAGGGCAGAATCTCTTACAGTTCCTACAGTAAAAATCGCAACATCAACTTGTCTACCTTGATCAAGTATTGATTTAATATGTCGGTCTTTTTCAACCATATCTTTAACTTCTTTTACATCAAAAATAACGGGTAATGGTAAATCTCTCGGCGTCGCATTATAAGCTTGAGCAAATCTTTCTAGAATTTGATGACTTCTTGTATCAACATCTGAAAAACTAATACCGCCCTTCAACTGGATAATACCAATATCATTAAAATGACTTTGTTCTAGATATTGAGAAACTTGATACATCGTTTTACCCCAACTTATACCAATATTATCCCCGTTTTTCACAATTTTATTTAAATATTCAGCAGTCTTTTTACCAATAGCCGTTTGAATATTTGAATAATCGTTATAAGATGCATGTTCAACAACACAATCTTTTAAATTGTATTTCGCTTTTAAAAGTGAAGCCAAACTTTCTGCATCTTGATAAGGGTCATCAATTTTAATCGTCACAAAGCCTTGATTTTTAGCATGATTCAATAATCTTGATATCGTTGGTCTTGAAATATTTAATTTTTTCGCAATCGCTTCTTGGCTCAAACCTTCTTGATAATAAAGCTTAGCAATCTTGATACTATCCTTGTTCTTTTGTAAATCCATCCCTATTCACCACTTTCTTTCACTCTTATCGTACAAAAATTCGCAAAAAATTTAAACAAATGTTATCTTTAAGATGAAAAAACTTTTATTTTATTTAAAGGAGAAGATAGTTATGACTCAAGGAACACCACATATTCAACCAAATGGTGTAAAAATCGCAAAAACAGTACTAATGCCGGGGGATCCATTACGTGCTAAATTTATCGCTGAAAACTTTTTAGAAAATGTAGAACAATTCAACGATGTAAGAAATATGTTAGGTTACACAGGAACTTATAAAGGTAAAGAAGTATCTGTAATGGGTTCAGGTATGGGTATCGCTTCAATCGGTATTTATTCTTATGAACTTTATAATTTCTTTGACGTAGACACAATTATTCGTATCGGATCATGTGGTGCTATGCAAGAAGATATCAACTTATACGATATTATTATCGCTCAAGGTGCATCTACAAACTCTCGTTATGTTGATCAATTCAACGTACCAGGTTACTTCGCACCAATCGCAGACTTCGGTTTAGTAGCAAGCGCTAAAAACAAAGCTGATGAAATTGGCGCAACATCACACGTAGGTAATATCTTCTCAAGTGATATTTTCTATAATGCAGACTCAGAAGTAACAAGCAAATGGGCTAGATTAGGTATCTTAGGCGTAGAAATGGAATCAGCAGGATTATATGTAAATGCCGCAGCAGCTGGTAAAAAAGCATTAGGTATCTTCACAGTAAGTGACCACTTATTAAGAGATGAAGCAACAACAGCAGAAGAAAGACAAAATTCATTTACACAAATGATGGAAATTGCATTAGAAATCGCAGAATAATTATAAAAAGAGAGCTGAGACGATGATTACCGTCTCAGCTCTTTTCATTTGTGAAAGTGAAGGAGTAATATAGATTGCGTTAGGTTTAAGAATTTAGATAATTAGATGTCGCTAACTTCCATTATTCTGAATTCTGGTAATTAGAATCCGCTAACTTCCATTATTTCGAATTCTGGTAGTTAGAACGCTGTAACTTCCATTATTCTGAATTCTGGTAATTAGAATCCGCTAACTTCCATTATTCCGAATTCTGGTAATTAGAATGCTGTAACTTCCATTATTCTGAATTGTGGTAATTAGAGCTCGCTAACTTCCATTATTCCAAATTGTGGTAGTTAGAATCCTGTAACTTCCATTATTCCGAATTGTGGTAATTAGAATCCGCTAACTTCCAATATTCTGAATTCTGGTAATTAGAGCTCGCTAACTTCCATTATTTCGAATTGTGGTTATTAGGTGGACAACTTCTTACGGACATTTCTCTGAATTCTGTCCCTAACACCCGCACCCATCATCTCTCACCTTCATCTCGACATCCTCATTATTCTATACCGCACGCTTCTGCTACGACTTCCACAATATGTTTGACTTGTATTTTATCTTCTAATCCTTCATTTTTAACACCTAGCAACATTTGCAAGTGACATCCTGGATTTGATGTGATGATTAATTGTGGTTCTATTTCTTTTACGTGACTCATTTTTCGATTTAATATTTCCATCGATGCATCATAATTCACGATATTATATATCCCTGCTGAACCGCAACAGATGTCTTTTTCGGGTAATACTTTATATGTTAGTCCTTTTATTTGGTTGATTACTTTTTCAGGTTCATTGAATACATGTTGTACGTTTTGCAAATGACATGATGGCTGATATGTGGCTTGAATATTAATCGGGTGTTCTAAGTTCAAGTCAATATCTTCTAATATAACCGATATATCTCTCACTTTATCAACAAACTGTTCTGCTCTAGCTTTCCACTCCGCTTCATTTCTCAATAAATGATCATATTCTATTAACGAAGCACCACAACCACCAATAGCATTGACATAATAGTCTACATCATATTTTTCTAGCGCTTCAATATTTAATTTGGCTAATTTTCTTGCTTTATCCATTTCTCCAGCGTGATGTTGAAGTGCGCCACAACATGTTTGTTGTTTAATTTCTACAACTTGAATATTATGCGCTTCTAAAATTTTTATCGCAAGATCGTTTATATGTGAGAAAAATGAATCCATCATACAACCTCTGAAAAAGCCAATTGTTGTTTTTTTCGTTCTAAAAGGCGTTTGATAAGGTCGTTTATCTTTTTGAACTGGTGGCAAAATCATCGCCATATTGCTTAATCTTTCAGGTAGTAATTTCAATGCATTTGTCTTACTTAAAATCCCTGAAACAAATGACGTATGATAGAGCTTCAAGCCTTTATACATCGCATCTATCATATATTGACGTTCTAAAAATACAGACATAATTTGAGTGTCTAATTTTTTATTTCGCTTTTCTCGTAATACTTCGACTGCCGATTCATAAATGTCTCCATACTGAACATTCGTTGGACAAACTGTTTCACATTGTCTACAGCCTAAACATAAATCAATTGCTTCTTCTAAATCTTTAAGTTCAGCTTTACCTTCAACTGCATATTTAACGAGATTGATTCTACCTCGAGGAGAATGTTTTTCTTCTTTCATCGTTAAATATGTAGGGCAAGACGGTAAACAAAAGCCACATTGAACACAATCAAAAGTTGGATCATAAGCTAATTTTTCGATTAGATTATTCGTCATGGACTAACACAAACCTTTCATGCTCGTCCGGAAAGATTTTACCTGGATTCAGACGATTATTAGGGTCCAATGCTTGTTTTACATCTTTCATAAATTTCATGCCTGCTTCATCAAATTCGTTATACATAAATGGCTTTTTAAACAATCCAATACCATGTTCACCACTTAATGTACCGCCTAATTTCAGTGAAGCTTTAAAAATTTCAGCAACTGCTTCTTCAGCTCGTTTCATTTCTTCTGGCTTACGTTTATCCGTAATAATATTAGGATGTAAATTGCCATCTCCAGCATGCCCAAACACAACTAAATTTAATTGATAAGTTTGTCGGATTCTTTCGATTTCTTCAAAGAAAGCTGGAATTTGACTAACCGGCACACTTGTATCTTCACTTATCTTTGTCGGTCCAAATTTCACGATAGCTGGTGACACAAGTTTACGCACTTCCCAAAGTTCAGATGCCTGTTTTTCATCTTCAGCAATAATAACTTTACATCCAGGTAACGCAGCACATGTTTCTTCAATTATTTTCATTTCTGCTTCAAGTGCTAAAGGATGACCATCTAATTCGACCAACAATACCGACTCAGCATCGGCTGTCACATTCTCAATTGGATGTGTCGACAATACAGCATCAACACAATATTTATCCATAATTTCGATTTTAGAAGGTAATATACCTGATCTTAAAATTTTGGATACCGCTTCACCTGACGTAATAAAATCATCAAACTGCAACATTGCCGTCTTTGTATCAATCGGCTTAGGAATCAATTGTAAAGTAGCTTTTGTAATAATACCGAGCGTACCTTCTGACCCTACGATTAATTTCGTCATATCATAACCTGTTACATTTTTTACTGTGCGTCCACCACAGTGAATTATATCTCCGTTGGCCGTTACGACTTCTAATCCAACAACATAGTCTTTCGTGACACCATACTTTAAGCATCTTGGTCCACCTGCATTTTCAGCCAAGTTTCCCCCAATTGTTGAAACACGAGAACTGGATGGATCAGGTGGATACATCAGTCCATAGGATTCAGCAACTTTATGAATTTTCTCAGTGATAACACCTGGTGAAACTTCCATCATTAAATCATTTTCGTAAACTGTTATTTCATTGTCCCATCTTGAAAAATCCAACACAATACCACCATGAACTGCAAGTGGTCCTCCACTTAAACTTGTACCACTACCTCTCGGATAAATCGGTACGTCATATTGATTACTTAACTTTACAATATGCACCACTTCTTCAGTAGACATTGGCTGACAAATAATATCAGGCATATATTCACCGAAAGAAGCATCAAAACTATAACTTGAAAGATCCGCTACTTCTTTAGAAACGCGCCCATTATCTAAATGTTTCTTTAAAGCATGATAGAGTTCTTCCATGTTATCCCCCCTCAATATGAAATTATATTCATGATAGCACTGTTTACTTTAATTTTCATTTCAAGTGAATACGTTTACATTTATAATTAAAAAATACCTAATCCAATATGTTCATGGATTAGGTATTTGTAATTCAATATTATTTTAAGAATGATTTTAACATCCAGTTGTGTTTTTCAAGACTTGTTACCATTGCTAATAACATGTCACCAGTCATATCGTCATTAACTTTTTCTGCTAATTGAATACCTTCTTCTAATTGAGCAATTACAGTTGTGAAGTCTTTAGATAATTGTTCAACCATTTGGTTTGCAGTTAAGTTTTTCTCAGCTTCTTCAATAACTGACCATTCTAATGCTTCTCTTAAAGTAGCGATAGGATTACCTTCAATTGCTAAAATACGTTCAGCTAAATCGTCAACATACACACTTGCTTCATTGTAAAGTTCTTCAAATTTCTCATGTAGTGAGAAGAAATTTGGTCCTTTAACATACCAGTGATAGTTGTGTAATTTAGTATATAATACTGTCCACTCTGCTACTTGTTTATTTAACGCTTCGATTACTTCTTTATTATTTGTCATTTATTTTACACTCCTCTGTAGTTATCTTTTCTTGATTACATTAATTATTATATTATAATCATTCTAATCTGTCAACGATATTTAGCAACTTATTTATAATAATTATAAATAAGAGTTTAAATCTACATAAAAAAGAAGGTAAAGCCTACATTAGACTTATACCTTCTTTATCGTTTTATAAACATTTATTCTGCTTTCTCAAGCTTAAGTGGAATCTTAATTTCTTTCTCAAGTTTCTTACCGTCCATCAATTTAATGATAGAGTCTACTGAAGCTTTACCCATCTTATCAGGTTGTTGTGCGACAGTTGCATCTAATTTGCCACTTTTAATTGCTTTCATTGCATCTTCATTACCATCAAATCCAACTACGATTACATCTTTATCACCAATTGCTTCGATAGCACCAAGTGCCATTTCATCATTGTGTGAGAATATCGCTTCTACTTCTGGATGTGCTTGTAAGATATTTTGTGTCACGTTTAATCCTTCTGCTCGATCAAACTTAGCACTTTGTTTAGCAATGACATCAAGTGATTTGTCGGCAACTTTATGGAAGCCTTCTCCTCTTTCTCTTGTTGCACTTGCACCTGGAACACCTTCTAATTCAGCAACTTTAGCATTTTTACTTAATTTATCTAAAATAAATTGTCCGCCCATTTTACCGCCTTCAACGTTATCTGAAGCGATAAATGTTGCAACATCACCTTTATCAACTGATCTATCTAATGTAATAACAGGTATACCTTCATTATTTGCTGACTGAACGGCACTAGAAATTGCACTAGAATCAGTAGGATTGACAACTAAATAATCAACTTGTTGTTGAACTAAATCTTCTATATCATTTGTTTGTTTAGCTGAATCATCTCTTGCATCAACTACTTTTACTTTCATACCTTGTTTTTCAGCTTCTTTTTCAATACCTTCTTTAATTGAAACGAAGAATGGGTTATTTAATGTTGAAACACTGACACCAATCGTTATATCAGATTTTTTCTTATTTGTTTTACCTTCATTATCTTTTTTCAAAGGCGATTCAAGTGAACATGCCGCTAAAAATAACACAGTTGTCATTAATAGTATTAATAATTTCTTCATTTGTTTTCCCCTCAATCTAATTGATTATTTTTTTCTATCTATTAATACAGCAATTAAAATAACAATACCTTTTACGACTTGTTGGTAGAATGATGATACTCCTAATAAATTCAGACCGTTATTAAGTACACCAATAATAAGTACACCAATAAGCGTTCCAACAATTCTACCTTTACCGCCTGTTAAAGAAGTTCCGCCTAATACAACTGCAGCGATAGCATCTAACTCATATGAAGTACCCGCTGTTGGTTGAGCTGAGTTTAAACGTGATGTTAAAAATGCACCTGCTAATGCAGACATTAAACCAGAAATACCATAAATTAAAATTTTCACTCTGTTTACTTTAATACCAGAAATTTTTGAAGCGACTTCATTACCACCGATAGCATATGTATGTCTACCAAATGTTGTTTTTTGTAAAATAATCGCCAATATAATAAATACAATAATCATTGTGACTGCTGGTACTGGAATACCGAAGAAATAACCTTTACCAAATAGTTGGAACATATAACTATCACCTAAATTAGTAATAGGGTTACCATCTGTTACAACGAGTGTTAAACCTCTAAATATTGTCATCGTTGCAAGTGTTGCAATGAATGGTGCCATACTCCCGAATGTTACTAATACACCGTTAAATACACCTAATAAGAAACCACCAAGTACTCCGACAATCAATGCTACGATTGGATCTAAACCACTAGTAATTAAGATTGCAGTAAATGCACTTGATAATGCGAGTATCGAACCGACTGATAAGTCTATGCCGCCAGTTAAAATAACAAATGTCATACCAAAAGCAATTAACCCGTTAATTGAAACTTGTCTTAATAAGTTTAATAAATTCGATAAATCTAGAAATGCAGAGTTCATAATACTAATCACGACGATTAATAATATAAGTCCTATAAATGGAATAATTTTTTCGACTAATGAAGTCTTAGCTGTTAGTTGTTGCATGTAATTCCCCTCCTGTAGCTAATGTCATAATATTTTCTTCTGTTATATTTTCGCCTTCAACTTCACCTTTAATATTACCTTCTTGAACTACAATAACGCGATCACTCATGCCGATAACTTCTGGTAACTCTGAAGAAATCATAATAATCGACACACCACGTTCAGTTAGCTCATTCATCAATTGATAAATTTCTCGCTTAGCACCAACGTCTATCCCTCTTGTCGGTTCATCTAAAATCAATATTTGAGCACCTGTACCAATCCATTTTGCCAATACTACTTTTTGTTGGTTACCACCTGAAAGTGAGGATACTAGAGCTTTTCTTGGTGTCTTAATATTGAGCCTTTTGCTCATTTGATCTGCAAACACATGCGTCGCTTGTTCTTTAATAAATCCTTTATTTGAAAAGCTTTCAAGAGATGGTAGAACCATATTATGTTCGATTGAGAAATCGAGAATCAGTCCTTCATCTTTTCTATTTTCAGTAATTAAGCCTAGACCATGTTTCATTGCATCTTCCGGTGACTTAATCAATACGGATTTACCATTAATGTCTATATCTTTATGACCTTTATCAATTCCGAACAGACTTCTCATAATCTCAGTTCTACCAGCACCCATTAAACCACTAAATCCTAATATTTCACCTTTTCTTAATGAGAATGAAATATCTTTGATGCCTTGTTCATCATTATTTAGGGATTTAACATGCATCAATGTTTCACCTGGTTCAACGGTTCTTTCTGGGAACTGCTCTGTTAAGTCTCTACCTACCATTGATTTAACAATTTCATCGTAATTGGTTTCGCTTGTAGGTTTGTATAATACAGTTTTACCATCTCTCATAACGGTAATTTCATCAGAAATCTCAAATATCTCAGCCATTCTATGTGAAATATAAACGAATGAAACGCCTTGATTTTGAAGATTTTTAATAAGTTTAAATAACTGTGTGATTTCTTTATCTGTAAGTGCTGCAGTTGGCTCATCCATGATGATAATTTTTGCATTGGTCATTAAAGCTTTTGCAATTTCTATCATTTGTTGTTCACCGATTGAACATTTTCCTGCAACTTTCTTCAATGAGATATTAAAGTTTAATTTTTCAAAGACTTTTAATGCTTCTTGCTTCATTTTCTTCTCATTTAATATGCCAAATTTATTTCGCATTTCTTTCCCGATAAATAAATTTTCAAGTACTGTTAACTCTGGCCAAATATTAAGCTCTTGATGTATAAACGTAATACCTGCTTCTTCTGACATTTGGGCATCTTTAAAGACAACTTCTTGATTGTGATAATTAATTTGACCTGCATCTTTTTCATGAATACCAACAAGAATCTTCATTAAAGTAGATTTTCCTGCACCATTTTCTCCCATAAGTGCATGAACTGAAGCTTCTTTTAATTTAAAATCTACGCCTGTTAACACTTTATTTTGGCCAAACGCTTTATGTACACCAGACATTTCTAGCATGAAATCCCTCCTTAAAATAAAACATCACTTTCTAATATGACGTTTGCATATGGTGTTGCTTCCCCTGTTCTTATAATTGCGACAGTATCTTGTGTTAATTTTTTAAATGCTTCGTGTGATACAAATTCTCTTTCAACATCTGTTTCTTGAATCTTTTCATAAAGTGTTGAATTATCCGTCTTCATTTCTTCTGCAAAAATCATTTTCTGTACAGACATATGTTCTAACAAAATAGCGTAAACGCTTTCAAAACTTGGTACACCAAAAGTCAGTGCTAAATCAATTTTTCGCACGCCTTTCGGTACTGGTAAACCACAATCTGCTATCACAATACGATCAGTATGACCAAGATCGCTTAATACTTTAGAAATTTCACTGTTTAATATCCCTGTCTTATACATGCCATTCTCCTTCAATATCTTGTAATGTTGGCATTCCGCCTTGTGCACCTAATCCAGTTACTGAATGACTTGCTGCTAAATTAGCAAATGCTAATGCTTGATCTAAGCTGTATTCTTTTTGAAGCGCTACTGCAAATGCACCATTAAATGTATCACCAGCACCTGTCGTATCTTTCACTTCACGTTTATAACCTGGTACTTGAACTTTTTCTTTACCATTATGATAAGCTGCACCTTTATCACCTAAAGTTACAATCAATTTCATTGGATAAGCTGCTAACGCTTCATCTAATTCACCTTTAAACATCTCATCACTTTCTGTTTCGTTCGGTGTTAAATAATCGACTTTTTCAATAACAGTGTTGCTTACTCCTCTATATGGTGCGGGATTCAGAATTGAAATCAAACCATGTTCTGAACAATATTTAACCGCAAATTCAACTGTTTCACTTGGAATTTCTTGTTGTAATAAAACGATATCGCCTTCTGACAATGCTTCTAGATGTTTTTTAACATAGTCTGGTGTCACTTCATTGTTAGCTGAAGGTACGACAATAATACTATTATCTTGTTCAGATAATGTTATATGTGCTGTTCCTGATGGCATTTGTGTAACGGGTTCCACACCATCCACAATAACGTGATTTTTTTGAAGATTTTCGTATATTTCTTTACCAAAATCATCATCACCAACTCTACCAATCATATGTACGTTATCCCCTAATCTTGCAGCTGCGACTGCTTGGTTAGCACCTTTCCCACCAGGTGTTGTAAAGAAATCGTCCCCAAGAATTGTTTCTCCTTTACCTGGTCTTTTAGACGCTGATACAACTAAATCTATAGACATACTTCCGATAACTGTTATTTTCTTCATATTAATCTCTCCTTGTTGATTGTCTTTCCACTAAAGTAACATCTAATATTTGATGATGTTTTCTTTGTTTACCTTCCAACTGTTTAATTAATTGTTGGCATGCTTTTTGACCAATTAAATAAGCAGGTTGATGAATCGTTGTTAAACTTGGTGAATATGTACGTGATAACGGTATATCATCATAACCAACCACTTGTATATCATCGGGCACTTTGTATTGATGATTATAAAGAATACTCATGACGTTAAATGCGCCAACATCATTACTACAAATAATGCTATCAATGTCGTGTTCTTTAATTAAGTTAAGCAAATCATCTTCTGTTAAAGATAATTCATTAGCTGAAACATACGTGATACCCGCTTCATCTAACATTAACTTCGCACCATTGAATCGCTCTCTAAATGATTTGTAATTTAAATCTTGTTCTAAAATAAGAACAGATTGTGCTTTACCGTTAATCACTGCCTGAGCTTGAAGTTGTCCACCTTTGTAATGATTTGTTTCAACAAATTCATGATCTTCGTACACACGGTCTAATAGAACAAAAGGCATATTATAAGATTTAAATGAATCAAAAGTTTCCTTACTCGATAATTGTGAAGCAATAATACCACTACAATTATGTACGTTAAATGTATTTAAATAAGCAAGCTCTTTCTCATCATTACCATCACCATTTCCAATAATGATATGATAGCCCATCGCCATCGCTTCATCTTCAACACCTCTAGCAACTACTGTAAAAAAAGGGTTACTCATATCTGGTAACAATAGTCCTATCATTCTAGATTGTCGTTTATATAAAGTTCTTGCTGTTTCATTAGGTCGATAATTTAATTCTTGAATTGCTTTATCAATTTTATCTTGTGTTTCCTTCTTAACATAACCACTTTTATTCAGCGCTCTAGATACAGTAGCAACAGATACTCCTGCATGTTGCGCAACTTGTTTAATTGTTGCCATACTTCAACTTCCTTTTGTGTAACCGTTTACACAAAAGGATATCACGCAATCTTTATTTATGCAATATTAATTTAAAAAATATTTTCTTTCTTCAGGTGTCGGTAATCGACAAGCATTTTTCAAAATCACTTTATGTCTGATTTTGGCAAATGCATCATAGCCAATATCTCGTACAAATTTCGGTATCCATTTCAAAGTCCATCCTAAAAATTGATAGCCTTTTATTTGGCCTAATAAATGAATAATCGCGTTTGATTTAATCCATACTTTGTCGCCATCTACAACAATAATGCTATCTATATTTTGCAAATCAGGTCGCGCTTCAAATAAATGATCACCATATGAAGATTCAAGTTGAGCAAATTGAAAACGAGTCGAAATCTTATGATGAATTAACCACATCACAGCACGATTACAGTATCCACAATCCCCATCATAATAAACAATAGCGATAACAATCACTCCAATCATCATTTTCTTAAACGTAACACGACAGTATGATAAATAAAAGTTTTAGAGACACAATTTCGAATAATGTCCCTAACAAAAAGTGCTAGGACTCTTCTGTCCTAGCACTTCATCATTTCTATTATTAAACAGCTTGCTTTTTAAATGCTTTATATTCTTCTTCGTTAATTTTGATAATTTTAAATCCTACATATCCAAAGATGACAGATATGATTGGTACCGTATAGTTGAATACTGCATAAATGCCATAATCTAATACGTTCACATTCAATGTTTGGGCAATAAATACACCACATGTATTCCACAAGAAGAATACGGATGTTACTGTACCACCGTCTTCAAGTGCACGTGATAAGTTTTTCGGATGTAGTCTTCTTTCTAAAAATGTATTAATGTACATTCTTGAAGGTACTACAATCGATATGTATTGTTCTGAACATGAAGCGTTAGTACCTATACATGAAATAATAACAGATGCTATTAAACCACCAGTACCTTTTGCGATTTTTAAGATTTTTGTAATGATTGATTTTAGCATGCCTGAATATTCAAGAATGCCTCCAAATGTCATCGCAACGATAGTCATTGAAATTGTATAGAACATGGATTCTAATCCACCTCTATTGAACAATTCTTTGACTAAATCATTTTTAGATTCTAATACAAATCCAGTTTGTAATGTCTTCACACTGTCATGTAGACTTCCACCTTGAATAAATATTTGCGATAAAAATCCTAAAACAATACCGACAACTAATGCTGGTATTGCAGGTACTTTAAATGCAACTAATATAATAACTATTACAGGTACGAGCAACAACCACGGTGAAATTGTAAATTTGTCTAGCATTTCATTATTGATGGCATCAATTTTTGCTTGGTCCATAAGCTGAAAATTGTTGTCCTAAAATAAAAAATACAATTAATGAAATAATAACGGCAGGTACTGTCGTATAGAACATGTGTTTAATATGATCAAATAAATCTGTACCTGTTAGACCTGCTGCTAAGTTTGTCGTATCTGATAATGGGCTCATCTTATCACCAAAGTATGATCCAGATATAATAGCACCTGCTATCATGCCTGCTGGTATATCCATACTTAATCCAATTCCCATACCAGCTACACCAACTGTTGCCATTGTTGACCAACTACTACCAATAGCTAATGCTACGATTGCACAAATAACTGCGATGGTTACTAAAAATAATGACGGCGTTATTAATTTCAATCCATAGTAAATCATTGTGGCTACTACGCCTCCACCTATCCAAGCACCAATGATTAAACCAACTAAAATGATAATGACGATTGCTGGTAAGGCTAGTCTAATACCTTTATACATCATTTCTTCGATGTCTTGCCAACTATACCCATGATAGTAAGCTACAATTGCAGCAATTGCTGTTCCTATCATTAACGGTATGTGCGGAGCTTGCTCTAAAACGACTACCGTAAATAACATACTGATAATCATAAATAAAAATGGCACAACGGCCCAAAAGAAACTAATTTCTTTCTTAGATGTACTATTATTCTCCATAGATAACCTCCTAAAAATAAAGCGCTTACATTTATAATTTTAATAGTTTATGCAACATATTACAATCCCATAATGACAAAGCCTGGACAAATATTTTGTACCAGGCTCATACTTATAAATTATATAATTATTCATTTAACATATATATGACTTCTTGCATAATTTCATTGAATTCTTCTTTGAACTCATTGTTAAAACGTAAAATTACTGCTCGTTCGTCTGATTTTAAGCGATTTTTTAATATGTATCTTTTCTCAAATAAACGTTTAATCGCTCTCGCTGATTTATTTTGTTTAATATAGCCTTTTTCAATAGCATCTTTAAGATGCACTTCTTCCACTTCGTTTAATTTCATTAAAAAGAAAAATTCATGCTTCTTTAGACCATACTTTTGTTCAATAACTAAAAAGATATTATCAATTTTATTTTGCTGATCGAAAAATTCTGAACATGTTGAAATTGCTTCTGAATAAGATTGAGTCTTCATAGTTTTACCTCCTGTTTCCCGTGAATTTGATTTTCTTAAAATAATTTTAACACAAAATTAAATAACATCAATATGGAATTTAAATATATATTTGACAATTTATGTATTTTTCTCGTGGTTAATTATCAAACTGAAATCACTAACTCACAAAGTATATAGAAGTACTATTATTTTACAAATAAAAAAAGATTATAACTGTAATCGTTATAATCTTTTTCTTGTATTCAATTAATTGTAGATATTTACTTTTTAGCTTTATCTTTTAAGTAGAATTCTTTTCCTGTAAAGAATTCTGTAGTTAAACTTTTAACTTTAGGTGCTAACATCACGACTGCGATAATATTCGGAATCAATATACATGCAAGCGCGATATCTAATAAATTCCAAAGTTGTGTACCTGCACCGAATGCACCAAGCGCGATTGAGAGTACATAAACAACCTTCATAATAAAGCCTGCTGTTAAGCCAAATAAATATTCTGCCATTCTTGATCCATAGTATATAACTACGATGATTGTTGAGAATACGAAGAAGACCATTGAAATAGATACAATCCAACTTCCAAATGTTCCAAATGCATTATTAAAGGCACGAGCTGTCAGTGCAGCGGATTGTTCTTTAGCATCATTATCTTTCCATACATCTGATACTAAAACGACAAACGCTGTCGTACTACAGATGATTAATGTATCTACAACGATTTCACTAACACTCCAGAATGCCTGTCTTACAGGATGGTCAGTCTTTGCAGCAGCATGCGCAATTGGTGACGTACCAAGACCCGCTTCGTTTGAATAAATACCACGTGCAAATCCCCAACGTACTGTTGTGGCTAAAGCAGCACCGAAACTACCACCTAATGCTGCATCTGGATTAAATGCTTTCTCAACAACTAACGCAATTACACTAGGCACATGTTGAATATTCAGTATGATAATCAAGAATCCCATAATACAATATAAACCGACCATAACCGGTACGATCATTTCGGTAAATGTTGCAATACGCTGAATACCACCAAATACAACTAAAGCAGCAATAACAGCTAACACGATTCCTGTTATACCCATATGAATATCGAATGTATCTTGAACAGTACTTGCAGCTGAATTCCCTTGTACCATAATACTTGGGATAAGTTCAAGCATTAAAGCAAATGCAAATACAAATGAAAATACTAATCCGACTTTTTTATTTTTGAAACCTTTTTTCATATAATATGTAGGTCCACCAACAAATTCTCCTTTATCGTTTTTCTCACGATAATATATACCTAGTACGTTTTCGGAATATTTTAATGCCATTCCTAGAAATGCGATTACTAACATCCAAAATACTGCACCAGGTCCACCCATCATAATGGCTGTAGGTACACCGACAATGTTTGCCGCACCTACTGTTGATGATAAAGCTGACGTTAACGCTTGCCTCGGCGTAATTGTACCTTCACCTTTAGGTTCTTTATTAATACTTCCAAAAGTTTGTTTCATCATATAACCAAAATGTCTAAATTGTATTAATCCTAAATACAATGTTAAAAATAAACTTGATACTAATAAAAGTGTGACGATTGGATACCCCCATAACCAATCTGAGAATGCTACGATTTTCTCCATAAAATGACCCCTTTGCAATTTTATTTGTGAAATATTAACCAAGCATAATTCTATATTACAGAATATTCAGCAATTTATAAACCTTTAAAAAAATAAAAACGGAATAAAATCTTAAGTGTTAAGATTTTATTCCGTCTATTTTATCCTACATGTAATACTCTACAATGTTTTAAGAATTGATGTGAATATTGTTCTTTTATGTCTTCAATCGAGCCGTAACATAAACCAATCATGCGCCATTTAGGATTATGACGATAGAATGAGTCTTTTTCTAAACTCCACTTCACCATCTTACCTTCATGATTATATCTTGGTAATGTCATTTCATGACCATCAAGCACATTTAAGAATAATTGAAAGATTTCTGGATCTATTCTTTCAAACTGGTCAATCACAAGCCATTCTCTTTCTGAGTTCGTAATATGTCCTGTAATGAAACCTTCTCTATAATATAAAGCGCCACTTTCATTTGGTAAATATCGACCGTATAACATTTCTTCTGAGAAATCAGGATGACCTACTGTATATATACCTTTCGCAAGTTCACGTTCAACATAATGTTTCGCTTTTTTCAAACCGTCTTCTTTATTGTCACAGAGCATTAAAATAATAGGTTTATCTTTTTTAGGTTCATTTTCCTGATCACGTTGAACAGACATCTCATATTGATTACTAGAACTTTCTTTGTACGTCCCGTTACTCATATCTAACATCGCATCATATTGTGCTTTTGTTAAATTAGCAATAGATTGTTTCGAACTATCTTGTAAGAAATATAATTTCTTTAACGTTTGATGTCTATTTAATTCGCCAATATTCACAGGGTTAATATCTTCATGATATTTAACTTCAATACATGTAGAATCTGTTCTACCTGGTTGTGGTGGCAATTTATGTATACTATCTGACACTTCCCCAGTTCCGATAATGGACTGATTAGCATTTCTACTTAAAAATATTATTTGGTCTCCTATTTCCAACTGAGTATAGTACGTATAACCATTTCTCTTTATACCATTTACAGTATGTGTAAATATTGTATACGTTTGATCTGGTTCAAATTGAATTTCTTCTGTAAGTAAAAAATACCTAGGAATTTTTATAGCGCCTTGTCCTAACCCTATAATTAAATCGAATTCTTCTTTCGTAATGCGATTAAACAATTGTTCTGTCATTTGTTTAATTCTAGATTCTAATTGTTCACTTCTCTTTAAATATTCAATTGATAACATTGTTAAAGATTGCTCAAACTTAAATTGGATACTTACTTTTTGATTGCCACCCGTTTGAACTTGTAAGATTTCACCGAATCCAAGTAAGCCGACTTGATTTTGCACTTGATAATAAATGACTTTATCTCCTGGTTTAGCTGTCTTAAATGCATGATAACCTTGCGTTGGATTAAAGCTTGCACCTGATTCAAACACTGCAGTTTGGCCTTCTAATGGTTCCGTATGACGCCACCTATTATATCCACAATTTAACCAAAAGTAGTTTCTTTCTTCAGACATATGTATACTCCTTAATATCTATAATGATCGATTTTCATAATGATGTTTACTTTGATATCTTAATTTATTTTCATATAAAAACTACGCTTAAAATTTACTTTTTTAACAACACATTAATATTAACATTGTATAAGACATTCACACTCATGTCTATGTTTACAATCATAAAAAAAGAGCCGAGGACACATCATAATGTCCAAGACTCTTGAATGATTAATGTATATAATTATAACTTGAAACTTGAGAAGCTGGTATCGTTCTGTATGTTAGTACACCTGGTGATGAACTAAAGTTCATTTCTGATACTTGAAGGCTTCCGTTTGAATTAATTCTTTCAACAAATGATACATGACCATAGTATCCAGCTGATGATTGAAGGATTGATCCAACTGAAGGTGTACGATTTACAACATAACCATCTTTAGCAGCAGCACTTGCCCAGTTGTTTGCATTCCACCAATAAGTACTAATTGGTTTACCTATAGCTTTACGACGGTTAAATACATGCCATGTACATTGACCCCAGTCGTATAAATTTTGATGATTGAATGTCGGTGATGTGTAACCACTGTTGTTATTTGAATTAGAAGTAGAACCTGAACTTGATGCTGTTCCACTTACTTTTAATTTTTGTCCCGGATAAATGATAAAGTTTGATAAACCATTTAATGACATAATTTTTTGGTATGTCGTTCCATATCTAGCTGCAATCGCTGATAGTGAATCTCCTGACTTAACTGTATAAGTAGAAGTGCTACCTGAAGCATTAGACGCTCCACTGTTACTAGAGCTACCCGTGTTACTACTAGAACTTGCTGTTCCATTAACTTTTAATTTTTGTCCCGGATAAATAATCGTGTTACTTAACCCATTCAATGACATAATTTTTTGATACGTCGTACCATATTTACCAGCAATAACCCCTAATGTATCTCCCGATTTTACTGTGTAATATGTCGTTGATGAAGTTGAAGTAGCTCTTGAGCTCGTGTTCGATGTACTTGATGAATTTGAAGTACCAGGAACTTGTAATACTTGATTAGGGAAAATAAGATTTGAACTTAATTTATTTAAGCTTTTAATTTTCGCAATCGTCGTATTATGCTTATCAGCAATCAGCCATAAAGAATCTCCACTTTTAACTTTATAAGTTGCTGCTTCCGCTTGATGAGAAGATACTGCAACTGCAACCGAAGCACCAACAAATGCCGCTATTGTCTTTTTCTTCAAAATAACTTACCTCCATCTTCTTACAGTTTATTTATGAATTCTTATTAATTATACACCGTAACCTTTACCGTTTATATTACAGTTTTATTTCATTTTCATTAATCCTATAATAGTATATTACTTTTAAAGATTAATTAGAAAATGAACAAATATAATAAATCGCATATTATAACTAGCGCAAGGTAATTTGGGCGTGGGTAGGAAGGTAATATGTGTGAGTGTTCGTGCGACACAACCTGATTTTGTACCTTAGCGCACGATATCTCCGAGTCTTCGTGCGTTACACCCTTATTTTGTACCTTAGCGCACGATATCTCCGAGTCTTCGTGCGTTACACCCTGATTTTGTACCCTAGCGCACGATATCTCCGAGTCTTCGTGCGTTACACCCTGATTTTGTACCCTAGCGCACGATATCTCCGAGTCTTCGTGCGTTACACCCTTATTTTGTACCCTAGCGCACGATATCTCCGAGTCTTCGTGC
>NZ_JAJNJJ010000010.1:0-100902 GCF_022386135.1 Mammaliicoccus sp. P-M59 | reverse complement strand
CCTTCGGTATAGGACCAGGTAGATTGAATAAATTCACGATTCAAAAGTTTGCGCTAGGCTTAGCTAAATATTTAACGCATATTTCAAATACGCCTAAAATCGTGATTCATTTTGATACACGTCATTTATCTAAAGAATTTGCGAAAGAAATCGCGAAAGTATTAGGTACTAATGGTATTGAAGTTATCTTGCCAGAAACATACAAATCAACACCAGAACTGTCATTCGCAGTACGACACTTGAAAACAACAGCGGGTATTATGATTACGGCAAGCCATAACCCTAAGAATTATAATGGAATTAAAGTATATGGTTCAGATGGTGGCCAGTTATTAACTGAGCCTTCATTAGAATTAAGTCGATATATTGATACAGTAGAAGACCTATTAAATATACAAGCAGACGACTTTGAAGCGTTACAAGAACGTAAACTGATTTTACCATTTAAAGATGAAACAACTAAAGCTTATCAAGCAGCGGTTAAAAATCTTGTTGGTTCATTTGAATCAGCTGAAACAAAAACAATTTTAACAAGTTTACATGGTACAAGTCTGCCTTTATTGTCTGATGTGCTTGAAGATTTGTCATATACAAACTATGTTGTTGAAGAAAAACAATCTACACCTAACGGTGATTTTCCAACAGTGCGTATAGCCAATCCAGAGGAAGCAGATACGTTTGATTTAAGTAAACAACTAGCTGAGAAAGAACAGGCTCAACTTATTATCGCAACTGATCCAGATGCCGACAGAATCGGTATTGTTGAACGTTATGAAGATGGGACAACAAGATATTTCAATGGTAATGAGATTGGACTATTACTCATTAAACTAAGACATGCGCAATTAACAAGTGATGTACATAAATACATGATTAAATCTGTCGTAACAGGTGCTTTAAGTGAAAAATTAGCACAATCATTGAACATTGAAGTCATCAATGTATTAACAGGTTTCAAATACATCTCAGAACAATTAAAGCAATTAGAAGAAAAACAATCACAACTAGTCTTAGCTTTCGAAGAAAGCCATGGTTATTTAGTAGAAGACTTCTCAAGAGATAAAGATGCCATACAAACAGCAGCACTATTGATTAAATATAAAGAACAATTGTCACAAGATAATCAAACTTTCAAAGATGTTTTAGACAATATTTATCAAGAACTAGGACAGTATAAAGATAAGACACTCTCACCAACATTTGCAGGTGCAGAAGGACGAGAAAAAATCCAACAAATTATGAATGACTTTAAACAGTTAGAAACAATTGAGTTAGACAATTTAACACCATTGTATATAGAAAACTACATCACACAAGAATCTCATAATATACAAAGTGGTGAAACAAGCACTATTCAGTTACCGCAAACAGATCTTATCAAATTTATTTTTGAAGAAGGATTTATAGCGGTTAGACCATCAGGAACAGAACCAAAAATGAAACTGTATTTCTCATTGAATGTAGAGAAGTTGAACGATGTGATAGAGTTATTTAGGGAAAAGTTTAATTTAAAATAATTCATTATGTAAAAAAGCAACCTTCAATAAGTAGGTTGTTTTTTGTATACTATTAAATTTTGTAAAACTAGATTTGTAATTATTATACTTTTTTATTAGTTAAGATGAATAGTTTAATTGATTTAAAAACGTTGAATTGTAATATTAAAAATAAAATGTTGAAAATCAAATTTACAAATGTAATATTTTGTAGTTTAATAATAATATTGATGTTTACAAAGGGGAGAGGTCGAGCATTGAAGAATATAGTTCTGGTAGTGGTTATTTTTTGTCTCACAATAATGTCTGCAGTCTTAATGATAACAACAGACAATGAAGCTAAAGATAGTAAAAAGACAAAAAAAGAAAAAACGGAACAGACGACTAAGAAAAAAGAACAACAGCCGAAGAAACAAGATAAAGCAATCAATATAAAGAATCAAGAAGAACTAGCTGAAATTATTTACAGTAAACAAGATGAGCAAACAAAGATGAACGCATATAATGAAGCAATCAAAAAAGGGATATTACCACGAAGTCATAGTTATCAAGAAGCGATTTATGCATATGAAGAATCAGTATGGTTGAAGAAAAATTCTGGAGATAATTAGTACACTAAAATAGTTATTAGCTAATAGAAATAAATGTATTGTTGCGCAATTAGTATAGATAAGGAGATATATAATGAATGAATTAACAGTTATTGTCACATATTATAATGAGGAAGAGTATATTCGAGAATGTATTAGAAGTCTTAAAAATCAAAGAAACCAAGACTTTAATGTGATTATTGTTAATGATGGCTCAGAAGATAAAACGACTGAAATATTATTAGAAGAGTTAGAAACTTATGATAAAGAAGTACAAATTATTAATTTTGAAAAAAACCAAGGTCATGCAAAAGCAAGAAATAAAGCAATTGAGAATGTAAATACTGATTACTTTATGTTTTTAGATGCTGATGATCAACTTGCCTCTTATGCAATTGGTTATTACTTAAAGAATATTGATGGACTAGATGCTTTAATTGCACCAATTTATAAATTTACACTTCGAAAGCCACAATTCATTAACCAGAATATAGTTAAAGTGAGAAGACTGAATTATGAAACAAATGCTAATTCGTTCTTGAGAAAGAATTCAGCTTGTAACATTTTATTTAAAACAAGTATTGCTAAAAAATATAATGTCAAATTTAATGAAGAACTAGAAATTTATACTGATAATTCATTCCTTATCGACTACGCTTCTCATGTAGATGAATTCGTGAGAGTATTTAACTTCCCATTTTATTATCGTGGTGAAGTTTATGATCCGTTTAAAACACAAGTATTAACTGAACAAGAATTTGATAAATTATTTGTTGATTATGCGAAAAGTTTCTTTGATTCATTGAAGAGAAATAAAAATAAAATTCATAGAAAATTTTTATTAGATAAAATGAAAATAAAGATTATAAAAGAGTTTAATCCTGGTCAAAGGGACATTCAATCTCGATATCAAAAACATGGAGAACTTCTAAGTAGAATAGCAAAAGAATTGAAATCACCTAATTTAAATGAGGGTAAATACTTATTCCAAATAGAAATGTTCTTATTACGTATGAAAAAACCAGAACTTGCTTTGAAAGTTAATAAATTCAGAAAGTATTCAAGACATTTTAAAAGTATCCTTCTTAGAACAAAAAATAAAAATAAAGCTATTTATTCCTTATTTGATAATGAATCAAATGTTGATGATAATGTAGTTGTATTTGAAGCCTTTGGAGGTAAAAACTATAGTGATAGCCCGAAATATATCTATGAATATATGCTAGAAAATTATCCGGAAAATCAGTATGTTTGGATACTAAAAAAACCAAGTCAATCTGATATACCAGGAAACCCATTAAAAATTAAAAAGGGTTCTTTAGAATACTATAAAGCATATTCTAAAGCTAAAGTTTGGGTTAATAATGCGAGATTACCACTAACTTTAAATAAAAAAGAGAATCAAAAATATATTCAAACTTGGCATGGTACACCACTAAAAAAATTAGCTAACGATATGAAGGTTGTAAGAATGCCAAGTACAACAACACCACAATATAAAAGGAATTTCCATATGGAAACTTCTAGATGGGATTATTTAGTATCCCCTAACCGTTATTCTTCAGAAATCTTTGAATCAGCCTTTTGGATGGATGAAGAAAGAGTACTTGAAATCGGTTATCCAAGAAATGACATTCTAGTTACACATGCAAATGATGAAGAATTCATTTCTAAAATAAGAGAAAATGTGAATATACCAGAAGGTAAGAAAGTCTTAATGTATGCACCAACTTGGAGAGATGATGAGTTTATTAAGAAAGGTCAATATTTATTTGAGTTAAAAATCAACTTGCAAAACCTTTATGAAAGTATTGGTGAAGAATATGTTATCTTGTTAAGAATGCATTACTTAATATCAAATGCTATAGATTTATCTGGATATGAAAACTTTGCTATAGATGTTTCAGATTATGATGATATTTCAGAATTATATCTTATTACGGATGCCTTAATAACAGATTATTCATCAGTAATGTTTGATTATGGCGTTTTAAAAAGACCACAATTCTTCTTTGCATATGATATTGAAAAATATGATAAAGATTTAAGAGGATTTTACTTAGATTATGTTAATGACTTGCCAGGACCAATTTTTGAAGATCCGTTTGATTTAGCTGATAGTTTGAAAGATATAGATTTAATTAAAGAATCTTATCAAGATAAAATTGATGAATTCTATGAACGATTCTGTAGCTTAGAACAAGGGGAATCATCTAAGTATATTGGTGAATTAATTAATAAAGAAATAAATAATAAATAATGATCTTATAATAAAGAATTTACAATTTTATTAACTATCCATCGTAAAGTTTGGATTAATATTATAATTACACAACCAGTAATAGCCCAACCACATATTTGATTGGGCTATTACTTTTCTTCCAATGTGAGATATGATTACATTTGGAAGAGGAAGTTAATCTATAAATATTAAAATATGAAGAAATCTAATAATTAAATTAGAATTAGTTCTTTATATATTTAAATCAAAACTTATTAAGGATTGTTATTAAAAGCACCGTCAACATTAATATCTTTCATTTCTTGAACTTCTTGTTCATTATTTAGTGTAAAGACATGAACTTTTAAGCCGTGTTTATGTACTTTTTCTACTAATTCTTCATTAACAATATCTTTATTGAAACCAAGTCCATATGTGAATTCAGATAGTCTTTCCAATTCTTTGTCGTTTAATTTTTTTACATCTTTATCATCTATCAGATGAATTAACGGTATATTTTCGTTTAATTTATGTATATTTTGTAGACTAGTCTCGGAGAAAGATTGAATAATTAAGTTGCCTTTTTTCAAACTTTCTTTTTTAAGCAAACCATTATTTTCTAAATCTTTTATTAGTTTTTTATCCATCCCTGGATACATATCTGGATGTTTAGTTTCAATATAGAAATTAGTTTTATCTTTATATTTATTTAAAATATCATTTAATTCTGGTACTTTTTCATTCTTATATTTTTTATCAAACCAGGATCCAGCATCTAAGCTTTTTATTTCTTTTAAAGTTTTATCTTTAACTAATCCAGTACCATTTGTAGTTCTATCTACTTTATTATCATGCATTGCGATTAACTTTTTATCTTTAGTCATTTGTAAATCTAACTCTGTATAATCTGCATTTTGTTTTATGGCTTTATCATAAGATGCATATGTATGTTCTGGTTTTGAACCACTTGCGCCTCTGTGCGCTATGTTTAAATAGTCTTTATCTAAAGTGCTGTTCCCACACCCAACTAATAATATACAATTTAATATACTAATACCTATTAATTTCTTCATGTTCTTCACCTACAAGTTTATTTTCTATTTATTATAGTATCATTTATTTACATAAAGATACCTTGTTTATTAAGTATAGTCACTTATAATTATAGAGATAATTGACCGCTTTTTATATAATTCTTTCTATAAGAATTCCCCAATATGTTAAGCTATAACAAACATTTCTTTTTTAGTACGACGTGAGAGATATAAAGCTTAATACTAAAATGGGAGTTGGGATATTTATGGCTTATTTGTTTGATAAGGGGAGGTTTGTTTCGAAGGATCGTAATAAACCTAAAGAAATCTATGCGCTTCATGAGCCTATTGATTTTATGAATCAAAAGCGTATTCAAATTGATACGGGTAGTGATTCGAATTTTATTCAGTTAGCTAGACAGGATCGTAAACTACATGAAATGTATAAAGAAATCTTGGCTAATGATTATATTTTGTATTTTCATCAAAAGACGATTTCTAAGTTCTATAAGCGTTCTGATGTTCAAGAATTATTTCAGAGAAAAGATTTAATTAGACATAAGGATATTTTCTATACGTTAGATGAGCCGGTTGGTAGGAAGGTAAATGATGAGGTGCCTAAGAAGTTGCTTGTTATTTTTACTTGTATGCCAGATGCTAAGCGATATGATAGTTCGTTGATTCCGAACAGGATGTTTCCTAAGTTCTTTGATGGTATTGAAAGAAGTCTCGTGAAGAATGTTTATACTCTAAGAATAATGGATTTAAATGTATCACATGGTTCGCATTATATTAGTACGACGAATTATCCTGAATATGAGGAGGAAATTCAAAGTACGATTTTAAAGGTGATGGAAGAACTTAATATTGATAAAGAGCATGTTGTACTTTACGGTGGTTCTAAAGGCGGTACGGGTGCGATTTATCACGGTACGGCGCTGGATATGAATACTTTAGCAGTAGATCCAATTGTGAATATTGGTGGTGCGTTAGAGCAGAAAGATAGAAGGTTCTTAAAGGATTTGAGAAATGACGATTTAGTGCCTCAAATTAATCAGCATTTAGATGATAGCAATGAACATACGAAATACGTGATATGTAGTGAAAATGTTGAACTTTATTATAAACAGACAGATCGTATTGATGCATCTAAGATTTACAAAATCAACTTACCAGATAAACATATTACGTCACATCCTGAAGTTTCAAGAAATAGCGTACCGGAACAATTAACCATCTTAAATAATTTCTTTGCAACACATATTTAAAGGTTAGCTCACACGAGCTAACCTTTTTTGATGTTATCTTATTCCTCAACGCCTAATTCTTTCTTTGCCATCTTCTCATATGCCGCTTCTCCTGAAGCAAGTGCAAATTCAGCGATAAACATGGGAAATGACAAAAAAATTTTAATAATTATTAGAATTTTTGCACAAAGTATTTGTTTATTTTAGGGAGATCTGATATTACATTATATTCGTCACAACTATTAATTGATTTCAATAAAATTTGGGGAAAATATATTGATAAATCTTGTGCATTTAGTTTTCTATACTAAATCACATTGTATTTTATGTAAAAATACATGATAATAATTAATATAAGCTAAGAATTGGGAGAGAATCGATGATAAAAAGAATAAAAATTGAAAATTTTAAATGTTTTAAAGGAACGTTTACATTAGATTTTAAAAATGGAATTAACATTTTAGTTGGAAATAATGAAGCTGGAAAATCTACCATTCTTGAGGCAATACATCTAGCTCTAACCGGTATATTTAGAGGGAAGAATATCAAAGGTAACTTAACTCAATATTTATTTAATTATGAAGTTATAAAAGAGTATATTGAAAAAGTTAATAATGGTGAAAGTTCAATACCACCCTATATTTTGATTGAGTTATATTTAGATGATAGCCAACCTATTCTAGAAGGTGACAAATTTTCAGAAAAAAATTTTACGGGAAAAGCAAGTGGAATTGCTTTAAAAATTGCCTTAGATGAAAAATATAATGAAGAGTATAAATCATTAATTGAAATGGGTAAATTAGAAAGTCTTCCAATTGAATATTACGATATAGAGTGGTACTCATTTGCTAGAAAAGCATTGACTTCTAGGAGTATCCCAATTAAATCATCATTTATTGATGTAGGGTTTAGTAAATTTTATAATGGATCAGATATATATATATCTAGAATTGTCCAAAATATTTTAGAAACTGATGAAAAAACTAAGGTAGCACAAGCTTATAGAAAAGTTAAAGAAATCTTTTCAAAGGATAAATCGATTGCAGAAATTAATTCAAAGATAACTAATATTTCCAAATTAAGTGATAAAAATATTGAATTAACAGTAGATTTAGGTTCTGGTTCAACTTGGGATGGCAGTTTAATAACACAGCTAGATAATATTCCTTTTGATTTTATAGGAAAAGGTGAACAATCTATTATAAAAACTGATTTAGCTTTATCTAACAAAAGAGCAGAAGCTTCCTCAATTATCCTAATTGAAGAACCAGAATGTCATATAAGTCATACACGTCTAAATCATTTGTTAAATAGTATTAAAGACAATTATCATGATAAGCAGATTATACTGTCTACTCATAGTAGTTTTGTTTCAAATAAATTAGGTTTAGATAATCTTATTTTATTAAACCAACAACGGACAGTTAAATTTGAGAATTTAAATGCTAAAAAATTTTTTGAAAAAGTATCAGGATATGACACTCTAAGGTTAATCTTATCTAAGAAAGCCATATTAGTAGAAGGAGATTCTGATGAGTTAGTACTTCAAAGAGCATATCGGGATAAAAATAATAATAAATTGCCAATCGAAGATGAGGTTGAAATTATATCTGTTGGGACATCTTTCTTAAGGTTCCTAGAAATTGCTGAACATTTAAAAATTCCTGTAAAAGTTGTTACAGACAACGATGGAAATCTTGAGGCTCTAGAAAAAAAATATGCTGAATATTTGGGTGATAAGAGAAAAGAAAATATTGAAATTTGCTATGATGAAAACGTACATACTGGTCCTCTAACTACAGGAAATAATGAAAAACCTTTTAATTATAATACACTAGAGCCAGCCTTGTTGCGTGCAAACAGTTTAAATATACTAAATTCTATATTTAATACTAAATATGAGAATGAAGATGATTTATTGAAATACATGAAATCACACAAAACTGACTGTGCATTAGAAATATTTTTATCTACCAATCAGATATGTTACCCAGAATTTATTGAAAGGGCATTAAAATGAAAAATAATCTTTTAGTTGCTTCGGCTGGAGCAGGCAAAACAACTCATATAGTAAAGGAAGCTATCCAGTGTAAAGAAAGCGTTCTAATTACTACTTTTACTGAAGAAAATGAAAAAGAAATTAGGAATAAATTTTTTGAATTGAATAATGGAGTAATACCACATAATGTAACAATAAAAACATGGTTTTCATTTTTAATAGAACATGGTGCAAAACCGTATCAAGGAAAACTAACTGAGAAAAAAATAAATGGTTTGTTGTTGGTGAATAATAAATCGGGATTAAAGTATGCCGGGAAGAATAAAGTTTATTATAAAGAAACAGAAGTTGAAAAACATTACTTTTCAAGAGAGTTTCAAATTTATTCTGATAAACTTTCAAAATTTGTAGTTCGTTGTAATGAAAAAAGCAATGGTTTAGTAATTGAACGGATGGCTTCATTATTTAAATTTATTTATATAGACGAAGTACAAGATATGGCTGGGTATGATTTAGAAATAATAAAACTCTTATTCCAAACTGAATCGATAATTAAAATTGCTGGTGACCCTAGGCAAGTGACTTATCACACACATAATCCTGAAAAATATAAAAAATATACTAATGGTAAAATACAGGAATTTATTGAAAAAGAATGTAAATCAATAATTTGTAATATTGATACTGTTACTCTTAAAGATAGTTGGCGTAATAACCAAGATATTTGTGAATATGCTAACCGATTATTTCCTAAATATCCATCTTGTAAATCACTTCATAATGTAGTTACGGGACATGATGGAATTTTCCTAGTGAAAGAAAAAGATGTTGAACGATATTTAGAAGAATATTCCCCTACACAACTAAGATATTCAAGAAAGAAGAAAGTGAATCTTAATTATGAAGTAAAAAATTATGGAGAAACTAAAGGGTTAACTCGTGATAGAGTATTGATATACCCTACTGCCAAAATAACAGACTGGGTTTTAAATAATAAGGAACTTGATAATTTTGATGTTAGGTGCAAATTTTATGTTGCAATTACAAGAGCTAGATATAGTGTAGGGATTGTATGTGATAATAATATTAAAACAGAATCACTAAACATTTATAAATAATAATTCTTATAAACTAATTTTAACGTCATTTGAATGGTATATTTGGATAAATAACTTTTTTGAGTATTAAAATTAGGATTGAACTGTATTATAAACAGACAGATCGTATTGATGCATCTAAGATTTACAAAATCAACTTACCAGATAAACATATTACGTCACATCCTGAAGTTTCAAGAAATAGCGTACCAGAACAATTAACCATCTTAAATAATTTCTTTGCAACACATATATAAAGGTTAGCTCATACGAGCTAACCTTTTTTAATGTTATCTTACTCATCAACGCATAATTCTTTCTTTGCCATCTTCTCATATGCCGCTTCTCCTGAAGCAAGTGCAAATTCAGCGATAAACAAAGGAAACACTGCATTCAATTCAATAATATGTTCTTTCATATGTGGCCATGTCGTTCCACCAGCTTTATCATAAGCTTCTATTAGCTCATCTAGCCCTTCATCCCCAAATACACGATGATGTCCCATGAAATCATTTGACGGGTCTGCATGACTGGCTTCTGTCCAATCTATCAAACCTGTCACATTTGCTTCTTTATCCACCATAATATGTCCTGGATGCAAGTCTCCATGTATCATCGTGACATGATTTGGCCAGAGCTCATCATTCTCTAACCATGTTTGCCATCTATTCCATAAGTCAGGGGAGACACCGAACGTTTCTTTCACTTTATGCATACGTTCTTGATAATCTTCTTTGACTTGTTGAATTGTTGTCGTCTTAATTTCACTTGAAGCGAGCTCTTCGTTTGTTATTCGATGTAAATCGACGAGTACTTCTGCCAATGTATCAATAAAATTCTGAGGTACGGGTTTATGTTCAATTTCCCATACATATTGTTGTAATTCAGGATCAATTGTAGCTGCAGGTACACCTGTTAGTTTAGGATATGCAATTAGTGTTTCTTTATGAATTTGCCAGTTAGGGACTTCAAATGGTACATGTTGTTGTATGAAGTCTACGGTTTCTTTTTCTGAGCCTGTTCGCGCATACACTTCTGGTCTTCTAGGTATACGTAATACCCATTCAACACCATGTCTATCTTCAGCAAATGCTACTTGAAAATCAAGTCCTGATTCATTTATCGAAATTGATTCAGGTTGAATATCTAAACCACATTGTGAGGCAATCGTGACAATGTTTTCATGTTGTGTCATATTGAGCGCTCCTTAAAGGTTATTTTTATATTTCTCGCTTTTTAGCCAATTTCTCCGTATTTCATCTTATAAGATACATAACCTGCTTTATAAAAGTATTTTTGTTTTTCCGCTTCTTTGTAATCTAGAAGTCCTAATGCACGAATTACATTAAATGCAAAGTCTACTGCACTAGATCCGTTTGCTGTGACAAGGTTCTTATCAACGACACTATCTTCATTCATAAAGTCTAATGCGTTTGTATAGGCTTTGTAGTTTTTTTCGGTCGTCCATTGGTTTAAATCATTTCCTGTATGTTTATATCCCGTAAGTAATCCATTTCTTGCAAAGAAGTCAACGGCTGCACATATTGCGCCTACAACGATATTGTTATCTAAAGATATTTTAATAAGTTGCACGAGTTGTTCATTTTCAATTTGTGACCAATTGTTACCGCCAATGATAATTAAAGCATCGTAAGGATCTTTAATGTTATCTATTGTATAGTCAACGATTGTCTTCAATTGCCCGATAGATGTAACAGTTGACTCACCTAATGATACTGTATCGATTTCAAATCCGTGTGACATAGCGAGTTCAGCAGCAACGTAACTGACTTCCCAATCTGCATATGCTTCTGTAAGAACGATTAGCGCTTTTTTCATAAAAATAACACCCCTTGTTAAATTTATTTAAAGATTATTTTTATCATGATACAAAGGCATCTCATATGCAAATGATAACTAATAGTATTTGTGGTATGATGTAATAAATGATAACGTTTCTCAATTAAAGAAGAGATATAACGGGAGTGAAAAGTTATGCAAGTTGTACAAAAATTTTTATGGAATGATCGATTCGTAACGGTGGCTATGCCAGTTGGTTATGATGAACAAAATCCTAAACCATTCAAGACAGTAATCGTTCAAGATGGGGATTATATATTTAATAAACTGATAGAAGATAAGCCACGAGATATTATGTATGTCGGTATTGAACCGGTTGATAGAAATAGGGAATATACACCATGGGAAGAGCAAGTCGATCAAGCACATTATGCGGGAGAAGCTGATCAATATTTAGATATGTTGGAATTTGAATTAATACCATTTCTTAAAGAACATTATCATATCTTTGATGAAGCGGAATATTTAGCAATCGGTGGTGGGTCATTCGGCGCGTTAGTGTCATTATATGCATTATTAACAAGACCGCACTTATTCGGTAGTTATATCTTAATGTCTGCTTCTATGTGGTATCCGAACTTTTTAGATTTCATTAAAAATAGCAAACCGATAGAATATCCACGTCATATTTATTGGTATGTAGGAGAGCAAGAAGGAGTAGAATATCCTAATATATTAAAATGGATGGTACCGAATACGTATGAAGCGGTTGAATTAGTGAAAGAGAAGCTGGTCAATGATGATTCGACTTTAACGTTTATAACAGATAAAGAAGGCATTCATAGACATGAATACTTTGAAAAATATTTCGACAAAGCAATTCATACGTTGTTTTAGATGTAATTATTATAAGAGACTTAGACATGATGGGTGTCTAAGTCTTTTTTAATGTGATGTGACAGGGCATGTGACAATATTGTTCGTTGTATTTCTTTGTATAAATGGTAAATTATAACAAGGAATTAAAGGAGGCATAAGTCATGAACCCGACTGCATCGAATCATCGTATTTATGAATTAGATTATATTAGAGGATTTGCTTTATTAGGTATTATTTTTCTTAATGTTTCGAGTATTTTACAAATACCATTTGATTTTTCAATAGTAGAAGTTCGTTATCAGAAGTTTTTAGATATATTTATTGAATCAAAGTTTATGTCGATTTTTTCATTTTTATTTGGTGTTGGTTTTTATATTTTTATTAATCGTGCGAAAGCGAAAAGTGAACATCCGTATGTGATTTATTTGAGAAGAATTGTGATATTGGCGCTGTTAGGATTAGGGCATATGCAACTCCAACCGGGAGAGGTATTGCTCGTGTATGCCATATTTGGTTTAGTACTATTACCACTGTTTAAAGTGAATAAGTGGGTGAATTTCGTAATCGGTATCGTGCTCTTATGCGTAGCGATTGGTTTGGGCGGAAAAATATTAATGCCGCTTCCACTGTTTACTTTAGGTTTAACCTTTGCTCAATTTGGTCTACATCAAAAAATGTTCCAGCATAAAAAGTATTATGCCATTATTGCGGTAATTTCGATGATCATTTCGGTAATCGGCATCTATTACTTGAATCAAATCTACGTTGGCGCTTCTTATCAAGCGATTAAATATACAGGTATAACTGAAGCGCAATATTTGAAACAATACGCTTTAACAAATCAATTTATTTTAATACTGAGTCCTATCATGACGGTATGTTACTTTAGTGTACTCGTCACGTTGTTACAATATAAAATCGTGCAACAATTATTGAAACCGTTAAGAACGTATGGACAAATGGCACTTACGAATTATATCGGGCAGACATTATTGATACTATTATTTAGCTATGGATTAGGATTATCAGATTGTCGCTTAATACATACGGCGAATCTTTGTTTAATCATTCTTGTCATACAGCTAATATTCTCAAGTTTATGGTTGAGTTATTTTAAATATGGTCCGTTAGAATACTTATGGAAAATCGGTACGTATTTCAAGATGTTTCCAATAAAATAAAAGCATAGAGACTGGGAATTGATATCCCGGAATCTATGCTTTTTTATATGATTTCAATCATAATTTTAGTGATATATTCATTCTCATTATTTTTAATAACTGAATCAAATACATATTCTTCATATACATATTCACCCATTGTTAAATTCAATTCATCGATTTTATTTAACATTTTGTTATACGCTTCTTCAACATGTTCATCAATGCCAATATAATAACCGACTAAATATTTACCTTTTAACGTAACGGTATTTTTATAGTGCTTTTTAGAATTTGGGATATTCACGTAAAGGTAACTATAATGATAGTAATTACCACTTAAAATATCATTTTTGTGCGTTACGACACCGATTGGCTGACTAGAAAAAATTTCGTGTGATTTCAGCTCATCAATAAACTGGTTAATCGATATTAAGAAATCGAGTTCTGAAGCATTCGCGATGTTGTCACTGATATAGAAAGTCATTTCATCATATTCTTCAATTTCAATTTGATCAAAGGAAGTTTTCATAGCGTCTCTGATGAGTTGAATTTTACTATCAATGATCATTTCATTGTATTCCAAATGCTTCTTCTGTTCTTGAATCGTTTTCTTCTGTTGCGTCATTAAATTTAAAAAGTGCTCTGGTGATTTATTTTGTGTATATTCTTTAATTTCTTTAAGTGGCATGCCGAGTTCTTTCAATAAAGTAATCACACTTATAAGTTCAATTTGTTTAATGGAGTAATATCGGTATCCAATTTCGTTCTTATAATCTGGTTTAAAAAGATTGATTTTATCATAGTATATGAGTGTCTGGCGGCTAACATTTGTTAAGCTTGCAAACTCACTTATAGGTATTTGATTAATTTTTTGCATAAATTAAGTTCCTCCTATTGACTGTATAGTTACTATACACTATAAATTGTATATATTAAAGATTGCATTATGTTATGCAAATCAAAATAAATAGATTAGAATATAGTGAAAATCACTTAATGTTTGAAAAAGTAATGAAGAAGGAGGTCTAAAATGAATAATAAGTTAAACGTTTTATATTTTAATATATTTTTAATGTTTTTAGGTATCAGTATTGTTATACCAGTATTACCTACAATTTTGCATGATTTAGATTTAAATGGAAGTGATTTAGGCATGCTGGTCGCAGTATTTGCAATGTTCCAAATGATCGCTTCACCGTTTGGAGGAAGATTTGCAGATAAGTTTGGTAAAAAAATTATTATCATTATCGGCCTGCTGTTATTCTCCATTTCAGAATTTATTTTCGCGATGGGTAATTCATTTTCAATACTTTTAGTTTCAAGAGTATTAGGTGGCATTAGTGCAGCGTTTGTCATGCCTGGTGTAAATGGTATGATTGGAGATTTATCAACTTCAGAAAATAGAGCAAAGAACTTTAGTTATATGTCAGCCGTTATTAATACAGGGTTCATAGTTGGACCGGGTGTAGGAGGATTCTTAGCAGAAATTTCGCATAGAATGCCTTTTTATTTTGCTGGTGCACTTGGCATCATCGCTTTGTTATTCTCAGTATTCCTTTTAAAAGAAGCAAGTGACGATGATTCAAATGAAACAGCACGTCCTAAAGTCAAAGAGCCATTTCCATATAAATTGTTTATCGTACCAGTCATTATTATGTTGATATTGTCATACGGTTTAGCATCTACAGAAACAATGTTCTCACTATATACAGCAGAGAAAGTAGGCTTTGAACCGAAAGATATTTCTATCGCGATTACAGGTGGCGCTATAGTAGGGGTAATATTCCAATTATTCTTATTCGAGAAACTTGTCGGTAAGATCGGTGAAATTAAATTAACGCTATTCTCATTAATCTACTCAGTGTTAATTCTAGGAGCCTTTGTATATGCTTCTCACTACATTACTGTGATGTTAGTCAGTTTCGTAATATTTATAGGATTTGATTTGATCAGACCATCCATGACGAACTATTTCTCTAAATTAGCAGGTAATAACCAAGGTACTGCAGGTGGCTTGAACTCAGCCGCCACAAGTGTGGGTAACTTGATAGGGCCATTAGTAGCCGGAGCAGCATTCGATATTAAAATCGACTTCCCGTTATTTATAGCCATGGCATTCTTTATCATCGCTTCAATTATCATCGCATTTTATAGACCAGATAAATTAAAATTCTAATAAAAAGTCAGGGACACCTCGCGTGATGTCCCTGACTTTCTTTTTTGGGAGAAGTATATGGGATGGGGAGTAGGTCGGGGATGGTGAGGAGGATGGAGCGGTTTGTAATTATAGAAATGGGGTCGACAAGAAAATTAGGAGCGTTGTATTTATCAAGACTGGCAAAACAAGATAAATAGGGACGTTGTATTTATCAAGACTGACTAAACAAGATAAATAGAGGCGTTGTATTTATCAAGACAGGTGAAACAAGATAAATAGAGGCTCTGTATTTATCAAGACAGGTAAAACAAGATAAATAGAGGCGCTGTATTTATCAAGACAGCCTAAACAAGCAACATAGAGCGTCCGTAAGTTGCAAGACTGCCCAAACAAGCAACATAGCACGCCCGTAAGTTGCAAGACTGCCCAAACAAGCAACATAGAGCGTCCGAATATTGCAAGACTGCCCAAACAAGCAACATAGCACGCCCGTATGTTGCAAGACTGCCCAAACAAGCAACATAGCACGCCCGTATATTGCAAGACTGCCCAAACAAGCAACATAGAACGTCCGTATGTTGCAAGACCCACCAAACAAGCAACATACATCCTCCAATCCGCCGAATCCCCGAACCTCAGAACTCCGCCGAAACCCAGAACCCCACACCTCCCAATCTCCCTCATCTACATAATTCCTGTATACGCCATTCGGATGATTTTTATATAAATGTATGAAAATTATGAACTTTCAATTTTCAGATGATTGTTTTGTGCTAAAATTTTAAATGTGTAGATATAAGGGGAGTGTGGACGATTATGAAGGTATTTGCAAAATTGGGCTGGTTTATTAAACAAGAAAGGAAAAATTATATTTTTGGCATTCTCATTTTATTACTTGTAGCGCTGATTGATTTGTTGCCTCCACAAATTATCGGTCGAGTGATTGATGGTATTAGCTTTAATACTTTAACGGGAAAGACGCTTCTTATTTATCTCATCATTTTATTTCTTGCTGCTGTATTAACATATGTATTTCGTTACTACTGGCGCATTATGATATTCGGGGCAAGTATGAGGTTAGGGAAGATATTAAGAGAGCGACTGTATCATAAATATACGTCGATGAGTCCTTCTTTTTTCCAAGAAAGACGTACTGGAGATTTAATGGCACATGCTACAAATGATATTAGAGCTGTTCAGAATACTGCGGGTGGCGGCGTTCTGACAATTGCGGATTCACTGATGTCAGGTGGGGCTGTTCTGATTACTATGGCAATTACTGTTGATTGGCGTTTAACTTTAATTGTGATGATTCCACTTCCTATTATGATTATATTAACGAGTTATTATGGTAAGTTGCTTAACCGCGGTTTCAAAAAAGCACAAGCTGCGTTTAGTCAGTTGAATGATAAGACTCAAGAGAGTATTGCTGGGATAAAAGTCACAAAGACATTCGGCTATGAAAAAGACGATCAAGCAGATTTTAAGCAACTAAGTGATGATGTCGTATACAAAAATTTAAAAGTTTCTAAAATTGATGCATTGTTTGATCCAACGATTATGTCAGTAATTGGTGTGAGTTATTTTTTAGCGATATTCTTTGGTGCAAGAATGGTGATTCAAGATGATATTACAATTGGACAACTTGTTACATTTACAACTTATTTAGGGATGATGGTTTGGCCACTGCTCGCACTTGGATTATTCTTTAACATTGTTCAAAGAGGTCATGCTTCATATGAAAGAATTAATGAAATTACCAATGTTCCAAACGATGTCGATACGGAAGTTAAGACGGATATGGTTCCTGAAGGGGATATTCATGTCGACATTAAATCCTTTAAATTTCCAAACGATGATAATGTGGCATTACATGACATTCATTTCACGATTGAAAAAGGGACAACATTAGGTATTGTTGGTCGAACAGGTTCAGGTAAAAGTGCAATCATTCGACTATTATTACGCGAATTTGATACGAAAGAAGCGGATGAAATTATATATGGTCGTCATCCATTAAGTTATTTTGATATTCGTCATTTAAGAGCGCAATTTGGTTATGTCCCTCAAGACCACTTTTTATTCTCGACTTCAATAAGAAATAACATTGCCTTTAGTGATCCTACTATCGATGATGATATTATTCATAACGCGAGTAATATTAGTTATATTCACCAAGATATATTAAGCTTTCCTGAAGGCTACAATACAGTTGTTGGTGAGAGAGGTGTATCATTATCAGGCGGTCAGAAACAAAGGATTTCTATCGCAAGGGCATTAATCATGAATCCACCTGTACTGATATTAGATGATTCATTATCAGCAGTAGATGCAGAGACTGAAGAACATATACTAGAAAATATGCAGAATGTCAGACAAGGTAAGACGAATATTATAACAGCTCATAGAATGAGTGCTGTCAGTCATGCCGATATGATTATCGTGATGGATGAAGGCACAATCATTGAACGCGGTACACATCAAGAGTTGATGAATCTTAAAGGATGGTATTATGACACTTATCAATCACAAGCGTTACATGAAAAGCTTGCGAGTAGTCTAGATGAATTGGCAAAGGGGGATGACAACGATGGCACAAAATCATAATTTAACTGCCAAAGATCAGTTTGATGTACTTAAAAGATTAATTAAATATACGTTCCCCTTTAAAGGTATCATTGCACTTGCTTTCTTAATGCTGACGATTTCGACAGTTGCAAGTGTTGCAACACCTTATTTAGTAAAAGTATTTATCGATGATTATTTAACGCCACGAGTATTTCCAGAATCAGATATGACATTATTGATTGTGATATTCTTTGTCGTTCAAATTATTGGTGCTGTAACAACATATTGGAATGTATACTTATTTCAATATTTAGCTTTTAAAGTCATTCAACAATTAAGAATTGATGCTTTTGATAAAATTGGCCAATTGGGCATGCGCTATTTTGATAAAGAGCCTGGTGGCAGTATAGTATCAAGGTTAACGAATGATACTGAAGCCATTGTAGAAATGTTTATCGGTGTATTTTCATCATTTTTAATGGCATTATTTATGGTTATTTCAAGTTATGTCATGATGTTTATTTTAGATTTTAAATTAGCTTTAATGGCACTTGTATTTGTACCTATTATAGTTGTCATATTAGCACTTTATAGAAAATATTCTGCGATATACTTTTCTCAAGCGAGACAGCTTTTGTCAGATTTAAATGCGAAGTTAGCTGAATCTATCGAAGGTATGAGAATTATACAAGTATTTAATCAAGAAAACAGATTGCAAAAAGAATTTAATGACATTAACGATGAGCACTATGAGTTTAATATGAAGACTGTCAAAATCGATGGCTTACTACTGAGACCAGCAATCAGTATGATTTCAGTATTTGCTGTCATTATGATATTAAGTTACTTCGGTATATTGAGCTTTTCAGGTGGTATTACAGCAGGTGTTGTATTTGCATTTGTACAATATATGGAACGCTTCTTTGAACCGATTAACCAAGTCAGTCAAAATTTAAACGTACTTCAACAAGCACTCGTATCAGCGAGTCGTGTATTTAAACTTATCGATAATGATATGCTTGAACCCGCGCAACAAGAGCGTCAAGATTTTCATATTACTGACGGCAAAATTGAATTTAAAGATGTAACGTTTAGTTATGATGGCAAAACAGATGTATTAAAAAATATATCATTTACCGCAAACCCAGGTGAAACAGTTGCACTTGTTGGGCATACAGGTTCTGGGAAAAGTTCAATCATTAACTTGTTTATGAGATTTTATGAATTTGAACAAGGTAAAATACTAATCGATCAACAATCGATTAAGCAAATACCGAAAAAAGAACTCAAATCTAATATTGGGCTTGTGCTTCAAGATGCATTTATTTTCTACGGAACGATTACATCGAATATAAAATTGTATCACCCGACGATGACTTTTGAAAAAGTGCAAGAAGCGGCTGAATTTGTTAATGCAGATCAATTTATTAATAAATTACCTGGGAAATATGAACATAAAGTAATCGAAAAAGGTAGTGCATTTTCAAGTGGAGAAAGACAATTGTTGGCCTTTGCAAGAACGATTGCAAGTGATCCGAAAATATTAATACTGGATGAAGCGACTGCTAATATTGATTCAGAAACAGAAGCGCAAATTCAAGCATCATTAGAAAAAATGAGAAAAGGCAGAACAACATTAGCGATTGCACATAGACTTTCAACTATTCAAGATGCTGATCAAATACTCGTATTGAATAAAGGCGAAATCGTTGAAAGAGGTACACATGACGAATTGATTAAACAAGACGGCATTTATCACAAAATGTATTTACTTCAAAATGGATAATAGTACGAACTGATCAGACGAAAGTGTCTGGTCAGTTTTTATATATGTAATTATGTATAATAAGCAGTAATAGATAAATAGAGGAGGATTTTACATGGGTGTTTTTGATGTAGACTATAATAAAATAACTGAGCGAACACAATTTCCATTTGAAATCGAAGTGATTCATCATACTTGGATAACGATGCAAGATGGTACGAAATTATCAGCTAAAATCTGGCAACCTAAGACCGACACTAAGACTAAAGGTGCGGTATTAGAATATTTACCATATAGAAAAGATGAATTTACAGCTTTACGGGATGAAATTAGACATAAGTATTTTGCAGGGTTTGGGTATACTGCTATTCGAGTTGATATAAGGGGAACTGGGGATTCTGAAGGTATTATCGAAGACGAATATCCGTTACAAGAACAAGACGATGCATTGGACATTATAGAATGGATAACAAACCAAGAATGGTCAAATGGATCAGTAGCAATGATTGGTAAATCGTGGGGAGGATTTAACGGATTACAAGTTGCTGCGAGACAACCAGAAGTATTGAAGACCATTATCTCATTATGTTCAACGGATGATCGATACGCGGATGACGTTCATTATAAAGGCGGAACGCTTATGGCTTCTGATATGCTTTGGTGGGCTTCTACGATGTTTGCATATAATGCACGACCAGCTTTTCCGAAATATTTCGGTGATAAATGGTATGAAAATTGGCTTGAACGTTTAGAACATACACCACCGTTTGTGGAAGAATGGGTTAGTCATCAAACAAGAGATGATTATTGGAAGCACGGTTCTATCAATGAAGATTATTCAAACATTACCATTCCGGTATTAACGATGAGTGGTTGGGCTGACGGCTACACAAATGCTGTGTTTCGTTTAATGCGTCATTTGAATGTTCCGAAGAAAGGTATTATAGGACCTTGGGCACATGAATTTCCAGACGTCGCAATTCCTGGACCTCAATTTGGATATTTACAAGAAGTTGTCGCATGGTTAGACAAATGGATGGAACCGGATGAACATATTAACCATAAAGATGAATTTCTTGTTTATGTTCAAGAGAGTGTAGAACCACAAACTTCATACGACTATCGAGAAGGCAAATGGCTAGATTTATTAAAAGAAGACATTAAGTCGAAAGATATTTTTAGTAGTATGACGCAAGAAATCACGTTGAAAAATAATCAACAACATGGTCTTTATTCAGGCGTGTTCTGTCCTTTTGGCCAAGAAGGGGACTTGCCAGATGACCAAACAATCGATAATGCTTTAGCATGCTCATTTATGGTTGAAACGTATGGTGAAACGATGAATATCATTGGACAACCTGTCGCAAAGCTTCATGTTAAATCTGATCGTGCTTATGGAAATATCCATGTGCGTATTTCTGACGTGCATCCAAATGGCAAGAAGACATTGATTACGAAAGGTCAGTTGAATCTAAATCACTACAAGAGTCATGAAACGCCAGAGAAACTACCGATTAACGAGTATATCAATGCAGAAGTACCTCTAGATGTTATAGGCTATCAAATACCAGCAGGACATAAAATAGAAGTGTCTATCTCTCCTACATATTGGCCACAAATTTGGCCGAGCAAAGAGGTAGCAAATATAAAAGTGGATTTAGAGTATTCACAATTGATATTACCTTTAGTTGATCATTTTGAAGAAATTCAATTAGACTATCCTTTATCAGAAACTGCACAGCCTCTAGAAAAAATCATTCATAGAGAAGGGTCTCGAACGAGGGATATCACGAAGCGATTAACGACCAATGAATGGGAATTAAGAGATTATTCAGATGAAGGATTAAGAACATTAAAAGATAGTCATATCACATATGGAACAGAGAACTTAAATGTCTATACAATTAAAGAAGACGATCCATTATCAGCCAAAGTCCAATGTGATTGGAAAGTGATTGTTAAAGATGATGATATAGATACGGAAGTAGAGACATTTAGTACAATGACATGTGATGCAGACTATTATTACTTATATAATAAAGTTGTAGCTTATAACGAAGGCGAACAATGCTTCTCAAAAACATGGAAAAAGAAAATAGAGCGAGACTTTACTTGAAGATGAAATTTGAATTGGAGAATCACGCACGAAGACTGCGAGATATCGTGCGCTAGGGTATAAAAAAGGGGCATAACGCACGAAGACTGCGAGATATCGTGCGCTAGGGTGCAAAAAAGGGGCATAACGCACGAAGACTGTAAGATATCGTGCGCTAAGGTGCAAAAAAGGGGCATAACGCACGAAGACTGCGAGATATCGTGCGCTAGGGTACAAAAAAGGGGCATAACGCACGAAGACTGCGAGATATCGTGCGCTAGGGTATAAAAAAGGGGCATAACGCACGAAGACTGTAAGATATCGTGCGCTAAGGTGCAAAATCAGGTCGTATCGCACGAAGACTGTAAGATATCATGCGCTAATATTTGAAAAGGCATATGTTCTTTTTCAAATAACATATAAGAAAAACCGCGAAAACTAACGTGAATTGTTAGTTTTCGCGGGTTTTTTAATCTATATAACGATACGACATTAATTCTTGTAACATTTGAATTTCTTCTTGTAATTTGGCGCCGATATTTGTATCTCGAACTTTCTTTCTTTCGAGTTCTTCATCTACAACACGTCTAACGGATAGTTCATCAGCCCCGTTGAGTAGTACATTTTCTTTTGTACCGAAGTGTTTGTGGGCAACGAGCTGCATACCAAATGAGTTATACAGCAATGTATAGCCTGCGATACCTGTTGTAGATTGATAAGCTTTTGAAAATCCGCCGTCGATAACGATCATCTTACCATTTGCTTTAATTGGATTTTCACCATCAATTTCTTTAACAGGTGTATGACCGTTGATAATACGGCCTTGTTCAGGATCTAAATCAAACTCTTCTAACATTTTACGACACATATCGCTATCTTCTCTTAAGTAATAATAAGGATTTTTTTCTTCTTTATGTGATGCTTTATCTTTTATAAAATATCTTTCGAATGTTGTCATGGCACGTTTACCGAATAATGAAGAATATTTACCTGTCCATAAATACCAAATTAAATCTGTAGATAAGTCATCTGTTTCATGTTTACGACTAAATGAATTTCTAATATGATATTCGAATTGGTCTAATAATTCTCGCCCATTATACACTTTACCGTCAATTTCCATTTCTTCCATATTACCTTGTTCATCTACGGGTATACATCCGTGGATAAGTAAATTACCATTATATTTTAAATACAAGTTACCTTTTTTCATTAAAAAGTTCATATGACGTTTCAGTTTTTCAGATTCTTGTACTGAAAGTAGAAGTTTATTAATGACTTCCTCTTCTTCTTCGTTTAGTTGTGCTGGATTTGCTCGGTCAACGGTTTCAAAACATGTATTTTCTAATTGATACGTTTGACCGTAAATAGTAATTTCATTTTTATCGTAATTTACTTTTTCTAGTACGAGTCTTTCTTCCATATCAAATGAAGGACGACGTTTAATAATTGGACTTTCTAGTTTAAATTGAATGATGGCGATTGCTTGATGAATCTTAGTGATTTGAAGTTTTTCTTCTTCTGATAGTTCTTTGTCGGCATGTTTTTTTGGATGAAATGCAATATTATCGCCGTAATATTTTTCAGCTAAATTAACTAAAGGTCGCAAATTAATGCCATATGCATCTTCAATAATATCTAAATTATCATAACGCGCGCATATTCTTAAAATGTTCGCTAAACATACTTTTGAACCGGCATAAGCACCAATCCACAATACGTCATGGTTACCCCATTGGATATCAACAGAATGATAATTAATTAACGTTTCCATAATTTTATCAGGTTCAGGACCACGGTCATAAATATCTCCGACAACATGTAAATGGTCAACGACTAATCTTTGAATCGTGTATGCTAAACCAATAATCAGTTTATCCGATTGTCCGAGTGAAATGATTTTTTGAACAATTGTTTCGTAGTAAGTCGTTTTATTGTTATAGACATTGCTTTTATATAATAACTCTTCAATTATGTATACGAATTGTTTTGGTAAAGCTTTACGTAACTTAGAACGTGTATACTTACTTGAAGCGTATGAAATAAGATGTATCATCTGTTGAATTGTTTCAATATACCATTCATTTAATTCTGATTTCGATGCAAATTGATTTTTAACAAGTTTCAATTTTTCTTCTGGATAATAAACGAGTGCAGCAAGGTCGCTAATATGTTCTTCAGAATGTGTCTCTTTAAAAATATCATTAATTTTAGCTCTCACATTACCAGAACCATTTCTTAAAACATGTTGGAATGCATGATATTCACCATGTAAATCACTTACGAAATGTTCTGTTCCTTTAGGTAAGTCTAAAATAGATTGTAAATTAATAATTTCAGTTGCTACTTTTTCTTCTTCATCAAACTTTTCTGCTAATAAATTTAAGTATTTTTCTTTTAAAATCTGGCTGTCGTATTGAGTCATAAAAAAATTCACTCCGTTCATCATTTCGAGATTTTTTATTTAGAAATTAAACCTACCATTTGAGATATAGTATAACACATTAAGCGTTTTCTTTTATGGTTTAAGATTCACTTCTGTAGGCTAAATATATATAAAGGAGTCGATCATTCATGGCATGTAAAATAGATAGAATTTATAATAATCTTGATGAAAAAGGTGTAAGAGTATTAGTGGACCGAGTATGGCCGAGAGGGATATCTAAAGACAAAGCAAATTTAGATCATTGGTTAAAAGACATCGCACCCTCTAGTGAATTAAGAAAATGGTTCAATCACGAACCAAGCAAATTTGAAGAATTTAAAGAAAAATATAAACAAGAACTCGAATCAGGAGATCAACAAGAAGCTTTAAATCAGCTAAAAGAAATTTATAAAGACAATAAACAAACACTCATCATTCTGTATGGCGCCAAAGACGAAAAACACAATCAAGCAATCGTGTTAAAAGAAATATTGGATGGGTGAGTCATGGCTTAACGCCTGAATAAAGCCAAGAGAAGAGGCAAGTCTTGGCTTAACGCCTGAATAAAGCCAAGAGATGGTCCAAGTCATGGCTTAAGTACCGAATAAAGCCAAGAGAAGAGGCAAGTCTTGGCTTAACGCCTGAATAAAGCCAAGAGATGGTCCAAGTCATGGCTTAAGTATCGAATAAAGCCAAGAGATGGTCCAAGTCATGGCTTAAGTACCGAGTAAAGCCAAGAGATGTTCCAAGTCATGGCTTAAGTACCGAGTAAAGCCAAGAGATGCCCCAAGTCATGGCTTAAGTACCGAATAAAGCCAAGAGATGCCCCAAGTCATGGCTTAAGTACCGATTAAAGCCAAGAGATGCCCCAAGTCATGGCTTAAGTACCAAATAAAGCCAAGAGAAGCCCCAAGTCTTGGCTTAAGTACCAAATAAAGCCAAGAGATGGTCCAAGTCATGGCTTAAGTCCTGAATAAAGCCAAGAGATGCCCCAAGTCATGGCTTAAGTCCTGAATAAAGCCAAGAGATAGCCAAAGTCATGGCTTAAGTACTGAATAAAGCCAAGAGATCGTCTAAGTCATGGCTTAAGTACCGAATAAAGCCAAGACTTCACCCGCAACTGCCTCCAAGACTTGGTCCAACTCCAATCCTCTCCCTACTTTATACACCTATTAAACTGTTGATATATATCTTCTGCGATTTCTTGTGATGCTATGCCGCGTACGTTCATGCGACCGTCTTTAAATAAGGTCATGGTCATATCGTCATATGCTATAAATTTTACATATGCGTTTTCTTTAGCGATATGTCCTGGGAAGTGATGTGCTAATTCAAATGCGTGTTGTTTAAATCTAAACATGAACGTATCCCCACATAATGCTTCTATTGATGAAAGGGGTGGTGTGTTTAATGTTTGATAAATCCCTTGTTCACAGACAACGCAGTCATCATCTTTTAATAAATTGATATTTGTTGCGCGTATGTTCATTTCAAATGTATCTATTGTTATGAGCTTTTTAGAAAAAGATTTTCCAGCAACATATCTGAGTAATTCTGACACTTCGTAACTGGCTACTTGTTGAACGACTGGTGGTAGCACGCCGTTTATCGCACAACTTTCTCCAGTTTGAGGTACGTTTTGAAGGATACATCTTAAGCAAGGTCCACTATAATCAATTGCATAAACAGTTCCTTTACTTCCAACTGCTGCGCCATATATCCAAGGAATGTTTAATTTATGGCAAGCTTCATTGATTAAAAAGCGCATATCAAATTGATCCATGCCATCGATTACAATATCTGGTTGGACATTTTTAATAATCGTTTCAATGTTTTGTGCCGTTAATTCTTGATGGATAGCATTCAAATCAACATGGCGATTAATCTGTTTGATTTTCCTCTTTAAAGCAACGACTTTAGGAAGCATTTCCTGTGCATCACGTTCATCATAGAGTGCTTGACGATGTAAATTAGAAAGCTCAACGATATCCATGTCGATTATCGTTAATTGATGAGCGCCCATGCGAGCGAGTAGTTCTGCAACATGACTGCCTAATGCACCTGCACCCATGATCAATATACGGGTATTCTGCAATGATTCTTGACTATGCTCACCGAACTGTTGAAACTTCATTTGTCGCTCGTATCGTTCCATTACAAGAATCCTAATCCTTCAGTTGGACTTGATGCTTGTGCTGTATATCTAACAGGGATTCTACCTGCCTCATAACTTAATTGTCCGGCTTCAATACCTAATTTCATCGCTTCAGCCATTTTGACAGGGTCTTTCGCACCAGAAATAGCAGTATTTAATAAAATTGCATCTGCACCAAGTTCCATCGCGAAACAAGCATCTTTTGGTGAACCAATACCAGCATCTACGATAACGGGGATGTTAGCTTGTTCAATGATATATCTTAAATTGAGTGGGTTATTAATACCTCTGCCTGTTCCAATTGGAGAAGCTAGGGGCATAATCGCGTGAACACCTAATGCTTCAAGTCGTTTAGCTAACACAACATCACACGAAATATATGGACAGACAATATAGCCTTTATCTAATAATATTTCACATGCTTTATAAGTTTCGATTGGGTCTGGCAATAAAGTCTTATCGTCACCAATGACTTCTACTTTAATTAAGTTGCAAAGCCCAGCATGATTGGCAATTTCTGCAATACGTACAGCTTCTTCTGCAGTATGTGCACCAGCAGTATTAGGAAAAGTAATAAATCGATTTAAATCAACATTTGCTAATGGGTTGGGTAGTGATTTATCATAAAGATTCATTCTTCTTACAGCAAAAGTGAGCACTTCTGCACCTGATGCTTGGATTGCTTTAGATTGTGTTTCTTCATCTTTAAATTTACCAGTACCTAATAATAATCTTGAGTTGAGTTCATATGGTCCTATTTTTAACATTTTATCCGCCTCCAACAAATTCTAGTAGTTCTAATCTATCCGATTCTCTAACAGTAATATCATTAAATTGTTCACTTTTGATGAGTGTATCGTTCCATTCGACAATGATTCTATCTTTATCAAGTTCCAGCGAGTCTAGTAAATCTGACAACGTTAACGCATCTTCAAAATTAAATTCATCACCATTAATAATACATTTCATAAATGGACACACCTCCTCACTTTAAATGCTTCTAATAACGTAGGTCTTTCTTCATAAACAATCCATTCAGCCATTAATTTACCGATGATAGGTGACAGTAATATGCCATTACGATAATGACCCGTAACAATATATAAATCTTCATCGATTTCATCCATAATAGGCCATTCATTATCAGTGTATGGTCTGATTCCCGACCATTTATGAATGAGTCGACTACTTGATAATAATGGAATGTATTTACACGCTTGACGCATTAACCAATTTTCACCTTCAACTGATGTGCCTACAGTATAGTCATCTACATAACTCGTCGCACCCACTAAAAATCGATTGCCACGTTTCGGGACAATGTAACAGCCATTCGTCATAAAAAGTGTTTGTTCTAATTTTAAGTCTGGATGTTCTAACAGTAGTACTTCACCTTTAACACCAGTTACTTTTGGCTCAATTTCATAGTCGGTTAATAACTGATGACTCCATGCACCACCGGCAACAATGACTTTTTTGGAAAGTAAGATTTGGTTTGCAGTGAGCACTTTAAACGCATCATTTAAGCGATGTATGGATTTAACTTCAGTATGATAAATTCGCTCAATTCCTTTATACTCAATAGATTTCAATAAAGCTTTAGCATATTGATTGGCATTAATTTGTCCATCAAATGGAATATAAATTGCCTTATGATTATAAGAAATCGTATGATTTGAAAGATTACGAAGTGATTGACTATCTAACGTCGTAACTGATCGATCACGCTTATTCAAAAAACGATATTGCGCTGTTAAGCTGTCGATATCTTCTCGTGAAGCGGCCATTTTAATTAAACCGTGCGCTTGATAATCAATATTGATATTCGTCTCTTTATATAACGTATGACTAAGTGATTCGAAATAATCTCTCGAACGTAATGCAAGTTGATAAAGGGGTGTATCTTCAATAAATTCATTTTGCGCACCTAACATGCCACCAGCTTTATAAGATGCATGTAATCCAGGAACATCTCGATCTATCACAGCGATAGACAATGAATCATTCTTAAGTGCTAATTCACGTGCAATAGACATGCCCATGACGCCTGAACCAACAATTAACACGTCATACATATGCAAGCCACTCCTCTCTTAATAACTGAATTTCACGCAAACTTCGATCTCTGAAAAATGAAATTGCACAAACACCTTCAAAACCATGAGGCAACGACTTAATAGAATGGGTATCTATACCACCAATTGCATAAACAGGAATATCTATAGATACTGCATCTTTTATGTCTTTAGAAGATCTTGGTTTAAGACCATGTTTAGAACGCGTTTCAAACACGTGACCAAAGAATACAAAATCTAAAGACCACTCACGTGCGCGCTTCACACTTTCAACTGAATGTGTAGACATACTGACTGATATATGTGGGTGAAGCTTTTTATATTCAAATGCTTGCACGTCATTTTCACGAAAATGAATAAAATTCAGATCATATTTTTCAAGTATGGTCTTATCAGAATGAATCATTAATTTCGTTTGTGGAAAGCCATGTGCTAATAAATAATCAAGCGCCCAGCATAGATCATCACGTGTCATAGGCACTCTCAGTAATAACAAATCAATCTCTTCTGCAATCTCTAAATAATGTTCTAAATCTTCAACATCTAAGTCTTTATACGGTGTAACAGCAATAAACAATGAAATCACTCCAAATAAAAAACGCTATTTTTCTGGATAGAAAAATAGCGTAAAAATTTAATTATAAGTATAAGTAAGCTTATATACGCCACTTTCCTACGCCAGTATGAACTGGATCAGGTTCAAGGAATCCCGAAGTCACTACTTCAGTCTCAGCCTATAATAAGGCACTTCCAGTGGACATTTATTCAGTTATTACATCCATTGTACATATAAAAGTAAGAATGTTCAAATTTATATGTTATTGAGTTACATCCTAAATTATTCCATTAATCTATTTTTTAAATTCCATGAAATAAAATTTTAAAGACCAATTATTTATTAAAACAGAAAATAATATTGACATTGATAACTATTATCAATTAAATTATAAGATGGAAGGAGAATTTCAATAAATTTACAAAGGAGGTATATTATGCAAAGGTTTAAACAAGTTTTAAATATTGGGTTATTAGTACTTATTTTATTATCAGTAGGTGTAGGTAAGGTGGCTTCTGCTGATGTGAAGGATGGTACTTATGACGTTGATTACACAGTATTGAAACATGGTACTTCAGATGTTTCGATTGCAAATGATTATTTTAATAAACCAGGTAAGTTAGTTGTTAAGAATGGTGAAAAGCAACTTCAATTAACGATGAATCATAGCCATTGGATTAAAGGTATTACAGTTGATGGTTCTGCTGAAAGTATCGTAAGTGAAGATAAAGGTTCAGACGTTAGAACGTCTAGCTTTAAAGTGAATTCTACATCTGGACAACTTGCTGGAACAATTGATGTTTATATCAATGAAAAAGTCGATGGTAAACCGTTCTTATACGATAACAAATATAAAATCACATTTGACGTGAAAGAACCTTCTGGACAGGCTGCAGCAGATTCATCTAGTGATGCTTCAAAAGATTCAACAACAGCAGCATCAACTAGTTCAGATAGTAGTACACCATCTAGTGGTTCTACTACTTCTACAACTTCACAAGATGTGAAAAATCCTCAAACGAGCGCAGGCACACCAGTAATGATCACAGTCCTTCCAATTGTTGCGGGTATGTTATTAATCGTTACGTTTATGTTCAATAAAAAATTGAAAAGAGGTCATAATTAATGAAGAAAAATGTTAAGTCACTATTAGCGTTTTCTTTATTATTCTCAACTCTTTCATTCAACACTTATGAACCGCTTAGTCATACAACAATGAAAAAAGTTGAAGCAGCAGAAGAACAAGCATCAGCAGTGGAAAGTAAGACAATTGATTTTGTTGTAAATAAAGATAAATCAAATGAAGTCTCATATATGGATCAATATATGGTGAAACCAGCAAAGGTATATTTTGAGAATGGGGAAACGTATGTTGAGATGACTTTGAAAAGTGCTTCTTATTGGAAGTCATTTGAACTGTATGATGAATCAGGCGCAATAGCCATTCAAACAGTTAAAGAAGATCATCAAGCTGATACTAAAGTCATTAAGTTTAAAGTTAAACCAGGTAGCCAATCGCTTACTTCAAAAGTTCACATTGTTGTACCGGCAATCAATTATGACAACAAATATACAACTCATGTAAATTTTAAAGAAGTTATTCCTAGTGCACCGACAACTCAGAATTCAAATCAACAAGATACAGGAAAAGTAGATTCAAACGATAAAGCAAAAGATGATTCAAACCAATCAACGACTGATCAAAAGCAGGATAATACAACGCAGAATAATGAAGATACACAACAAGCACCTGCCAAGGATACGAATCATGAGAAACCACAAACAGAACTTCCAAAGCAAGATACATCAAAGAATGAATCACCAAAGAAGGATACACCAAAGAACGAAACACCAAAGAATGATAATAAGCCGATAACAAAAAAAGAAGTGCCAATTCCTGATAAAGTTAAAAATCCGTCTGGCTCCAACCAAGGATCAACTCAACAAGAAAAAGCAACTTCAACGTTAGGTTACATGGTCTATAAAAATGGTTCAAGTGAAATATCTTATATGGACCAATATATGGTGAAACCTGCACGTATTGTTGAAGAAAATGGTAAACAATATGTTGAATTAACATTGAAATCAGCTTCATATTGGAAGTCGTTTGAATTATTCGATCATGATAAAAAATTAAATGTCACAACCGTGTCAGAAGATCAATCTGCAGATACAAAAATCATTCGCTTTGAAAAGCCGAAAGATTTAAAAGTATTAACATCTAAAGTGCACATTGTTGTACCAGCAATTAATTACGACAATCATTACACAACACGAATTGAATTTGATAAAGAAGCGGCATCTGGCAACGGAAATACAGACACAAGTGATGAACAACAACAACCTGTCAGCACACCAAGTAAAGATGATGACACTAAAGGTCATGATTCTAATAATGTTCAACACAATCAGACAACACAATCAGATGACCAAAAATCCGAATCTTCGAATGCTTCATCTGGAGCAAATAGTTCAACAAATCATAGTTCATCACCTGCCACACCTGCAAATCAAGCTGTGACAAGTGGTAACAATGCAACAAGTTCTACAACTGCAGATAAAGCTAATCCAAGTTTCGATCGTAACGCAGATGGTTCAACAAACATGAAACTCGTTAATCCTTCAACAAGTAGCAGTGGAGATGCGATGACTTATGCACTTATCTTCAGTGGTGCAGTATTGTTATTAGCTGGTTCATTCTTCTTAGGTAAGAAGCGAGCATCTAAATGAAGATCAAATCGCTATTAAGTTTAATACTTATATGTAGCTGTCTACTTGCGGCTTGTAACATCAACTTTAGTAAATCATCAGAACCTGCAAGTAAACAGAAGAAAGAAGAATTCAGAATCGTACCAACTACTGTAGCTTTAACGGAAACTTTAGATGCATTAGATTTAGATATCGTAGGTAAACCGACAACTTATAAAGATTTACCGAAGCGATACAAAGATGTACCTGAAATTGGTCAGCCTAAAAAACCAAATGTTGAAGTTGTGAAATCACTTAATCCAACACATGTATTAACGGTTACAACAATTAAATCTGAGATGGATCCTGTGTTTGAACAACTTAAAATGAAAGGTACTTATTATGATTACGACAGTTTAAATGGTTTGAAGAAATCTATCACCGAAATGGGTAATACGTTCAACCGTAAAGAACAGGCTAAAAAACTTAATAAAAAGTTTGAAAATGCCGAAGCAGAAATTAAAGCTAAGATTCAAGGCAAAGAACGCCCTAAAGTATTAATTCTTATGGGTGTGCCTGGTAGTTATCTTGTAGCAACAGAACACTCTTATATTGGTGATTTAGTGAAAATTGCCGGAGGAGAGAATGTTATACAAAATGAATCAAGAGCTTATTTATCTTCTAATACGGAAGAACTTTATAAAGTCAATCCTGATATTATTTTAAGATTGCCACATGGTTTTCCAGATCAAGTAAAAGAAATGTTTAAGAAAGAGTTTAGTACAAATGATATATGGAAACACTTTGACGCAGTTAAAAATAATAGAGTTTATGATTTAGAAGAAATACCATTTGGCATAACAGCAAGTATTAAAGCTGACGATGCGTTAGTACAGCTTTATGACATTTTATATAATAAGTAAAGAGGTTAAAACATGAAAAAATATTCGCGACTCACGTTCTGGATCATGTTATGTATGCTTGTCATAACAATTTATATATCGCTTGTAAGTGGTAAGTTACCTTTAAGTATAGAACAAATCATCACGAAACTCACAACAGGTACTGAACCTCAAGTAGATGCAGTTATTGATTTACGCATGCCAAGAATATTCATCGCGTTATTTGTTGGAGCTGCTCTGAGTGTATCAGGGGCTTTGCTACAAGCGGTATTACAAAATCCTCTAGCTGAAGCGAATATTATTGGTGTGACATCTGGTGCACTTGTTGCACGAGGTGTCATACTTATATTTTTACCTACCTTGTATTTCTATTTACCGATATTCGTCTTTATTGGTGGAGTTATACCGTTTCTTATATTATTCCTATTAGTATCTCGTTATCACATAACACCGATTAGACTCATATTAGTAGGTGTTGCGATATATGCCATGTTAAATGGTGTAATAGAGCTTTTATCTATGAGTCCTGTTATGCAGTTACCGACAGGGTTAACGATGAAAGTATGGCAAGATGTTTATATAATCGCCGTCACTTCAACAATAGGGATTATATTCGCACTCATGTTAGTAAACAAAGTGAACTTGTTATCATTCGAAGATAAACAAGCGCATAATATTGGTTTTAATATTACGAAATACCGCCTCATCATCGGTTTAGTTGCTGTATTTTTAGCAAGTAGCGCAACAGCTATCGTCGGTCAATTAGCTTTTGTAGGCTTAATCGTGCCACATATTATAAGACGTATCGTTGGAACGAATTATAAAAAGGTCATACCTTATTCCATTATATTTGGTGCATGGCTTGTATTGTTAGCAGACACGGTAGGCCGAACAATAGCGCCACCTTTAGAAATACCAGCGAGTACGATTACAACTGTAGTAGGTGGACCATTCTTGATTTACCTTATTTGTAAAGGAGCGTATGTCCATGCGAACAGAGAACGTTAGTTTCAAATATCAGCGAAAGCATATTTTTAAATCGTTAAACATACAACTCAAAAAGCACGCCATTACAACTATCATCGGACCTAATGGATCAGGTAAATCAACATTGTTACAAATATTATCACGTAATTTAGCGCCGAGTGAAGGTATTGTTTACTTAGATAATCAAGCTATTTCATCATTAAATAGAAAGACGTTAGCAAGGCAGTTAGCAACCGTACATCAAACTAACCGTGCGCCAGAAGATTTTACAGTAAAAGAAGTCGTACAATGTGGAAGATATAGTTACCAATCCATATTGAAGAAAGATATCAAACAAGAAGAAGTCATTCAGCATGTGTTACATCAACTAGAATTAGAAGACTTTCAAGATAAACCCATTAGTGAATTGTCAGGCGGAGAATTACAACGTGTGTATATCGCAATGTCACTTGCGCAAGAACCACAATATATGTTGCTAGATGAACCAACGACTTACTTAGATTTAAACTATCAATATCAAGTGTTGGACATTATCCGATCACTGAAAGAGAACTTTAATATCACCATTATTATGGTGTTACATGACATTAACCAAGCGATAGAATATAGTGATGAAATCGTATGTATACATAACAATCAAGTCATCCAAGGACCTCCAGAAGAAGTCGTAACAGAATCCTTTATTTCACGCGTATATAATATCGATGCGAAAATCATCCATGACCCAGAATGTGGCATGTTGATTTGTAAGAGAAAGGGTAGAGCGCCTCATGAAAATCATCATTAAAATCATTCAAATAGCATTAGTCGCTGTCATCATATGGTCTGGATATGTCATGTTTCACAATAAGCAAGAAGATAAAGAAGCGGAAGAACGCTACATTCATTTACAACAAAATTATACACAAATGACAAACACTAATACCGTGCGACCACAATTCAAACAACTCAGTAACATCAACAAAGATATCATAGGATGGATACATCTAGAAGGCACATCATTGAACTATCCGATACTACAATCGAAAGACAACAAAGACTACTTAAAGAAAGACTTTGAACAACAAGAAAGTAGAAAAGGTAGTATCTTTATGGATTATCGTAATACACCAAAGCACGATAAAATGAATACCGTCATATATGGACATCACGTAGGAGATAACACCATGTTTGACGTCGTAGAAAAATATTTAGATCAATCATTTTATAATCAACATAAGACGATTCAGTACGACACACAATACGGTAAATATCAATTAGAAGTCATTAGCGCCTATGAAACAACAACAAAAGATAATTACATACAAACAGACTTTAAAGACAAAGCAACATATGAACAATTTCTAGAACAAACATTAAAAAAATCACAAATCTCAACAACAACAGAAATTAATAAAGACGACAAGATCGTCACACTCTCAACATGTGAAGACCCATATTCACTCACATCAGGACGAATCGTCGTCGTAGCCAAACTCGTAAAAGTATAAAATAGAAAAGAGGAAATAACATGTTTATGGCAGAAAATAAATTACAACTCTATAAAGGAACAGCAGACGAAACAATAGAAAGATTCTATATGAGACAAGGTATCGAAACAATCGAAGGATTCAAGAAAATGTATGTAACAAAAACAAACAACCTCGAAGAATACGACGAAGTAAAAATACTTACAATCTGGGAATCAGAACAATGCTTCAAAAACTGGTTAAAATCAGACGTATTCAAAGAAGCACATAAGAACGTACGACATAACAGAGAAGATAGCGAAAGTCCTATATTAGAAAACACAGTCACAACATATACAATCGGTTATCACTTTGATAACGAGGTAGAAGCGGAAGTTATAAACCCAGCATGACATTGAAGTCATGTTGGTTTTTTTGTGTGGAAATTCTTTTATAACTTTAAAATTTTATCTATTTTTAAGATCTAAATGATAATAAAACAAAAATATATTTAGTTAAATTAGATCTAACAATAACTTTGTTCTAATTAATAAATCTGATAAGTATATTTATAATATTATGTGCTGAAAACTGCTAATTAATCTTTCGATCATGTTATAATATTATTTAGTAAAAATTTGGAGAAGTGATAGGAATGAAAAATCCATTAGTACAACCTTTATTAAAATGGGTAGGCGGGAAAAGACAGTTATTAAATGAGATTGTTCCAATGATACCTGAACATATTACTACTTATGTTGAGCCTTTTATTGGGGGAGGAGCAGTATTATTTGATATTCAGCCTAAAAAAGCGATTATTAATGATAGAAATTCTGAATTAATTAATGTTTATAAGACTATTAAAGATAACCCTGAATTGTTAATAGAAGAGTTAAAAATACATAGTGAGAATAATGATTCTGAGTATTTTTATAACTTAAGAGCAATTGATAGAGAAGAAAATTATGACGAATATGATGATATTAAGAAAGCATCTCGAATAATATATCTAAATAAAACTTGCTATAATGGATTGTACAGAGTTAATTCATCTGGTTTTTTTAATACACCATATGGAAAATATAAATCACCTAATATAGTCAATGAAGTAACTATAAGAGCATTATCCAATTACTTTAATTCTGCAAATATAAAAATATTAAATGATGATTATAAAGCAGCATTAAAAGGTTTAAGAAAAGGAGCCTTTGTATATTTCGATCCACCTTATGTTCCAATAAGTACATCATCTTCTTTCACAGGTTATACTGAAGGTGGATTTACATTGAAACATCAAGAAGAATTAAAATTAGAGTGCGATAAACTTAATAAGAGAGGCATTAAATTTCTATTATCTAATTCTGATTGTGAATTCATTAGGGAGTTATACAAGGATTACAATATTAAAACTGTTAGAGCTAAACGCGCAATTAATAGTAATTCTCTTAAAAGAGGAGAAATTAATGAGGTGCTAGTATACAACTATGATTGAAAATAAAAATTACTCAGTTAACCAAGCATGGTCTTTATTATTTGAAAAACATGATATTCCTAACAAAGTGGCAAAAGATAAATTATTTTATATTTCATCTAACGATATCAAAAAGTTCAAAGAACCTAGATTAATGAGTAAATGGGATAATAGTCAATCTCTGCCAGAACCGTTTAAGAAAAAGCATATAAATATTTTACCTATCAGTAGAAGGGAATATGTGCTAGGAAATTTTTTGTTATATGAAGATATTCCTGATATAACAGAAGATGTTAAAGCAATGCAATATGTTGAATTACCCGAATTTGAAACAATAGATAGCGAAAATATTAGTAGTGAAGCAAATGCAATAAATGTTTTAATTCTATCGGGTATTATTGAACATTTCTTAGAAGTAGATAATCTTCAAGCAACCTTTAACGGAAGAATGGGAACAGGAAAATTTAGTTTCGATGTTAATACAAATAACAAAGAATCAGTACATATAAATGTTGAAAATGCACAATGTGAAATAGATGGCGGATTTGAATGTGATGATGCAGTAGTAATTTTAGAAGCGAAAAATGTTGTTAAAGAAGATTTTCATATAAGACAATTATATTATCCTTATCGACTTTGGAAGTCAAAAGTGAATAAACCAATAAGATTAATCTTTTCAGTTTATTCAAATAAGATATTTAGATTATTTGAATATCGTTTTGAAGACCCTGATAATTTTTCGTCAATAAAACTAGTGAAACATAAAAATTATTCTTTAGAGGATACGGATATAGATATAGAAGATCTAGTAAATGTATACAAAAATACAGAAGTTAAATATGATGATAACATGGCGGATAAAAAGAAAGTGGATGCACCTTTTATCCAAGCTGATTCTATGGATAAAGTGATTTCTTTATTAGAAAACTTGTACGTTGAACCACTAACTAAAACAGCAATTGCAGAAGAACTTATGGATTTTACAAGTAGACAAGCTGATTATTACTATAATGCAGGTAAGTACTTAGGCTTATTTAAACTTGTAAAACAACAAAAGGGAGAAGAATCTTTAGTTCAATTAACTAATCTAGGTAAATCAATATACAAAAAACCATATAAAGAAAGACAATTAAAAATTGTAGAATTAATGCTTCAACATGAAATTTTTCATGAATGTTTTGAGAAAACTTATACCTCTGGTGAAATAATCTCTAAAGCTGAAATTAAATTAATTATGAAAAGACTAAATGTATGTACTCCAGCTCTGATAGATAGAAGATCAGGATCAGTTTATGGTTGGGTGAAATGGATGTTTAACCTCACAAAATTGAATCATTAATTATTCTAATCCCAGACACGACTTTTTACGTCGTGTCTTTTTTTGTCGATTTTTTGCAGATTTTTTTGTTTTTCTTTCACTTTTTTTGAGAAAAATTTAATTTTTATATTACATTTTTTGAAGTTTAAAGTGTCTTAAATATTACTATTACTTAAATTATGTCTAATAAATTTTTTTGAAAATTTTACGATTTTGAACTACTTATTTTGAGACATTTTTAAATTTTATGGCTTATAAAACGTTGATTTAACGGCGTTTCATTGTATTTTAAAGAATTTGTATAAAAAAAGAATAGAAAATAGTTGACATTAAATGAGTCCTGAATATAATAAGAGTATAACCTATAACAACCCCAAGGAAAGGAGGTTAAGATGTGCAATATCATTAAATTTGAATTTTACGACATTCAAGGTTTTATTACTGAAGGTAAGATTGGTATGCATAGAGTGGAGGAACTGGCGATTCCGAAAGATATAAGTTTGGATGATATTTTGGATGATTTGGACGAGAGATATGGAGAGTCTCTTACTGATCAGACTGAATTTTTCAATTCAATTTTTATATTTGCATGCGTGAGGCTGGAGGAAGACCAAAAGCACTTTAAGGTTCTCAAACGAAGTTCTGCTTTGTTTGGTGAGACGATTGATACGATAAATGAAATTTGTTTATATTTGAATCGTCACTTTGAAGATGCGATTGGCACATAGGTAGTACATTTTGTTTAAAGCATTACACATATTTGTTCATAGCACAGTTTATTAATTGATTATAATTGTAGTTAAGCTTAATTTTAATGTGATATTGTACGTTTTCTCTTTTTGGATGGGTTATTATAGGTTATAAAGAATTTTAGAGGGATTTAAATGATTCAAAGAATGTTTTGGGGAGTTTTAGGTTTATAAATTTTTCATGGCGTTAACATGATGCTCTATTAGATTTTAAGTATTAAATATGAGATATTTTCATAATTATTGGGGATATTAGTTATGAGGATAAAAGGTCTCATCGATTAGATGCTCAAAAATAATTACACGCTTTGTGTGATAAGGAATTTATATCGTGTGAATTTCAGATATTTCAGTAAAACATGTCAAAACGGAAAATAAGGCCCTTAAGGTGAGAACCTTAAGGGCCTTTGTTTACATTTTTTTAAGTTTTGTATTTATTTTTTTGCTTTGTTGAATATTAAGATACATAAATATAAACCAGATAACGAGGAATATCAGTGCGAAGGTTGTGAGTCCGCCAATGAGTGGTGCTGGTTGTAATGGTATCCAGTTATTAATTGTTGAAACGATAAAGAATGTAATGATACTACCGCCTAAATGAATGATGAGTTTGAATAAGAGTGGTATTTGATCGATTTCATAGACTATTGGTAGAAATCCACAAATGGCACCGAATATATAAACGCTGAATACTGCTTGGAAGTCAATTGTTACTTCAAATATTGCGATGAATATGAGCATAATGCTGCTACCTATACCGATACCTTGTAGAATAGATTTAAAGATTTTGTTCATAATGTTCTCCTCCTTATATACCTAATATTTCAGTTAAATTTTTAACATACCTTCTTGAAATGGTTACTTTTTTATTATTGGATAAGGTTGCATATAAATTCCCTGAGAATGACGGTGATACTTTGGTGATTTGTTCTATGTTGACGATAGACGATTTACTAATTTGTACGAACTTCTGCTTAGGCAAAGTTTGTTGTAAGGCAGTGAGTGACATTCGAGTTGTGAGTGTTTCACTAAGTGTTATGATGTTCAGTTGTTTATCAAAAACTTCTGCAAAAATGATATCTTCTTTTAAAATAAGTGACGTTCCTTGTGATGTCTTAATACCTATTTTATGGTTGGATGTTTCAAATTGTTGAATATACGTTAATAGGTTATGACCAAGTTCTTGTTCAAAGGTTCTGATTGAAATATCCGTCGTCGTTTGTGAAGTGTCGATGTTTAGTTGAACGTTGAATGGCTCTGTCATAGCATAACCTCCTTTGGTTATATAGTATGTTGTAACACATTATTTGTCAGTAGTTATGTCATAACCGGTTGAATATACGGTGTAAGTGGTTAGGTAATGATTGTATAGAAAAAGCTTCCTGAACTTGTCTTCTCGAGACAAATTGAGGAAGCTTTATTTTATATTTTTAACATGCTTCGGAAACCTCTTGCGCCATAATAAGAATCAGCGCCATTATGGTACGTGAATACTGTGTCATAACGTAAATCACAGAATAATGCACCGCCAAGGTCTCTAATTTTTGCAGGTGTTTCAATCCAACTAGATGTTTTCTTATCAAATTCACCGAGTGTTTGTAAATGTCTATATTGTTCTTCATTAAGTAATGTAACCTTCATTTCATGAACCATGTCCATTACGCTTGTTTCTGGTTTATGTTTCTTTCTAGATTCTAATGCTGCTCTATCGTAGCAAACACTTCTACGGCCTTTAGGACTTTCTTTCGAACAGTCTACGAATATATAAGCATCGTCTTCTAATCCTATTACATCAGGCTCTCCTTCAGTTTGTTCCATTTGATTAAGGGACCATAATTTTTCTGGATGTTTATTTAGTCGCTGTTCTACATCTGACCATTCTATATTTTTATGACGTTCTGGAAATTTTTCGAATCGCTTTTGTAAAGTTGTAAGCAGTTCAGCTTGTTCTTCTTGTGAAAGTTTTTGAGTTGTCATAAAATACCCCTTTTTTATTTTATTGTAGCAAACTATGAAGCGATTAAAAGCAATATGTGATTAGGCTTTATCTTTTGTATTTAAAAAGTCTAAAAATTCGTCTCCCCAGTCACAAATGCCATTAACAACAGGTTCTAAATCTTTGCCTATTTGTGACAGACTATATTCAACTTTAGGCGGTACGACCGGATATACAGTACGATTTACGATATGATCATCTTCAAGTTCTCTCAACTGTCTAATAAGCATACGCTGATTAATATCTGGTAGTTTCTTTTCTAATTCGTTGAGTCTAAGAGGTGACGCTTGTAATAAATGCCAGATGATTGGTATTTTCCAACGACCTCCAATAACAGATAATGCTAAGTCTTTAGAATTATAATATTCCGTTTCTTTATAGTTAATTAATACCATGATACAACCCCATTTCTTCACTAAGTGACATATTTGTCAGTATTGCATGATTTTATACATTGTATCACAATTATTAGTGTAAAGTAATATAGATAAAGGAGATATGATTAATATGCAATTACAATTAGCAATTGATTTATTAAATAAAGAAGAAGCAGCTCAATTAGCACAACAAGTTGAGGAATATGTAGATATAGTAGAAATCGGTACACCTATCGTTATTAATGAAGGATTAGGTGCAGTAGAAAAATTAAGTCAATCTGTTAAAGATGTTCAAGTATTAGCTGACTTAAAAATTATGGATGCTGCTAGTTATGAAGTAAGCCAAGCTGTTAAATTTGGTGCAGATATTGTAACAATTTTAGGTGTTGCAGAAGATGCTTCTATTAAAGGTGCAGTTGAAGAAGCACATAAACATGGTAAAGAATTATTAGTGGATATGATCGCAGTTCAAGATTTAGAAAAACGTGCGAAAGAATTAGATGCATTAGGTGCAGACTATATCGCTGTGCATACTGGTTATGACTTACAAGCTGAAGGTGTATCACCATTAGAAAGCTTACGTACAGTTAAATCAGTTATCAAAAATTCAAAAGTAGCAGTAGCAGGTGGTATTACACCAGAAACAATTCAATCTGTTGCTGATGAAAATCCAGATTTAATTATTGTTGGTGGAGGAATTGCTAACGCAGACGATCCAAAAGCAGCTGCAAAATTATGTAGAGAAATTATTGAAGGTAAATAATATGAGCCGTTATCAATTAATATTGGATGAAATTAAGCAAACATTAAATCAAGTAGACTTGAAGGCTACTGAGCAATTCGTAAATAGCTTGTTGTTAGAAGAACCAGTGTTTGTAGCAGCTAAAGGACGCTCTGCATTTGTCGCGAACAGTTTTGCTATGAGATTAAATCAATTAGGTAAGAAAAGTTATGTAGTAGGTGAGACGAGTACACCTTCTATTCAAGAAGGTGATAAATTATTGATTGTCTCCGGATCAGGCTCAACAGCTCACTTAAAATTACTCGCACAAACAGCAAAAGATATCGGAGCGAATGTCATATTAATTTCTACAAAAGAACAATCACCAATCGCTGAAATAGCAGATGAAGTGATCGTTTTACCAGCAGGTACTAAATATGATGAAAAAGGGTCAGAACAACCACTAGGAAGTCTATTCGAACAAAGCACTCAATTATATTTAGATAGTATCGTAATGGATTTAATGGAACAATTAAACGTAAGTGAAACATATATGCAAAATAAACACGCGAATTTAGAATAATAAAGGAAACCGTCTGAAACATTCAGACGGTTTCTTACTTTTTAGATAGAGATGAGTGTTGTTGGAGGCTGAATATTGCAAGTGGGGCGTGACTAGCAATGTTGGGAAGCTGAATATTGCAAGTGGAACGTGACTAGCAATATTCAGGACCTTGTATTTATCAAGACTAGTGAAACAAGATAAATAGCGGCCTCATATTTATCAAGACAGGTAAAACAAGATAAATAGGCGCCTTGTATTTATCAAGACTGGTGAAACAAGATAAATAGATGCCTTGTATTTATCAAGACTGGTGAAACAAGATAAATAGATGCCTTGTATTTATCAAGACTGGCGAAACAAGATAAATAGAGGCTCTGTATTTATCAAGACAGGCGAAACAAGATAAATAGAGGCTCTGTATTTATCAAGACTCCCTAAACAAGCAACATAGAGCTCCCGTATGTTGCAAGACTCCCCAAACAAGCAACATAGAAGCTCCGTATATTGCAAGACTGCCCAAACAAGCAACATAGAACCTCCGTATGTTGCAAGACTGCCCAAACAAGCAACATAGAGCTCCTGTATGTTGCAAGACTGGCCAAACAAGCAACATAGCTCGCCCGTATGTTGCAAGACACATCAAACAAGCAACATACAGACCTAAATACAAACCTACAAACTCATTCCGACCTCTATCTTTTTATAATCTATATCTCTAAATTCTCAATATACTAATATAACAAACAATGGTATTAAGACTGAGCTGATTAGGGCTGTTAGAATCATGCCGATTGAACTGAAGGCTGCTGATTCGATATCAGTTTCTAATATTTTGGCTGTTCCAATAGCATGTGATGCATTGCCATAAGTGAGTCCTTTGGCAATGGATGTTTGGAATTTGGCTATTTTGATAAGATATGATCCCAACATACTTCCTATTAATCCTGTACCTATAATAAACAACACGGCTAAGCTATCTATTCCGCCTATTTGTTGTGATACTTGTACACCGACTGCTGCTGTTATAGATCTTGGCAACAAGGATGCAATCATTTCTTTTGAATAACCGAAAATATTTAAAATCGTAAACATTAAAATAATATTAATAGTTATCCCAACTAATACACTTGTGATAATGACTTTGAAATGTTGAACAATCATTTTTCTATATAAATATAGTGGATATGCTAAACATACAACTGTGCAATTTAAAAAGTCATAAATCCATTGTCCGCCGACCATATAGTCGTTGTAATTATATCCAAATAACACAAGTACACATATAATTGCAATGGATGAAACGAGTGCAGGGTGTAAGATAGCAATCTTGAATTTTTTCTGTATAAATAATGCGAATATGTACATGATAACTGTTAAAAGAATCATTAAAAGTGCTTTAATCATCATGATTGATCACCACTTTCTTCTATATGGTTCCTTTTTAACATTTTCTCAGCTATGTATCCTGACGAGAGTGCAACAATGCATGTGCTTGCGATGACTAATACAATTAAAAAGATAAACTGTGCGTTTATTTGGTCAACTAAATTCATAGCACCGACGATTGAAGGGATGAAGAAGAAAATCATCGTACTTAATAATAAATTTGCACCATCTTTAATCCATTCTTCTTTTATAATTTTAAATTTTAATAATAAGAAAAGTATCACAAGTCCGATAATGCTACCTGCAATAGGTATGTTTAATGTGTCTTGAATCCAACTGCCTAGAACGGTAATAAAATAGATCATACATATTTGGAGTATGATTTTTATGAATTTATAAATCATGACAACTCAATCCTTTGAACATTTTATGATGATATTTATTTATTATAGAACTGATTGGTATATTTTGAAATGCTATCGGACGGTCTTTTTATTTTTAAAAGTTTGCAATTAGTGGTTCAATAGACTTAACAATTAAAAGATTGGAGCGAATCATATGCCAAAATTAATTTTATGTCGACATGGGCAAAGTGAATGGAATGCGAAAAATTTATTTACAGGTTGGGCAGATGTAGAGTTATCAGAGCAAGGGTATAATGAAGCGAGAATCTCAGGTGAAAAATTATTAAAACAAAATATCGAAATAGATGTTGTATATACATCACTTTTAACAAGAGCAATTGAAACCACATATTTATTATTGAAACATTCGCATCAACTTTGGATACCAGTTTACAAAACGTGGCGTTTAAATGAACGTCATTATGGTGGACTTCAAGGTAAAAATAAAGATCAAGCACGAGAAGAATATGGTGAAGAACAAGTGCATATTTGGAGACGTTCTTACGATACAAGACCGCCAGAAGCGGATGAAAAGTTACGAGAAGAATACTTGAATGATAGAAGATATGAAATGTTAGATAGAAGGATCATGCCTGTTACAGAAAGTCTTAAAGATACATTGGATAGAGTCATTCCATATTGGATAGATCATATTTCAACAAGTTTATTAAACCATCAAACGACTTTAGTTTCTGCACATGGTAATTCTTTAAGAGCACTGATTAAGTATTTAGAAGATATTCCAGATGATGAAATTTCAAACTTAGAAATCAAAACAGGTGCACCATTAATATATGAATTAGATGAATCTTTAAAAGTGATAGACAAGTATTATTTATAGGTTATAGCGCATGATAAAAGTAAAATAAAAGTTTAATTTCACATAAAGCTTTACTTTCAATCATTTATAGCGTATAGTGGGTAGCAAGTGATATTTCGAGATTAAATTAATTGGTAGTTTTATTCATAGTTAATAAAGTCCATTTAAGTTTGAAGATTGATTATTGCAAATATACGTGCAAAAGCACAATAGGAGGACTTTTATTATGAATAAAGGTACAGTAAAATGGTTTAACGCAGAAAAAGGTTACGGATTTATCGAAGGAGAAAATGGTAACGACGTATTCGTACATTTCTCATCTATCCAAACTGAAGGTTACAAATCATTAGACGAAGGTGCTTCAGTTACTTTCGATATCGAAGAAGGACAACGTGGACCTCAAGCAGTTAACGTTATCAAAAACTAATATTTAACCAATTAGTTAAACACTTCATAACTTTGTTATGGAGTGTTTTTTTGTATATTAAAATAGAATTGATAAACAATTCTGAATATAATCATTCGCTTTATCGGCTGTGAAATGGTTAAATAAGTATAACAACATATAGGAGGTAAACGTTATGACAGAAATCCAACATTTAACAGTAGGAAGCAAAGACGCAAACATAACAATTGAGGCATTTATTAATTTTGCATGCCCATATTGTTTAAATTATTTTGCAGCAGCTGACGAAGTTTTAGAACCTTATATTAATGAGAATAAAGTACAATATATCGTTAAGCATTTTGATAAGACGAAACAAAGATTGCTTAAAGGAACTGTTGCGAATATTTATCTGGATTACGATGACCCCGAAGAAACTTTTAAAATAATACGATACCTATATGAAACACAAGACGAATGGACATTGAATTTTGAAACAATAGAAAGAAAAATGGAACATGAATTAGGCTTATCACCACAAAAAAATGCAGACGACCGATCCTTATCCATTATGCAAGAAACATTTGAAAGAGGGATTAAAGGCGTACCAACCGTTTTTATAAATGATGAAAAATTTGAATTTAATCCTGTTGAAGATGACAAAGAGACAATACAAGAAAAATTAAGAAATGCATTAGAAAGTATATGATGAAGCGGTGAGAACGCACGAAGACTCTGAGATATCGTGCGCAAAGATGCGAAATCAAGGTGTATCGCACGTAACTCCCAACCTAAAACTTCTGTATAGCAAGGTATAAAAACCATGCTATACAGAGGTTTTTTTATATTTACAGAAAATTATAAGTTGACTGAATTATTCGAAAGATATAAAATTGAAGATATTTTTAATTTTAGAGAGAAGGTATATCGTGTCAAATCAGTCATATAGACGTGATATGAAACAACGTCATATTATGTTATTAAGTTTTGGTGGTGTAATTGGAACGGGGTTATTTTTAAGTTCTGGTTATACCTTGCAACAAGCGGGTCCGTTAGGTACGATGTTATCTTATATCGTTGGTGCTATTCTCGTGTATCTCGTTATGCTATGTCTCGGACAATTAGCGATTGAACATCCGGTGACAGGCGGATTTCATGTTTATGCTTCAAAATATATACATCCTTCAATAGGATTTATTGTCGCTTGGTTTTATTGGTTAACATGGACTGTAGCACTTGGTTCTGAATTTACGGCAGTGGGTATTTTAATGCAGAAGTGGCTACCCGATGTACCTGTATACATATTTTCAAGTATTGCGATTATACTTGTCTTAGCTTTTAATATTGTATCTACGAAATTCTATGCTGAAGTTGAATTTTACTTTTCTTTAGTGAAAGTGTTAGCGATTATACTGTTTATTGGTTTAGGAGCTCTCACGTTATTCGGGCTTATTCACTACAGTGGTTATAACGGTCTAGATACAATTAAATCACGATATACGAATCCAACATTTCCGAATGGTTTAGGTGCCGTATTCTTAACGATGTTAGCTGTTAACTATGCATTTAGTGGTACTGAACTGATCGGTATTGCAGCAGGTGAAACGAAAAATCCTAAAAAAGTCATTCCGAAAGCGATTAATGCAACATTATGGCGATTGATCATTTTCTTCATTGGAACAATGGTTATTATTTCTATTCTCATACCGAGCTATCAAGGGAAATCATTAGAAAGTCCATTTGTTGTCATCTTTCAAAATATGGGTATCCCGTATGCTGGAGATATCATGAATTTAGTTATTATAACTGCATTATTATCAGCAGCCAATTCAGGGTTGTATGCAGCTAGTCGAATGGTTTGGAGTCTTTCAAATGAAGGCATGTTCCCTAAATATTTTAAGAAACTAAACAAACATCAAATGCCGATACGCGCGACTATTTTTAGTATGTGTGGTGGTTTGTTGGCATTATTCTCAAGTATATATACTGCAGATACTTTATATATCGTACTTGTTTCTATAGCAGGTTTAGCTGTTGTAATTGTATGGATGAGTATTTGTTTATCTTATTTCAATGCGAAACGTGCAAATAAACATTTGAAAATTCATCAAAGTGTACCAATCATTGGCTTTATACTTTGTTTAGTGTCATGTGTTGGTATGATTTTTGATCCAAACCAATCACCAGCATTATATTTCGGTATTCCGTTTGCGATTATTGCGATTGTATTTTATTTTGTAAAATATCATAAAAAGGACGGTCAGATCATTGAGACTTCTGAATAAAATTAAACAAGAACGCACTTTAGTATTAGATGGTGGATTAGCCACAACATTAGAAGGTTATGGATGTGATTTGAATTCGTCATTATGGTCTAGTGAAGTGATCATTCATGAACCTCATAAAGTGAAACAAGCGCATCAAGCATTTACAGATGCAGGTGCTGATATTGTATTAACAAGTACTTATCAAGCAAGCTTTGCTACATTTGAATCTATTGGCATGCAAACGTCGGAAATAGAACATTTATTTGATGTTGCTGTCGAACAAATAAAATCATCTGTAACGGACGAACAAGTTATAGTAGGTAGTTTAGGTCCATACGGCGCATATTTAAGTGATGGTTCAGAATACACTGGGGCATATGAAGTATCTATAGAAGATTATATCGACTTTCATCAAGCACGTATCCAAGCACTAATTGATAGAGGTATATATGATTTTGTATTTGAAACGGTGCCTAACTTTAATGAAATTAAAGCAATCGTTGAACATATCATTCCTCAATATTCAGATGACATGACATTCTGGATATCATGTACCGTTAATGATGAAGGCAATTTATCTGATGGTACTGACTTTAAGACTGTATGCCAATATATTAAAGAGCATGAAGCGCGTCTGCCTGTATTTGGTGTGAACTGTTCAAAGATTGAAAGTGTTGATAAAGCAATTGAAAAAGGATTGACGGCATTACCACAAGTCATTGCTATTTATCCGAATGGTGGTAAGACATTTGATCCAGTAGAGAAAGTTTGGATAGGTCAAGGAGATCATGCATTGCTTGCTCAAAAGTCTAAAGAGTGGATATCGCAAGGTATTCAAATAGTAGGTGGGTGTTGTGAAACAACGCCACAAGATATTCAACACATTCACCAAGCGATCAAATAAAGTGTATAATTTCTCTATTTGGGTAAGGGGAGCGGGACAGAAATCTAATTTGTATAAAAAGATTTCGTAGTCCCGCCCCGGCAAGGCTGACTAGAGTTGGAAAAAGCTTGAGACAAGCGCATTTTCAATTCAGTCAGCTACTGCCAAGATGCTAAAGGAAACTGAGACATTAAATTATGTCCCAGTTTCTTTTTTTGTATGTCACTCTGAAGTACTGCTGTTACAGGGATTATAAGCTTTTCAGATAAAAATCATTTCTTTATGAAAGCCCTTTACTTGATAATTTTTAAAATACAATAGTAAAATGTTTTATAAGAGGTATTTATCTCTTATTAGGTTTATATTTTTAGGAGGTATGAAGGATGGTAGTAGAATTTCACAATGAACCAGCAACAGATTTTACAAATCAAGAGAATCAACAAGCGTTTAAAGATGCATTAATAAAAGTTAAATCTGAATTTGGGAAAGAAATTCCTCTAGTAATTAATGGTGAGAAGATTTATACAGATGATAAATTTGAATCTGTAGATCCAGCAAACCACCAACAAGTACTAGGTACAATTTCAAAAGCTTCTAAAGAACAAGTTGACCAAGCGATGGAAGCGGCTAAAGAAGCCTATAAGACTTGGAGAAAATGGTCTCATAAAGAAAGAGCCGAATTATTAATTAGAGTCTCTGCAATCATTCGCAGAAGAAAACATGAACTTTCTGCATTAATGGTTTATGAAGCGGGTAAACCATGGAATGAAGCAGATGGAGATACAAATGAAGGTATTGATTTTATTGAATATTATGCGCGTTCTATGATGGAGTTGGCTAATGGTAAGCCAGTCTTCGATAGAGAAGGGGAGCATAACCAATATATTTATAAACCAATGGGTCCTGGTGTTACAATTCCACCTTGGAACTTCCCATTTGCAATTATGACAGGTACAACAGTTGCACCTATAATTGCAGGTAATACAGTATTGCTTAAACCAGCAGAAGATACGCCATTAATTGCATATAAATTAATGGAAATTTTAGAAGAAGCAGGTCTTCCAAAAGGCGTTGTAAACTTTGTACCAGGTGATCCAAAAGAAATTGGTGATTACTTAGTTGATCATAAAGATACGCACTTTGTAACATTTACGGGTTCAAGAGCAACAGGTACACGTATTTTTGAAAGAGCAGCTAAAGTTCAAGAAGGTCAAAACTTCTTAAAACGTGTTATCGCTGAAATGGGCGGTAAAGATGCAATTATTGTAGATGAAAATACAGATACTGATTTAGCAGCTAAAGCAATTGTAGATTCTGCATTTGGCTTTTCTGGTCAAAAATGTTCTGCATGTTCTAGAGCAATCGTGCACAAAGATGTTTATGATGAAGTTCTAGAAAAATCAATTGCATTAACAAAAGAACTTTCAATTAATCATACAGAAGGCGGTTCTGATGTATACATGGGACCTGTCATTAATAAAAAACAATTCGATAAAATTAAAAATTATATCGAAATTGGTAGTAAAGAAGGCAAGCTAGAAGTTGGTGGTAAGACTGACGACAGTAAAGGTTATTTCGTACATCCAACAATTATTTCTGGACTTAAATCAAGTGATCAAATTATGCAAGAAGAAATCTTCGGACCAGTTGTTGGCTTCACTAAAGGCGATAACTTTGAAGAATTATTAGAAATTGCTAATGACACAGATTATGGATTAACAGGAGCAGTCATTACAAATAATCGTGAACATTGGAGACAAGCATGTGAAGATTATGACGTAGGTAACTTATACTTGAACAGAGGTTGTACATCAGCAGTAGTAGGTTATCATCCATTCGGCGGCTTCAAAATGTCAGGTACAGATGCTAAGACAGGTAGCCCAGACTATATGCTAAACTTCTTAGAACAAAAAATCTTATCAGAACAATTCTAGAATAGATAAAGAGAGGGAGAGGGACAGAAATCTAATTTGTATAAAAAGATTTCGTAGTCCCGCCCCGGCAAGGATGACTAGAGTTGAAAAAAGCTTGATACAAGCGCATTTTCAATTCAGTCATCTACTGCCAATATACTAAAACAGGCTGAGACATTACTTTATGTCCCAGCCTGTCTTTCTTTTTGATGAGTAGTTTATGTTGTTAGGGACAGAATTCCGAGAAATGTCCGTAAGAAGTGTTGTTAGGGACAGAATTCAGAATAATGTCTCTAAGTGAGTGCCTTTCTAATTACCAGAATTCAGAATAATGGAAGTTACAGCGTTATAATTACCAGAATTCAGAATAATGGAAGTTAGCGCGTTCTAATTACCACAATTCAGAATAATGGAAGTTACAGCGTTCTAATTACCACAATTCAGAATAATGGAAGTTACAGCGTTCTAATTACCAGAATTCAGAATAATGGAAGTTACAGCGTTCTAACTACCACAATTCGAAATAATGGTAGTTAAATACCCGCGTGCATCTCAACATATCTCAACACACCTCAACCCATCTCAACACATCTCCATCAAATCTCATTTTCAGTTAAGATTTCTTCTGCTAGTAATTGATATGATTTTTTCTTGGCTTCGAAATCATAAATATTTGTGATAATCATAAATTCGTCTGTTTGATATTCTTCTGCTAGTTGGTTAAGTTGTTTTCTCACTGTCTGTGGTGAACCTATAATGCTTCTTTTTCGGTTCGTCTTAATGAGTTCTAATTCTTCTTCTGTATAATCGTCTATATTGATTTCTTCTGGTGGTTGAACTTTTGTTCCTAATCCTTTACCTACGTTTAATAACCATTTGTCTTGTGATATGGCTAATTGCTCTGCTGCTTCGTCTGTTTCTGCACATACTACAAAAATACAAACAATAGTTGATGGTTCTTTCATATTAACGGATGGTTTAAAGTCTTCGTAATAGCGTTTCATTGCGATTTCTTTATATTTAGGATTTATAAAGTGACCGAATACAAATCCAATACCCAATTGTGCTGCGTTTCTAGCACCATTTTCAGTTAAACCTAATAACCACATTGTTGGAGGATTGTCTATGCGTGGTCCTGCTTTAACGAGTCTGAATTTATGATCTCTAGGTAATGAGTTATGCAAGAATCCTTGTAAGTCAGATGCTTGTCTGTAAAAGTCTTCAATTGGTTTAATATGATCATCAGTTAAAGCTTTTTGTGTAATTGGAGAACCACCTGGTGAATTACCAAATCCTAAGTCGATACGGTTAGGAAATAATGCAGATAAAGTCTTACCATTCTCTGCAATTTTATAAGGATTATATTGTGGTAATAAAATGCCACCAGAGCCAACTCGAATACGTTCAGTTGAAGCGGCAATTTGAGTCATCAAGATTTCCGGTGATGAACTTGCGAGACCACTCGTATTGTGATGTTCAGCAACCCAATATCTGTGATAACCTAACGATTCAGTCCATTGTGCCAATGCGATAGTATTTTGTAATGTTTCTTCAGGTGTACTTCCTTTAGAAATGGGTGCTTGATCTAATACACTTAATTTCACGTTATAACGCTCCTTATAATTGACGTTTGTATTTTAATGACATGTAGTCTTCATTTTCTGGCAAAGTATACATTGGTTTTTAAATGTATCACCTTCGTAATTTATTTAATTCTAGTATATCTTATCTTTAAGATTTTTAACTATTTTTGCTTATGTGTCTGGTTATTTTTTTAAAAGTGTATATAATTGATAATGTATATCAATTAGAAAGTGGGAAGCATAATTTGAAAAAGCTTATTATAGGATTGTTAAGTTGTATTTTACTTCTAAGTGCGTGCTCAAATAGTTCAAATGATACGAAAAAGTCAGAATCGAATGAAACGAAAGATTACAAACTAGAGAACGGGAAGACGATTCAAGTTCCAAAGAAACCTAAGAAAGTTGCTGTTTTGACAGCTTTTTATGTAGGGGATTTTATTGAATTAGGTATTAAGCCAATTGCTGTTCCGGATTGGACGAAAGATTCATCTATTATTAAACCACATTTAGATGGTGTAGAACTTGTTGGTGATGGGAATGTTGAGCAAGTAGCGAAACAGAAACCGGATTTAATTATTGTGGATGCAATGGATAAAAATCTTAAAAAATATCAAAAAATTGCACCAACCGTTCCTTATACGTATACAAAGTATAACCATAAAGAAATTTTAACAGAGTTAGGGAAGTTAACTGGTAAAGAAGATAAAGCTAAAGAATGGATCGACAAGTGGAATAAAGAAACAGCTAAAGATAAAAAAGAGATTCAAAGCAAAGTTGGCGATTCAACTGCATCAGTATTTGAACCAGATTCAAAAGAAATTTTTATTTATGAAAGCAACTGGGGACGTGGATTAGACATTGTACATGATGCATTCGGCATGCCAATGACTAAAGAATATGAAGCTAAAGTTAAAAAAGGCGGAAAAGGTTATGAATCGATTTCTAAAGAAGAAATATCAGATTATGCCGGAGACTATATCTTCTTAAGTAAACCATCATACGGTAACTTTGATTTTGAGAAAACAGCAACTTGGAAAAACTTAGATGCTGTAAAAAATGATAGAGTCATTACGTATAAAGCAGAAGATTATTGGTTTACAGATCCACTTACATTAGAACAACTTAGAGTAAAACTTAAAAAAGAAATTCTTAAAAAAGCTGAATAATATAACGGGATTCCAGTATAGATGAAACTTCAAATTAATCTATACTGGAATTTTTTTGAAGGTTGAAATAAATATTAATTAAATGTAAAGTGGATGTGAAAAAATAAAAAGGGGATGAAAGTATGAAAAAATTAATTGCAAGTTCAGCTTTAGTTGTATTATTAGGGGGCGTAACAGGTGTTTCAAATGCTGATCATGCATCAGCTAATCAAACAGCAACTAAAGAAGTTAAGAAAGATAAAGTCACTAAAAAGGATTTAGCAGAACAAAATGTGATGAGTGTTGCATGGTATCAAACATCAGCTGAAGCAAAAGCATTATATCTACAAGGTTATAATACTGCTCAAGATAAATTAGATGAAAAGTTAAAGCACCATAAAGGTAAGAAAAAACCTGCCATCGTATTAGATTTAGATGAAACAGTTCTAGATAATTCACCATATCAAGCATACGCATCACTTAAACATAAGACTTTTCCTGAAGGTTGGCATGAATGGATTGCAGCAGGAAAAGCAAAGCCAGTTTATGGCGCTAAAGAATTTTTACAATACGCTGATAAAAAAGGGGTAGAAATTTTCTATGTGTCTGATAGAGACCAAAAAGAAGATTTTAAAGGTACTTTGAAAAATATGAAAGACCTTGATATGCCACAATCAGATAAACATCATATATTACTAAAAGGTGAAAATGAAAAAGGCAAAGAAGAAAGAAGAGCAAAAGTACGTAAAAATCACGATTTAGTTATGTTATTTGGGGACAACATACTTGATTTTGATGATCCAAAAGAAAATACATTAAAATCAAGAAATGAATTTGTGAAGAAACATAAAAAAGACTTTGGAGAAAAATATATTATATTACCAAATCCAATGTACGGTAGTTGGGAAGCAACACTTTATAACGGAAATTATGATCAAAGTCCAGAAGACATTAATAAATTAAGAAAAAAAGAACTCACATATTTTAATCCAGAAACAAATAAATTAGAAAAAGAAAATAAGAAATAATAACTATAAAAATTGCCTGTTATAGCCTGATTTGAAAAGGTTATGATAGGTGATTTTTTATTTTATCAAACTCACTTTCAATCCACCTTATAAATTCAATACTAAACACCAAAAGCGTATTATACGTTAAAATAACTATAGGATGGTTAGTTGAGGGGGAGTGTTATTGTGGAGAAGACTTTATTGCAATGGCATAGGGATGTTGCTGAACAAATTTTGAGTATCCATTTAAATGTGTTTAATGTTGAGGATATTGAAGATGTTGTTAAAGTTCTTGCGACACCGTTTGATAATGTGAAATCGAAAAAGTTTCAACGAAAGATTTATAAATGGATAAAGGGTCTAAGTTCTAAAAAGATTTATCATATGATTAATGGTTATGGTATTCATTTTATGGTGATGAAATTTCATAATATAAATGAGATTATTTTGTTTGGTCCGTTTGTATTAAAGCGACCATCAGAGAAAGAATGTCTAAGTATGTTAGAAGAACAAATGCGTTCTAGTGCTGATTTGAAAATATTAAAGCATTATTTAACGGGAATTTCTACTGGTCATTATCAACAGATTGTTCGCTTTGCTAAATTAGTCGGGCGCCATGTTCATCAGCAAAAAAGAAATTATGATGTTGTTGAGGTGCATATGGATGAAACGGATCAAGACCAAATCATTCAACAACCAATTTCAAAGACTTATTTACTTAAAGAATTAGAGGAGCGCTATAAACTTGAAAATCAAATGATGCTCGCTATGCAATATGGGAGAGTTGAAGAAGTACTAGAAATAAATAGGAAGTTAAATGATAAAGTTCAAGGACTTGAAAGATTGAGTACTAAAATGGATAACTTCTTATATGCTGCTACTTTAACGAATACACTTGGTAGAAAAGCAATTGAAGCGGCTGGGGTAGATTATTTAACGATAGATGATATGTCCAAATCCCATGCGAGAATGATTGCCAACGTGTCTGATGATAAAGAAAGAGCATTATTGTTAGAAGAAATTTGCTGCAATTATGCGAAAGCTGCACAGAAAGTTCATGCTATTCAATATTCAGCACATGTTAAATCAGCTGTACAATATATTTATAAATACATTCATACCGACATTTCGCTAGATGATATTTGTGAAAACCTAGGTGTATCAACATCATATCTTTCAAGATTATTTAAACAAGAAGTCGGTAAAAGTGTGATTCAATATATTAATGAGATTCGTTTAGACCTCGCAAAAGACTTGCTGATCAAGACAAATATGAATGTACAAGAAATAGCTGAATATATCGGATTTCAACATACTCATTACTTTATTAGTTTGTTTAAAAAAGTGTATGGTCAAACACCATTAAGTTATAGAAAAACATTAAAAACTGAAAATTCTTATAATTAAGTTCGTAATTGTGTTATAAATAGCGAAATATTGATATTATAATGTGTGGTTTTTCGTATAAATTAAATAGAAAAATGTCACTTATCGTATCATTTTATGGCAACAGGTGTTGGAGAATGATATCGCTGTAATCATTGATATATAAGTGTTTATGAAGAATTTTGAATTTTTGTAACAACGTTGTTATTTTGTGTGATGATTTTCATCGAATGCTAATAGAATTATAATGAACTCGTAGATTCGAGTTTATTTATGTAAGCGCTTACCCAAATTATTGAGGGGGTGTTGTTATTAGCACTGCAAAAACAACAACTAGTCACCAAGCAAATAAAGGGAAAACAAAAATTGAAACATTTAAGGATATTAACAAACCTAAACTATCTTTAAGAGAGAAAATGGCATATGGTGCCGGAGATTTTGGTAACGGACTAATGTTTGATTTAGGTTTAATTTATTTACTGAAGTTCTACACAGATGTATTAGGTATTTCATCATTCTACGGAGGTTTAGTGTTTTTAGTTGCTAAACTTTTTGATGCTTTTGTTGATACAGGTGTTGGAGCATTAGTAGATTCTAGAAATAAAATCGGTCCAAAAGGTAAATTTAGACCATTTATATTATATGGTACTTTACCACTTGCATTTTTAACGATTGTTTCATTTATTTCACCGGATTTTTCTGATCAAGGTAAAATTATTTGGGCATTTGCGACATATTTATTATTTAATGTTGCATACTCAGTCGTGAATATACCATATGGTTCATTATCAGCTTCAATGACTTTGAATTCAGATGATAGAACACAATTATCTGTATTTAGGAATTTCGGTTCTCAAGGTGCGATGTTTATAACAGGTATCATCGTTATTCCAATGATATCGCTCTTTGATAGTGTATCTGTTGGCTATCCAGTTGTAATCGGTGGTTTAGCACTAATAGGTGTGATATTCCATATTCTATGTTACAAAGGTGTTAAAGAAAGATTTATCGTTGAAAGAGATGAAAATGAAAAGAAAGGCAGTGAATTGAGAGCGTTTAAAGGACTCTTTAAAAACGGTCCTTTTATCGTTTTAATTATATTTACATTGCTCAGTATTACATCACTCTTTTTAAAGCAACAATCACAACTGTACTATTTCCAATACGTGTTAGGCGAACAGAATTTAGTAGGTATCGTAAGTGTATTAAATATTATCACGTTAATTCCGGCATTATTCTTAACAACTTTTCTTAATAAAAAATTTGGTAAGAAATATACAGCGATCATCGGACTTTTAGGGTTTGCGATTGCTGAAGCGGCAAACTTCTTAATCAGTGGTGAACATGTGATAACATTCTTAATTATTAACTGTATATCACAATTTTTCCTTGTTATACCGAATACAGTTGTTTGGGCTTTTATCAGTGATATTGTAGATTATTCACAATGGAAGACAGGTGTTAGATCTGAAGGTATTATTTATTCAAGTTATAGCTTTGCGCGTAAAGTGTCACAAGCATTAGCTGGTTTTATTCCTGGTATGGCTTTAACAATTATCGGCTATCAACCGAATGTACAGCAAACAGCAGGCACAATACATGGTTTGAAAATACTTTATTTCATCGTGCCAGGTGTTGCAGTATTATTAGCACTCATCATATTTGGACTGTTCTATACGCTTACAGATAAAAAACATAAACGAATTGTTTCAGAACTCGCATTATTTGAAAAACTATAATAAATAGATAAAGGAGAATGTTATATGCTATATCCAATTATGACAGAAACGAGAAACGTGATTGATTTATCAGGTATTTGGTCTTTTAAATTGATTGAATATAAAGGTGAATATGACGTTACAACTGAAATTGATACAGATTTACAAATGGCAGTGCCAGGTTCTTATAACGATCAAGGTGTTGTATCATCTATTAGAAATCATGTCGGCAAAGTGGTTTATGAAACAACTTTTACAATTCCTAACGTATTACAACAAGAAAGACAAGTGCTCAGATTTGGTTCAACTACACATGAAGCGGAAGTATTTGTGAACGGTCAAAAAGTTGTGTCGCATCGAGGTGGATTCTTACCATTCGAAGTTGAAATAAATGATGTTGTACAAAAAGGGAAAAACCGATTAACAGTTATCGTCAATAATATTCTTGATGATTCAACACTTCCAGTTGGTAATTTTAAAGAAGTTAAAGATTCAAAAGGAAATATTAAAGCAGTCAATGAACCGAACTTCGATTTCTTTAACTATGCAGGTTTACATAGACCAGTCAAAATTTATACAACGCCAAAAGAACATTATATAGAAGATATCGTCATCGTACCGCATGTAGATGGTCAGAATGCACAAGTAGAATATACGGTTAAAGCATCAGGCAATCAATCTATACAGGTGGATATCGTTGATCAAGAAGGTTATGTCGTAGCGTCTCAAAATGGTGAGGAAAGTACGATAGAAATTGAAAATGTTCATTTATGGCAGCCAGGTGATGGTTATCAATATACGTTAGCAGTATCTATTAAAGCTGATGATGAAGTGATAGATTATTATGAAGAACCATTTGGTGTAAGATCAATTGAAGTGAAAAATGGCCAGTTTCTCATTAATGGTGAGCCGTTCTACTTTAAAGGATTTGGTAAACATGAAGATACTTATTATCACGGAAGAGGTTTGAATGAAGTTTCTAATATTCAAGATTTAAATTTAATGAAATGGATAGGTGCCAATTCATTTAGAACTTCGCATTATCCATATTCTGAAGAAATGATGCGTCTTGCTGATGAACAAGGTGTAGTCGTGATTGATGAAACAACAGCAGTCGGTGTGCATTTGAATTTCTCAGCAGCATTAGACGGTAGTCAAAATACAGACACATGGAAGAAAATTAGAACGAAAGAAGATCATGAGCAAGTTATTAAAGAATTGATTGCTCGAGATAAAAACTTAGCATGTGTTGTGATGTGGTCCATTGCGAACGAACCAGACTCTGCTTCATTAGGGGCAAAAGAATACTTTGAACCACTAGTGAATCTTGCAAAAGAACTAGATCCGCAAAATAGACCATGTACGATTGTGACATTACTTAATTCATTACCAGACGTGTGCCAAGTGCAAGACTTAGTAGATGTTATTTGTCTAAATAGATATTATGGATGGTATGTACAAAGTGGTGATTTAGAAGCGGCAAAAGAAGCATTGCGACAAGAATTAGACGGTTGGCTAGAAAAACAACCAGACAAACCAATCATGTTCACAGAATATGGAGCAGATACAGTAGTTGGTTTACACGCAATAGATGATATTATGTTTACAGAAGAGTACCAAGTTAAGTATTACGAAGCAAACCATGAAATCATTGATCAATGTCCTAATTTTGTAGGAGAGCAAGTATGGAATTTCGCAGACTTTGAAACAAGTAATGGCGTCATTCGCGTACAAGGAAACCGTAAAGGTATCTTTACTAGAGAAAGAAGACCAAAAGCAGTCGCACATTACTTCAGAAAACGCTGGAATAACATACCAAACTTCGGATATAAGAAGAAATAGAAGAAATAAGTGAGCAGTAGGTGCTGTTAAGGACAGAATTCCGAGAAATGTCCGTAAGAGGTGCTGTTAGGGACAGAATTCCGAGAAATGTCTCTAAGTGAGCAGTTTCTAATTACCACAATTCGGAATAATGGAAGTTAGCGGATTCTAATTACCAGAATTCAGAATAATGGAAGTTAGCGGATTCTAATTACCACAATTCGGAATAATGGAAGTTAGCGGATTCTAATTACCACAATTCGGAATAATGGAAGTTAGCAGTTTCTAATTACCAGAATTCAGAATAATGGAAGTTACAGGATTCTAATTACCACAATTCAGAATAATGGAAGTTAGCGGATTTTAATTACCACAATTCAGAATAATGGAAGTTTATTATGGATAAACAATCAATATAAACATTAAAACGCGTCTGGGATATGTAAATGTCCCAGGCGTTTCAGTTTGTTAAGCGTAATAATGATATATGTAATACTTTAGTTAGAAGTTTGGTTGATTTTTTCTAAATTTTCGTAAGTGATTTTTTTGCAAGTATCTAATGTTTCTTTGATTGCATCATAATTAATATTTTTTAAAATGATAGAACGCTCATCTTGAGGATCTCTTACTTTATTGAAGTATTTTAGTTCTTCGAGTGATTTTAATGCCCCTGTTAATTCTGACGAAGAAGGTTCAAACATGAGTCTGCGTAATTTACGGACGTAGACTTCCTCTTCATTGATTTCGTTAAGATAGAATAGTGTGATTAAATCCATGCGTTTTAAGTGCGTTTCATCAAAAATTCTATTAAAGATGTCTTTTTTTAGTAGTTCATAATGAATAATGTTTTCCATGTTATCCTCCTAATGTTTAATTTTTTAGTTGTTCTTATCTTTAAAAATGTAAAATTGCAATGTCTGAAACTTGTTGAATTTTTCAAAGAGTAAATAGTTTACTCCTAAATAATACCAAAAAATTAACTACTTACGCAATATAATAAGTAAAAAATCATATGTATTTTATTAAAATGAAAAGTTATAAAAATAATTGTATTATACAAATAAAATGATAATTATCTTGTGTGAAATAAAAAAGTTGTTTATTACAAATATTTTCTTTTTGAACTATCTATAATCGTGGTAGAAGATAAATAAAATAAAAAGTGTAAGAACTTAATAGTTGACGGATGAAAATATCATTGTATGATAATAACGAGTATCAAAATTTATAAATTTAAAATAAAAATATATATGGAGATGAATTTCATGATAAGAACAATGATGAACGGGAAGATTCATCGTGCTAGAGTTACGGAAGCTAATTTAAATTACGTAGGTAGTATTACAATAGATGCAGACATATTAGATGCAGTAGATATTTTGCCTAATGAGAAAGTAGCGATTGTTAATAATAACAATGGGGCAAGACTTGAAACATATGTTATTGAAGGTGAAAGAGGAAGCGGTAAAATTTGTCTTAATGGTGCTGCTGCTCGACTTGTTCAAGTAGATGATGTGATTATTATTATGAACTATGTACAAGTAACAGATGAAGAAGCGAGATCTCATGCACCGAAAGTAGCAGTTATGAATGAGAAGAATGAAATTATTGAAATGATTCATGAAAAGGAAAGTCAAATAATTATATAGAGGTGACCAGAGATGAGTATTCTAGCAACGATTTTTGTCGTGATTGTAGCAGTTGAACATTTGTACATTATGTATTTAGAAACAATCGCTACGACTTCTAAAAAAACGGCAGAAACATTTAATTTAAAGCAACAAGAGTTAAAAGATAAAAATATTCAAACACTTCTTAAAAACCAAGGTATTTATAATGGTTTACTGGCATTATCATTATTTTATGGTGCCTTTTTATCAAGTAGTCCTAAAGAGTTTGTAGCAGTTCTGTTAATATTCATTATATTAGCGGCTATATATGGCAGTCTTACAAGTTCAAAGTCTATTATTTTAAAACAAGGTGGACCAGCAATTATTGCATTAATTCTACTATTAATATAGAACTCAGAAATCCCAAATGTGAACGTTTTGTTAACAGCTTTTCTACAATTTTTGAAAAGTGTAGACAAAGTATACACATTTGGGATTTTATCTCTTTTTAGGGAATATTACAGGTGTTAGTATAAGCGTTATGTTGTATACACTGTATGCATAAACTATATAGTAGATTTAAGGGAGGAAATATTTTTGGCGAACTTTTTATACAAATTGGGTTCTTCTATTGCTAAACATAAGTGGTTAACTATATTTATATGGGTCATCTTATTAGCTGGAATCGTAACGCCATTAACGATTAATAAACCTACATTTGACAACGATATTACAATGAGTGGTATTAAATCAATCGATACGAATGAAAAGATTGAGAAAGAATTTAATCAAGATAGTGAAAAGGCAAATATAAGAGTTGTCTTTAAAAGTGAAGATAAAAAAGGCATAACGGATCAAAAGGTTATGCAAGATATTCAAAAAGCTTTAAAAGATGTAAAAGATAAAGATGATGATATTAAAGAAGTGACAGATCCTTATAAGAATAAACAAATTAATAAAGATCAAACAACTGCTTTTGCAGATATCAATTATAAAGTGTCTCAAACTTCTATTAAATCGGATTCCGTTGATAAAGTTAAAGATGCTGTTAAATCTTTAGAAGATGATGACGATATTCAGACTGAATTAACAGGTAATGCTTTAACTGCGAATACTGAAATCGGTGGCGCTTCTGAAGCTATTGGTATCGTAATTGCTTTCGTTGTATTACTTGTGACTTTCGGATCATTTATTGCAGCGGGCATGCCAATATTAAGTGCGGTTATCGGACTTGGTTCTAGTATTGGTACAATCGCTTTACTAACGTATTCATTTGATATTCCAAACGTTACACTATCATTAGCAGTTATGATTGGATTAGCGTTAGGTATTGATTATGCTTTATTCATTTTATTTAGATATAGACAAATTATTAAGACTGAGAAAAATCATATTAAAGCAATTGGATTAGCATTAGGTACAGCCGGAAGTGCCGTTATCTTTGCAGGGGTTACGGTTGTCATTGCTGTCTGTGGTTTAGCACTAGTTGGTATTGATTTCTTAGCTACAATGGGATTTGCATCAGCGCTTAGTGTTATCTTTGCTGTACTCAGTGCCATAACATTACTACCAGCATTGATTAGTGTCTTCCATAAACAAATTCATCCGAAAAAACGTAAAATACATTCAAATGAAAGTTTGGATACACCATGGTCAAAATTTGTAGTAGGTAAACCATGGATTGCGTTAATTATTGGATTTGTTATTTTAATCGCAGCAGCACTACCTGTTACACATATGCGTTTAGGTATACCTGATAATGGTATGAAACCAAATGATTCTACAGAAAAGAAAGCATATGATATAATTTCTGACGATTTTGGAGAAGGCTTTAATGGTCCAATCGTCATGCTTGTGGATACTTCTGATAAAAAAGATAATCCTAAAGCATTACAAAAAGATTTACAAGATTTGATGAAAGATGTAGGCGATATTAAAAATGTTGAAACTGTCACACCACCTCAATTGAACAAAGATCAAGACTATGCACTTGTGACGGTTCTTCCTGAAAAAGGACCAAATGCAGAATCAACATATGATTTAGTTCATGATTTAAGAGATTATAATAAAGATGCTAAAGACAAATATGATTTAGATACAGAAATATCAGGTCAAAGTGTTATTAATATAGATATGTCTGAAAAACTTAACGATGCGATACCGTTATTTGCAGGGGTTATTATATTATTAGCCTTCATATTATTAATGGTTGTATTTAGATCAATTATTATTCCTTTAAAAGCAGTACTAGGATTTGTATTATCATTAGCAGCGACTTTAGGATTTACAACACTTATCATGCAAGATGGCTTTATGAGTAGCCTGTTTGGCGTAGATACAACAGGTCCATTATTAGCATTCTTACCTGTTATCACAATAGGACTGTTATTTGGTTTAGCCATGGATTACGAAGTATTCCTTATGTCGCGTGTACATGAAGAGTATGTACGTACAATGAATAATACGAAGTCCATTAAAGTCGGACTTAAAGAAAGTGGACCAGTTATTGTCGCAGCAGCACTCATTATGTTCAGTGTATTCATCAGCTTCGTATTCCAAGATGATGTGATGATTAAATCGATGGGTATAGCATTGGCATTCGGAGTATTATTCGATGCATTTATTGTAAGAATGACAATTATTCCAGCATTGACGAAACTATTTGGTAGAGCATCATGGTATATTCCAAATTGGGTAAATGCAATTTTACCTAAAATCGATATAGAAGGTCATGCATTAAGTGAGAATAATCACGTTACAGAAGAAGCAGATACAAACAATACACATGCGACAACAATAGAAGTAAGTTCAAAAACAAAAGCATTGTATGATAAGATAGATGATGCAAATAAAGATGAAGTATTATATGAAGCATTGCGTCAACATAGTCGTAAGCAAGAACATAATACTCAAGAAGATATTAAAACGAGCACTGACAACCAAGAAATTATAGAAATATTGAATCAACAAACTAAAAATATCGAACAAGTAAACCAATTAGTAGAACGTTTGATAAATAAGAAATAATAGAATAAGGAAAAGCGCCGGAACTGCAGAAGTCCCGGCGTTTTTTTGGGGTGGGGAGGAAAATTTATAAAAGATGTGAGTTAAAGACGGAGTAAACACACGAGATTGAAAAAGATGTGAGTTAAAGAGGTAATAAACTCACAAGATTGCGAAACATGTGAGTTAAAGGTGGAATAAACACACGAGATTGAAAAAGATGTGAGTTAAAGACGGAGTAAACACACGAGATTGAAAAAGATGTGAGTTAAAGATGCAATAAACTCACAAGATTGAGAAACATGTGAGTTAAAGGTGGAATAAACACACGAGATTGAAAAAGATGTGAGTTAAAGAGGTAATAAACTCACAAGATTGCGAAACATGTGAGTTAAAGACGGAGTAAACACACGAGATTGAAAAACATGTGAGTTAAAGGAGTAGTAAACTCACAAGATCGCAAAAGATGTGAGTTTATTCTATATAAACACATTATTTACCTACCATCCCCCACATTCTGTAACATGATTTCACAAATATCCACAAAAACTTTTAACTATTGAAATATTGTTCCGAAAATGAGATAATGTAAACGATTCCAATAAGGGTGTGTTGATATGTTAGGTTTTTCGGTATATTTAGGTGAAACGTTTGATGAATTATATATTGAGACGATGCTCAATCATGGTTTCAAGTATGTGTTTACTTCTCTTCAAATTCCTGAAGAGGATTCGGAATTGTATTTTGATAGGTTGAAGGAATTGAAGCTACTTATTGGTGATAAAGCTGAGATTATAGCTGATGCGAGTCCTCATGCTTTTCAAAATCTTGGGCTTTCTTATAAGCAACCTGAAGTATTAAAAGGTTTAGGTATTGATTATATAAGGTTAGATATTTCGCTAGCGATTCCGGATATTATTTCTTTATTAAGTGAAGTTAAAATTGTCTGTAATGCGAGTACGGATGCGATAAGTTTAATGGATGAACTTAAAGATCAAGATATTGATATGTCTCGTATTATGGTTGCGCATAATTATTATCCTCGTCCTGAAACTGGACTGGATAAAGCTTACTTTATAAAGCAAAACACAAAATTAAAGACATCATTCCCGGATATTTCAATTATGGCTTTTGTACCAGGTACGGTATTTAGAGGTCCGGTATATGAAGGTTTACCTACATTAGAAGATCATAGATATTGCCACCCATTAGTTGCTGCTCATGAATTAGCAGCTTTAGGAGTAGATGATATTTGTATAGGGGATACAGGTATCGATACAACAACGATCGATCAATTCAACAACTTCTTTCATAAAGGAATCGTGTCACTTCAAGTGCAATCTGAAACAAAGCATTTAGAAAGTTATATTGGGAGAATTTTTCATAATAGAAAAGACAAAGCTAGAGATGTGATTAGAGCGGAAGAAGGACGGCAAATGTTACAATCTGAAATATTGCCTGAGAACACGGTTGCAAGAACAAGGGGTGCGATCACTTTAGATAATAAAAAGTATGGTCGCTATATGAATGAATTACAAATCGTCAATAAAGATTTAAAACGTCATGAAGCTGTTAATGTTATTGGACATATATGCCAACATGATATACCATGCATAGATTTAATTGATGCAGGTACAGCTTTTCAGTTTGTTAAGGGGGAAGAATAAATGGATATTAGTCGTTTAACGACAGAATCAAGAAATGAGCACTCGTCTAAGTTAGACACATTAACACCTGAGCAATTTGTTGATGTTATGAATAACGAAGATCAAAAAGTGGCTCAGTTTATTAAAGAAGAAAATCATGCAATTGCTCAATTAATTAGGCAAGTTATTAAAGGATTAAACAATGGTGGAAGATTAATTTATATGGGCGCAGGTACAAGTGGTCGATTAGGTGTATTAGACGCAGCTGAATGTGTACCAACATTTGGTGTAACACCTAATGTTGTCGTTGGACTTATTGCGGGTGGTCCAAGTGCGATGACTGTAGCTGTTGAGGGTGCAGAAGATGATGAAAGTCTAGGCGAACAAGATTTAAGAGATTTAAATATTAATGAACATGATACGGTTATCGGGATAGCTGCTAGTGGTAGAACACCATATGTAATAGGTGGTTTAAGATACGCACAAAGTATAAATGTACCTACTGGCTGTGTGACATGCAATAAAGCATCTGAAGTTGGTAAACATGCAGATTATCCGGTCCAAGTAGATGTCGGCCCTGAAGTATTGACAGGTTCAACGAGATTGAAAGCAGGTACTGCCCAAAAATTAATTCTTAATATGATATCAACAGGGGCAATGGTTGGTATAGGAAAAGTATACGAGAATTTAATGATTGATGTTAAACCAACTAATAAAAAATTAAAACAAAGAGCCGTAAACATGATTCAAGAAGTATTACAAACAACGGATGAAGATAGTGAGAAATTATTCAAACAAAGTGATGAGCAAGTGAAAGTCGCAATAGTAATGGGGATGCATGGGATTTCTAAAGAGGAAGCATTAGAAAGACTTAAACAAGCTAAAGGGTTTGTGAGAAATACGTAAATTAAGGGGTGTGTAGGCTATGACAAAAGAAAGAGAGATTGCACAAAATATTCTCAAAGAAGTCGGGGGAAGAGATAATTTAGACAAAGTGATACATTGTATGACGCGTGTCAGAATGAATATCGTTGATTACAGTAAGGTCGATGTCGAAGGTTTAAAGAATATCAAGGGCGTAATGGGTGTAGTAGAAGATGACATGCTTCAAGTTGTGATTGGACCAGGTACTGTTAATAAAGTAGCTAATGAAATGAGTTCAATTATAGGGGTTCCTTTAGGTGAAGATATAAAGCATAAAGCATCTAATAAAGAACAAGTTGAAAAAGAAGCGGATTTATTTAAGCAAAGTATTAATAAGAAGAATCAAACACCATTTAAAAAAGTATTAAGATCTATTGCTAATATATTTGTACCATTAATTCCAGCTTTTGTTGGTGCAGGTTTAATTGGTGGTATTTCTGCAGTACTATCTAATATGTTAACAGCAGGTACATTAGATGGTGCGACATGGGAACAGTTCGTATTAATATTCGATATCATTAAAAATGGTATTTTCGCATATCTCGTGATTTATGTGGGTATTAATGCGGCAAAAGAATTTGGCGCAACACCAGGTTTAGGTGGTGTTATTGGTGGTACAACCATGCTGACGGGTATGGATCCAGAAAGTCCGCTTAAAAATATTTTTAATGGAGAACCATTAGCTGCCGGTCAAGGTGGTGTCATTGGTGTTATCATTGCAGTTTGGATTTTATCTTTAATTGAAAAAAGATTACACAAAGTCGTTCCGAGTGCGGTAGATATCATTGTTACGCCAACGATTACACTATTTATTATGGGGCTAGGAACAATATTCTTAATCATGCCAATTGCCGGCTTTATTTCAAATGGCTTATTAGGCGTAATAGATTGGGTTCTAAATATCGGTGGTGCATTTAGTGGATTTGTACTAGGTGCAACGTTCTTACCACTTGTTATGTTTGGCTTACACCAAGTATTAACACCGATTCATATTGAAATGATTAATCAGTCTGGTGCAACTTACCTCTTACCAATTCTAGCTATGGCTGGCGCAGGTCAAGTAGGTGCAGCATTTGCATTATTGTTTAAATGTAGAAAAAATAAAAAGATTATCAACTTACTTAAAGGGGCATTACCAGTTGGTATTTTAGGTATTGGAGAACCATTGATTTACGGTGTAACTCTTCCTTTAGGTAGACCATTTATCACAGCATGTATCGGTGGAGGTGTTGGTGGTGCAGTTATCGGTGGCATTGGTCATATCGGTGCATCAGCAATTGGACCAAGTGGCGTTTCACTTATTCCACTTATTTCTGATAATATGTATTTAGGATATATCGCAGGATTGCTAGCGGCATATCTTGGCGGATTCATTGCCACATATTTATTTGGAACAAATAAAGAAATGACGGCACCACAAGAATTAGAAGAGGATTAAATCATATGGAACATCAACATTTACTCATATTTATAAAAGAACAAATGCCACGTTTAACAAAACATGAAAAACGTATTGCAGAATATTTTATTGAACATCCTGAAAAAACAATTAACTTGAGCGCTAAAGAACTAGGCAAATTAACGAATACAAGTGCAGCTTCTGTTATTAGATGTACCCATAAACTTGAATTTAAAGGGTTCACAGACTTGAAATTAGCGATTTCTAGATATTTACCGCAACATGAACAAAGTATTTATCAAGAAATTAAACAAGATGAAACAGTCGACTCAATTAGTAAGAAACTCATCACAAGAGCTTCGCATACACTTGAAATGACCGAAAAGAATATTTCGAGTAAACATATTGAGCAGGTTGTTGATCAATTATACGATACAGATACGATTATCGTATTTGGTGTCGGTGCTTCAAGTTTGGTTGCTCAAGATTTGTATCAGAAGTTCACTAGAATAGGTAAGCAAGTGATTCATTCTTTAGATACACACTTTTTAGCTACAGCCATTGCTTCACATAGTGATAGTTGTGTGCTCATCGGTATATCTAATTCAGGTGAGAATCATGAGACGGTATCTTTAGCTAAAGTAGCTCGAAAATATGGTGTAAAAATAGTTGGTTTAACTCAGTCAGAACAGTCTACATTAGCAAAAAAATCTGATATATATTTAATTCATGATGCAAGTTCAGAAAAAAGTTTAAGATTAGCAGCGACAAGTTCTCTTATCTCTCAACTTATGACAATAGATATTCTTTTCTATAGTTATTTATCAAGAAATTATGATGAACACGTTGTAACGATGAGTAAAACAAGAGATGCAGTGGAATTGTATCTTGAATAGTATGGTTAAGAGCATGGACATTTGTCCATGCTCTTTCTATTAAGTATTATATTGAAAAAATAATAAAAAAATAGTACAATTTAACTAATAAACCTATTGCCAAAATATGTAATGTAATGATATTAATAATTTCAAAAAAGTTTAAATATCCTAAAGAAAAAGAAATGGCATAAGACAAATTATATAAATATTCTTCAACTCTATGAAACGAACATAACAGTCCTCTAAGCACTTATCATCACATTTCATATATTAAGAATTAAAGAAAGTTAGCGTGAAGTTATGAAACAAGTGGAAATTATAAGAATATTAGATGATACGTCATTTATTATTAATGCAGGAACAAATAAGGGTATTAAACCTGGTTATTATATTGATGTATTGAAAAGGGATAAGTCATATAATTATATTGCAAAAGTAGAAGAAGTTTATCCAGAGTTATCTTTATGTACAAGATACGGAGAACAAAGGTTATTTTATGGTGAAGTTGTAAGAATTAGATATCCAGATGCGTTTAATATAGAAACAAAAGTTATTAAATCAAAAACAAATAGAAAAAGACGTAAAAAGAGAGGATGAGATCGCCGAATCTCATCCTCTTTCCCGTTTAATATGTCATTAAAATTAAAAAACAAGTAACGTTGTAGATTTACAAGAATACTCTATCATATAATGTATAGATTTTCCAGAAATAAGTAGGAAATCTTTGTATAAATTTTAAAATTATTAAAATAAAATTTAAGTTGTGCACAGAATTATGTTCAATATGGAAATATGAGATAAATAAATGTATAATAAAGAAAAAAATAGAATGGACTGAGAACACGTGGCAAACCAATATGAGCGTTCTGCAAAGAAAAAGAAGTCAACAGCATTCAAAATAGTAACGACAATCGTCATTATTTTATTACTCGTATTTTTATTAGTGATCGCATTTTTTGTCTATAAATTCTTCGCATTAGGTAATTCAATACATAATCCATTAGACAGAGATAAATCAGAATTACGAAAGAAAGCAGTAGATACAAATGGTGATCCGATATCTATCGCATTATTCGGAATAGATTCAGATTCAACAAGAGCAGCAGCCGGTGGAGGAGAAAGATCAGACTCAATCTTATTATTATCTATCAATCCTGATAAGAAAAAGACTGTTATGGTAAGTGTACCTAGAGATACGAGAGCTCAAATCGTAGGTAGAGATTCTGTCGAGAAAATTAACCATGCATATGCATACGGTGGACCGAAGATGGCCATTAATTCTTTAGAGAAATTAATGAATGTACCAATTGACCATTATGCGACGATTAATATGGATGGTGTTAAAGAATTAGTTGACCAAGCAGGTGGCGTAACCGTTAAAAGTAATGCAACATTTACCGTTAAAGGTAATTCATATGTTAAAGGTCAAAAGTACAAGCTTGATGGAGACGAAGCTTTAGCATTTATTAGAAGTAGAAAAGAAGATGGTGCTGGTGGAGACTTTGGTAGACAAGAAAGACAACAACTTGTTATTCAAGCATTAGCAAATGAATTAGTAAGTATCGGTTCATTACCGAAAATCAACCAAATCTTTGATACATTAGGTGATAATGTTCAAACAGATTTAAAAATTTCACAAATCAATAGTTTAAGATCTAAATATAGTGACGCATTAGATAATGTTGATAGAAATCAATTAGAAGGCCAAGATACAATTCTAGATGATGGATTGTATTATTTCGTACCTAGCGATTCAAGCAAGAAAGAAGTCGTAGATAACTATCGTACTAATTTAGAATTAGATTAAATATAAAATCTTGGACATCAAACGATGCCCAAGATTTTTTATGGATTTTTATTAAGTTTGTTTGAATATGTGTTTCTCTATCCTCTATTCTGTACGATCAATAATTGAACAGCGTTCGTCTTTAAGAAATAAGTTTCATCAATTTTATTTGTATTATAATCTGCCATTTCTATATCGGGTGAACAATATCTATCTAATAATACTGTATTTAAGAAATCCAAATTACCATGAGTATGATCTAATTTTCTAATCGCTTTAAAGATATTTCCGTTGTCTTGGTCGAAAGTAATTTTCGTGACTCTGAATTTATCAAATGGAATGTCTCGATAAGATAAGATAATCCCGATATTATTTTGATAGTTGATATCATGGGGATGATACAGTTCATAGTTAAATAATAAATAGAATATTTTATTGTGAATTTCAAATTTAATATAGTTTGGCCCTTCATAAAATTCATGACCGTTAAAATGACTCAGAATAGATAATAAATAATTCGTCGGACTTTTACAGTGATATTTTAAATACAAAGATAATGGTTGTTCGATAGCTGAATATTTAGCAGAAGCTTCTTCCATTAACCAAAATCCTATACCAGATATGTAATTCGTAATACTCATTAAATGCTTTAACATAATGGCCGCATTAAAATAAAAGCTTTTACTAGTATACGTATCACCGTTTAATATATTCCATTCCATTGGGATAACATGTTTATTTTTTGATTTTAAATAAGCCATATTTTGAATGAGTTGTTTCGTATGTTGGTTTGTAATGTCTGCGATATCATAATTGTTTATTTCATCTAAGTTATACAAGTCGTTAAAGTTATAACTTAATGCAAAAGCATCAATGTCTTCATATTGCGAGAAATCAATCTCTAATTCTTCATATATATGCATAAATGGATTTGGCGCATTTATTCCAATTTGTATATCAGGTAACTTTATCTTTGTTTCTCTAATTTGCTTTTTAACATGATGAATATCGCTAAAATCTACATCAAAGAATATTTCTCCATTCTTGTTATAAAAATAATTGTAAATGGCATCTATTAATTCATGCCAGTTGTTTTTAAAGTTGTCGTCGTCATAATCAATATCATATATTTTTATGGCTGGTATGATTCTCGTATCTGAAAACATACTTAAACAAAATGCTAAATTTTGTTTATAATGATTTTGTTGTTCTGTATCAAAGAAAGTCTTCATAGAACAGTGAATAACAATGATTGGCATATCCGTCATTTTCTCTACATTTTCTAAAATTTCCCCAAGAAAAGGTGTATAGAAATCATGAACATCACCGACATGTAAATATGTCTTATGGTTTGCTGAGAGGGTCTTAAAAGGTACATCACTAAAGGCCATTCTTTTATATTCATGAACAAACGATTTATTATGCATCAATTTTTGTAATTTAGAAATCAATGAAGCTTTTTCTTCGTTAGAAATCACTGCATTTTCTTTATCTTTTTTATGACGTCTATATTGTAGTCGGTATTGATTAGGCGTTACATGAAACTGCTCTTTAAATTGTCTATTAAAGTTATGATAACTAGAAAAACCATGACTGTTTGCAATTTGCTCGGTTTTAAACTGCGTGAACAGTAATGCATATGTCGCTTGAAAAAGTCTTGTTTCTTTTAAATATTGAATGAATGTTGTCCCCATTTGTTTAGAGAATTCTCTAGATAAATGTTCAGGAGAAATATAAAAATGACTCGCGACACTATTAAGTGATAATCTTTCGTGATAATTTTGATCAATATATTGTTTTACTTTATAAATAAGGCTGCTGAGTTCTATTTCAATATGACCATAATTTTTAGTATCCACTTGAAAGCGTTCAAACATGATTTTATAAATCTCAACAACATAATTACTACATCTAATTTTAACGTTTGTTAAGTTTGCGAGAATAGCCCTAATATATAAATCTTTAATTTCATGTTTATATCTATCTAATTCATTAGTCTTCGAAGTACGGGGGATTCTAAAGACAAATGCTTCTTCTCCACTTAAATTTTCCATCATGGCATAACTAATATGAAGTATAGCGACCAACCCATTATTAATAATAGGTAAATAATTATCGTTATCTTGAAGATAAAATAAATCACCAACATTATACTCATAAGTCGTATGATTTAAAGTAAGTTCTGTATGACCTTCTAAAACGAAACATAAAGCGCCATATCCGAGTAATTTCGGATTAATGATACTTTCTTTATGTAGTGAAATCTTATAGTTGTACAAATAATCACCTCTCAATAAAGACAAATTATGGAATAAAACATCAAAATCTGTCATTATATTTATTTATTTAACAATATGATATCAAAAATCGTATGTAAATGTTACCTAATTTAATAAAATGGAGAAGATACTTCATAATAAATCAAATATGTTAATCGATTTAATCAAAATATGAATTTAAAACGCGTTAAAATAATAATTAATGAAATTTGTGTGTTGTGAACTATTAAAAATCGGGAAAAATTTAATTGGGAGGGCTTTACTTGATAGAAACATTCAACAAAACTATTCAACAAATGATCGACTATGAAAATAAAGTGACAACTTTAAAAAATGAAAAGAAATTATCACTCGTTGACTTCATTATTTTAGAAGAAATATACACTGCAAAAGAAATTACAATCAAAGAAATTCTAAGTGGAAAGCTTTTAGAATTAAAAACAAGACCTTCTAATATTGGTACAAACTTAGCAAAATTATATAGAAAAGGTTTAATCGATAAATATAGAAGTAATCTCGACGAAAGAAAAGTTTACTACTTTATGGATGCAGAACATAAAGAAAAATACGAAACACTCGTTAAAGATATATAAGAAAAAAGGCAAGGACAAAATTTATGTCCTTGCCTTTTCTGCTATTCTAGAATACTTATTTAATCAATTGACGTGTGCTGCGCTCGATATATTGTGCAGAATGGATTGATACGAGCTCACCTTTGTTTAAGTTAAATAAGTTAAGCTTCATAATTTTATTCATCGCATCTTCAACGATGTCGCTTGTTAAGTTTGCTTTTGGATTTTGAATTTGTAATGTAAATGTCTTATCTAATGATGTTTTGAATGTTAACTCCAATACTCTTTTCATATTTTCACCTCCTAAATGGTTTTTAGATAGCATTAATTTTCTATCTGTATTGTTTTGACGATATACGCATCTTTAAATTTCTCGTCACTTAATGTTTCGATAATGCCTTTAAAAGTTTTAACTTGTTCTGGTGTAACGTTTAAATTAATTGCATTAAATTTACGTTGAACAGTTTTTACTTTAGAAGCTTCATCTAAATACTGATGCAATAAAATAATGTTGATGTCTTTAACTGTTTCCATAAGTAAAACCTCCTTTCACTTTATATATCGAAATAAGTATGTAAAAACGACAAAAAAATGTATAAATTACTTTCATGTTACTCAAATATATATTATTATTAATATGTACCTTAATTAGGAAGGATGGACCAAATTTATGCAACAAGTATCTCCAATTAAGAATAAAGATGACATTAGAGCAATGTATGAAGTATTGAAATCACATAGTGAACGAGACTATTTATTGTTTAGCTTAGCTATTCATACGGGTATGAAAGTAAACCAGCTACTTAATTTAACAGTCCAAGATTTATTTGATGAGGACAATGATATAAAGCAAGATTGGATCAATGATGAACAAGATTTAATTAAAGTTGTGATACCGTTACATTTGAGATCGAGTTTATCTACTTTTATTTATGAAGAAGGATTAAAAAGAGATGACTTTGTTTTTATGTCCATCAAAACAAAAAAACAATTATCAAGACAACAAGCTTATCGAATTATACATGTTGCAGCTGAAGAAGTAGGGTTGAAGAATATCGGGTTGTACTCATTAAGGAAGACTTTTGCATATCATGCCTTCAAATCAGGGGTATCAGTTTCGATTATTCAAAAATACCTTGGACATCAGTCTTTAATAGAAACATTAAAATTCATTGATGTCACAACTATAAAAAAAGAAACGACAATTGAACTTAATATATAGAGAGAAAGGGGTTAATGTATGGCTTTAATATGGCTGTTTTTAATGATTATCGTTGTGATGTCAATCGTGCTCATGACGATGAATACAAAGTTTAGCCGATTTGCTGGATGGCTAAGTTTAATTGCGCCAGTTCTAAGTTCCATATATTTCTTAAGTCAAATTAAGACGATATATGCTGGCCAAAGTATTACTTATTTCCAAGAGTGGATTCCACTTGTCGATGTTAATTTAGATTTACGTTTAGATGGTCTATCTTTAATTTTTGCACTACTTATTTCATTAATTGGTGCAGGTGTCTTCTTATATGCCATTTATTATCTTTCACATGAAAAAGAGAATCTTCCAAGATTTTATACGTATTTGTTAATGTTTATGTTAGCAATGTTAGGTGTCGTACTTTCAAATAATACGATATTGTTATATACATTTTGGGAGTTAACAAGTATTTCTTCATTCTTGCTCATTTCATATTGGTATCAACGTAGAAAGAGTCAAGACGGTGCTTTGAAATCATTTTTAATTACAGTGTTTGGCGGTATGGCAATGTTAGTAGGATTGATTTTGCTATACAGCATTACGGGTACGAATACAATTACTGAACAAGTCGGTATGATTGATAAAATTTATGAATCACCATGGTTTGTACTTGCAGTCATTTTAATCTTACTCGGAGCATTTACGAAATCTGCACAATTTCCATTTCATATTTGGTTGCCAGATGCAATGGAAGCACCAACGCCTGTCAGTGCTTATTTACATTCAGCAACAATGGTTAAAGCAGGATTATATTTATTATTAAGATTTACACCAATTATCGGTCAAAGTACATGGGTCGTTTATACAGTTGTTACTATCGGTTTAGTGACGTTATTAGTCGGTTCATTCTTTGCAGTTAACAAGAAAGATTTAAAAGCCATGCTTGCCTATTCAACAATCAGTCAGCTCGGTATGATTATGACGATGATCGGTTTAGGGCTATTAGCATTAAATAGTAATTTTAAAGCTGATAATGAAATCTTTTTAGCGAGTTTATTTGCAGCATTATTCCATTTAATTAACCATGCGATTTTCAAAAGTGTTCTATTTATGGGTGTTGGTATTATCGACCATGAAACAGGAACAAGAGATGTTAAAAAGCTTGGTGGATTAAGAACAATCATGCCAATAACAGCCGTTGTCATGACAATCAGTGCACTATCTATGGCAGGTATTCCGTTATTTAATGGTTTCTTAAGTAAAGAGAAGTTCTTTACGAGTTTAGTTGAAACAGGTCACACAGATATCTTTAATCAAACGATGTCTACCGTGATGATATTAGCTGGGTTTGTCGGCAGTATATTTACATTTGTATATTGTATTAAACTCATTAAAGAACCATTTTTCGGCAAGCTTAAAAAAGAACAATTACCGAAAGTACCACGTCATGATGGTGGCGGATTATTAATCTCACCAATGATTATCGTATTGTTTGTTCCAATCATTTTCTTTGTACCGAATGTATTAGGAGAATATTTAATTGGACCAGCATTAAGAGATATATTCCACGATAGCGAGATTATGGCTCATTTACCACATATTAAAGCATGGCACGGATTTACAGTAGAATTATTCTTAACACTTGGCATATACATTATTGGGACACTTCTTATACTCGTGCCAAAATGGGATGTTATTTATAGTAAGATTTCTAAAAACTTAGAAATCAATACGCTATATACAAAAGGTATGGATGCATTAGATCGTATCAGTACGTTTTCAATTCAAGGTATTATGAATAATAAACTGAACCAATATTTACACATTATTTATGTAATCTTCTTTGTCATTATGGGATATGGTATTTATCAAGTCGGTATTTATGATATTGCTTATTACCATATTACTGAAGCGACAACATTTGAAATCATTATATTAATTAATATAGTGATTACTGCAACAGCGTTAATGTTTATACGTGAGAGAATGACAATGACGATTTTAAATGGTGTCATCGGGTATTCGATCGCGGTCGTATTCATATTTATGAAAGCACCTGATTTAGCTTTAACGCAACTAGTTATAGAAACGATTACGACAGTATTATTCTTATTAGTGTTCTATCATTTACCAAACGTTCAGAAAGATACACCAAACGTTATGAGTGAAATTGTGAAACTAACAATTGCTTTATTAATGGCAGTATTTGTTGTGGTCTTTGTCATTATGATGCAACAAGATAGTCTGTTCGACAAAATTTCATTCTACTATGATAATGCATACGAATTAGCAGGTGTTAAAAATATCGTTAACGGTATTCTCGGAGACTTTAGAGCGTTAGATACAATGCTTGAAGGAATCGTTATATTAATTGCAGGATTAGGTATATTTACATTAGTTAAATTTAAGATAAGAAAGGATGAGCCAAATGAAAGAAAATGATGTTGTATTAGAAACGATATCCAAAATTGCTACATTCATAATATTGACGTTTGGATTTTATATTTTTCTTGCTGGTCACGATAACCCAGGTGGTGGGTTTATTGGTGGACTCGTCTTTAGCTCAGCCTTTATCTTAATGTTTTTAGCTTTTGATGTGGAAACAGTCGTTCAATCAATGCCATTAGACTTTAGAGCAGTTACGATTATTGGATGTCTCATTTCAATTGGTACAGGTATTATTCCAATGTTCTTTGGACATCCGATGTTAACACATGAGGATGGCTATATGACATGGCCGTTGTTAGGTGAGATTCATTTATCAAGCGTTACACTTTTTGAGCTCGGCATACTACTTACTGTAGTAGGGGCAGTTGTAACAATCATGCTTGCGATAAGTGGTGATAACAGTTGAATTTAATACTAGTTATTATAATAGGCGTACTCACATTTGTAGGAACATATATGATTTTGTCTAAAAACTTAATTCGAATTGTTATTGGTACAGCAATTTATACACACGTAGCAAACTTAATGATTTTATCCATGAGCGAGTTTGGTGGAAAGAATGTTCCACTTATTAATGGAGAAGGAAAAGATTATGTCGATCCTTTACCTCAAGCATTGATCTTAACAGCTATCGTAATTGGTTTTGCTGTTACAGCATTTTTACTCGTACTTATATATAGAACATTTAAGTTGACGAAAGTAAATAGAATAGAGGCGTTACGCGGTGAGGATGAAGATGTAGATGAATAATTTAATATTAGTACCATTACTCGTACCTTTAATTACTGGATTAATATTGTTCTTCTTTAAAGAACGTTTAGCTTTAACAAGACGTATCGCGATAACGAGTTTATCAATTACAACAATCATTTCGGTATGGCTACTTATAGAAGTTAGTTTAAATAAAGTACTTGTTATTAACTTTGGAGATTGGCAACCGCCATATGGTATACAGTTTGTCGGAGATGAATTAGCACTTCTATTTACGTCTGTTTCTTGTTTTGTTGTAACAGTTATTATATATTTTGGTTTTGGTAAACGAGAAAGAGTAGCAAATAGATATTTCTTACCATCTTTTATACTATTTTTATTAACAGGTGTTAACGGAAGCTTCTTAACGGCAGATATCTTCAATTTATACGTTATGTTTGAAATTATGTTATTAGCATCATTTGTATTATTAACACTGGGACAATCTATTGAACAATTAAGAGCGAGTGTTATTTATGTTGTTATTAACGTTGTCAGTTCTTGGTTCTTCTTAATGGGTGTAGCATATTTATATGGAACGCTAGGTACTTTGAACTTTGGACATATCGCAATGCGCATAACTGAAAGTAATCAACCAACGACCGTTACTTTAGTAGCAGTTATTATGATTTTCGTCTTTGGTGGTAAAGCAGCCTTAGTTATGTTTATGTGGTTGCCGAAAGCATATGCAGCTTTAAACACTGAATTAGCAGCATTGTTTGCCAGCCTTATGACTAAAGTCGGGGTCTATGCATTGATAAGAGTTATGGTGTTGATGTTCGATGAAAAGCCAGAAGTTACACATTTCCTATTATATATCATGGCTATCATCACAATGATCATCGGCAGTATCGGTGTATTAGGATTTAAAGATATTAAAAAGATTGCAGCTTACCAAGTTATTTTATCAATAGGATTTGCTGTCCTCGGTTTAAGTGCAAATAATAGCGATGGTATTACAGGGGCAATATTCTATGTCAGTCACGATATGATCATTAAAACATTATTATTCTTAATCATCGGTACTTTCGTATTATTATCAGGCACGAGATATTATGATCAATTTGGTGGATTAATTAAATATTATCCGAGTCTAGGGATTATATTCTTTATCACGATATTATCAATCGGTGGTGTACCACCCTTTAGTGGATTTCCTGGGAAATTATTAATTATTAAAGGTGCTTTAGATAATGGTTATACAATAGGTGTCATCGTGATGGTGATTACAAGTGTTATCGCAATGTACAGTTTACTAAGAATATTCTTAGTGATGTACTTTGGTAGAAACGATATTCCTAAAGTTGAAAGGGTACCACTTTCTAAACATAAATTATATGCGATGATCATATTAACAGTAGCTACTATCGCATTAGGTATAGCATCACAATATGTATTGAACATTTCAGAATTGGCAGCACAATTTAACATACATGAACAGTCATATATTAAAGAAATTATTCCAAACGTAGAAGTGGAGGCGAAGTAATAATGGCACAGTTGTTATTAAATATTTTAATCGCCTTCTTATGGACGTTATTCCAAGATGAAGATAAATTTCATTTATCAACCTTTGTAGGTGGATATCTCATTGGTATTGTTATTGTTTATTTAATGCATAGATTCTTTGGACATGTCTTCTACTTGAAAAAGGTTTGGGTAATCTTCAAGTTTATATGTGTTTATAACTATCAACTTGTGACTTCAAGTATGACAACAATCAATTATATTTTATTTAAAACAAACAAAGTTAATCCAGGTCTTGTAACTTATGAAACAACATTAAAACAAGATTGGGCGATTACATTGTTAACATTGCTTATTATGCTTACACCAGGTTCCGTCGTGCTTAGACTTTCACCTGATGGTAGAAGATTCTTTATACATGCAATTGATATATCAGATAAAGAAAAAGAAATTTTAACGAAGCAAATTAAGAAATATGAAAAACTAATCTGGGAGGTGCTTAAATAATGTCATTTATCATATTAGCAATTATCAAAACAGCGCTTGTTATATATGGTATTTCCATTGTTGTCGTACTTCTCAGAACGATCATAGGTCCAACTACTGCTGATAGAGTCATTGCTTTTGATGCAATCGGTGCGATTTTAGTTTCCGTAGTAGGGGTATTAAGCATTATTTATGATACATTCAGTTATTTAGAAGCGAGTTTGATTATCGCAATACTTTCTTTCTTGAGTACAGTAGGTATTTCACGTTTCATAGAAGGGGGTCGTGTCTTTGAATCTAAGCGAGATCGTTAGTTTAATTGCCGCTTTATCAATATTGTTAGGTTCAATAGCAGCGCTCATCAGTGCGATAGGAATTGTACGCTTTAGAGATACATTTCTTCGAAGTCATGCCGCTACTAAAAGTTCTACATTATCTGTGTTGCTTACTTTGACAGGTGTGTTTATATATTTCTTAGTGACACAAGAATACTTTAGTGTCCGAACATTATTAACAATACTGTTCTTATATTTAACATCTCCAGTAGCAGGACATATGATTATTAGAGCAGCTTATAATTCAGGATCATATATGTATATGAAAGAATTTACTAAAAAAGGTACTTCGTTAAACTTTAGATATGATCGTAAAGAAACAAAGAAAGATAGAAGAAGAAGAGCCGAAAAAAGACAAATGATGAACGAAGCATTTTCTAAAAATGATAAAGAAACATTTAGTAAATATAAACAAGTCATGAAAAAAGATGATCCAACATTAAAATAATAGATTTTATTTGAGAAGTGTATGTTATGGGATGTCGTTAGGGACAGAATTCCGAGAGATGTCCGTAAGAGAGCGCTCATCTAACTACCACAATTCGGAATAATGGAAGTTACAGCATTCTAATTACCAGAATTCAGAATAATGGAAGTTAGCGCATTATAATTACCACAATTCAGAATAATGGAAGTTACAGCATTCTAATTACCAGAATTCAGAATAATGGGAGTTACAGCATTCTAATTACCAGAATTCAGAAAAATGGAAGTTACAGCATTCTAACTACCACAATTCAGAAAAATGGAAGTTACAGCGTTCTAATTACCAGAATTCAGAATAATGGAAGTTACAGCATTCTAATTACCAGAATTCGGAATAATGGAAGTTACAGCGTTCTAATTACCACAATTCGGAATAATGGAAGTTAAATACACAAAAAAGAGGCCGAGATTTCATCATCTCGGCCTCTTTTTTCATTATTTCATACTATTATGAATTGCTTCTGCATTGTGTTCCATCATGTTGTAATATGAGTTACCTTTAGAATCTTTTTTACCGATTGAATCTGTGAATACTTCATCTTTAATGTTGAGGTTTGTTTCTTCTGCTAATGTTTGCATGCTTTTCTTATCAACACTTGTTTCGACGACTAATGATTTTAGATCATGGTCTTTCACAAATTTAATGGCTTGCTTCATTTGATCTGGTGTACCTTGTTTTTCTGTATTAATCTCCCAAATATATCCTGGTGTTATATGATAGCTTTTCGCAAAGTATTTAAATGCACCTTCACTTGTTATAAAAGCACGTTTATCTTCAGGAATATCATTGAATGCTGTCATCATTTTATGATGTAGTTTATCTAATTTATTCGTGTATTTTTCAGCATTATCTTTAAATTGTTTGCTGTGATCTTTATCGATATCACTTAAGTGCTTTTCAATTGTATTGACGTATTTAATACCATTTTCAATACTTAACCAAGCGTGTGGATCGATTTTATTTTTATCGCCTTCTCCACCTTTTAAATAGATAGGTGTAACGTCTTCAGTTGCTTGAATAACATTTTTGTCTGAGACTTTTTTACCTGCTTGTTCTAATGCTTTTTCAAACCAACCATTTCCACTTTCAAGGTTAAAACCATTATATATAATAACATCTGCATCTGTTAATGCTTTGACGTCTTTAGGTTTAATTTCATATTCGTGAGGGTCTTGTCCGATAGGGACGATGCTTGTAACTTTTGCATCAGACTTTGTTACTTCTTTAGTCATGTCCGCTAATATTGAATTTGTTGTTACTATTTTTAAATGTTTGTCTTCATTAGATGATGTTGCATTACAAGCACATAGTAAAACAATGATAGCGAGTAATGGCATAAATAATTTCTTCATGTTTAACCTCCTAAGCAAATTTTAATTTCATTTTATGTATGGTGAATGTAATCATGTACACTAAGCAGCAGACTAATACGATACACGCGCCACTTGGTAAGTTATAAAGGTAACTAATATACATGCCACAGGCTGCACATATTGCACTGATAACACTTGCGACAATCATCATTGATTTTAATGATTTTGTGATTAAAAATGCAGCTGAACTCGGTGTAATAAGTAGTGCAACGACAAGTATAATGCCCACTGTTTGTAAACTAGCAACTGTTACGAGCGCTAATAGCATCATGACAAAATAATGAATGACTTTTACATTTAAACCGCTCATTCTAGCTGCAATAGGGTCAAACGTTGATAAATGCAAGGGTTTGTAAAATAATATGACACAAGCGATAACGATTAGACTGACTATACTCGTTGTATAAAATGCACTTGAAGTTACTGCTAATATGTTCCCAAATAAAATATGATATAAATCAGTAGAGGAGTTAATTTGACTTATGATAATAATTCCAAGGGAAAAGAATGCAGTAAAGATAATACCGATAGCTGCGTCATTTTTAGTTTTTGAGTGTTGGGCAATGTAACCAATCAGAAAGCTCGTTAACATACCGGTAATGAGTGCACCTATAAACATCGGGATGTTCAATACGTAACTTATTGCAACACCAGGCAGTACAGCGTGGCTCATAGCATCACCCATTAAAGACAAACCTCTTAATATAATGAGGCTACCTACAATGCCACAAACAACACCAACTACAATAGCAGTAATCAGCGCTCGACTTAAGAAATTATATTGTATTAGGGATGAGATAAATTCATTAATCATGGTGTAACGCCTTCCTTTAGAAATACTTCTTTAATATTGTCTTCTGTTAAAGCTTCAGATGCTGTGCCAAAAAATTTAATAGTTCGATTGAGGAGGATGATTCTATCGAAATATAATTTGGCTTTTTGAATATCATGATGAACAATAATGATGAGTTTTCCTTCTGACTTTAATCTTCTAAGCATGTTTATCATGATTTCTTCACTTTTAAAATCAATACCGACAAATGGTTCATCGAGACATAATAAATCACTGTCTTTCATTAAAGATTTTGCTAAAAGAACACGTTGTAATTGACCACCACTTAATTGATTTAATGTCTTGTCTTTTAATTCAGTTAGTTGTAACTCTGACATTAATTGATCCCTTTTTTGATACGCTTCTTTTTTTAATGGCCTAAACCAACCTGATGTAGCATAATAGCCTGTTAATAAACTATCTTGAACAGTGATAGGGAAATCTAAATCTAATTGATTTCTTTGAGGAATATACGTTAATTGTTTCAACTGTTGGTTTATCGGTTTATCATGCCAATAAACTTCTCCTGATGCCTTAAATTCACCCAAAATCGATTTAATAAATGAAGATTTTCCTGCACCATTCGGTCCCATAATGCCAATTAATTCACCTGTAGATTCAATGGTTAAATTAATATCATGCAATATGTGCTGTTGACCTAAATATAGATTCAAATTTTTTACCTGCAACATGTTATCACCTTTTCTAAAAATAAGTTTAGGTTAACCTAAACTATAATTCGATTATATTAGAAAATTATCTAAAGTCAAGAGATAGCCTGTAAAAATAAATCGTGGTACAATAAATATATGATAATAAAAGTGAGGTCAGAGTAGATGTTGACTGAAGAACAAGAAGACTACTTAAAAGCGATTTTTGGATTAAATGGCACAACAGATTACGTATCCAATAAGAATTTAGCGCAAGATTTAAATATTAAACCTTCATCAGTTAGTGAAATGATGTTACGTTTGAAAAAGGATGACTACGTAGATATTCGTCCTTATAAAGGTGTGAAATTAACTCAGAAGGGGTTAGATCATACAACTAATATTATTAAAAGACATAGACTCATAGAGCGATTCTTAATAGAAGAACTTGAATATACTTGGGATGAAGTTCACGAAGAGGCAGAAATATTAGAACATCGTGTATCTGACCGTTTTATAGATAAGATAGATAAGTTAATGGGTTATCCAACAACTTGTCCGCATGGTGGTATTATTCCAAGAGAGAATCAAATAGAGGAAATTTATAATACATCATTAAATGAGTTTGAAATTGGAGATGACGTTGAAATTAAACGTGTAATGGATTACGTGAATCTCTTAGATTATTTAAGTAATCAAGAATTGCATATTGGCGATGTAGTAACAATTAGCAATAAAGATAGCTTAAACCAGCTCATAGAACTTAAACTAAAAGATAAAACAATTATGATAAGTGAAACAAATGCATCATATTTGTTTGGTATAAAAACAGCTTAATAAATAAAAACCAGCAGAAATTCAAGCGAATGAATTTCTGCTGGTTTTTTGTTAATGGATTAAAATAACGCACGAAGACTGAGAGATATCGTGCGCTAAGGTACAAAATCAGGGTGTAACGCACGAAGACTACGAGATATCGTGCGCTAAGGTACAAAATCAGGGTATAACGCACGAAGACTTCAAGATATCGTGCGCTAAGGTACAAAATCAGGGTATAACGCACGAAGACTTCAAGATATCGTGCGCTAAAGTATAAAGTCGAATTATACTACGCGAAGACTCCATATTTAAAGTTCCAATATCTATGGCCATAAAATATTGAATGTATACATAACCGCATATACATTAATCGCTATCCATATAACACTAAAGAAAATAGTTGGAATTTTAGTGAGTTGTCTTAACTGACTACCATCCCATTCTTGTCTTGAACGTGAGAATGTTAATAGGAATATTGTAATACTTGATTGTGCGACTTCACCTAATAATGTTCCTAAACTAATGTGATAAATATACGTAATGATTTGTCCAAAGTCATGTATATTCGGTGCAGATAGTACTTCATATAAAGCTACTGCAATAATGACGAGAATGATACTTGGGATAAATTTCCTAGATGTTAATATGACATAGAATAAAAACATGATCAGAAGAATGATTAAGAAAATTGGTCCGAATGTGTGATGTTTTAGCCATACACCTAAAATCAACATTATCGGCGGCATGATATAACCGAATAAAGTCGTTATAAATTGATTTAAACGTGATTTGGAACCAGTAACGGCATAACCTTGTCTACCGGTTTCCATGCGCTCTTTACGACGCCAAACAACTACGAGGTCTTTAGGCTTACCACCTGATAGTTTATTTGCTATAACATGACCCATCTCATGGATGAGTATTGGAAAATAACCTAAAATGATATCAATTAAACTTAAAATGGGCTGTTGTCGTCTATGATGCACAAATACATATATAAGCGCGATGATCGTTATCATTGTTAAGGATAAATTAATTGGTTCTGATAGAAAATTCGGTAAAAATTGAATCAAAAAAACGTCACCTCGTATTGAATAGTTTAAGACTATTCTACACTAAAATGACGTTTTTGTTGTCGGACTTAAGACTTAACATCCGTTATTATTTTTTCTTACGCTTAATTAACCAAGTTAATAAAAGAATGATTCCAGCAATAAGTAAGATTGATGCTGTCATAATAATAGGTCTATTATCCGTACTTGTTACTTTTTTCTTTGTTTCGTTAAATTTATGTTTACTTGGTGTTTCTACTTTTACAGATGGTGGACCATAACTATCATTGATATAAGAACGGTTATAATCAATGCTTGCACGTCCATCTTTAAGTACGACTTTATAATCTTCGCCTTTACGTACGACATCATATAAGTCTTCTGTAACGTAGTATTTTTTGCCATTAATTTTTTGAGTACCTTTAGATAATACTTTTTTCCATTCATATTCTTTGAATGATTTTTCCATCAAGCTATTACCCATCATATTACGTTCTTTCTCTCCACCAACACTGTTATAATCTCCTGCACCTAAAAGAACTTGGTTAATTCTTAATCCATCTCTTTTAGTAGAAAGACTGTGGTTATAGTCGGCAGTGTCACTAGAACCCGTTTTTAGACCATCAGTACCTTTAAGTGACATATCTGCACCTTCAAGTGAATGATTATACGTATAATATGTAACGTAGTGAACAGTAGGGGCAACTTTTTTAGTGTATTCCAAAATGTCAGGATACTGTTTTACAAGATGTTGCGTTAAAATGGCAAAATCTCTAGCTGTTGTATAGTTATCTTCATCTGATTGGTAACGTTTAGCTTTATATTCTAGTAATAAATTATTAGAAGCACCATTAGCATTGTAGAACTTCGTATGTTCCATGCCTAATTTCTTAGCTGTCTCATTCATGTAGTCAACAAAGTCAGAATCTAAATCCTTTTTTTGTTGTTTTGATGCTGTATTTTTATTAGAGTCTTTATCTTTTTTATCTATCTTTTTAGCAGAAGCTAAGTTCTCAGCTTTCATCGTTTCTCTTCCTAAAATCATCGCACCTGCATTTGAAGAGTTAGAAACGGTAATTTGCATGAGTTCAGAGATTGTATAAACATCTCCAGGATACAACTTTGTATTACTTAATTCTGGTAATGTAGATAAACGATATTCTTCGTTTGTCATTTTAACTTTAGCATTTTTATCAAGTTTGCCACTATTGATTGCTTTCTCAGTTAAATATAATGTCATTAATTTAGACATACTAGCTGGATACCATTTAGCATCTATTTTATATTCATACAAAATTTGACCAGTATCAGAACTATAGTTAATAGCGCCTTCAGGTTCATAGATTTCACCGAGTGAGTATCCATCTTCATTGGCTACTTGTGTTGGTGATTTCGGATTATCCGCTGCATAAGCACTTTGAGTTACTGGTATGCTTATTAAAAGTAATGCAAAAAATAATAATAGACTTTTTTTCATGAATAAGACCTCTTCATTTATTTTTAAAATTAACTATATCATTCTAACATATATTAATTAACTACCCTACAATAAGATAACAAATGAACGTTAATTTTTTGTGAACATATTTTAAATTTGGTATGTATAATCTCAATGCTGTAAAATATACTATATCATTAATTTTAGTAAAGAGGTTATTAAAATGACAAAACAAAATCCTCTGCTTTATTTATTAAAAAAGGTAGACTGGCCTAAAAAATTAGTGTTTACGGCTATGACACTTTCTATTTTAGGTAGTCTTAGTGGTTTGCTTGTACCATTATTTACTGGGAAATTAGTAGATACATTTAATGCAGAAAATTTGGATTTAAGAATGGTTTGGCTATTTATAGGTGTATTTTTAGTAAATGCAGTCTTGAGCGGTATCGGGACATATTTACTAAGCAAGATTGGTGAAAAAACAATTTATTCAATTAGAGAAAAGTTATGGAAGCATTTAATCAATTTGAAAATGAGTTTCTTTGACAAAAACGAAAGTGGTCAATTGATGAGTAGAATTACAGATGATACAAATGTGATTAACTTATTTATCTCTGAAAAAGCACCAAGTGTGTTGCCATCATTGTTAACACTTATTGGTTCGATTGTGATGTTATTTATTTTAGATTGGCAAATGACACTCATGACATTTCTGATCTTACCTATATTTATCGGGATAATGGTACCATTAGGACGAAAAATGGGTAAAATCTCAAAAGACACACAAACTGAGATTTCTAGGTTCAGCGGTATATTAGGAAGAGTACTGACAGAAATGAAATTAGTAAAAGTGACAACGTCAGAAGAAAAAGAACTAGAAAAAACAAAAGGTACTTTACTAGGTATATATGATCTAGGATTAAAGGAAGCGAAAATTAGAGCAATCATATCTCCACTTTCAGGCGTTATTATGACGTTAACCGTAGCTGTCATACTTGGGTTTGGTGGTATTAGAGTTTCGAGTGGTGCGATTACTGCAGGGACATTAGTCGCAATGATATTCTATGTTGTGCAATTATCAGCGCCAATTTTGAATTTTTCTATGTTTTTAACGGATTATAAGAAAGCTGTCGGCGCAAGTGAACGTATCTATGAGATTTATCAAGAAGAAGCGGAAAAAAGAGGTAATGATCATAATCAACCGATTACGAATCATCAAGATATAACATTTGAAAATGTTTCTTTTGGATATGAAGACAATCCTGTCATTAAAGATTTATCTTTATCCATTCGTTCTGGAGAAGTGACAGCATTTGTTGGTCCTTCAGGTTCAGGAAAAAGTACGCTGTTCAGTTTAATTGAAAGACTTTATCCAATCGATCATGGGCAAATATTATATGGAAACCAACCAATAGATGATATATCTTTAAAATATTGGCGACAGAAAATTGGATATGTTATGCAATCTAATGCGATGATGTCAGGGACGATTCGAGATAATTTAACATACGGTGTCTATTCAGAAGTAGATGAAGAAACTCTTGTGCATTATACGAAGATGGCACGCTGTTATGATTTTATAATGGCATTTCCACAAGGCTTTGATACAGAAATCGGTGAAAGAGGTACCAAATTATCTGGCGGGCAAAGACAGCGTATAGATATCGCACGAAGTTTTATTAAGAATCCAGATATTCTACTACTAGATGAAGCAACAGCTAATTTAGATAGTGAAAGTGAATTCTACATTCAACAAGCGTTGAATGAATTAATGAAAGATCGTACAACTATTGTGATTGCTCATAGACTTGCTACGATTAAAAAAGCGAATCAAATTGTATTTATAGATAAGGGTGAAATCACAGGCGTAGGTACTCACCAAGAATTATTAGGCTCTCATGAAAAGTATAGACATTTTGTAAATACGCAAAGTTTAACTGAATAATATAGAAGTGAATTGAACAAGATCCTAGAAAAATATTTCAGGATCTTGTTTTTTATTGTAAAAAAATTTAAAAATTATGAGAAATAATGAAAACGCAACCATTTAGATAGGGCAAAGGATTCAATAAATATCAAAAAACGAGTCAAAAATAATTCGTGAATTTTTTCACAAAATATACGTCAAACCTATTGACCTCAGGGAATTGAGGTGCTATATTTACATTGTGAAAAACATCACAAACGTTAAAGATGCGCATCTTGAAAAAATAAAATTAAGAAAGAAGTTGTTCATTGTGCTACTAAATAATATAAATCCATTAGACAACGTTACACTATCAGCAGTTGTTGCTAGTATACCGATTATATTATTTCTATTATGTTTAACAGTTTTTAAAATGAAAGGTATTTATGCATCTATTACAACACTTATTGTAACTTTAGTCATTGCATCATTTATCTTCGAATTACCACATACTGTAGCGATTGGTGCTATAACAGAAGGGTTCTTTCAAGGTATTCTTCCAATAGGCTATATCGTCGTAATGGCAGTATGGTTATACAAAGTTTCAATTGGTACAGGACAATTTAGTATCATTCAAGATAGTATTTCAGGTATTTCTCAAGACCAACGTATCCAATTATTATTAATAGGTTTTAGTTTTAATGCATTTTTAGAAGGTGCTGCTGGGTTTGGTGTTCCTATCGCAATATGTAGTGTATTGTTAATTCAAATTGGTTTTAAACCTTTACAGGCAGCAATGCTTTGTTTAATTGCTAACGGAGCAGCGGGTGCTTTTGGTGCGATTGGTATTCCAGTTGGCATTATAGATAGTTTAGGTCTTCACGGTAATATTTCAGCGCTTGAAGTATCACAGATTTCAACACTTACACTTCCAATCTTGAACTTCTTTATTCCATTTTTACTTGTCATGATATTGGATGGATTTAAAGGTGTGAAAGAAATTTTACCGATGATTCTTGTTGTAAGTACAACTTATACAGGCTTACAAATATTGATTACGTATTTCCAAGGTCCAGAATTGGCTGATATTATTCCACCATTATTATCTATGGTTGCATTAGCAATTTTCTCAAAATATTATCAACCAAAAAATATTTTCAGAATTTCAGATCAAGAAGTATTGGAAACAAAGAAACATTCTGTTAAATCCATTATGTATGCATGGAGTCCATTCTATATTTTAACGATTTTCGTCATGATATGGAGTGCACCGTTTTTCAAAGCTTTATTTGCTGAAGGTGGTTTACTTTCTTCATTAGTATGGAATATAAGTATTCCGGGAACATTTAATGAAATTACTAATAAACTGATCACATTAAAAATCGACATCTTTAGCGCAACTGGTACAGCAATATTAATCTCAGTTGTGATTACAATATTAATTTCGAAACACTTTAAGTTTAGTGACGCATTCGATTTACTAGGCGTAACAATTAAAGAATTGTGGTTACCAATTTTGACAATTTGTTTTATTTTAGCTATTGCTAAAATCACAACTTATGGCGGACTAACAGCTGCAATGGGTCAAGGTATTGCAAAAGCTGGTAACATCTTCCCAATACTATCTCCAGTATTAGGTTGGATAGGTGTATTCATGACTGGTTCAGTCGTTAATAACAACACATTATTTGCACCAATTCAAGCGTCAGTAGCAAGTCAAATTGGTACAAGCGGACCATTGTTAGTTGCAGCAAATACAGCAGGTGGTGTAGCAGCTAAATTAATCTCACCACAATCTATCGCGATTGCAACAGCTGCTGTTAGAGAAGTTGGTAAAGAGTCTGAATTGCTCAAAATGACTTTGAAATATAGTGTCGGATTCTTAATATTCATCTGTGTATGGACATTTATTTTAACAATAATTTTATAAATATAAATTGAGGAGCGAATATAATGAAACAATTCAAAGGTAAAAAAGTCGTATTAGTAGGTAATGGTGCAGTAGGTTCAAGTTATGCATTTTCAATGATAAACCAAGGTATTTGTGATGAATTTGTCATCATAGACTTAGATAAAAAGAAAGTTATCGGGGATGTCATGGATTTAAATCATGGTACAGTATACGGACCATCACCAATTAAGGTTAAATCAGGTGACTATAAAGATTGTCGTGATGCAGACTTAGTAGTTATTTGTGCAGGTGCAGCACAAAAACCAGGTGAAACAAGACTAGATTTAGTAGCAAAAAATATGAAAATTTTCAAATCAATCGTTACTGAAATTATGGACTCAGGATTTGATGGTATATTCTTAATTGCAACTAACCCAGTAGATGTATTAACTTATGCAACTATGAAATTCTCTGGTTTACCAAAAGAACGTGTAATCGGATCAGGTACTATATTAGATACAGCAAGATTTAGATATTTATTAAGTGAAGAATTCGATGTCGCACCACAAAGTGTACATGCAAACATTATCGGTGAACATGGCGACTCAGAATTACCAGTATGGTCTCACGCTAACATTGCAGGTAAACCATTAAGAAGTATTATTGAAAAAGACGAATCACGTAAACATAGAGTAGAAGAAATATTTGTACAAACTCGAGATGCAGCCTATGAAATTATAGAAGCAAAAGGCGCAACTTATTACGGAGTAGCAATGGGGTTAATGCGTATTACAAAAGCCATTTTAAATAACCAAGATGTGGTGTTGACAGTGTCTGCATATTTAGAAGGCGAGTATGGACATGAAGGCGTGTATATAGGCGTACCAGCACTTATAAACAGATCAGGCATTAGAGAAGTCATCGAAATGCCATTAGATGAAGAAGAAAAATCATTATTCGATAACTCTGTTAAAGTGTTGAAAGATATACAAGCACCATTTGAAAAAGAATTTTAATAGTAAGATATATCAGGGATTTAATATATGAAGATTTTAGTAGTACCGACAAAGTCTAGAAAAGATTTTGTCGGTATTTTTTGTGGTGACTGTTTGAATTAAGGGGGGAATGTGAAAATGAGTGGGATTGAAGGCGGAAGATGATGGAAGACGTGAGTTAAAGGCGGAATAAACTCACGAGATCGTAAAACATGTGAGTTAAAGACGAAGTAAACTCACGAGATTAAGAAACATGTGAGTTAAAGACGAAGTAAACCCACGAGATTTGGAAACATGTGAGTTAAAGGCGGAATAAACTCACGAGATTAAGAAACATGTGAGTTAAAGGTGGAATAAACCCACGAGATTTGGAAACATGTGAGTTAAAGATGGAATAAACCCACGAAATTGTGAAACTTGTGAGTTAAAAGAGGAATAAACTCACGAGATCGTAAAACATGTGAGTTAATGAGGCAGTAAACCTACGAGATTGTAAAACATGTGAGTTAAAGACGGAATCAAATAAAAGAGTCTTCTATTTAAAATCGGCATGTTGAGGGGATTTGAGGATTGTGGTAGTATCTATATGTCTGTTAAAAAATATAGAGGAGGTAAGGTCATGAAAAATAGAATTTTACGAGATATGATATTAATTTTGGCAGGATCTTTTATTTTTGCTACGGGTGTTAATGCCTTTATCATTTCTGCTAATTTAGGTGAAGGTGGCGTAACTGGGGTTTCTTTAATCTTACTTTATGCATTCGATATTTCACCTGCATGGTCTACGTTTATTTTAAATGCTATTTTAATTGCGTTAGGTTATAAATTTTTAAGCAAGAGAAGTACTGTATATACGATAATAGCGGTTATTGCTATTTCTGTATTTCTAGGTCTGACTGAATCTTGGGTTGTGCATACGAATGAAATTTTAATTAACACAATCTTTGGTGGTTTCATGGTTGGTCTAGGTATAGGACTCATTGTATTATCTGGTGGTACGACTGCTGGGACGACGATTCTTGCTCGAATAGCGCATAAATATTTAGACGTTAATACATCATATGCTCTACTATTCTTTGACCTTATCGTCGTGATGTTCTCACTTACTGTAATGCCTTTAGAAAAAGCGCTACTTACAGTGATTTCATTATATGTAGGAACAAAAGTGATGGACTTTGTAATTGAAGGTCTCAATCCTAAAAAAGCCGTTACAATTATTTCTCAAAATCCCGATCAAATCGCCAAAATGATTGATGAACAAATTGGTCGTGGTTGTACGATTCTAAATGGTAGAGGCTATTATTCTAAGAAAGATACCGATGTCTTATATGTTGTTATTGCAAAGACACAACTTTCTAGAACAAAACGCATGATTAGAAAATTCGATGAAAATGCATTTGTTGTTGTCCATGACGTAAGAGACGTTCTTGGAAATGGCTTTTTAGTAGATGAATAATAATGTTTAAGAGGTTGGTACACGTTAATTGTGCCAACCTCTTTTTGTGAACGGAATACGAAAATATTCAGAAAATGATAGAAAAAGCTACTATTAAATGCTATAATACATGAATGTGAATGATGATAATGATTATCATTTACAAATATATACAATTAATGAAAATATCATATAAATAGAGTTTATTTTAATGGAAAGAGGGTTCTTTATGAATCGTTTAACGGGAGAAGCTATTTCAATAGGTTATGGAGACAAATTAATAGTTAATGAATTGAATCTTGAAGTACCAGATGGCAAAGTGACTTCTATCATCGGACCAAATGGTTGCGGTAAGTCTACTTTATTAAAAGCTTTAAGCCGTATTTTAAATGTACAAACAGGTCAAGTGTTGTTAGACGGTAAGAATTTGCATTCAACTTCAACTAAAGAAATAGCTAAAAAGATTGCAATTTTGCCCCAATCTCCTGATGTTGCAGATGGATTAACAGTTGGAGAACTCGTATCTTATGGTAGATTTCCTCATCAAAAAGGTTTCGGTAGATTATCTAAACAAGATAAAGAGGAAATTGAATGGGCTTTAAATGTAACAGGTACGCATGAATTTAAATATAGATCAATTAACGATTTAAGTGGTGGTCAAAGACAACGTGTTTGGATTGCGATGGCGCTCGCTCAAAAAACAGATATCATTTTCTTAGACGAACCAACTACTTATTTAGATATTTCACACCAATTAGAAATTTTAGAACTTGTACAAGAATTAAATAGAGAACAAGGTTGTACGATTATTATGGTCTTACATGATATTAACCAAGCAATCCGTTTCTCAGATCATTTAATTGCTATGAAGTCTGGTAAAATTGTTGCACAAGGTCAAACTGAAGAAGTTCTAACAAATGAAATATTGGAAGAAGTCTTCAATATTGATGCAGAGCTTTCTACAGATCCACGTACTGGAAAACCAATGCTTGTAACATATAATTTATTATGTAAGCACTATACGAAGTTATAAAAGGATGGCAACCCAATGACTCAGACTAAAACATTAAAAGCTAATCGCTATCCAATTATATTAACAGTTACAATCATTTTACTTGTAGCTGTTTTACTTCTGTCATTTTTATTTGGTGCAAAGACGACTTCAATACAAATGGTTTATGATGCGATTTTTCATTATAATCCTAAAATAGAAGAACATAATATATTAAGAGAAATAAGAATTCCAAGAGAAATAGGTGCTGTTATTGTAGGTATGGCACTTGCTGTATCCGGTGCTGTCATGCAAGGCGTTACACGTAATGGCTTAGCTGACCCTGGTTTATTAGGTCTTAATGCTGGTGCGAGTATGATGCTTGCGTTAACTTTAGCCGTTATACCTAATGCAGGCTATTTCACATTAATGCTTGCAGGATTTGTAGGTGCAGCTATAGGTGGGATACTTGTTATGAGTGTAGGCTCATCTAAACGAGGTGGATTCAGCCCGATGAGGTTAGTACTTGCGGGTGCTGCAGTATCTGCGCTTTTAACAGCTGCAAGTGAAGGAATTGCTTTAATATTTAGATTAAATCAAACATTAACATTCTGGAGTGTTGGTGGTGTAAGTGGTACAACTTGGAAACAACTTATGATCTCTACACCAGTTGTTATTGTTATTTTAATTGTTCTTATTTTTATGAGTAGACAACTTACTATACTTAGTTTAGGTGATACACTTTCTAAAGGATTAGGCCAAAATAGTACATTTGTAAGATACACAAGTTTAATTGCTACAATGTTCCTAGCAGGTATAGCAGTTTCAATCGTTGGACAAATCGCATTTGTCGGCTTAATGGTGCCACATATTGTTCGATTTATGATTGGAACAGATTATAAACGTGTAATACCTTTATCAGCAGTACTCGGAGGCTTTATTCTGTTATTTGCAGATATGATTGCAAGAATGTTAGGAGAAGCACCTATTGGAGCTGTTATCTCAATTATCGGTGTGCCGTTCTTCCTTTATCTTGTTAGAAGGGACGGTAAAATACTATGATACATCCTAAAGTTATTAAAAAACAACGTATTACATTTATTATATTAGTTATCGCACTTATTGCTTCAATGGGATTTGCCATGACAACTGGTGAGTTTAATATGTCCTTTACGCAATTTTTCAAAACGATATTTGGACAAGGTAATGAGTTAGATACAATGGTATTATTTGAATTTAGAATGCCTAGAATGCTCATCACAATACTTGCTGGTGCAAGTTTAGCGTTAAGTGGTGCAATCCTTCAAAGTATTACGAAGAATCCTTTAGCAGAACCAGGTATTCTTGGTATTAATGCAGGAAGCGGATTTATGATTACGCTATTTCTTGTTGTTGGTACGATTAAAGCAGGAGATTTTGTATATGTATTACCACTTGTAAGTATGCTCGGTGGTTTAGCAACTGCAATGGTTATTTTCATATTCAGTCATAAACGTGGAGAAGGCATAAACCCTGTAAGAATGGTCTTAATAGGTGTAGGTTTATCTACTGCTCTGAGTGGAGCATCTATAACAATTATGTCTACGTTTGATCAAGATCAAATGGAATTTATCGCAAGATGGTTCGCAGGTAACATATGGGGAGATGAATGGCCATTCGTGTTCGCATTTATCCCATGGTTGGCGATTGTTATGCCATTCTTGTTCTATAAAGCAAATGTATTAAATGTATTAAGTACGAATGAACAAATTTCCGTTTCTTTCGGTATTAATAATAATAGAGAAAGAATTCTACTCGTATTTTTAGCTGTTGTATTATCATCAGCTGCAGTTTCAGTAGCAGGCGGAATTGGTTTCGTTGGCTTAATGGGACCACATATCGCAAGAAGTATTGTTGGACCTAGACATCAATTATACTTACCAATTGCAGTTTTAAATGGTGCGATTTTACTTGTTGTAGCAGATACAATCGGTAAAATTGTATTAGAACCTAACGGACTTCCAGCAGGTATTATCGTTGCAATTGTAGGTGCGCCATATTTCTTATACTTAATGCAAAAATCAACGCATATATAATAGTGAACTCTCTTTCTATAATGAAAGAGAGTTTTTTCGTGCTTATAATCACGACACATTCTAAGAATTATTAAAATTTCTCAAAAAAGTATACATAAATTATAAAATTTTGTTTTCAAAATCATTTTAGGGGTATAACAAGGAGTAGTAATAGAACTTTACATAGGAGGTGCAGTTGCCAGTGAGAAGATTAAAAAATTTTTTCCTAGGCTTATTCATAATAGTAGTTGTAGGCACGCTTCTTTTTATGTACTTGGATATTAGCCAAATTAAGAGCTATCAACAAGAATTATTAAAATATAATTGGTTTGAACCAACGTTGATTGCTTGTGCAGGCGTATTAATATTCTTTGGTATATTGATGTTCTTTGCAACATTTAAACCAACACATAAAAAGCCAGGCTTACATCGTGACTATGAGGATGGTCACATTTATATTACGAGAAATTCAGTTGAAAAATGTATTTATCGTACTATTCAAAAATACGATGAAGTACGTCAACCAAATGTTATTGCGAAACTGTATAATAAGAAAAATAAATCTTATGCAACAATCAAAGCTGATTTCTTTGTTGTTTCAGATACAGGTCAAATTCAAACATTAACAGATCGAATAAAATCTGATATCAAACAAAATGTTGAGCATTTCTCAGAAATACCTGTAAAAAATATTGAGATTAATGTCAGAGATCAAAAATCGAGTGACACAAGAGTTTTATAAGACTAAGGATAGGAGGTTCCGATTATGCCAAATGAAAATCAAGATCCAAATCAATTCATTAATTTTATTAAAGAATATAAATGGAGAATTATTGGTTTTATCGCAATGTTAATATTAGCAGTACTATTTTTAACAATTGGTTTTTGGAAAACAGTTTTAATCCTAGTCCTATGTTTAATAGGTGTAGGATTGGGGTATATTAAAGATTGTACACAGCAGTTCTTAAATTTCCTAAATAGAATAAGTTAGACTGCTTACAATATAAATAAAGAAAACAAACAAATTATAAATTAAAGGGAGAGAATCTATTATGGCAAACGTAGACAACAACAAAGCAAAAAGTAGTTACAATGAACAAACAGGTGTAAACGAACAAGAGCGCGAAGCTCAACAACAACAACAAGCTCAAGCTCAAGAGCAACAATTTTCAAATACATTATCATTTTCAGATGAAGTAGTAGAAAAAATTGCTGGTATTGCTGCAAGAGAAGTTAGAGGTATTTTAGATATGAAAGGCGGCTTTGCTTCTAGCTTAACTGATCGTTTCACATCTGGAAATAACGTAACACAAGGGGTTTCTGTTGAAGTAGGAGAAAAACAAGCAGCTGTAGATTTAAAAGTTATTTTAGAATATGGCGAATCAGCTCCTAAAATCTTCAAAAAAGTTGCAGACTTAGTTAAAGAACAAGTTAAACATATGACTGGACTTGAAGTTGTTGAAGTAAATATGCATGTTGATGATGTAATGAGTAGAAAAGAATACGAACAAAAAAATTCATCATCTGATGATGAAGGCCAATCAAAAGGCAATAAAGAATTACAATAATTTATAAAAAAGACGAGTGAGATTTTTCTCACTCGCTTTTTTTATGCTTTTTGCGCCTTTGGTTGTTTCTTAATCGTTAAACAAATTAGGAATGCAATAAAGCTTAATGCACCTGCTACATATAAACTAGATACGACATTAAAGTATGATACGAATATACCACCTAATAATGAACCAGCACCTATTCCTGCATTTAAACTTGACATGTTCCAACTCATTGCTGCACTTGTATCTCCTTCAATTTGAGAGATAATACCGATTTGGATAGGTGGATTTGATCCCCATTGGACAATATTCCAAGCAAATACACCAATTAATGTAATAACAAGTATCGGTAAGAATTGTTCAAATACAAGCATCAGTACTGTATAAGTACTTAATGAAATTAATAGCCACTTCTTACTACCTAATGCATCTGTAATATATCCACCTAATGACGTACCGATAATTGCACCGATACCTGCAACAAGTAGTACGAGTGATACAATATTTAAATCATATCCATACACAGATAATAATGGACTAATATACGTTACGACAACATAATTTGCCGCTAATATAAGGAAAGTAATGCTTAAATATTTTACAATTTCTAAAGGATGAACGACTTTGTAATCTTGACTTTGGCTAGAAGATTCTAGCGTATCAATTTTATTACTTGCGACATTAAAAATAATAAGTATAAGCGCAATAATACCAACTGTAGAAATAAATACAAATGACATTCTCCAACCTACTAAGTCTCCTATTTTAGTACCTAGAGGAACACCAAGTACGTTCGCTGCACTGAAACCAGTATAAACAAGACCAATCATTTTCCCACGTTCACTTGGTTTTGAATACACAACAGTTAAAGATAAGATTTTCACGACAATAATTGCTGCAGCGGCTGAAGATAATATTCGACCTATTACAAGTATTGTAAAGTTAGGTGAAATCGCAATAATCCCGTTTCCTAAAATAAATATAGCCATACTCACTAATAATACAGTCTTTGGTGAGACATTCTTAGTCAGTTTAACAAGTATGGGTCCGCTAATTGCGAATGTTAATGCATAAACTGTTACAAGTTGTCCTACAATTGCTTCTGATACATTCAAATCTTTACTCATTAAAGTAAGTATACCTGCAATCATTAATTCAACCATTCCCACAACAAATACGCTTAACATAAATGTAATTAATCGAGGTTTCGACATCATATAACTCCTTCTCTTTGACATATAATCATGATTATAACAGTGTGATTTGTAAAAATACAGATAAAATTTAATACCCGAACAATCAGAAATATAAGGTGTTTTTAAGGTATAAATTGAAAGAATTAATTGGAATAGTTCTATATATTATACGGATAATAAATAGTTGTTTGAAAATTAAAAATATTTAAAGAAAAAATATAATAAATACATTGGTATATTATGATTAATAATTCTTTTATTTTTACTAAAAATAATGACAGCGCTTACATAAAAATATATAATAAAATTAGAGATGAATAGTATTGAATATTTATTAATTATTGTGTATAGTTAGTCTTGCGTAAAGGAGAGAAAGTATGAAAGAGACGAGCGTTTTAGTAGGAAGGTTAAAGTTTATTATATTATCACTGTTAGGAATATATTTATTTTTAGTACCTGTAACGGTAACTGACGATAAAGGGGAGAAGGAAACAAGTTTACCTGTTGCATACCTTGCAAATACAGCTTTAGATTGGATAGGTGACTATGCTGGGCTAATTATTATGCTTTTAATTAGTTTCTCTGCAGTAATGACATTAATCTATTCTACGATATTCAGTACTTCTACTAAGAGATCTATAACGAATGAATTATTTAACGTCAATTGGATTTGGGTCGTCATTAGAATAATAGGTGCGATATTTGCAATATTTATTTATTTCGATTTCGGACCAGGGGTAGTTGTAAATGAAAATACCGGATTAATGGTTTACAATGATTTATTACCAACATTACTTGCCGTATTTTTCTTTGCAGGTTTGTTCTTACCATTATTAATGGACTTTGGTTTATTAGAATTTTTAGGACCAATGTTTGCTCCAATTATGAGACCAATGTTTAAATTACCTGGTAGATCAACTGTTGATAATCTAGCATCATTTATTGGTGATGGTACAGTTGGCGTTATGATTACAAGTCAACAATATGAACAAGGATTTTATACCCGTCGAGAAGCAACTGTCATTGCGACAACATTCTCTGTTGTATCAATCACATTTGCAATTGTCATTGCTCAAACAATCGGCTTAATGGATTATTTCTTTAAATTTTATTTATCCGTTATTTTAGCTTGTGTTGTAGCAGCTTTTATAATGCCTAGAATTTGGCCACTTAAACAAATTCCAGATAAGTATTCAAACGGTAGCACTGAGCAATTAAATGAATCAATTCCTAAAACACATAATCCAATATCATGGGGATTTGAACAAGCAACTCAAAAAGCTGTAAAATCACCTAACCTTAAACAATTCTTTATTAACGGTGTGAAGACCGTGTTGGATATGTGGTTAGCAGTTCTACCAGTCGTTATGACAATCGGTACATTAGCAACTATTGTTGCTGAATATACACCAACATTTAGTATATTAGGCGCACCATTTGTACCATTATTAGAATTAATGCAAATACCATATGCAAAAGAAATGTCTGAAACATTATTAATCGGTTTTGCAGATATGTTCTTACCATCATTACTGATTAGTAATGTACCAAGTGATATGACAAGATTTATCGTAGGTGCTTTAAGTATTTCACAATTAATATATTTATCAGAAGTAGGGGGCGTTATACTCGGTTCGAAAATACCAGTTAGCCTAGGGAAACTATTTATGATTTATATTATACGTACAATCATAGCTCTACCGATAATCGTTATATTAGCTCATATATTCTTCTAAATTAAAAATAGCGACAGAGGCATGATTTGGCACTGCACCCTTATTAAGGGAGCGGTGCCGATGAGACCCTGTCGTTTTTGTATGTTTGGGAATGGTTTTTATATAAGAAACTACAATATTTTGGGCGTGAAGAAAGATGTGAGTTAAAGACGGAGTAAACTCGCGAGATTGTTGAACATGTAAGTTAAAGGAGTAGTAAACTCACAAGATTGAAAAAGATGTGAGTTAAATGGGTAGTAAACTCACAAGATTGCAAAACATGTGAGTTAAAGGGGTAATAAACTCACAAGAGTGAAAAAGATGTGAGTTAAAGGGGTAATAAACTCACAAGATTGAAAAAGATGTGAGTTAAATGGGTAGTAAACTCACAAGATTGAAAAAGATGTGAGTTAAATGGGTAGTAAACTCACAAGATTGCAAAACATGTGAGTTAAAGGGGTAATAAAC
>NZ_JAJNJJ010000009.1:0-112889 GCF_022386135.1 Mammaliicoccus sp. P-M59 | reverse complement strand
TTAATTGTTTAATAGCTGGATTATCCGATTCAACAATGTCATCACCTAACAGTACGGCGAAAGGTTCGTTTCCAATAAATTGCTTCGCTGTGTGAATCGCATGGCCTAATCCTTTTTGTTCTTTCTGTCTAACATAGAAGATGTTCGCTAATTCTGTTGAATATTGAACTTTATCAAGTAATTCAAGTTTCCCTTTTTCATATAAAGTTGTTTCAAGTTCCTTTTGAATATCGAAATGATCTTCAATCGCGCGTTTATGTTTACCAGTTACAATAATTATATCTTCAATTCCAGCACGTGATGCTTCTTCTACAATATATTGAATTGTTGGTTTATCTAATATTGGTAACATTTCTTTAGGCATTGCTTTTGTAGCAGGTAAAAATCTTGTTCCTAAACCAGCGGCAGGTATAATTGCTTTTTTTATTTTAGTCATAATAATCTCCTTTACTTAAATACATTTATAAATTCTTGTTTAGATTTTTCTTTATAGTAATTGAAATCAAATTCTTCAAACGATTTATTTCCTTCTAGATGTATCATAAAGCCATCTACAAGGCCTTCTACACTGTTTTCTGTAATTATCGCTTGATTTTCATTTAAATATTCAGTTGTTTCTTTTAAATTCACTGTTATTACATCAGTATTTAAAGCTAATGCTTCATATACTACTAACCCTAAACCTTCATAATTTGAAGATAGAACGAAAGCATCCACATGATCTAATAAAGGATATGGGTTGTTTATGCCACCCAGAATTACAATATTTTCTTTTGCAACTGAATCTCGAACCCATTGAATCGTTTGAGATTTCAAAGGTCCATGTGGACATACCATAATTAAAAATACATTAGGATTTTCAATATATACTTTTTCAAATGCAGCTATTAACTTATCGTGACCTTTTTGATAATCATATCTTCCAATATTCATGTATACTTTAATTTCTGGATTATACAAGGCATCGAGCATTCTACATTTTGAAACCCTCATTTGATTATATAATTCCACAGAATGAACAATAGGGTCCTTCTCATTTAATTTAAAGTATTCATCGATTACATCTTGGTTATTCAAAAATAAATGTTTGAACGTTTCTGTTAACTCTCTATCTTTTAAGAAATCTTCATAAAGTCCAGTAATAGAGTTTACAATACTTTTTTCTATTTTATCTTTTTGAGTTACTAATGTTGATTTTGAATATTCTTCTTTAGTTTCCAATTGCTTTATAGACTTAGTTATATTTTCCGTCAATACTGTTTGTTCTGGATAATCCTGTATTATTTTATCATCTAGCTGTTCTTGATCTAAATTGGCAAAATCCAAATACATATTTTCGTTATAAGCATAATCAACATGTACATTATCAATTGATTCTAATAAATTTTCTTTTGCTAGTTTTCTTGTTCTTTGTTCTCCTAAGAAATTATTTACAGTGACGACTTTATTAGAAACTTGAGGTATATGATTGATTAGATTTGCTTTTAGATTTCTATGAACAAGTACGATTTTATTTGCTTTTTCATATGCACCATAGATAATTTTTTTACTAAAATTCTTTTTAGCTTCATACTCAGCAAACATATCAGTATGAACCCAAATAGCAGTATTTGTATCAATATGTCGCATCATTTCAGCACTTTTTCTTTCAAAGCCAGTATAATGAATAAACCAATCTATTTTTAAATCACCAAATAGTCTACTAAATTCTTCTTTGAAAATTCTGCTTAAATCTTTTTCCATACCTTTAATTTTGAATTTTTCGTTCCATAAATATCTTTTCATCAGCAATCTATCTTTAATACTACCGTTTATTTCTCCAACTGTTGGATAAAAATGAACGTTTTCAGGTAAATCTAACAAGCGATAATAATGTTCTTTTTTAACCTTATCTTTTTCAAAGAAACAAATATAATTTTTTTCTGTAGTATCAATATTTTCTAATGTGTTGATTAAAGCAGTCGTAATACCATTACTCCAAAATCCTCCACTAACAATTACTACTGTTTCTTTACCATTATGAAGATTATGTTCTTCAATCGTTAAATCATCTTTATCTAGAAACATATGATTAATAATAATTTTAGGCGCATCTATCTTGTCATACTTATTATATTCATTTTTAAATTCTTGATAATCGATTTGTTGCGGAATTTGTTCAACTTGCTTTAACAATCCTTCTAAGCTATTTGATTGTAGAAATGGGTATAATGATAAATCGTCATATAAACCTCTATTTTCTTTATAATCTTTATAATCATAAGTATAAAGTATAACTGGTTTACCTAAATTCACGTAATCGTACATTACTGATGAATAATCTGTAATAAGACAATCAGTGACAGCTAGAAATTCATATGTCTCAATGTTAGACGGGAATGGTTTAACTTTCTCGTATGAATCTGGAATAATCGTTTTTTCAAATGGATGAAGTTTTACGTATAGCACTGTATTTTCATCTAAATTTTCTTCAAAATATGTAATTAACTTTGTAACATGTTGTGAATTCTGTACACTACCAATATTCCCTCTCCATGTAGGCATATATGCTAGTATTTTTTTATTATTTAAATTCAAATCATTTCTATTCTGATTTCTTTTCTCTTCTTCAAAAAAGACACTGTTTCTTGGAGAAGGACCAACTATAAATTTACCGTTATAAACATTGTTTAAATGATGCGTTCTTGCCAATATTTCCATTGTTTTTTGATTATTGACATATATTCTATCAGCCATATAGAAGTTTCTTTGCACATTAGCAATATCTACTACTTTAGGAATATCTTTACCCATATGTTTTAAAGGCGTTCCATGCCAAATGATATAATATTTCTGCCCTTCTCTCTTATTAAAGAATGGATAAAATGTTGTATCATTTATTAAATATTCACAAGTAGCCATTAATTCATAGTATTGATTCGACATATGTTTTACAAAATTAATTTTCTTTAGTTCTGACTTATCGAAAAATAACTCAATATCTTCTGTCTCTTTCAAAGCTACATAAATTTTAAAATTTAGTTTACTATTATTTAACAATTCTTTTATCATGTAATAAATATGACCACTATATGTATCACCATGCACCGCTTCAAAAAGTATATTACCTTTTTTAATTTTTTTATTACGTCTTGCATTTACATATATTAACTTACCTTTATTTTTCTTATAATTATTATATTTCTTTAAAACTCTATTTTTCATTTTTTCCTCTTCTTTCTAATAAATTGTTATCTATTATAATTTCGGGAAATTCAGTCAAACTCGATCAACACATCGAATCGTCTGTCGATTATTCTATTCCTCTTTATATTCACCATTTTTAATTTCCAAATAATCTTGAACTATATTTTGTATTTTAATTAACATGTATATTAAAACCGTTGCCATGCTCATAAATTTGAGAAATAACTTCATATCTCAGCCCCCTTGTCCCATATCTCTTTATTTATAATTTTGTAAAATATCAAGTGTATATTTTGAAATCTTAACTACTATTTCTATTTATAAAACAACATATTAATAAAAGCGTTTTCAAAAATAGGAAAAATAATACATTTTACATACTATGATTATATCATTAAAATTCAAAAGAAAAAGGTAATTATTTGAAGTCGCAAAATTAAAACTTACTCTCTTCAATTTTAAAATAATATACATTTATTTTTTTGTTTTTCTATAGTATTTTAATTCAAGAAATATCGAACAAATCTAAAATAATATATATTTCATACAAACTACTTATAATAAGTTGATTGTATGTCCTCCAAGATTTAATAGTATGATCCTCATATATTTCCAACTACTTATTCTCCTGTATCATCTTATTATGCGTCACGCGGTTATCGAAATTTTTAGCGATATTGATTTTATAATCTGTATGTTTGTCATAATCTGTTCCATACACGCAAGCATACAAAATATCCATTAAGAAACTGATGGAATCTCGAGTTGTGAAGTTGCTTATTTTGGAATATAACTTTTCTCTTGTTGAGATGCGTAATGTACTGTCTGCGTATTTGGTTACTGTATTTTCACCAATACTTGTGAGTCCGATAATTGGAATGTGTTTTTTCTTTAACATTGGTAATAATTTCAAGATACTTTGATTTTCACCACTATATGAAATGAAGATGGCACATGTATGTTTCGATGACTTTTCTATTTCAAAATGGGGTTCGAGTGCACACAGTTTAACGGTCTTGCCAATTTGATTCATTCTCATTTCAAAGTCTTCGCATATCATCAAATTATGATACAATCCAAAAATTTTAATGGTTTTCGCTTCTTTTAAATACGTGACTGCTTTATCCAATTCTTGATGATCGATTAAATGCACAGTATCGTCTATCGTTGTTTGATTGAGTCGTGCTAATTTATGGCTAATGGACACGTTATTATCTGATGCATCAAATGGAAAGTTTGCATCTATTGATTCATAATGTCGATTTAAGTATTCTACTTCTTCTAAATAATGATCTTTCAACTCTAACCAACCGTCGTATCCTAACTTTTTAGCTATGCGAATACCAGTCGAAGGATGTGTATATGTTTCTTTAGAAATTTGATTTAACGTCTTAGACTTAATCTTCTCTCTTTCTTCAAACAAATATTGAATAATACTTTGTTCTGCTTGTGAAAATATATCTTCTTTCATTCTTTCTGTTAAAAGCATATTGATATCTCCTTTTGTAAAAAGTCATTACAAAAATCCGGTTTATTTTTAAGAAATTTGTAAATGCCATTTGATAATGCCCGATTTGCCTTTTTAATGATTACTTCTATTTTATACTTAACGTGTATAAGAAAGAAAATATTAGGAGGTCATTATAATGGAAAAAGGGATAAAAATTGTAACTATCGGTGGCGGCAGCAGTTATACGCCTGAATTGATGGAAGGTTTTATTAAACGTTATGAATCGTTACCTTTAAGTGAAATTTGGTTGGTAGACATTCCTGAAGGTAAAGAGAAATTAGAAACTGTCGGTAAAATGGCGCAAAGAATGTGGGATGCTTCTCCATATGATGTCACAGTACATTTATCATTAGATAGACGTGAAGCTTTAAAAGATGCTGATTTCGTTACGACACAATTTAGAGTGGGTTTATTAGATGCTAGAATTAAAGATGAACGCATTCCTTTATCGCATGGCTTCTTAGGTCAAGAAACGAATGGTCCAGGTGGTATTTTTAAAGCGTTAAGAACCATTCCTGTCTTATTAGATATTGTCGAAGATATGAAAGAACTTTGTCCAAATGCATGGTTAATTAATTTTACAAATCCAAGTGGTATGGTTACAGATGCTATCGTACGATACGGCAAATGGGAAAAAGTACTTGGTCTATGCAATGTACCTGTGAATAGTTTGATTAATGAGCCGGAAATGTTGAATGTTGGTGAAGGAGAACTTACGCATCATTTTGCAGGGTTAAACCATTTCCATTGGCATCGAGTTAAAGACGCAAATGGTCATGACGTGACTTATCAATTAAATAAACAATTAGTTGAAGATGCATCATCGTTACCTTCTAATATCTTTGATGTGCCATTTTTCGAAGAGCAATTACAACAAATGCAGCTCATTCCATGTGGTTACCATAGATATTACTACCGTGCAGAAGAAATGCTTGAGCATGCACTTAAAGAATATAATGATCCAGAAATCGGTACGCGTGCTGAACAAGTTAGACAAACGGAAAAAGAATTATTTGAACTCTATAAAGATGAACATCTCGATCATAAACCAGAGCAATTAAGTCAACGTGGTGGTACACATTATTCAGATGTCGCATGTGAGACAATTGCATCTATCGCTTCAAATAAGAATACACATGTCGTAGTATCTACTGTTAATAAAGGAGCAGTACCAGATTTAGCACCTGATGATGTGGTAGAAGTGTCAGCATATATCAACGCGACAGGTGCTCAACCAATCGCATTCGGTTCCTTACATCCAGCAGAACGCGGATGGTTACAAGTAATGAAGAATATGGAATTATGTGTAGAAGAAGCAGCCGTTAAAGGAGATTATGGATTACTATTACAAGCATTTATTATTAATCCATTAATTCAAAGTGGCGAATCTGCGAAACAAGTAATGAATGAATTACTCATTGCACATAAAGCATACTTACCACAATTTGCAGAAACAATCGCTCAATTAGAAGCACAAGGTGTCACAATTAAAGATGACAAAGCAAGAGCATTGAGTGCAGAAACATCATTGAAAGAAGTGTAAGTAAGAAGATAGAAGTCTTGGATGAAGCGTGAGGCAGAATGATGTCTCACGTTTTTTTGTGTGGATGTGGATGTGAATGTGGTGCGCTAACGATCTTGTTTGCGATTCTTGAGCGTTAGAATTTCTAACGATCTTGTTTTACACTCTTGATCGTTAGCGCCTGGGTCCCTCTCATTTTTTGAAAATTTCTACCGGCTAACGATCTTGTTTCTGTTTCTTGAGCGTTAGAATTTCTAACGATCTTGTTTTTCACTCTTGAGCGTTAGCGCCTCGGTTCCTCTCATTTTTTGAAAATTTCTACCGGCTAACGATCTTGTTTCTGTTTCTTGAGCGTTAGAATTTCTAACGATCTTGTTTTGCACTCTTGATCGTTAGCGCCCCCATCAAAATACAAAAAACCGATTGTGCGCGTGCACAATCGGCTTCAATAAATTCCTATATAATAATATTATCTATTAATCTTGCTTGGCTAAATTTAACGGCTAGTGAAATAAAGATTTGTCCTTCTATTGTATGTTGTTCTTCTAATTCTGGATAACTGTAAATTGCGACTTCTACGATATCTCCGCTCACGTTACTTTCTAAATATTGTGTGATGGCTTGTATTAAAACGTCGCTATTTCTTTCGCCTTCATCATATTTCTGCTTAGCTAATGCTAAACTTTTAGATAAATGTACGGCTTCTTTTCTTTCTTCTTCTGTTAAATAAATATTTCTTGAACTTTTTGCTAGTCCGTCTGCTTCTCGCACGATATCTATTGGTACGATTTGAACTGAGTGGTTAAAATCTTCTACCATTTTTTCTATTATAGCGAGTTGTTGTGCGTCTTTTCTACCAAAGTATGCGCGTGTTGGTTGAATAATATTAAACAACTTATTAACAACTGTTACAACGCCATCAAAGTGACCTGGTCTTTTCTTACCTTCTAGCACTTGTGCTAAACGACCTACAGTAATCGTCATCTCTAGTTCTCCTGGATACATTTCTTCAACTGTTGGATGAAATACATAATCTACACCAATTTGTTTAAGCTTCTCTAAATCAGATTCAAATGGTCTTGGGTAATCATCAAAGTCTTCATTAGGTCCGAACTGTAATGGATTTACAAAAATACTCACTGCAGTAATGTCATTTTCTTCTATTGATTGTTTCATCATTTTTAAATGACCATCGTGCAATGCACCCATCGTTGGTACGAGTCCTATTGTTTTACCTTGAGATTTAAATTGAGATACGATTGAATTCATATCTTTAATACGTTCTACTACTTGCGTCACTACTCTGTCTCTCCCATCACTTTCTTCTTATATGTGTGTGCTTCTGAAGGGAATGCACCACTTTTAACTTCTTCATGATATGCTTTTAGTGCATCTACACCATTTGAAAAATCACCGTATTGTTTCACAAATTTAGCAATATGTTCTGAACCGTAATTTAATAAATCATGATATACGAGTACTTGACCATCTGTACCTTTTCCTGCACCAATACCGATAACTGGAATTGTCAGTTGTTCCGTAATCACTTCTGCTAAATCACTTGGAATTGCTTCTAAAACGAGCATCACTGCACCTGCTTGTTCAACTGCTTTCGCATCTTCTATCAATTGTTCAGCTTCTCTTTTTGAGCTTGCTTGTAATTTATAACCTGTAATGCCGACACTTTGAGGCGTTAAACCTAAATGAGATACGACTGGCACACCAATTTGAGTACAACCTTGGATCAATGTCGTATGCACACCTTCGATTTTCACAGCGTTTGCTTTAGTATCTTTATACAATTGAATTGCATTTTTCATATCCGTTGTATGATCAATACCGACTGCTCCAAAAGGTACATCAACGATTACGTAACTTTCTGGTGCACCTCTTCTAACAGCTTTCGCATGATGTATCATATCTTCCATTGTCACTTCGACTGTACTATCGTAGCCCAACACAACCATTCCTAAAGAATCGCCTACTAAAATAGTGTCTATTCCTGCTGCTTCTGCTTGTTTAGCACTTGGATAATCGTATGCTGTAATCATGGATATTTTTTCTTTTTGTTCTTTCATGGACAACAATTGTTTAATGGTTTTCATCCCGTACCACCTTCTTATATTTGCTATTATGTATATATTAACATTGAAAGGAAAATAATAAATGAAAAAGTTTGGAATAATCGGTCCTGGCGCTGTGGGTACAGCCATTACATTTGCATTAACGCAATCAAACCTTGATGTTACGCTATTTGGAAGATCAAACGCTACAGTCTATTTCCAAGAATACAATCAAGATGTGCAACATTCATTTCCCGTTCAATCTTTAGAAGATGCACATGAAAAAGTAGATATCTTATTTATTGCTGTTAAAGCAACGCAACTTGACGCAATCATCCCGTATCTTCATCATATCCTACATGCTAATAGCGTTATTATTTTAACTCAAAATGGCTATGGACAGTTAGAGAAAATTGATCACCCGCACAAATTTCATGCAGTCGTTTATATAAGTGGCCAAAAAGAAGACAACGTCGTCACGCACTTTAGAGATTGGACTTTAAGATTACCTGTTCACGCACAAACATTAGACATTAAAAGTTTAACTGAAAATAGTTTACTTAATATTGAATGTCTCGAAGATTATGATCAACATGTTTGGTATAAATTAATCGTCAATTTAGGCATTAACACGGTAACTGCTCTAACAAGACAACCAGCTCGTGTACTTAAACATGATCAAATACATGCACTTTGTTACAACTTATTAGTTGAAGGTAATCGTGTCGCTAAAGCTGAAGGTATTTATTTTGATGATGATTTTGAAGAGAGCATTATGAAAATTTATGAAGGCTACCCTGATGACATGGGTACAAGTATGTATTACGACATCATAAGTGAAAGACCTTTAGAAACAGCATTTATACAAGGTTATATCTACAAAATTAGCCAAAAACACAATTTAACAACACCTTATATAGATAGTACTTATGCAGTTTTAAGTACTTATTAATGCATCAATATTAATAGCCCCTATACCACGGGAATAATGGTATAGGGGTATTTTTTATACGTTTAATTTTCGAGTAAATAAAGTGACGATTGATAGCATAAATGCTATCATATAAATATGAAAAGCATAATATTTGAATACGACAATATAGTAAGTTTTCAAGAATATCTCAACAGCATACCTGTTAAAGATTCAGTTAAACTACTTCAGATTATATCTTTAATTGAAGAATATGGAATTCAACAAGCTCAAAAAATGGAATGGACAAAGAAACTAGAAAAGAATCTTTATGAAATACGTTCGAAAAGAGGTAGTAACATTCAACGAGTTATATATTTTAGAGTAGTTGATAACAGATATGTAATAACTCACGGTTTCACTAAGAAACAACAAAAAACACCTAAAAAAGAGATTGAAAAAGGTAAAAGAATTAGAAGAAATTATTTAGATTAAGGATGTGAAAAAAATGAGTCAAACAGACAAACTGATTGCTAAAAGTATAAGCGATAATCCTCATTTAGCTCATGAACATAAAATGGCAAGAAAAAAATTAAGAGCTGCAATGTTGGTTGTTAACTTAAGGGAGGAAAAAGGCTGGTCCCAAAGAGAGTTAGCTAATAAACTTAACAAACCTCAATCTACTATAGCCAGAATTGAAAACGGAGATGTTAACCCTTCTTTCGGTTTAATGGATGAAATCGCTCATTTAGCTGATAAAGAATTAACTTTGACTAAATTATAGAATACTTAATATTCTTTTTGGCTTTGACAAATTAATAGTACACATTAATTTATAGCCCCTATACCACGGGAATAATGGTATAGGGGCATTTTTTATACGTTTAACTTCCTATTTAATATATCTTCCATCATCAACCAACCTTTTTGATCTGTATTATCTGGGTCATATGGTTCGAAACCATAATTTAAATACATATTAATTGCTGGATAACTTGTTGTTTGTGTCGTTAAATATACTTCTTTATGACCAAGCTCTATTATTTTGTTAAGTGCTGCACTCAATAATGGCTTTGATAATTTCTTACCTTGATATTCCGGTTTAATGGCTACGAAATGTATTCTACCTAGATGTGAGTCTGTTAATGGTAATTGCCCGAACCATGCTGTCGTCGTTCCTATTACGTCTCCTGAATTATTCTCAATAAATAAGCATCTATATTTCATTTCTTCTATATGAGAGCCAAATTCTTTATGAAACCTTTGCAATGCTTCGTCTATATTTGAAAATTCTCCTGCAGCAGTTTCAACTTCTGCCCAAAGACGTTCGTCCCCTTCTTTAAACAATCTAATTGAGTAACCTTCTGGTAATTCATATTCAGGTATGTTGTCTAAATGATTTCTAATCATCTTAAGCTTAATTCTTTCCATAATAATACACCTCTATTTCTATAAAGTTACTGTAAACGTTTCAAATTACAACTTGTCATATGCCTATTATCTTTTTAATCTGACTGTCATAAAAGAAATTTTATTTTTATTCTCCTGTAACCTATGATATCAAAAATGGTGTTAGAGTGTATGAAGTAATAAAGATACAAAATTTATAAATGCTTTAAATAGCACATGGAGGATATTTTTTTATGAAGAAATTATTATTTGCAACAACAGCTGCAGCAGGCATTATTGCTTCTGGATTTGGCGCTCAAGCAGATGCAAGTGAATATACAAACTACTCTAATCAAAATACAAACTATAACTATACAACTACACAAGTCGCTCAACCGACTCAAGCAACTCAAACTTCAGAATCAACTGATTCATCTAATACAAGTGAAGTATATAAAGAGTTTATCGCTGCTGGCGGTACAAAAGCATTATGGGATAACATCGTAATGCCTGAATCTAGCGGTAACCCAAATGCCGTAAATGAACTTGGCTACAGAGGTCTTGGTCAAACTAAAGAATCTTGGGGTACAGGTAGTGTTACTGAACAAACTAAAGGCATGATCAAGTATGCTAAAGAACGTTACGGTTCAATCGAAGCTGCAATTGCTTTCCGTCAAGCTAATAACTGGTGGTAAGATATAAATAAACAAACATCTGCTATGTGGATTTCCACATAGCAGTTTTTTTATACACAAAATCTTTGACAAAACCCGATATACATATTATACTCAACTTGTATCTAAATTAAATACAAGAAAGAGGTTATGTAAAATGAAAATAGGTGTTATAGCAGCAAACGGTAAAGCAGGTAAATTAATTACAGAAGAAGCAATTAACAGAGGATTAGATGTAACAGCCATCGTTCGTAACGAAAATAAAACAGTCGCAAAACAATCTATTATTAAAGATATATTTGATTTAACAACTGAAGACTTAACACAATTCGATGTTGTTGTAGATGCTTTTGGTGAAATTAGAGAAGACAAACTTCATTTACACCAAGACTCTATCCAACATTTAAGTGATATTTTATCAAACACAAACACACGATTAATTATTATCGGAGGCGCTGGTAGTTTATACGTTGATGATCAATTAGAAAATCAACTTTTCGATACACCTGATTTTCCAGAAGTATTTAAACCACTTGCAAAAGCTCAAGGTAAAGCACTTGTAGACCTTCGTAAAAGAGATGACGTACGTTGGACATTTATCAGTCCTGCAGCAGAATTTATAGCTGATGGAGAAAGAACTGGAGAATACATTTTAGCTGGGGAAGTCTTCACTTTAAACGATAAAGGTGAAAGTAAAATAAGCTATGCTGATTACGCCATTGCATTAGTAGATGAAGCAACTGAAGGTAACCATATCCAAGAAAGAATTTCAGTATTATCAAAATAATACGCATTTACTATCGCAATTCTCATCTCTCAAAGTTATAATAAATAAGGAATCTAAGAGGTGAAAAGCGTGAATACACAAATATCAGTAGCAATTCATATATTATCATTACTATCTGTAAACAAAGAACCTATATCTAGTAAATTTATAGCAGGTAGCATTAATAGTAACCCTACACTTGTAAGAAAAATATGTAAATATTTAAGAAATGGTAACTTAATCGAGAGCCAACAAGGTAAATCAGGCTATCGACTGGCTCAATCAGCAGACCAAATCTTATTAGGCGACGTTTATAAACTTATTCAAGATGAAGAGCATTTCGCTAAAATTCATCAAGACACCAATCCAGATTGTATCGTCGGACAAAATATACAGTCTGCATTAGATGATGTTTACACACAAGTAGATCAACAAATTATTGATACACTCAATCAAACATCCATATTAGATTTAACATCTAAAATGACCGAAACCGTACAGTAATTTTAATTATATAGAAAAAGCTGGAAACATCTTTAACAACAGATGTCTCCAGCTTTATTTTTGTTTAAATGAGAAACTGAGCGCACGATATCTACGAGTCTTCGTGCGTTACACCCCCATTTTGTACCTTAGCGCACGATATCTCTCAGTCTTCGTGCGTTACACCCTTATTTTGTGCTCTAGCGCACGATATCTACGAGTCTTCGTGCGTTACACCCCTATTTTGTACCTTAGCGCACGATATCTACGAGTCTTCGTGCGTTACACCCCTATTTTGTACCTTTGCGCACGATATCTCTCAGTCTTCGTGCGTTACACTCCTATTTTGTACCTTAGCGCACGATATCTCTCAGTCTTCGTGCGTTACACCCCTATTTTGTACCTTTGCGCACGATATCTAATTAAAAAACACTAAATATATAAGAATATGTACTAGATTATTTAGTCCATGCGCTACTATGGCTACTTCTAATCGATTAGTCTTTAAATAAAGTGCGCCAAATAATAATCCTATTCCAAAGTAAATGATAAACTCACCTATGCTTGATGGTCCATGTGACAATCCAAATAGTACGCTAGATACGATATATCCTATTAGTAGATGTCCTTTAAACATCCCTTTTAACATGAAACCTCGAAATATAAGCTCTTCAAATATTGGTCCTAGTATCACAAATATAATAATAGATATGTATAGAGGTAAAGTATTTAAATCTTTATATACTTCCATTTGATTTTGTGGTTGTCCTATAATTGCCGATACAGTCCAATACATGATAAGTGCTATACCTAATGTACTCAATGTATATTTGATATCTGCTTTCTTTAAAGCTTCAAATTTAATAAGTTGTAATTGGAATCGATGCATTAAATAAAGTAACAGGATAAATAACACACACCCTATTAATACAATGAACAAATTGCTAGCTAACGCAATCGATGTATATGTACCCATGCATATAATAATGAGTAAACACGACTTTAAGATTACATACTTCGTTTGATCTTGAAAAATTGGTTCACTATCTTCAAACATTTGTTTCATACTCATTTATTTATCCTCATTTCAATAAATTAACAATTTATTTTTTATAAATAAATGTATTTCGTCCATTATAACAGGAAATATTATGTTATTGTAACTTCTCATTATACGGCTTATTTCCAGATTTTTTACATAAAATACTGACATGACAATATGAAATATCGTATATTATATATGTATAATTATATTTTGTAGGTGATTTAAAAGTGAACTATTTTATTGTAAATAATATCAATAATAAAATAACTGGCATTGAAAAATCAGTTATAAATAGACTAAAATTATTTAATTCATACAACTTGTCAGCAAAAATTATTACATTATCTTGGAATCCTAATTTACATAAGAATGCTCATATATTCGGAGTAAATAAACAAGTCTTTTCAATGTTTGATTATTTTCAAGAATCTATAAACATTCATATGAATACAGTTAAAGACTGGATTGAATATTGGCAACATGATTTGAACTATGAAATTAAATATATTCCTAATACAAACGATGTAAGAGTATTTCGCAATGGTAAGAGATTTATATATGCTAGTTTCCGCGACTCCGACTACAAATTATTAAATTTTGTGAATCATATAGATACAAAAGATAAAAAATGTAAAAGAGATTATTACGATTCTAGAGGTTTCTTAAGTCGTATTAGATATATGTGTGCTAAAGAAAAGCCGGTCTATGATGCTTATTTAACACCAAATGGACAAGTAAAGTTAGAAATATATTTCGATCAAAATCAAGAGAAAGAAATCATTTCTAGAATCATGCTTTATGATTTTCATTCTAAAGATTATATATTTGATAACAAAAATGAACTGGTCGCATTTTTCTATGAACATTTATATAAAGACGGTGACTTATTCTTTAGTGATAAGACTGCTATTACTTCTCCACCATTCTTACTTACAGATTCGAAAATACCCGTTATATCTGTATTACATAGTACACATGTTAAGGACAACAATGATGTAGAAGGTTCAGACATTAAAAATATTTATGGTAGTGTATTCAATCATTTAGAGCGATTTTCTGGTATTTTAGTATCTACTCTTCAACAAAAGAAAGATGTAGAGAAGCGTATTCAATCAAAAATACCTGTTTATAATATTCCAGTTGGATATGCTCAACCAATAGAGCCGAATTATTCACCTACTGTGCCTGACGGGCCAATTAAATTAATGTCGATCGCACGATATTCACCTGAGAAACAACTCGAGCATCAAATTCGACTCGTCGATAAATTGAAAGAAGATTTTGAGCAAATTGAACTTCATTTATTTGGATTTGGTAGTGAATTAAATAAATTAAAAGAATTGGTTGATTCATTAAGTTTAGAAGAACATGTTAAATTCCGTGGATTCATCCCTAATATTACGAAAGAAATGCACAAATTCCATGTAAGTATGATAACAAGTAATATGGAGGGATTTGCATTAGCATTGTTGGAATCATTATCAAATGGGCTACCTGCAATCAGTTATGACATCCCTTATGGACCAAGTGAATTGATTGTTAACGGTAAAAACGGTTATCTTGTTCCTAGAAATGATGAGGACAACCTTTATGAAACCGTGAAGTCTTACTTAAGTAATCCTGAACTGCAAAAAACATTCCGAGACAACTGTATGACTGAATCACAAAAATACGCACAAAGTGAAATTATTAAGAAATGGCTTCATTTATTAGGTGAAGTAAAATCATAAATTCAAACAATAACCCCCAATTCATCATTCTGAATTGGGGGTTATTATTTATGTTATTTCATAGGTACTATTAAATAAAATGTTGTACCGACATCCTCTTTACTTTCTACCTTTAATTGTCCGTCCATTTGTTCGGCCAGATTTTTCGCAATATATAAACCTAAACCTGACCCACCCGTATCTTTGTTTCTAGACGCTTCAACGCGATAAGTGCGATCAAATATACGGTGTAAATGTTGCTCTGCGATACCTGGACCATCATCAGAAACGGCAATGCATATATTACTGTCTTCTTTCGTAACTTTAATTTCAACTCTTGTTCCAAGTTGTGTATATTTAAATGCATTATCTAAAATATTCATGAGTATACGTTCTAATGGTACTTTATATTGTTTGAAGTAAGTGATATCTTCACATAAATTAACATCTATCGTGCGATTTTCACTCGAGATTTGTTGTTCATAAGATTGTAAAAGTGTCACAAAAAGTTTATCTAAATAGATCGTTTCTAATGGATAACTTTGTTTATGATCTCGATTAATTTCCATTACACTAGTCAATTCATCAAACATCATTGAAATTCTTTGAGATTGTTTAATTAACACACTGTAAGCTTTCTGTTGATCATCTGATTGACTTATAATACCTTCTTTTAAACCTTCTGCATAGGATGTAATACTTGATAATGGTGTCTTTAAATCGTGTGTTAAGTTTTGTACCATTTCACTTTTTTCTTGTTGTTCATATTGAACTTGTTGTATTTGCGCTTCAATATTTCGAGCCATACTATTAAAGGCTTCACTTAATTCTTTCATTTCTTTCGGACTATCTATTTTTATGGCCGTTTCACTATATTGTCCATCTGCTATTAATTTTGTTTGTTTATTCAACAATCTAATACGTTTAACTAATGGCGTAATAAACAACATACAAATGACTGTCGTTAAACAACTTGAAATAATCGCACTAATCGTCAAAAGTAATGTTGTATGTGCATTAAACCACATCCATTTATATGCAATTGCTAGAATAATTGTCGTTAATACAATGCTACTGATAAATGCAGTGATAACTTGTGTTCGAATTGTTAGCATTTATTTCACCCTTTCAAATTTATAACCTAATCCCCAAACGGTTTTAATAACATATTCATCATATTGATGTTGTTCTAACTTTTCTCTTATACGACGTATATGTACATTTACAGTGTTGGCATCTTCGTAATAGTCGTATCCCCATACTTTTTCGAGTAGTTCTGATTTAGAAATGACCATTTTCTCGTGGTCTGCTAAATACCAAAGTACATCAAATTCTTTTACTCTTAATGATACTTCTTGATCATTTACTTTAATGATTTTTTCTTGTTTACATAATTGTAAAGAACCAAATGTTAAGTAATCTTGTTTAAAATATTTTTGAGTACGATTTAATAAGTTATGCGCTCTTAACACGAGTTCACGAGGACTGAATGGTTTCTTTATATAATCGTCTGCACCTAACGTCAATGCATAGATCGTATCGTGTTCTTGCGTCTTAGCAGTTAAATAGATAAAAGGAATGTCTAGTTCCCGCGCTTTCATCTCTTTAACGACATCATAACCGTTTTTTTCGGGCATCATAATATCTAATATCATTAAATCAATTGCGTCATTCAACTGATGGATGGCTTGTTGTCCATCCGAAGCTGTCACAACTTGATGCCCTTCATATTCAAAGTAAGTCTTACAAATATCTAGAATATCTTGTTCGTCATCTACAATTAAAACATGCGCCATAATCTCTATCCCGCTTCCTTCTTCATAAACTTCTTAACGATAGCAGCTGCTGATAATTTACGTAAACTTCTGATATTTAATGCAATCAATATAAAGCCTACAAGCTGAAGTGGATACGTAAAAATCATATCTGCTAAAATGTAATTTATCATTATAAATATACCAAAAAGTGCTGCATAATACTCCAGAAATCCTAGAATTAAAGCTAATCCTAAAAATATTTCACCTAAAGGAATGACCCATTCCCATAAAGTCGTATATGGTGCAATAATATGCTCAAAAAACCACTTGTACCACATAGGAGAGTCTTGATTCTGTGCGATTACTTGCGTTAATCCTTGTAAACTAAACCCTCCTGTTAATTTTTCATATCCTTGCATATAGATTAAATAACCACTATAAACGCGAATGATTAAACATATGAATGTATATATCTTTGTCATGACATGCTTTCTCCTTTTATAAAGTTTAAGGGAAACTCAGAATTACTGAATTCCCCCTTAGTGAAACGTATTTATTTTAATTTAGCACTACCGAATACAACATGTGCTTTATCACAATAAATTGTCACTTCATTATATTTAGATGTGTCCATGTCTTTTAAATCAAATGTTTGTTCCATCTTATCGTAATCTACTTTATCAATTTTCATACCTTTTTTAATATCGCCATCTTTAGTTAAGTAAACATGTAAGTCAGGTCCTTTTGATGATTTGAAATCAGTTAACATTAATTTATTATCTTTAATCGTTGCCTTACCTTCTACTTTTTCACCATTCATAGATTCAAACATTCCAGACATCATCATGTCTTTCATGTCACTGTCTTTCATGTTTTCTTTACTCATGTCTTTATCTTTCATTTCAGTTTTCGTATCCATCTTATCGTCTTTTTGCATATCATTATTACCACATGCACCTAATAATATAGTTGTTGTTAATGCAAATGCTCCAAATGTTGTTTTAGTTAAGTTCATTTAACACATCTCCTCTTTAGTTGATATGTTAAGTTTATGCCCTATGACATCAATAAACCATTAACTGTTTATTAACTACTATGAACTCATTATTAATTCTCGATTTTAATGACACTTTGTGTTTCAGAACGGCTCATGAATACTTTTTTCGCCATATTGATAAATAATCCAGTCTCTACAACGCCTATGATAGATATTAAATCTTGATTTAATTGCTCTGGATGATGAATCTCTCCAAACTCACAATCTAATATGTAATGATCATTGTCTGTTATATATACATTTGAATCTTTCGTTCGTAATGTCGCTTGGCAACCTAAACTTTCTATTGCACGTGCTGTGATTTCCCATCCAAAAGGCACAACTTCTACTGGTAGCTTAAACTTACCTAACGTCTTAACGTATTTCGTTTCATCTATAATCACAATAAAATTATCCGTGGCATTCGCAACAATTTTTTCACGTAGTAACGCACCACCGCCACCTTTAATCAATTGAAGATTTTCGTCCACTTCATCAGCACCATCAATAACTAAATCTAAGTGGGTCACTTCTGAAAAATCAGTAAGCGGAATTTGATGAATACGTGCTAATTCAGCAGTATCTTCAGATGTTGGTACACCTTTAATTTGAAGGCCGTTTTTAACACGTTCACCTAACTTCTCAATTGCATAACGCATAGTTGAACCTGTACCAATTCCTATCGTCATACCATCTTGTATATCATTAACCGCTTCATAAGCAACTTCTCTCTTTAGCTCATCTTGATTCACGTTGTACACCTCATTCGATTTTTTCAATTATTGTTACAAGTTTAACACACCAAAAATATTTGTTCAGAGTACAAAAAAGCTGAGGCAACTTAATGCCTCAGCTAATCAAAACTATATATATAAAATTATGGATTATTTAGTTTGAGAAGTTTCTTGATCAGTTCTTGGTAATGGGTAGAAACCTGCTACAAACTGTTTCCATAATGGGTCTGGTAAATCATGTTTGTCTGCTCTTTCAGGATCGAATACAGAAACGATTTCGTCTTCTTTTCCTTGTTCGATTTTTGATACGAATTGGTAATCCAGTAACAATTCTCTACCAAGTGCAATAAGTGGTGCACCTGTTTCAATTGCTGATAATGCATCGTCAGCAGTAAAGATTGAACCAATTCCTATTAATGGCACACGACCATTTATCCATTCTAATAATAATTTAATACGTTCTTCACCTTTATATTGTCCTTCTCTTGTTGTTGAATGAATATCCATTAATGATACATGTAAGTAATCAAGTGGTTTTTCAGATAAAGTCTTAACAAGTTGTTCTGTTAATTCCATAGAAATACCTGGAGATTCTACTTCTTCAGGAGAGAAGCGATAGCCTACAATAAAGTCAGGTGTTGCATGTTCACGTACAACTTTAAGTACAGCATCAACAACTGCTAAAGGATATTTAATATGTTCACCCCACTCATCATCTCTTCTGTTGTAATAAGGTGAGAAGAATTGATGAATTAAATAATGGTTTGCACCATGAATTTCAACACCATCAAAGCCAGCATCGATTGCTATTTTAGTAGCATTAGCGAAAGATTCAATAGTATGTTCAATTTCTTCTACAGTTAATGCTCTCGCAACATGTGTTTCTTGTTGTCCGAAGCCTTTCACTTCAACTTCACTAGGAGCAGCCGCTTCACCAGTTGGCGTTAATCCAGGTAATGCCATCGCACCACCATGATGGATTTGAATTAAAGCTTTCGCACCATTTTTCTTCATAACTTCAGCTTGTTTCTTAAGCCCAACAAGATCCGCTTCTTTAGAAACAGAAGGTTGTCCAGGGAAAGCTTGGCCAAGCGGTTCAACATAACTCGCAGCAGTAATAGAAATACCTACATCTTGAGAACGTTTTTCTATATATGGAATTTCAATATCAGAAATCGTACCATCTTCATTTGATGAAATATGTGTTAATGGCGCAAGTACAAATCTATTCTTAACTTCCACACCATTCGGTAATCTTAAAGATTTAAATAAAGGTTCATATTTTTTGTTCATTTTCAATAACTCCTCCTTATGAAATAACACTATACCACCATCAGAAAATAACATGCCAATTTAATGCTTATAGAAATGGTATGAAATAGATTTTTTTGGTTAACTAGTGAGTTTATTGAGCCTTTAACTCACATGTTTCGCGATCTTGTGAGTTTACTACCTCTTTAACTCACATCTTCACCAATCTCGTGAGTTTATTTCCTCTTTAACTCACATCTTTTACAATCTCGTGAGTTTACTTCGACTTTAACTCACATCTTCAGCAATCTCGTGAGTTTACTCCAACTTTAACTCACATCTTCGGCAATCTCGTGGGTTTACACCACCTTTAACTCACATCTTCAGCAATCTCGTGGGTTTACTACCTCTTTAACTCACATCTTCAATAATCTCGTGAGTTTACTACCTCTTTAACTCACATCTTCAATAATCTCGTGAGTTTACTCCAACTTTAACTCACATCTTCAGCTATCTCGTGAGTTTATTCCAACTTTAACTCACATTTTTCACGAACTCGTGAGTTTACTACCTCTTTAATTCACATCTTCAGCTATCTTGTGAGTTTACTACCTCTTTAACTCACATCTCCAGCTATCTTGTGAGTTTACTACCTCTTTAACTCACATCTTCAATAATCTCGTGAGTTTACTTCATCTTTAACTCACATCTTCAACAATCTCATATACCTATTACCTCCCAGCACACGAAAAAACTGAACTTAAATTTAAAAATCCACATAATCTGATTGTGGTCAGATTATGCGGATATTCATTAAATCAGCTATTTAGTTGTTCAAACAATTTTATAAGTGCGCGCCGTTTGTTGAGATAACCTCTTTATACCATTCGAATGAATCTTTTTTAGATCTATTACCTGTACCATTACCGTCGTCATCTTTATCTACATATATAAATCCGTAACGTTTACTCATCTCACTTGTAGACATAGATACTAAATCAATTGGGCCCCATGCTAAGTAACCCATTAAATCTACACCGTCTTGTACAGCTTTTTTCATTTCTTGTATATGTTTTTGTAAATAATCTATTCTATAAGTATCGTGAATGCTTCCATCTTCTTCTACGACGTCTTTCGCACCTAATCCATTTTCTACGATGAATAATGGTTTATGATATCTATCCCAGAATTCATTTAGCACGATACGGAGTCCTATTGGATCTATTTGCCAACCCCAATCTGATGCTTCCAAGTATGGATTTTTCAAGCTATTCATCAAGTTGCCTTCTGTTACTTCTCCTTCTTCACTGTTTGCGGATAATAACGACATATAATAACTAAATGAAATATAATCTACTGTATATGCTTTAAGTGTTTCTAAGTCACCGTCTTCAATCTTTAATGAAAAATCATTTTCTTTTAAAAATTGTTTATAGTAGTTTGGATATTCTCCTAACGCATGAACATCTGTATAAAGTAAATTCATTTGATCTTCTTGCATAGCTTTTAAGACATCTTCTGGATTACATGTATAAGGATAATGTTTCATTCTCGCTAACATACAACCAATTTGTGCATCTGTATCAATTTCTCTTAGTGCTTTTGTTGCTAAACTAGATGCTAACAATTGATGATGTAACGCTTGATATGATGCTTCTGTCGGATTCTCTAACTTATCTGAAACGATACCGCCACCTGTGAACGGTGAAATATTAATAATATTGATTTCATTAAATGTCATCCAATATTTCACTAAACCTTTATATCGATTAAACACAGTTTTAGCATAATGTTCAAAATGTCCAACAACTGCACGATCTACCCATCCATTATATCGCTCTGTTAAACCATATGGCGTTTCATAGTGACTCAAAGTGACAACAGGTTCGATATTATATGATTTTAATGTTTTGAACACTTTTTCATAAAATGCTAATCCCGCTTCATTTGGTTCTGCTTCATATCCTTTAGGGAAAATTCTAGACCAATGAATAGATAATCTAAATGCTTTAAATCCCATTTCAGCTAATAATTTAATATCTTCTTCATAACGATGATAAAAATCAATACCTTCTCTTTTAGGGAATCGACCGGTATGTTCACCGCTCAACACTTTCTGAATATGTTCAGTTGTCACTTCCATATGATTATCTTTCGTTCTTTGATCTTTCGGAATATATTCTACAAAGTCCGCACTTGATAAACCTTTACCATCTTCATCAAATGCACCTTCTATTTGATTGGCTGCAGTTGCGCCACCCCATAAAAAGCCATCTTTAAATCCAGTGTTCGTCTCCATATTCATTACTCCTTTGATAGTTGAAATTTAATAGCTTAAGTCTTCACCATTTGTTTGAATCACTTTTTGATACCAATAGAATGAATCTTTAGGTGTACGGTCTAAAGTACCGTTACCTCGATTATCACGGTCAACATAGATAAAGCCATAACGTTTCTTCATTTCTCCGCTTCCTGCTGAAACAAGATCAATACAACCCCAAGATGTATAGCCTAATAACTCAACACCGTCTTTAACAGCTTCAATCATTTGATCTAAATGTTCACTTAAATATTTAATTCGATATTCATCATGAATCTTACCGTCTTCAGTTACTTCATCTTTCGCACCAAGTCCATTTTCTACAATAAATAATGGTTTTTGGTAGCGATCATAAATTTGATTCATTGTAACGCGTAAACCTACTGGGTCAATTTGCCAACCCCAATCAGAAGCTTCTAAGTAAGGATTCTTTAATGATGCAAATGCGTTGCCGGCACCTTTTTGTTTATTAACTTCTTCATCTCCACTTTCTAATCTGCTTGAATAGTATGAGAATGAAATAAAATCGACAGTATGTGCTTTTAATATTTCTGCATCGCCTTGTTCTTGTTGAATCTCTACACCTAATTCTTCAAACATGCGTTTACTATAACTTGGATATTCACCTCTTGATTGCACATCAATAAAGATATATTGTTCTCTATTTTTCTGAAGTGCTGCTAACATATCTTGAGGATGACAAGTATTTGGATAAACTTCCCCAGCAGCTAACATACAACCAATTTGGAAATCTGGATTAATTTCTTTACCGACTTTAGTAGCAAGACTTGAACCAACTAATAAATGATGTGCAGCTTGATATTTAATTTGTTCAGCATTAGCTTCATCTTCAATAATGAGCCCACCACCAATATAAGGTATGTGTAAAATCATGTTGATTTCATTGTGTGTTAACCAATATTTCACTTTATCTTTGTAACGTTCAAATACAACTCGACTGTAGTTCACAAAGAAATCAATCGTTTTTCTGTTATACCAGCCACCGTATTCTTGAGCTAAATAAAGTGGTGTATCAAAATGATTTAATGTTACTAAAGGTTCAATGTCATAAGCTTTTAAAGTATCGAACACTTTATCATAAAAAGCTAAGCCTTGTTCATTTGGTTCAGCTTCGTCACCTTTCGGGAAAATTCTTGGCCATGAAATAGACATTCTCAACACTTTATAGCCCATTTCTGCAAATAGTTTAATATCTTCTTCATAACGATGATAAAAATCGATCGATTCATGACTTGGGTAGTAATCAAATGTTTCTTTTAAACCTTTAGCTGGATTGAATAATGGAATTTGTCTTTCTTCTCCTGCTGGTAGAACATCCACTAAACTTAATCCTTTACCATCAACATCATATGCACCTTCACATTGATTGGCTGCTACTGCGCCACCCCATAAGAAATCTTTACTTAAACTCATTTCAAATCCTCCTCTATAAAATAACCGTCAATATATGTTTACCTGTTTCAATCGTTTTATGATCTTCAAGAACGACATCTTTTGCTAAATTAGAATTTGTGACAACAACCGGAATAACTGTATCGTATCCTTCTTGCTTAATTGCTTCTCTATCGAATTCAATTAAAGGTTGTCCGATTTCAACTGTTTCTCCTTGTGATACAAGCGGTTTAAAATACTTCCCTTCTAATTTAACTGTATCAATACCAATATGAATCAATACTTCAGCACCGTTGTCTGATTTTAATCCAATTGCATGACCAGTCGGGAATAAACTTTCGACAACACCATTAAATGGAGCCACAACAACATTGCTATCGGGTTCAATCGCAATACCTTTACCCATTGCTAAAGATGAAAAGACTGGATCTTGAATTGTTGTTAAATTTACAACATTACCAGATACTGGTGATTCTACTAATACATCATTTACGACTGCTTCTTGTGCTGTTTCTCCAGCGTCAGTACCTTTTTCAATTGGTGCTTCTTTCTTATCACTATGCGTTAAATAACCGACAATTAAACCAAGCACTAATGCTGCACCTGTTGCGATTAATGACATCCAGAATGCCATATCTAATCCTGCTTTGCCGATAAAAATTGTATATCCGAAAATACCAAGTCCGCCCATAAAGAACATTTTCGTACCTGCCCAACCGATCATAGCGCCAGTTATCCCCGCTATAATACAGCTATAAATAAATGGTTTCTTTCTAGGTAAAGTAATACCGTAAATAGCAGGCTCTGTTACGCCAAAGATACCTGACACGAATGCAGGAATACTTAAAGATTTAAGTTGCTTATTCTTAGTTCTAAAGAATATACCTAATACAATACCTGTTTGAGCAAATGAAGCTGCAAAAGTTAAAGGTATAATAATGTCGTATCCTGATGTTGAAATATTATTAATGGCAATGGCTACTAGTCCCCAATGTAAACCGAAAATAACAAGGACTTGCCAGAATGCGCCAACCAATAATCCTGCAAATAATGGACTAAAGTTATATAAACCTATTGCACCTGCACCAATTAAATTGGCTGCCCATGTAGAGATAGGTCCAATAATTAAGAATGTTAATGGCACAATAATAATTAATGTAAAGAATGGTACTAAGAACGTCTTCACGACATCTGGTATAACTTTCTTCAAGAATTTCTCTAATTTAGATGCGAAGAATACAGAGAACACAATTGGAATAACACTTTGTGTATAAGTCATTGATATGACTGGGATGCCTAAAAATGTTAAAGCACTTTCTGATTCAAAGAATGTCCCACTAAAGAGCATCGTTGCATTTTCATTACCTAACGCCATCGCACTTACAAGTGTTGGATAAACAAGTGCTGCACCTAATGCCATACCAATAAACTGATTAGAGCCAAATTTTTTCGCTGCTGTTAAACCTAAGAATATTGGGAAGAAGTAGAATAATGCATCGCCAATTGCATGCATGATTTGATATGTTCCCGACTTTTCAGTAAGCCAACCAACTGCTAAAAATAATGCTGCGAAACCTTTAATCATCCCCGCTGCAGCTAACACGCCTAAAATTGGTTGGAATATACCCGAAATCAAATCAATAAAGCGATTAAATAATGATCCGTTGCTTGATGAACTACCACTAGAAGCACCATCACTCATATTTGCTTCTTTACGAACTGCATCATATACATCTGGAACATGATTACCAATTACAACTTGGTATTGACCGCCCGATTCCATGACCGTCACAATACCTTCTTTATTCTTTAAATATTCTGTATCAGCTTTTCCCGTATCTTTCAGCTGAAATCTTAATCTCGTAATACAATGTGTTAAAGAATTGATATTTTCTTTACCACCGACTTTCTCTACGATATCTTTTGCTAACGCTTCATACTTCATTTAAATCCCTCCATTTTCATAGAAAAAAACCCAGAATAATACATACGAATCCCAATGTTCGTTATGCATTACTCTGGGTTTTGCCTACTTAAAGTTACAATCCCAAACAGCAAATTCACTTGCCGTTTAAAGTAATTGTTTATTAATTTAAATTTATTATAACGCTTACATTTTATTTGTCAACGCTTTCATGCAGATTTTAATAATCGAGCAATATGTAGAATAAGATAAACCCTTTCGTCATTAGATAAATCGTGATTATAATTTCTTTTTAGAAAATCACCAATTTTATCGACACAACGGTTGGATTCACTATATTTTCTCTGTAAAGATGCCAATAAAGATATATCCATCACTTCTTCTAAACTTTCAGAATTAATTAATCGTTGACTGAAGAATTTTAAATGTGTAATAAAACGCGCGTAACTTAATTCTTCTTCAGAAATATCTAGATTAAAGTGATATCTCACTAGATTTACAATACTCTGAGTGATTTTTGTAATTTCATAAACGTTTGAGATAGACTCGTTCATATTCGCATTGACAATATGCATCGCAATAAAACCAGCTTCGTCTTTAGGCATATCAAGATTAAAATTTTTAGCTATCCTATCAATACCGAACAAACCAATTTTATATTCATCAGGATATAATCGCTTAATTTCATAAAGCAAAGGATTATTAATAACTGTACCTTCTTTATGACGTTTAATTGCATAATTTATATGATCCGTTAACGCTATGTAAATAGATTCAGACAATGGTTCCTTATAAAGTTTATTCGCTTCAACAATAATTTCCTGAGAAATGAGTAATACATCATCATCTAATTCTTTAATTAAAGTAAGCATTCTCTCTTGTTCGTCACTCGTCATTCTAAAAATCTTATCAATTTTATCCTTCTCAATAGCCTGGCCATTCTTCTTCCCAAAAGCAATACCAGCCCCCATAACAATGCGTTCTTCCCCATTAATCTTAGAAATCACAACATTGTTATTTAAGATTTTCGTAATCTTCACGACATTCACCCTTCCAATAAATGTACTGACTTTTCAATTAATTATCATTATAGCAAGAATTAAAAATAATGAAATAATTTATATAGTTGTTTTAATTCAATTCTTATATTTTTGGTGAGTCTTTGCTTGTGGATTATATAAGGTGATATGGTGGCGTTGTGAACACTTTCGTCCAAACTTGTTCGTAACGGGGGTGTTAGTTACAAAAGTCAGCCGAAGTGTTACTATGGGCAGCCTTAATTACAAAACTCGGCCGAAGTGTTACTATGGACCTCCTTAGTTACAAAACTCCACTGAACTGTTACTATGGGCAGCCTTAATTACAAAACTCAGCTGAACTGTTACTAACACACCCACTATTTGCACTTCTCAACAAACTTGCTAATAAATCTTATTTAAAAGGAATTCCTTCATAAAAAAAGCCAACAAAATCAAAACTATGACTTTGTTGGCATGTACGAGACTATTATTTATATCTCTTTTAAAATTTCTTTATTTACTATTTTTAGTTTTTCTTCTACCAAATAATAATAATGAACCTAATCCTGCTATAAGTGATCCAAATAATGCATATTGTGTATTATCTAATTCACCTGTATTTGGTAATTCATTTTTATTTTCTTGCTTTTTACTTTGTTCTTTTGATTGTTCAGTAGCCATTTTTTCTTTATTTTTTTCTTGTTTTGTTGATTCAACTTTATCTTTGTTTGCTACTGTCATAACTGAATTCTGTTGATCTTTATTTGTCATGACTTGATCTTCTGTAGACATAGTTGTTGGTTGCATACTATTATTAGCAGCTGGTTCTGATTTGTGATCCATTGTTGGACTTGGCTCCGGACTTGGTTCTGGCATTGGCTCTGGCATTGGCTCCGGTGTCGGTTCTGGTGTTGGTTCCGGCGTTGGTTCTGGTGTTGGCTCCGGAGTCGGTTCCGGTGTTGGTTCTGGACTTGGCTCTGGTGTTGGTTCCGGTGTAACAGCTGCATCGCCTAAGTCTTGAATTCTGACATGGTAAGCACCTTCGTAATCTACATTTTCTGTAACGAGATGAATTTTAATGATTGCATTATAGAGTTCTTGACCTTCTACAATAGGGAATAAGATTGTTCTTGTATCTTTTTCACTATCTTTATCAATAATGATAGGACGTTTATATCCATCTTCACCTTCTACTTGGAAATCTTTCCACATTGAATCATGTTTCAAAGTAACAGCTAACATCTTCTTACCGTCATATTCAACTACTTTAGCAGGATGTTCAACTTCGAAGTCCATATGCGATTGTTCATCTTTAGAACTATGCAATACTTTAAAGTTTCTATCTTTTGCTTTTGACATATCTACATTTGTAACGGGTGCTTTTTCAAATTCTGTTACAGCAGATTTTAATTCTTTATCTAATTTTTCTTTAAGTACTTTTAACTCTTCTTGAAGTTGTGGTTTTTCATCATCAGATACTTTATTGATTAATTTTTCAAGCTCACGAACTTTATCTTCTAAAGTTATCGCTTTGTCATATTTCTCTCTATCTTTTTGTTTCTTATACTCGTCTTCTGTAACATAATCAGAAGCGTCTTTAGTAATTGGTTTAGCAAATACGATATGACCAAGTTCATGTTCAGACTTTTCGCCAAATATTAATGAAGAACCTTTTATTTTTAATTCTTTCGTGTTCTCATTAACTTTAACTCTAATAGTTGCGACTTCATTTTCTGTATCAAATGATACAACGTCGTAGTCTAACTTTTTATCACCATCAAAGAGGTCAAACTCAACCCATGTAGAAGGCGCATCTACGCGTAACTCTAATACTGGTTGATCACCATCAAAAATCACACTTGCTGGGTCTTTAATCATAGCCCCATAGTAGAACATTTCTGAATCATCTTTAGGGTTGATAACTTTAAAGTTAATTGGTCGTTTTTCACCATCAACTTTTTTATTATGAATGTCTTTGTTTTTAACATCTTCTCTTAATTTTGAAGTTTCTTCTTTTGGCTTTTCTGGTTCTACTTTTGGTGCTTCTGGAACTGCATTATCAAAAATGACACGTGTTGTATATTTGTTATCATAGTTAATAAAAGGTACAACGATATGTACTTTTGATGTAAGTTCTGAAACGCCTGATGGTACTTCAACTTTAACAACACGTTTATCATCATTTTCTTCTAATGTTGTCATATTAAGTTTTTCATCACCATTATATAATTCAAACATCTTCCACCAGCTAGGATGTAATAATGTGAAATTCAAATAGTTTTTCCCATTTTCTTGGCTTAATTTTGATGGATGTTCTAAATAATCATCCATTACAGATTTTGCATCTTCCGTTTCTTTCTTAACAATAAATCCAAAGTCTTGTGCTTCATTTTCTTCAGATACAGCACTTTTTTCTTTATCATTTGTTGCTTCACTAGTTGCAGTTGAACGTGTTGGTTGAGCATTAGCTGTTTCTTCAGTTGCTACTTTGTCTTCTGATTCATTCGATTCTTTAGATGAAGTTAATGTTTCCTCGTCTTTAGATACTGTCGTTTCTTTATTTGAAGCTGGTGTTTCAGTTTCTTCTTTTACTTCAGTTTCTTTATCTGAACTTGTTTCATCTTTTGTAGCTGTTTCTTCAGAAGCTGGTGTTTCTTCAGAAGCTGGTGTTTCTTCAGAAGCTGGTGCTGAGTTTGTATCTTCCGCTTCAGTTACTTCATTTTCTTCAGCTACATCAGTATTAGGAGTAGCTTCTTTATCTGTATTTTCTGATTCTGCTGATTCTGCTGTTTCAGTAGCTGTAGCATCGTTAGCTTCTGATGGCTCACTTTGACTATCATCTGTAGCAGTCGCCGATTCATTTACTGTATCAACTTTATCTTCCATTGCATTAGCTGTTTGACCTGCTCCTAAAAACAATGTCGCACCAATTGCAATTGAAGCTATCCCTCCCGACAATTTTCTAATTGAAAAATGATGTTGTTTCTTGATTGTAGAACGATTCTTGTTGTTTTCTTGCTGTTTTGTCATATTCATCTCTCCCGTATTTTAAAGTCGATAATGATAATCGTTATCATTTGTCAATTCAAAATTATACCATCTAATCAAAAATTTAGGAATATATAAATGGATATTTTTGTCATTTTTTTGACAGATTATACTCGTCTAAATGAGTGCACAAAAAAATCAGTTTAGGATATGTTCACCCTAAACTGATTTAACCTTATTTATTCAGCTACTTTTATAACTTGTTTACCAAAATTATCGCCTGTAAATAACTTACGGAATGCATTTGGAATTTGATCAAATCCTTCATCTATAGTTACTTCGGATTTAATTTTCCCTTCTTGTACCCATTGTGCTAACTGTTCACTTGCTTCTTTAACATCTTCATTAAATTGTGCAACAATGAATCCTTGCATCAATGCTTGGCTTTTAATCAATGTTTGTTGAATACGTGGTCCAATATCTTCGCCTTTAAGATTATATGAAGAAATTGCGCCACAAACTGGTATACGCGCAAATTTATTTAAATGTTTAAACACTTCATCTGAAAGTGCCCCACCAACATTTTCAAAATAAACATCAATACCATTTGGAACGGCTTTTTCTAATGCTTCAGCAAAGTCATCTTTCTTATAATCTATACCTTCGTCAAAGCCTAATGTTTCAGTTAAGTAATTTACTTTCTCTGATCCGCCTGCAATGCCTACTACGTGCGCACCTTTCAGCTTAGCAATTTGTCCTACGACAGAACCAACCGCACCAGATGCAGCTGAAACAACAACTGTTTCGCCTTCTTGAGGTTTACCAATTTTCAAGAGTCCTTGATAAGCTGTCATACCAGGCATTCCTAGTACACTTAAATATAGGTATAACGGTACTTCAGTTGATGGAATTTTAGTAACATATTTTTCATTGATTGTTATATATTTTTGCCAAGGTAAAATACCTGTTACAATATCGCCTTCTTTAAGACCAGAAGCATTTGATTGAACGACTTCTGCAACGATATGGCCGTTAAATGGTTTATCTAATTCATAAGACTGCGTATAACTTTTAGAATCATTCATACGTCCTCTCATGTATGGATCTACAGAAACATATATTGATTTTAATAGCACTTCTTCATTATTTGGTTCTTTCACTTCTATTTCTTCATAACGAAATACATCATCTTGAGGGATACCTTCAGTTCTTTTAGCTAATACAATTTGTTCATTTTTCATGGATTATCCTCCTCATTTATAAAAAACAATTACTTACTTTACGCTTGTCAATATTAAACATGATTATTGAGTGAGTCAAACAGTCTGTTCAAAAATTGATTTATCTAAACTTTTATCATATTTTATTTAAAATTCACTAAATTTTCAAATTAAATACATAATAATTCCTTTTTAAAAATAAAATTACACTAATAGAATTATTTAAACATATAGAATTTTTAGACAAATCTCTGTATAATTGTCTGCCGGAGGTGCAACATGAATCAATTTTTCAAGAAGAAAGAACACCTTTCTTCTCAATCAAATAAAAAACTTAAAAAAACACTCGGCGCTTTTGATTTAACCATGCTTGGAGTCGGAGCTGTTGTTGGTAGTGGTATTTTTATCTTACCTGGTGAAATCTCCTCAACAATAACTGGACCTGGAATTATGCTTTCATTTATTATCGCTGCAATCGGCTGTGGTTTAGCAGCTTTATGTTATTCTGAATTTTCATCAAAAATTCCACAAGCTGGTAGTGCCTATACATATAGTTATTATGTTTTTGGTGAAGGTATTGCTTGGATATTAGGTTGGGCATTATTACTTGAATATGGCTTAGCAATAGCTGCAGTCGCAAGTGGCTGGTCTTCATATGTTGTTAACTTATTATCTGGTATGAATATCCATGTCGTAAAAGCTTTATCTGGTTCATATGACCCTTCTAGTGGTCATTATTTTGATTTACCAGCATTTATTATCATTATGATCATTGGCGCATTATTAATTATTGGTGTAAAAGAATCTACGCGCATCAATAATATTATGGTTATTGTCAAAATAATGGTTGTCCTACTCTTTATAATAGTAGGTATTTTTTACGTTAAACCTGATAATTGGAGTCCATTCTTACCATTTGGTTTCAATGGTGTGTTAACAGGTGCTTCAATGGTGTTCTTTGCATATATTGGATTTGATGCAGTATCATCTGCTGCTGAAGAAGTTAAAAATCCTCAAAAGAACATGCCAATCGGAATTATTGGTGCATTAACGATTTGTACGATTTTATACATTATCGTTTCAGCTGTACTGACAGGTGTCGTACCCTATCAAAATTTAGAAGGTGTCGGCGCACCAGTTGCTTATGCATTACAATCCATTAATCAAAATTGGATAGCTGGATTCCTGTCACTAGGTGCAATCGTTGGTATGACAACAGTTATCTTCGTCATGTCTTATGGTGGAACGCGTTTAATATTCGCGATGAGTAGAGATGGTTTACTTCCAAAAGTCTTCTCTAAAACGAATCAAAAGCAAACACCCGTACAAAATACTGTCATTCTCACATTATCTATGGGAATCGTATCAGGTCTTGTACCTTTATCAGAACTCGCTTCACTAATTAATATCGGTACTTTATTTGCATTTTGTACCGTTTCAATAGGCGTTCTGTTCTTAAGAAGAAATCATACATTACCATCAGAAGGCTTTAATGTACCTTTATATCCTGTATTACCAATCGTATCCTTTATCATCTGTTTATACTTGATGACAAACTTAACACGTACAACTTGGATAGCATTTATTATATGGTTTATTTTAGGAATTATCATGTACTTCACGTATGGAATAAGACACTCAAAATTAAGAACGAAATAAAATTTTCAATTCCAAGATTTCAAAATTTACAATTCTATCGCTTTCTGTCATGATTCAAATATAGAAATCAAATTGATAGAGAGAAAGAGGTTATCTTATGTTAATCATAAATGCGAAGTTTGAAGTTCAAGCACAAGCAGTTGAACAATATGAAGCATTGATTAAAGATTTAGTAGCATCATCAAGACAAGAAACAGGAAACATCGGTTACGAACACTTCAAATCAACTGAGTCAGACAATACTTATTTAATGTATGAAATTTGGGAAAACCAAGAAGCTATAGAAGCACATAATAATAGCGAACACTTCCAACAATTTATTAAAAGTGTGAAACCATTATTAGCCGGACCTTCAGATATTAAAGTAAGTGCAAGCAAAGAATAGAACCTATTCGTAGCTAAAGAACTTTATAAATAAACGAATAAGCATATCACTTATCTGAGAAACTCAGAAAATAAAGTGATATGCTTATTTTTTGTGTGATTACGATGGGCTAACTTCCATTATTATGAATTGTGGTAGTTAGAATGCTGTAACTTCCATTTTTCTGAATTCTGGTAGTTAGAACGCTGTAACTTCCATTTTTCTGAATTCTGGTAGTTAGAACGCTGTAACTTCCATTTTTCTGAATTCTGGTAATTAGATGGCGCTCACTTAGAGATATTTCTCAGAATTCTGTCCCTAACAGCATCTCTTACGGACATTTCTCGGAATTATGTCCCTAACAACGCCTCTTACGGACATTTCTCGGAATTATGTCCCTAACGACACCTCTTACGGACATTTCTCAGAATTCTGTCCCTAACAACGCCTCTTACGGACATTTCTCAGAATTCTGTCCCTAACAACGCCTCTTACGGACATTTCTCAGAATTCTGTCCCTAACGACGCCTCTTACGGACACTTCTCGGAATTCTGTCCCTAACGACGCCTATATCAAACTAAATTCAACCACTCTCTACTTCCAAGCTGGTTTATCTGATCCTCTGACCATCAAGACTGTATCGTAATGTCCTGGTGTTTCACTCATTTCTACTTGATCTGTCACGCCTACATATGTTCCAAGTGGTGTTTCTGCTTCAAATTGTTCTGGTGCTACGGCACGATGCTCTTCATTACTATTTGCTACTTCTTGTGCATATGCTTTATCAAATATACCTAAAGACATTAAATACGCAGACACTTTACTTAATGATACAGATACACTATAACTACCGCCTTCTACTGCTCGTCTTTCTAATGCTTTAATTGTACCGAGTTCCAACAACCATGAAATAACGTAATCATTTACAACAACAATCGGTGGCAATGCGGGTTGTTCATCTGTTCCTTCTAAACTCATAACACCTGTGACACTTCCTGCCGTCTGATCAAATCCATTTCTATCTGACCATGGTCCAGCATGTCCATGTAAATTAACAGAAGCATGTATGATACCTGGTTTCTTCTCTGCTAATGCTTGAGCTGTCACATTGTATTTTTCCATAAATCCATGTCTTTTATTAATGAAGAATATATCTGCATCACTTAACAATTCATCAAATTTATCTCTATGTGACTGTTGATTTGTAATATCTAAATAAGTTGAACGCATTCCAACATTAGAAGTTAAATACATTGTTTCTACTTCTAACTCAGTTGGTCGCCATACATTGAGTACGTCTGCTCCGTGTAATGCTAAACCTCTACCGAGTCCTGCTCCTGCTATAACATGTCCCATTCCTAGTGCTCTTATACCACTTAATGGTTGTTCTGGGTTCTCAGTGAATGGTATCGGTTCAGATTCTCCTATTTTCTTAATTTCAATGAGTTCTGATTCTGCAATATATTTAAACTGTTCTTCTTCAACAAACTCTTCAACAGAGCGCACGAGCGGCATCACGATACCTTTTTTAGAACCCGCTTCTTCTAGTTCTTTACCATTCCACTGTTTTATCGCTTTAGTAACCGCTTCTTTCGTTCCGCGACAATCTAATAAATCCAATACATGTTCTTTAGCATTTGGATAAGGGTTTAATGGCATTACCCATCTATTATCTTTCGTTTCATAAAAATTAAATCTAAATGGTGTATGTGGATCTTCTTGACCTTTTGCTGGAAATCCATTTAATGTTTCCCATTTTCTTTCATAAAAAGGTGATAATCTTTTTAATGCTTTTCTTATATCGACATGTATGTCTTGTCCTTTACCACCTCGAACTTGCCATAAATGCGCTAAAGCGACTGATTTAGCTGCCAATCCTAATCCTGCTAATCCGGCAATTCGTAATGTACTTGGTAACACTGGATCTTTACCATAGAATGTAACATTACCACCACTATCTGCAGTCGTATAACCAACTGAATTAAGAATTTCTTCTAAAGCTGCTTTTAAATCAAAGTGGTCGTCAGTTACTCTATTCTGTTTATTATTTAACAACGTTTCTTTCAACATTTCGGCATCTTGTTTCAATTTGTTCTCCTCCAATATTTTTCATATTATTATTATAAAAATGTTCGACTTTAAAAAACAATGTGTGTAAAATGAGAAAAGCAACACATTTTCGAATTATGTTGCATTCATAAGAAGGTGAACAATTTGGACAAGAAACAAAAACAATCCAGAAACAAAATTCAGAATGCATTATTAACATGTTTAAATACAACGAGCATTCAATCCATAACAGTTAAACAGTTATGTGAAGAAGCTGAAATCAATCGTTCAACGTTTTATAGACATTATCCATCAATTGAAGTATTAATGTCTCATACGATATCCAGTTACTTTCAACTACTATTCGGTGAGCCTTATAAATTTTATTTAAAACATCATAGCATTAGTGAATCACAATTCTATATCGCTAATAATATCTTTAGCCATATATCCCATAATGTATCTTTCTATCAAACGATGTTCAAACACTATCCTAATTTCTATATTTTGCTTAAAAATCATATTCACCAAAGATATATTATCTTTTTTGAAGATACTGGCGTTCAAAATGACATGATATTAGATAAAGATATTGTCGCTGAGTACGTTGCGTCGGCATATGCAGGTATGATACAAGGTTGGGTCATTAGAGCATTAGACACACCACCTGATGAAATGGCACAAAGATTAATCACACTTAATTCGACAGGTCCTATCAAATTATTAATAGACGCAGAGAAAAGGCCAAGGCAATAAAATCATTTGCCTTGGCTTTATTATAAATTACATAAATTCTGATATTGTTTCTACAATTAAATATATATTAAGCACACTTAGAACTACTGCGAGTATCCAAGATATAATATTAACCCATCTTTTATTGACGAATTGTTTACCCATGATGTCTGGATTACTTGTTGCCATGATTAATGGAATAATACTAAATGGTAAAGCTAAACTTAAAAATACTTGTGTGAAAATTAATAAATCTTCTATTTTTGTATCGCTTGATCCGTATAACCATAAACATATAAATACTGGTATAACTGCGATAACTCTTGTAATGATTCTACGTACCCATGGTTTAAGTTTAATTTTCAAGAAACCTTCCATAACAATTTGTCCTGATAATGTACCTGTTATTGTAGAATTTTGCCCTGAAGCTAATAATGCTATAGCAAATAGTGTACTCATAACAGCGCCACCTATTGCACCGCCTACATGAGAGTGGCTTAAAGCATCATATAAATCAAAGAATCTTCCTAAAGCTTCATGACTACCAAAGAATAATGCTGCGCCTAATACTAATAATAAACAGTTAATAATAAACGCAATTGTTAATTGAATATTAGAATCGATTGTTGCATATTTAATCGCACTTTTTTTACCTTTATCTGTTCTTTCATAATTTCTAGACTGAACGATTGATGAATGTAAATATAAGTTATGTGGCATAATCGTTGCACCAATAATACCTAACGCAATATATAAAGCGCCTTTATTCGTAACAATTTCAGAACTTGGTAAAAATCCTGCCATTAAGGAACCAGCATCCGGTGAAGAAAGATACACTTCAAACATAAAGATAATCAGAACTGTAAATATAAGTACACCTACAATTGCTTCTATTTTTCTAAATCCGAGTTTAATAATTAAAAGTAAAAGTAAAACATCTAATACTGTGATTGTTACCCCTAAAGTTAGTGGAATGTTAAATAGTAAATTTAAAGCAATCGCACTACCTATTACTTCAGCAATATCAGTTGCCATAATCGCTAATTCAGCTAAAATCCATGCAAATACGCCTAAAGATTTATTAGTCATATGCTCCGTAACTTGTGCTAAATCCATCCCACTTGCTATACCTAATCTTGCACACATGCTTTGTAACAGCATAGCAGATAAACTAGATATTAAAATCACAAATAATAATATATAACCGTACTGAGCCCCACCAGACATTGATGTAATCCAGTTACCCGGATCCATATATCCAACTGCTACAAGCAAACCAGGACCTAAATACATTAGGAACTTTCTAAATGCATTTGCTTCAGCATCAAAAGAGACCGTACTATTAATTTCTTCTAAACTTTTGCCCATGTCTAACACCTCTATATCAAGAGGATATACCTATCTATTTAATTTGTAAACATTTTAATTAGGGTAACCTAAACTTATTGTTATAAAAAAAGAATCCAAAGCACATAACGTGCCTTAGACCCTTAAAATATTATACATTTTCTTCTTTTACTAAAGGATTGTCAGGTTTAATAAAGAACCACATGATGATTGCGAATGCTACTGGAACCATCATTAACTGTAATGTCATTGTCCAACCAATTTTATCTGCTAGTAAACCAGCTAAGATTGGACTTAATAATGCACCAATATTGCCCCATAAGTTCATCCAACCTGAAACTGTACCAGAGAAGTTACGTCCTAAGTCTGTAGCAGTTGCCCAGCTCATACCCATTGATAAACCTACACCACCAAGACATAAAGATAACCAGAAAATATTCATATATAAGTTATCTGTAGCTAACGCAAAGTATAGTGATATACAGAATACAACAAATCCAGAAATTGCGATTACACCACGTGCAACAAATTTAGATTTACCTGTAGATAAAATTTTATCTGAAATTGTACCACCTAGCATAATCAATATAAACATTGCTAACCAAGGAGCACCCGCGATAAAGCCCATTTGTTTAAATTCTACATGATATTCTTCGTGAATATATGTTGGTAACCAAATTAAGAATAATGTAATGACAAATTGTACAACAAAATATTGTGCTGCAATTGCATAGAAACTGAAACGTTTGAAGAATACATTCCAAGGTGCAGTTGTTTTACCTGTATCTACAACGTCACGTGTTTCCATAATAAATCTTTTTTCTGCTTCATTAACCATTTTATGTTGTTCTGGTAAATCTTTAGCGATAATCACCCATAAAATTGCAATTAATATACCAACTAAACCGAAAATATAAAATACTGCTTGCCAACCAAACGCATTCATAATTGCGATTGTTACAATTGGTGCGATTACTGGACCGAAGTATGAACCTGCTAATAATGCAGAAGATGCACGACCTTTTTCATTCTTATTAAACCAGTAACTATTAAATACAGCATTTGATGGGTACATAGGCGCTTCACCTACACCAAATAAGAAACGTACTAAGTATAGTAAGCCATGATTTTTCACAATACCTGTAAGAATTGTGAAAGCACTCCACCATAATAATGCGATTGTTAACATTTTCTTAGGACCAAACTTTTCAGCTAATATACCTGAAGGTACTTGCATTAAAGCATAACCAAGTGAGAAGAATGATGCTAATAGCCCGAATTGAGCTTTGTTCATATTTAAATCTTCCATCATAGGTCCGGCGATAATAGAGATGTTTGAACGATCCATATATGCGATAATCCCTATAATAAAGAATGCAATTGCAAAAAACCATCTTATATTAGTTCTTTTTTCTTTCATATATATCCAACTTTCTTAATTAATTTCCCTTCAAATTCATGTGGTCATATGATGACTCTATTTATTAATAAGTTGAATATAGCACAAACAGGAAACGCTTACAACATAAATTTTAAAGATTTATAATATTATTTCATTGTGAATAAATACACAAATATATAAAATTAAAACCCAGACATATGCCTGGGTTCATTACATGATTACTTTTCATATGGGATAACATTATCGCCATATTCATCTTTAATATATTTCTTCATTTCTTTAGACTGTAGAACTTTCAGAAGTTCTTGGAATTTCTTATCATTTTTATGCCCTTCTTTTACAGCTAATATATTCGCAAATGGTGATGACTTATCTTCAATAGCTATCGAATCTTTCACTGGATTCAGTCCATTATCAATTGCATAGTTTGAATTCATAATGACTAAATCGCCTTCACCACTGTTATATGTTTTAGGTAAAAATTCTGCACCTTGTTTGTTATTAAAGTTCAAATTCTTTTTATTTTCTATAATATCATCAAATTTAGCATCTTCAATTTTCACTTTTGGATCTATTTTGATCAATCCTTCATTAACAAAGAATGATAAAAATCTTCCTTCTTCAGCTGGGTTGTTAGACACATAAATGGTTGCGCCATCTGGTAAGTGTTTCAAATCTTTATGTTTTTTACTATAAACTCCCATTGGCGTTGTGAAAACTTTTCCTACCTCTTCAATTTTATATCCATGTGTTGCTTTTTCAGCTTTTAAGTAAGGCACATGTTGAAATAGATTTGCATCAACATCACCTTTATCTAATAATTTGTTAGGCACTTTATAATCATTCACTGTTTTAACTTCTAAGTCATAACCTTTTTCTTTCATTTTTTCTTTAGCATGTTCAACGACATCACCATGCGGAGCCGGAGAAGCAGCAACCGTAATCTTTGTATTTTCACTTCCACTAGACTTTCCACACGCAGCTAATAATAAAATAATACCGATAAAACTAACAAACTTTACGAATTTACTCATATGTATACACGCCTCTTTCCGATAAAAAATTAAAAATAAAAAAACTTCCTCTAAAAAATTAGAGAAAGTTAGATAAACCTCCTCTCATCTTCAAAAGTTTAGACAAACTTTATGTGAATTAGCACCTTTCCAAATAGAAGGTTGCTGGGCTTCATAGGGCACATCCCTCAGCCACTCTTGATAAGAGTCTTTTATTATTTTTTATTAATCCTATCATTGTACTCAAGATTAGTCAATTTGAAATTTTACACTGATGAATGGGGGTGTTGGATTGGATGGTGGTGATGAGAGCAATAAGATATGTGAGTTGTGTGAAAGTTGGGGGGATTATATAAGTGTGAAGCCATATCTTAGGCTATCTCTTGGCTTTATTTAGCACTTAAGCCACGACTTGAACGATCTCTTGGCTTTATTCAGCACTTAAGCCACGACTTTGGCTATCTCTTGGCTTTATTCAGTACTTAAGCCATGACTTGGCTCATCTCTTGGCTTTACTCGGTATTTAAGCCACGACTTTGGCCATCTCTTGGCTTTATTCAGCACTTAAGCCACGACTTCGCTCATCTCTTGGCTTTATTCAGCACTTAAGCCATGAATTGGCTCATCTCTTGGCTTTATTCAGCACTTAAGCCATGACTTGAGCCATCTCTTGGCTTTATTCAACACTTAAGCCATGACTTCGCTCATCTCTTGGCTTTATTCAACACTTAAGCCATGACTTGGTCCATCTCTTGGCTTTATTCAGCACTTAAGCCATTACTTGGTTCATCTCTTGGCTTTATTCAGTACTTAAGCCATGACTTGCCTCATTCTAAATAACATCCCCGCCTTCTTCACGATTTGATTATCTTCTTTTATATCGGGTAGTGTAATATTACAAACATTTTGTCACTTAGCCAACGGATTGTTATATCTAATAAAGGGAGTGGAGACAATGAAGAAAGTTTATCAGTTAATTGGTACGACTGCGTTATCGACGAGTTTATTACTTGGTGTGTCAGCTGTCGAAAATTCTGATCAAGCTATTGCAGCAAATTCAGAGTCAGAAACAACACCTTGGTATAACTATGATGGCTACACATATAATAACCCGTCCTTTGTATTAGATTATAATTTTGTAGAAGCACTTTATGCAGATAATGTAACGATTAATGGTTACCAAACGGAATATGATGCTAAAACAGGCACTGGTGGTCATTCATCTAAAGTCTATGACACGACAATATTAAAAGACGACAATGGTAAAGTTGGTACAATCATGTTTGATGTTAAATCTGGTGTTGTTACAAAGGCTGAATTTAAAAAAGCACATGAAGCAACGATGTTAGTTGATGAAGGAGACCAATATTTAAAATATGGTACTTTAAATCAACATTACCTCGCCTCTTTTGATAAAGATGGTTATTTAGTTCATATGGAAATTGGTGTTATACCTCAATAATTGATATATTCATATTAATATAAGCGAGATAGAATTCTGATTCCACAGCGTTCTATCTCGCTCTTTTTCATTATTCATGTGTCTCGATACAAAAACTTTCTACATTACAATGTGGACATAATAGCTTTCTTGTTTGATAAGTATGGTTGGATTTGAACCATTCTGAGAAGATCGGTTTAAATTCATTTTGGCAATTTGGACATAAGTAACTTACAACAGCATAATATTTTTTAACGGCAAATGCTGCATACAATAGTACGAACGGATAAACGATGATAACTGGTTTCCATTTTTTCTGTGTTATAGCCATGGCAATGCTTGTATATTGACCAATGCCGACAATCATTGATACAAACATAAATTTACTTCTGAATTTTTTCATTAGTTGATGCTTTTTAGATTTATTTTGTAAATTCAAGATATTAGATACTGGATATTCACTTTCTTCACTTATATTCTTTTTAATAAATTGAATTTGTTTCAATTGGTCACTTTCGTTTTTAATATTTTCCTCTAGTTCAATGATTTTTTCACTTAACAGTACATTGAGTGTGTTGATAGACTCATTTGATTTCAACAATTCTTTAATTTCTTTCAAAGAAAAATTCATATCTTTCAAAATCAACACAATCTTTAATTGATTCAAATCCGCTTCTGTATATAATCTTCTATTATTCTCAGATATCTCACTTGGACTGACAATGCCTTTCTTATCGTAATACTGTACTGTACGAACTGTTACATGACATTTCTTAGCTACTTCTCCTGTAGTCATCATATTAACCACTCCTTGTATTATTGGTTTTTATACTTATATTCTATTTTATGACGTAGCGTCACAATCAACTTAAAAATACAAATTAATTTACTTTATAGCTGGTCAGACTGCCGGAACTCTAAAAACCTTTCATCCCTATAAAACTGGTGTGTACAGCGATTTGAAAACGCTTGATATTTACAACGGAATTTGACTATTAATTTTATAAGCGTATAATATTGTCCCGTGCTTTAATTTTAACAATAAAAACAAACAAAAATTGATTAAAAATTAGAATGGGAGATTGGATGAGTAATCATAACGAAAACAAAAAAATTAACTTGACCCAACTCGTACTATTAGGACTTGGTTCTTTAATCGGTTCTGGATGGTTATTTGGGGCATGGGAAGCATCATCAATTGCAGGTCCTGCCGCAATTATATCTTGGGTAATAGGCTTTATTGTTATAGGATCGATAGCTTATAACTATATTGAAATTGGAACAATGTTCCCACAATCTGGTGGTATGAGTAACTACGCGCAGTATACACATGGTTCACTGCTTGGTTTCATAGCATCATGGGCAAACTGGGTATCATTAGTAACGATTATCCCTATCGAGGCTGTATCAGCTGTTCAATACATCAGCTCTTGGCCATGGGATTGGGCTAAACCTACTAGCCAACTTATGCATGATGGTTCAATTAGTAATATTGGATTATTTGCAGTATTTATTATCATTATTATTTTCTCATTATTAAATTATTGGTCAGTTAAACTATTAACATCATTTACAAGTTTAATATCATTCTTCAAATTAGGTGTGCCACTTGTAACGATTATTATGTTAATTATTTCTGGATTTGATACAGGAAACTATGGTTCATCAATAGGAGAATTTATGCCGTATGGTAGTGCACCAATATTCGCTGCTACAACAGCGTCTGGTATTATATTCTCATTTAACGCATTCCAAACAATTATTAACATGGGATCTGAAATTCAAAATCCTGAAAAGAATATTTATAAAGGTATATTAATTTCACTTTCTTTAAGTGCTGCATTATATATTATTTTACAAAGTACATTTATTACATCTATGCCAGCAGACATGCTTTCTGAAAGTGGTGGTTGGAGCGGTATTAATTTCGACTCACCATTTGCTAACTTAGCCATCATATTAGGATTAAACTGGTTAGCTATTCTATTATATTTAGAAGCCGTTGTATCACCATTTGGTACAGGTGTTTCATTTGTAGCGATTACTGGTCGTGTATTACGTGCAATGGAGAAAAACGGTCATATTCCTAAATTCTTAGGTTCTATGAACGAAAAATACAACATTCCACGTGTCGCAATTGTATTTAACGCTATCGTCAGTATGATTATGGTTTCATTATTTAGAGATTGGGCAGTATTAGCAAGTGTTATCTCTACAGCAACACTTGTTGCATATTTAACTGGTCCAACAACTGTTATTTCATTAAGAAAAATGGCACCGAATATGCATAGACCATTCCGTGCGAAAATGCTTGGCTTTATGGCACCATTTTCATTCGTTGTTGCATCACTCGCAATATATTGGGCTATGTGGCCAACAACAGCACAAGTTATATTTATTATCATTTTAGGTTTACCAATTTACTTCTTCTATGAATATAAGACAAATTGGACAAATACTAAAAAACAAATTGGTGGTAGTATTTGGATCATCGCATACCTAATCATTCTTGCTTTCTTATCATTTATCGGAAGTAAAGAATTTAACGGACTTAATTGGATACACTACCCATATGATTTCATCGTCATTGCAATTGTTGCACTTGTATTCTATAAATTAGGTACAACAAGCTACTTTGAAGGTATTTATTTCAAACGCGCGAAGAAAATCAATAAAAAAATGAAAGAAAACTTACCAGATGAAACTCAAGAATAATGATTAATTAAAAGCAATCGCTAATCGAGCGATTGCTTTTTTTATGTTCTTGTCCCCTTTTTACCCCTTTTCTTACTTAAGTTAAATCTACTATGTATTCAATTTTAATAATATTCATGCATTTAAAATTATTCGTTGTGTCTTACAAACGTTGTCATATCAGTATAATCACAAAGGTGTACACAAAAGTTAATAACATTTGTGATTAAAGCTTGTACAACTCTTTGATGACCTGTGTTAAATTATGACTAACAACAAAGGAGGTATTCAAAATACAAAAAGAAAACTTTAATATCATTTCAGAAATGATAAAAAATCCAAAAGTAAAAGGCAAAGACTTAGAATCAATGTTTAACATTTCACGAAGACAACTTGGGTACAGGATTCAAAAGTTAAATGACTGGTTTAAAGAACATGATTATCCGGAAATCGAACGAACTAGCCAAGGTTATTTTATCGTTGATGACACCATTAAAGATTTTCTTAATGTTCCAATTGAATCCACCTATCAAGAGAATGAGCAGGTATATACCGCATACCAACGTGCACACCTCATTTTATTGATGTTGTTTAGTGAAGAAGAAGGTCTTTCATTAAATCACTTCTCAATTGATTTAGAAGTCAGTAAAAATACGATTCTAAATGATATTAAGAAATTGAAAGAACTTCTACAACCATACGAAGTTAATTTGAAATATAGTCGTACAAATGGTTATTACTTAGCTGGTAGTGAATTTGAAATTCGAAGGCTTCTTATGAGGCTCATCGATAAAGTCTTTACAATGCATATTGCTCAGTCTGATATCGTCAAAAGTTTAAGTATTATTGATGAAAAAATTGAATTAATCAATAAACAAATCACTAAAATCGAACAATATTTAGACAGGAAATTCATTGATCAAAGTACACAAACATTACCATATAAACTTTATTTAATTTTACGAAGAATTAAGCATGACAAAATTGTTTCATCATTTTCTATAGGATATGACGATTTATCGGATACGAAAGAATATCAAGCAACAGAAATTTTGACATCGAACTATCCAAATATTCCGAGACAAGAAAAGTTATTCATTACTTTACAGTTGTTGTCAACGAGTGTTCAGTGGTCAGATGTCAGTGATGTTCAACATATCCCAGAACTCAAAAAAGCACTTATAGACATGATTGTTCAATTTGAAAAAATTACTTTTATTAAATTTAAAGATCGAGATTCTTTGATAAACCAATTAATGCTTCATATGGAACCTGCTTTTTACAGAACCCGATATCAATTATCTGATGTAGAAGGTTTGGAAAATTCCTTAAAAGAAGATTATAAAGAACTCTTTCATCTCGTTAAATTATCTTCAAAACCTTTAGAGAAGTTCTTCGGGCAATCATTACCTGAAAATGAAATTGCTTATTTAACCATACTGATTGGTGGGAGTTTAAGAAGGCAAGATGAAGAAATTGAACAAAAAGTAAAAGCAGTCGTTGTTTGTACACAAGGTACATCCATTTCTCAGCTCATGTTACAAGAGTTGCGAAGTGTATTCCCTGAATTTATATTCCTTGATGCATTATCATTACGTGATTTCAATCAGTATGAATTAGACTTTGATATCGTCTTTTCACCGATGCATATCATGACACCTAAAAAATTGTATATCACGAAAACGATATTAACTGCTCAAGAAAAACATGAACTACGACAACATGTATTCGGTCAATTAAATAATACGATGGAAACAGAGATACAAGTCGAAAAAATGATTTCGGCTATTAGAGAACATGCAACAATTCATAATGAATCAGAGCTTTTCAAAATCGTAAAAGCACAATTTGAAGATACGTATGCATATTCATCAGTTAAAGCATCAACATTATCTATCAATAGTACTTTGAACTTACAAGATTTATTACCAACCAATCATATCAATTTTGTAGAGCGTGTAGCTGATATTAAAGAAGCCATTCAATTAACGGCTAATCCGTTAGTAAGAATGAAATATGTCGACCCGCTTTATATAGATAAGATGCATGCAGCATTTGATGATACGTATATGGTTATTAACCAAAATATCGCAATCCCTCATGCTGATGGTGATCAAGTCGTTCATAGAACTGCAATGAGTATGTTGATTTTGAAAGAGCCACTCGAGTTGAGTACTGGATTAAAAGTTCATATCTTCGTAGCAATCGCTGCTACAGATAAGTTCAAACATTTAAGACCACTACTACAACTGAGAGATATGTCTCAAGACGATGAAGCTATACAACAAATTGTTCAAACAGATTCAAAAATTGATGTATATAAAATCATTCAACACTTTTCAAAAATAGATTAAGTCAAAGGGGTTGCATAATATGCAAGATTTAAAGATCGATGCTTCTAACGTCATTCTAGATTTAGAAGCTAAGACGAATGTTGAAGCGTTGAGTAAGTTGTCAGATGTTATGTATCAAAATAATTATGTTAAAGACACTTACAAAGACGCAGTGATAGAAAGAGAAAAGTCATTTGCAACTGGTTTACCAACTGTATATTGCTCAGTGGCAATCCCACATACCGACATACAACACGTTCAGACGAGATCAATAGGTATTGCAGTACTAAAAGAAACCGTTCCATTTGTCATTATGGGAGAAATTGAAGAAACAACAGATGTGAAATTAATATTCATGTTAGCAATGGATAAAGAAGATGCTCAACTATCATTATTACAAAAACTGATGGGAATCTTCCAAAACGATCAATTACTTGAATTGATTGCCAATGCACAAGATAAACAAACAATTGTAAATGCAATAGATAAAGAATTAAGCGAAGTATAAAAAAATTAACAGGAAGAGTTCGATGTACACATCGACTCAAATTAGGAGGAAATTATTATGAAACAAGTATTAGTAGCATGTGGAGCAGGAATCGCAACGTCAACAGTGGTTAACAACGCAATTGAGGAAATGGCTAAAGAACACAACATTAAAGTAGATTTAAAACAAATCAAAATCTCTGAAGTTGGTGCATACGCTGATACAGCTGATTTATTAGTAACAACAGCAATGACACAAAAAGAATACAAATTCCCAGTTATTAACGCACGTAACTTCTTAACTGGAATTGGTGTTGAAGATACTAAGAAAGAAATTTTAGACGCTTTACAAAGTTAAACAAATTCAAAATTAAAAACTAGCATGAGGTTGGAATAAATCATATTTCATCCTCATTCTTCTAAAAAGAGGATGGTGTAGGGAATGAATGGTTTTGTAAATTTTATTCAAGCATTTCTTGATTTAGGTGCAACGGTAATTTTACCGATTGTCATATTCTTATTAGGGTTATTTTTCAGACAGAAAGTTGGCGCAGCATTTAGATCTGGTTTAACGATTGGTGTTGCCTTCGTAGGTATTTTCTTAGTAATTGATTTACTTGTTAACAATTTAGGACCAGCAGCACAAGCAATGGTTAAAAATTTAGGCGTAAGTTTAAATGTAATCGATGTAGGTTGGCCTGCTACATCATCAATTGCATGGGCATCTGTTATCGCTGCATTTATTATTCCTTTAGGTATTGTGATTAATGTCATCATGTTATTAACTAAAACAACTAAAACAATGAACGTTGATATTTGGAACTTCTGGCACTATACATTCTGTGGTGCAATGGTTTATGCCGTTTCAGGGAGCATTTGGCAATCATTAGTTGCAGCTGCATTATTCCAAATCGTCTGCTTAAAAGTAGCTGACTGGACTGCACCAATGATGAGTAAATTCTATGATTTACCAGGTGTATCTATTGCAACTGGTAGTACGATTTCTTATGTACCTGGTATCTTCCTTGTTAAAGGTCTTCAAAAAGTGCCTGGTATTAACAAATTAAATGCTGACCCAGATACAATTCAAAAACGTTTCGGCGCTTTCGGTGAATCTATCTTCGTAGGTTTAGTACTTGGTTTAGCAATTGGTTTATTAGCTGGCTACAATGCTGGTGACGTTATTAACTTAGGTATGTCAATGGCTGCTGTTATGGTCTTAATGCCTCGTATGGTTAAGATTCTTATGGAAGGTTTAATGCCTGTATCAGAATCAGCTCGTACATGGTTAAACAAACGCTTTGGAGATCGTGAAATTTATATCGGTTTAGATGCTGCGGTTGCATTAGGTCATCCAGCTGTTATCTCAACTGCTTTAATCTTAGTACCCGTAACTGTATTATTAGCTGTTATTTTACCAGGTAACCAAGTATTACCTTTTGGTGACTTAGCAACAATTCCATTTATCGTCGCATTTATCGTAGGTGCAGCACGCGGTAATATCATACATTCAGTTATCGTAGGTACAATTATGATTGCAATTTCACTATACATCGCAACAGATGTAGCACCTATCTTCACAAGCATGGCTGACGGTACTAGTGTGAAAATGCCATCAGGATCTTCACAAATCTCAAGTCTTGACCAAGGTGGTAACATCTTAAACTATATTATCTTCAAGTTCTTTGCATTGTTCAACTAACATTAAGGGGATGACTTTAAATGAAAGCATTAGTAAAAACAGCACCTGGTTTTGGTAATTTAGAAATTTTAGATAAAGAAATTCCAGAACCAAATGAAAATGAGATAAAAATAAAAGTTCATTATGCCGGTATTTGTGGTACAGATGTCCACACTTATGAAGGTCATTACAATGTAAACTTCCCTGTAACACTTGGCCATGAATTTTCTGGAGAAATCGTTGAGCTTGGTGATAAAGTTGAAGGATTCGAAATTGGTGATCGTGTAACGTCTGAAACAACATATTATATTTGTGGTGAATGTGAATACTGTCAATCAGGAGACTACAATTTATGTAATCATCGTAAAGGTTTAGGTACGCAACAAAACGGTGGCTTCACACAATATCTTGTAGCAAGAGCAGCAAGTGTTCACAAGTTACCTGACAATGTTTCTTATAAAGCCGCTTCTATGACTGAACCACTTGCTTGTGCACATCACGCAGTATCTAAAATTGAAATTAATCAAGGTGATACTGTAGTTGTTATGGGACCAGGTCCAATCGGCCTACTCGTTGCACAAGTCGTTAAAAGTAAAGGTGGCAAAGTCGTTATAACTGGTTTAGATAACGATAAAGCGCGTTTAGCAAAAGCAGAAGAATTAAATTTAGATCATGTTGTGAATATTCAACATACAGACTTAAAAGAATATGTTAATAACATTACAGACGGATACGGTGCAGATGTTGTATTAGAATGTTCAGGCGCTGTACCTGCTGCTAAACAAGGTCTTGATCTATTACGCAAAAAAGGTCTATATGTTCAAGTTGGTATTTTTAAAGATCCCGAAATACCTTTTGATTTAGAAAAAATCGTTCAAAAAGAAATTAGAGTTGTTGGTAGTAGAAGTCAGAAACCTGCCGATTGGGAACCATCATTACAACTCATGAGTACTGGACAAGTAAATGCAGAAGCACTTGTTACTGCTGAGCTTGATATTACTGAATGGGATGAAGGTTACAATCACATTAAAGGCGGCGAAGGTATTAAAGTATTACTTCGCCCTATCGAATAAAACAAATAATCTTTTAAAAGATAAAAAAGGAGAATGTTGATTATGGTTGAACACATGTTAGATTTTATGCTTGGGCCAATGAGAGATATTACACAATTCTATATGGATAATTTACTCGTATGTAATAGTGCTGTCTTCTTAAGTTATTTCGGTTCTAAACTTTTCAAGAAGAAGAAAGTGACTTCAGAACAAACCTCATAATATAAATAGAGGGGAGGATAATACTTTTGAAAGCCTTAAATTTATATGGTATTGAAGATTTAAGATTTGAAGAAACAGCTGTACCAAAGATAGATGCACCGAATGATGTCATTATTAAAGTTAAAGCAACAGGTATCTGTGGATCAGATACCTCCCGCTACAAAAAGCTTGGACCTTACAAACAAGGTATGACGTTCGGACATGAATTTTCAGGAATTGTTGAGGAAGTTGGTAGCGACGTATCAGGGTTAAATGTCGGAGATGCTGTAACAGGATGCCCTGCTGTCGTTTGCCATCAATGCCATTACTGTGAAAAAGGTGAATACTCACGTTGTGAAAATTTATATGTGATTGGATCATATGAACCTGGTTGTTTTGCAGAATATGTGAAACTCCCAGCAAACAATGTACTTAAAGTACCAGACAATGTAGATTTAGATACTGCAGCAATGGTCGAACCTTCTGCAGTCGTTGCACATGGATTTTACAGAACACATATGAAGCCGGGTGCAACTGTAGCAGTCATGGGATGTGGGAGCATCGGATTACTAGCCATTCAATGGTCGAAAATATTCGGGGCAGCTAAAATTATCGCAATAGATATTGATGACCATAAATTAGAAATCGCTAAGGAACTCGGCGCAGATTATACGATTAATTCTAAAGAAACAGACTTAGATGAGGCTATATCTGCAATACCTGAAAAAATTGATGTTGCTGTTGAATCAGCAGGATCACCGTTTACGATAGGACAAGTACTTACCTTACCAACTAAAGGTGGCGAAGTCTTACTATTAGGTATTCCATATTCAGATATCGAGATTCACCGTCAACATTTTGAAAAGATATTAAGAAATGAGCTTAATGTTATAGGTTCATGGAACGGTTTATCCGCCCCATTCCCAGGAGAAGAATGGGCAGCTACACTACATTATATGTCTACAGGAGAAATTGATGTGAAACCCATTATCTCCGATGTACTTCCTTTATCAAAAGGACCAGAAACATTTGATAACTTAGTAAACAGAAAGAAACAGTACGATAAAGTAATCTTCCACCCATAAATAAACATAACCATATATCAATATTATCTTAAGAAGGAACAGGGGCGCACATAGTGCGCCCCTGTTTTTTTGGTTGGGGATTGGATTGGAACTGGTTCAGGGCGTTCTGGTTTGGCCAAATCGCAATGTTTGTTGGTTCAATGTTGCTAGTTGGTGCTGTCTTGCAATGTTCATCCCTCCAATATTGCTAGTCAGACTTCACTTGCAATGTTCATCCCTCCAATGTTGCTAGTCAGCCCTCACTTGCAATGTTCATCCCTCCAATATTGCTAGTCAGACTTCACTTGCAATGTTCATCCCTCCAATGTTGCTAGTCAGACTTCACTTGCAATGTTCATCCCTCCAATATTGCTAGTCAGCCCTTACTTGCAATGTTCACTGCTTCAATATTGCTAGTCAGTCTTCACTTGCAATGTTCACTGCTTCAATATTGCTAGTCAGCTTCCACTTGCAATGTTCACCGCTTCAATGTTGCTAGTCAGCTTCCACTTGCAATGTTCACCGCTGCTTTATTGATTTTTATAGTATTTTTTTGGATTCTTATTTGTACTTCTAAAATATTTTTCACACACTCTTCTTATAGTATATTTATTCTCCACCCCACACCATTTCTGGGCTTCTGATAAAGTAAATGGCTCCCCTTTACACAAATTAAGTTCTAATAAATTAAACAAATACACATTTTGTCGTATGTCTTTGAAATCGCATAATCTACATTTCAGATTTTTCTTTCGTTCTTCTACCTCAACTGTATTCAATCTCTTACATTTCGGGCATTTCAACCCTGGTTTTATACTAGCTATTGGGACTTTTTTAATATTGTTATAAAGATGTGAAAAGTCACTATGCTCTTGTTGAAACATATGTAAGATATTAGCATTTTCTATAGTATGATTATTTTTGAACATATATTTGAGTTTGTGTAATTCTGTTGGTAATAGGATATTGAATTGATTAGGCATTGTACCTTTTAAAGTAAATTTGGGGTTTGAAAAAATAAGATAGGAATGTAAGGGTTTGTTGATATTCAAATGGGATATTAAATGATTCAATTCATGATTGGCTCGTCGCAGTTGTTGAAAAGGTGTATAAAACATGTTTCCAAATTCGTTCATAAGCTGACCATCTTTAATCGTATAATCTCCAGAATAATGCTTAACTTCAAAGTGACATATAGCATCATCCGTTACAATTAAGAAATCAATTTGAACGCGATTTTTGTAGTTTATATGAAAATCATATAAATAATGAAGATCTGGATATTCATCAAGAATACCTTTAATGAAAAGTTCACCCTCCAGACCTTTAATATAGTTCCTCGTATCTTCGTCAAGTTTATCTTGAATGATACGATTTTTGAGAGCCAGTAAGTATGTTTGACTGTTCATCGATGCACCTCCATAATTCTTTACAATTATTATAGAGAATGCGCAGGAAAAGATAAACTAAAATATTCTCTTTCTCATCCCCCCCCACCACCAACCATTTACAATCACTTCTTCTATCGATACAATACTCTCAATAGTTTAATTTGAAGGGGTGTTTTATATGACTTTATTATCTATGACGATTTATGCGATTGTTTCTAGCTTCACGCCTGGACCTAATAACATTATGTCTTTATATTATTCTAAACAAACTGGTCTGCGAGGTACAGTAAGATTCTGTATCGGTGTTGCGCTTGGCTTCTTTTTATTACTACTCGTATCTAATTTCTTTAGTTCTGCTCTCTATCACCTTTTCCCTAAAATACAATTATATATGAAGATTTTCGGGGCAATTTATTTACTTTATTTAGCATACAAAATTGGAACGAGTAAAGGTACGGATGCTCAATCGTTTAGTAACAGACACAATAATATTAAATTTGGTATGTTGTTACAGTTTGTAAATCCTAAAGGTGTGATTTATGCGTTAAGTGTAGTGGCTGCGTTTATAACCCCAAACTTTGAACATTTCTCTATCCAAATCATCTTAATTACATATTTAGCACTCATCGGATTTCTATCCTCGTTCAGTTGGAGTGTCTTTGGTTCAATCTTTAAAAAGTTTATTAATCAACATGAATTAGCATTTAATCTCATAATGGCACTACTTCTCGTTTATACTGCCTTCTCCATCCTCTTCACATAAAAAAATGGGAGCGTGGACAGAAATCTAATTTAGATAAAAAGATTTCGTAGTCCCGCCCCGGCAAGGATGACTAGAGTTGAAAAAAGCTTGCTACAAGCGCATTTTCAATTCAGTCATCTACTGCCAAGATACTAAAAGAGTCAGAGACGTTACATTATGTCCCTGACTTTTTGTATTAACTATTTTGTTTTGAGAATGCTTGTCCGATTGCGTCTAGTTTTTCTGGTGCGTCTGATACGCCCATTTTAACTTCTATGAAATGCATTTGATTTGGTTCGTTGTTAATTTTTAAGAATACATTTTCTAAATCGGCAGATGTTTCTACGTCGTGAACGGCTACTGTATCTTTACCGCCAAATACGGCTGGTAACATTTTGTAGTCCCACATTTGAATATCATTATATACTTGGTGTTCGCCGTGGATTTTTCTTTCAACTGTGTATCCATCATTATTAATAACAAAAATAACAGGTTTAAGGTCGTTTCTAATCATTGTTGAAATATCTTGTGCTGTTAATTGTAATGAACCATCACCGATTAATAATATATTTCTTCTATATAAATTAGACGTTTGTGTACCGATTGTTGCTGGTAATGTATAACCGATTGATCCCCATAATGGTTGTCCAATAAATGTATTGTCTTTATATAAGTTAAGGTCATACGCACCGAAGAATGAAGTACCTTGTTCTGCTAAAATGATATCATCTAATCCGATAAAGTCTTGCATCATTTTAAAGTAAGTTTCTTGTGTAAGTGGCGCATTATCAACTGTGTAATCACCTTTTTCAGGACGATTATTTTCTGGGAAATGTGCTTCATTTTTATATTCAATATCAAGTAATCCGTTCATTAAACTTGGTAATGTATATTCTGATGAAGTTGTATCATTTAATTTGAAATCTAAGTGATTGATCATCACGACATCATCAATATCAAATCCATATGAATAACCTGCAGTTGCTGAATCTGTTAATTTAGCACCAATATTTAAAATAGCATCACTGTTATCTACATAATTTCTAATCTCTTCTTCTGCAATACTACCGTCATAAATCCCCATATAATAACGACTTTCTTCATTAAATGCACCTTTACCTAAAGAAAGTTGTGCAACTGGAATTTGTGTTTGTTCAACAAAGCGTTCTAATTCATCATGTAATTTAAAGCTATTAATTTCATGTCCTGTAATGATAACTGGTTGCTGAGCTGTTTTTAATTTTTGTTGTACCATTTCAATGTAATGTGAAACATCTTGATTAATCATTTCTGCTGGTTTAAAGTCTTCTTCAACTTCAATTTCTGCTTGTGCTACATCGATTGGTAAATGTATATGAACAGGTCTTTTTTCAGCTAATGCTGCATTAATTAATCTTGGAATTTCAGTCTGAGCATTTTCTACTGTAATATAACCTTGAGCTGTTGTGATTTCTTTAAACATTTTTCTATAACTATCAAACTTACCTTCACCTAATGAATGGTGAACATATTTACCCGCTTCTTCAACAACTGTTGTTGGTGCACCTGTAATAGCTATCACTGGCACGCGTTCTGCATAAGATCCTGCAATACCGTTAACTGCACTTAGTTCACCAACGCCAAATGTAGTGACCATTGCGCTGATACCATTCATTCTTGCATATCCATCAGCAGCATAACTTGCATTTAATTCATTTGTATTGCCTACCCATTCCATATCTTCTCTGCTTACAATATCGTCTAAAAATGCTAAATTAAAATCTCCAGGAACACCAAATACTTTTTCTACTCCTACTGTACTTAATGAATCCATTAAATATTCCCCAACACGTTTTTTCATATCCGATTCTCCTTTTCTATTTTTATGAATCAATTTAAGTCAATATAGTTGACCTATTAGTGTAAAAAATAAACCTTTGATTAAATATCAAATGTTTAATAATCCCTTTAACAATTCTTAGTATATACCTACTTTAAAATTAAGTCAACCTCATTGACCTAAAAATGAATTTTTAACAACTATCCTTTATAATAGTTGAAAAGGAGTCGACACGATGGATAATAAAAACAATTATGATCATATGCTTTTTTATTTCGCATACAAAACATTTATCAATACAGCTGACGATATTATTAAAAACCATGGCATGAATAGACAACATCACAGATTTTTATTTTTTATAGATCAAATGCCAGGTATAACAATTAAAGATTTATTAGATACACTTGAAATATCAAAACAAGCTTCTCACGCTTCATTAAAAAAATTAAAAGAGAAAAAATTAATTAGATATGTAGACTCTGACAATGATAGACGTGTGAAACATTTATACCCTACAGAAGAAGGTAGTGCATTAGTTCATAAATTGAACCAAGCCCAAAATGAATTATTACAGCAAACGTTTGAAGAAGCTGGTACAGAGTGGCACGATTTTATGGAACATCTTGCAAGTATGAAAAGTGGATTTAAAAATGTTAAATCTATTAAGCCGAAAGAATAGAAATCAAAAATGGGAGCTGGACAACACGTCCTGCTCCCTGTCTTTATATACTTAAACTAATCTCTTTGTTCATATGTACGTAATGAACTATAAACGACAATACAGATGAAGTATAAAATAACAATGATGATGAAACTATATGGCACACGTTCTAAATAGAACCAACTTAATTGCAAATCAGTAAATTGATTAAGCTGCTGAATGACATATCTTGCGACTAATAGCCCTGAAAATACGACAAATAATATGCGTGCGACTTTCTTAACTATTTCAATCATTATTATTTCATCTCCTCTTCCCTACTTTAATTTTCCAATGTGTAAACATTCGAAGTATATATTCTAACGGACCATATCGCCAATGCTTTTGATACCATGTTGCAAAAAGCATTTGTAATACATAAATTAATATAAAACTAAACGATGTCACTATGAGTATATCTTTACCGAATAATCCTAATCCATAGCCATACAGAATGAGTGTTCCGATAATACTTTGTAAAATATACATCGATAACGACATTTTACCGAGACTTTCAAACCCTCTAAATATTACGTTCTGTTGATACGTTTGATATAAATATTTAAATAAACAAATATAGCTGATGGCCAACAATATACCAAATATCATGGCAATGCTCTCTGCTGCATTTTCATTCGATAACCATAAATAAGAGGACTTTCCTAATATCCATACTGGTGTTATATATATAAACCATTTTGAAATGTGTTGATCTTTAATACGTTTTTCAAACCATTTATATTTAGATAAACATATACCTAGTGTGAAATACGGAACTTCTATAAACAGAATCATTACAAATAACCATCCCATATTATCGCCAAGCATTGCTTTTAATTGCATGAATTTCGGATCTTGTATCGTGTCATCTGCTTCACGAATATCCCAATAACTACCTTCACTAAATAATGTTTTAACTTCATGCACATACGAAGCTTTATCACTCGTTTCTATAATAGGAGCTGAAGTATCAAATAAAGAGCCAACCGACATTGCTAATATGAACCCAAATCCAATAATCGTCACCCATTTAAAAAATTTACGATTCAATGAAATGAACGGAATCACGATTAACATCGATAGTGCATAACCAAATAAGATATCTCCTTCCCATATAAAATAAGCATGTAAACTACCTAATATTAATAAGAATATGGCTCTTCTTAACAGTTTAATTCTCGGACGTTTAACTTGTTTACTTTTCATAGATTGATAGAGCTTATCTAAAGAAAAACCAAATAAAATCGCAAATATTGGCATAAAGCTACCTTCAAATATAATCTTGATAATATGATAAATTGTTTGATTCAAACCACTTAAATGATACTGATCTATGTATAATTGCCCGGTTAAACCAAATTGGAAAATTAATAAATTGGCCATAAATATGCCAAATAAACTAAATCCCCTTAGTGCATCGGCAACTTCTATTCTGTTCATTCTATTCACCTCACATATTATATTAACAAGTTAAAATAAAATGTGACTTATATAAACCTTAAATCTGACTTAATTTTACATATACGTGTAGATACATATAAAATGAAAATATACAATAATATAGAGGTGTAAAAATGACTGCCAAAATATTAATAGTAGAAGATGATTTAGATATACAAACATTGATAAAAATATCCTTATCGAATAAACAATTAGGTGAGATATATTTAGCAAGCGACAAACCAGAAGCTGAATCAAAATTAAAAGCCCATCACTTTGATGTTGTGTTGCTTGATTTAAACTTAAAATCAGAAAATGGCTATGAACTCGTCAAATATATTAAACATGAAGATACCAAACTTATTATCGTTACAGCAAAAGATTCTGATTTAGATGTTTATAAAGGATTTGAAAATGGTGCCGTAGATTATGTTAAGAAACCATTTGATCCTATTGAACTTGCTTATCGCGTTTCCGTACATATTAAAAATATCAATACGCATCATAATAAGAATTTGAAAGTCAATCTCGATACAACTGATGTCATCACAAATAACAAGAAGGCTAATCTAACATCAAGAGAATATGACCTTCTCGCTTATTTCATTAAAAATAAAAACCAAGTTTTGACAAAGAGTCAACTATACGAACGTGTATGGGGTTATTCAGTCAGTGTGGATGACAATACATTAATGGTTCACATACGTACACTACGCAAAAAAATAGAAGATGACCCGAATAATCCTCAACTTATACAGACAGTTCGAGGCAAAGGTTACATATATAGAGGTTAATGAAATGAATAAAAGATTCACATGGAAATTCACGAAATACATTTTTATTTTTCTTACGATTACTTTTATTATAGGTGTTATCGGCATCTGGCTTTTCTTTACCAATGTTATAAAAATTTCTTATTCCGATTTAGATGATGTTGATGATTTTTATATGGATTTTTCAATATCAAATGAAGAAAACGGCTATAAATTAAATGATGATTTAAAACAAAAATTAAAAGACAATCATGTTCAGTTGTATATTATCGATAAAAATGCCAATGTCCTTTATCCTAAAAAACAAATGAATTTGAAAAATAAAATTGTTGAAAACTTATACAACACACAAGCCATTCCATTTCGCAGTGATGACTATAGCGTCATATTAATTTATCCAAAATCACATAGACATGCTATTCAATCAACAGAAAATATTGATACAAAGAAATTGATAAGTAGCTTGTACATCAATAATTACAATAAATATTATCATGTCGAAAAGGATAATCAATTAACATTTATAGATAATCCTGCCTATCATAAAGTAGAATATACAGATGAGTTTAATGACATTGAAAATAAGACATTTAAATTTTTAGCACTATCTTATTTATTATTGATTATACTCAACATGATTTTAGTAATCATTTTCGCATTTATCATTTCTAAAAGACTTTCTAAGCCATTATTCTTCTATACCGATTGGATAGAAAATCTTTCTAAAGGTAAATTGTTTAAGCCAAGCTCTAAACACTACAACAAAAGAAGCAAAAAATTATTTAAAGAACTGAATGATTCTGTAGAAAGCTTAAACTTACAACTGACTGAAGATAAAATCTACCAAAATCAAATTAATTACTATCGCGAGAAATGGCTTAATCAACTATCTCATGATTTAAAATCACCTTTAACATCTATTTATGGTTACGCCAAGCTCTTATCATCAGAAGAAATTGATACTAAGAAATATGCGATTTTAATTTCAGATAAAGCTGCATATATGACTGAGCTGATTGATAGTTTAAACAATAACTTCAGATACGAAACAGATCAAATGACCATTCATAAAGAATCATTCGATATTACTGAGACATTAAAGCAGCTGAGAAGAACCTTACAATATGACAAACTTGAAATTATCAATGAATTAACAGAACAAAAATTTTATGGCAATAAACTATATTTTGAACGTATGATGATGAACCTTATAGATAATAGTATCGATCATAATAAATGTAACCCAAACATCGAAATCAACATTAAGAATATAAATGAAGGTTTAGAAATTAACTACAAAGATGACGGTGTCGGCATAAGTAAGACGACAGAGAAACACATGCTTCATTCAAATTACACAACAAAAGACAACAAAGAAGGACACGGTATCGGTTCAACAATCATTATGGATTGCATCACATTTCATAACGGAACCTTTAAAATTATGCCCACTACAAAAGGTGTAAACTTCAAAATCCATTTAAATTAAGGAGCTGAGAAGAATGAAGGAGAAATTGTTTTATAGTGTGACATATGGATTGTATATCATTACAATTATTTTATTAACCCAACTTATTATTTTCAATAAAGTGGATTTAGCGTCATTAATTGGTTCAATAATCGGAATTTCACTAGTTATGCCACTAGTTTTAGCAAGTGATATATATAAAAAAGAAAAATACAATATCTTTACTAAAGAATACTTAATACTATTTAGCTCATTAATTATCGCATTCATCTTAATAAGATTATTCGTTGCTCCCGATTATAGAATATATCCTATGATGGTGATTGTTGTTATCTTGATTACATATGAATTCATTAAGAGAAGAAAGAAAAAGAAGCTCGAGAATTGAGCTTCAAGTGTTTAAGTCACTAGACAAATTGTATTTTTTCATGATATTCTATAATCAAATAAAGGTAACGTGCTGGTACACGTTACCTCAACAAGCCCGTTTAAGTGACGGTGACTTTTAGATGATTAAATAACCATCAGCTTGCCAAAGTTGTGATGGTTATTTTTTATTTCTTTTTTTCATTACAATGACTACTTCAATAAACATTAGTACTAATATACTCATGCTTATTTTGAGTTGCATTGCAATTTCAATAGAAAACAAAGGCTATCCTCCTTTCTAGAGATTGTTTAAATACCTTCATAGGCATCAACCTCCTTAGATTGGATTAGCCACCATCTACCCAACTTGCTTGTGACATCATTATACCATTATATGTTTTTCTAATTCTATAAAAAACACATAAAATTTTAGAGAACTTATATCTATACAAATACTAATATTTTATTTATAATAGAGTTATAAGCCCGTTTAAGTGACGGTAGCTGTATATAATTTTAATAACCTTCTATATGCACGCTAAAGCGAATAGAAGGTTATTTTTTTATGTTTTTATTCATAAAAAGACGCTCAAAAATCGAGCGTCTTTTTTGTATAGTCGTTAGTCTTTATTTGCAATTAAGGCCAACATTTACCTTATTTTTGTTTTTTTCTAAAGAATAGTAATACAGATCCAATTGCTAATAATAATAGTATGCTTGCTGTTGTTATTATTGGATGATTTTGTATGACTTCACCTGTATTAGGCAATATTCCATCTTTATCATTTTTTTGTTTTTGTTGTGTTTTGTCAGATGTTACTGTCATATTTCCATCTTTTTCAGTATTATTTTTAGCTTGATCTTTATTTACATTTTCTTCACTTGATTTACCTGATTTTGCTTCTTCTTTATTTTGAGCTTCTGGTGTTGGTTTTTCATGTGTTGGTTTATCTGGTGTTGGATTATCTGGCTCTGGTTTGTCTGGATTTGGATTATCCGGTGTTGGGTTATCTGGTTTTGGATTGTCCGGTTTCGGATTGTCTGGTTTTGGATTATCTGGCTCTGGTTCATCCGGTGTTGGGTTATCTGGTTTTGGCTCATCCGGTTTCGGATTATCTGGTTTTGGTTCATCCGGTGTTGGGTTATCTGGTTTCGGGTTATCTGGTTTTGGTTCATCTGGTTTCGGGTTATCTGGTTTTGGTTCATCCGGTTTCGGATTATCCGGTGTTGGGTTATCTGGATCTGGTTTGTCTGGATTTGGATTATCCGGTGTTGGATTATCCGGTGTTGGATTATCTGGTTTTGGTTCATCCGGTGTTGGATTGTCCGGTTTCGGATTATCTGGTTTTGGATTGTCCGGTGTTGGGTTATCTGGTTTTGGTTTATCCGGTTATGGATTATCTGGTTTCGGCTTATCCGGTGTTGGATTATCTGGTTTTGGTTCATCCGGTGTCGGATTATCCGGTGTTGGGTTATCTGGTTCTGGCTTGTCTGGTTCTGGTTTATCTGGATCCGGCTTATCTGGATCCGGCTTATCTGGTTCTGGCTTATCCGGATCTGGGTTATCTGGATCCGGCTTATCTGGATCCGGCTTATCTGGTTCTGGCTTATCCGGATCTGGGTTATCTGGATCCGGATTGTCCGGTGTTGGGTTATCTGGTTTCGGATTATCTGGTTTTGGATTGTCCGGTGTTGGGTTATCTGGTTTTGGTTCATCCGGTTTCGGATTATCTGGTTTTGGTTCATCCGGTTTCGGATTATCCGGTGTTGGGTTATCTGGTTTCGGATTATCCGGTGTTGGGTTATCTGGTTTCGGATTATCTGGATCCGGATTGTCCGGTGTTGGGTTATCTGGTTCCGGATTGTCCGGTGTTGGGTTATCTGGTTCTGGATCTTTAATGTTCACAACAGTCAAATTAATTTCTTTATCTTTTTCAAAATCTAATACAACCTTACTAGGAAAATCAGCTTCATTAATTTTATATCCATCTGGAATTTTAGTCTCTTTAAGCGTGTGTGTTCCACCTTTAATATTTTCAAAAACTAATGTCCCATTTGAATCAGTCGTTCCTTTACCAACTACTTCTCCATCTAAATTAACTAATTCAAATTCTGCACCTTCAAGTGGTTTTGAATTTCCTTTTTCATCATTTCCAACTTTAGAAATCACTACTTTACCACTATATTTTGCTAAATCTCCTTCTGCCTTACCGCCAGAGTTAATATTCTGAACAACAGCATTAGAATGCTCTATTATTTGTTTTTCATTTTTATCTATATATGTAACTGATGATTGATTTTCAAATGATTTCAATGAATTATCAGTGATCTTTGTTGAATAATAGACAATTAATTCATTGTAACTAGGTGTGTTGAACCTAATATTTATCGTTTTATTGGTAACATCAACATTTCCTAATCCAGCATTTTCAAATTCTTCAACTGTATAAAATCTTGGTTGTGCTTCATTTACTTGTTTTACCGATAATTGCAAGCTATCTTTATTTAATTCCATACCGCTTCCAATATTATCAGATATTAAAGCTGGATCATTTCCTCTAAAATAATCTTGCTTGTTATTGAATCTTATTGCCCATTGTATATTATTTACGTCATCTGGGAGTATCTGTCCGGTTTTATGAAATATCTCTTCCGATTTTCCTCCTGCAGAAGACCCATTATTTACAGTTATCACTTTAGTGATATTTGTATTTCCAAAATCTAAGTCAACTTTATGTGATCCTTCTTCTGATTTATTTATTTCTGCTTCAAAGAAGAATTCTCCTCTAATATTATCTAATTTTTCTACATTGTCATTAAAAGTACAATTAACAGAATTATTAGATACCTGACATGTACCAAGTTCTGTACCCTCAGAATTTTTCAAAGAAATTGCTGAATTAAATCCTAATAATTCCTTCGGGAGCAAAACTGATAAAGTATCGTTTGGTGAAATTTTAGTACCATTTCCGGCAAAGGTTACGGATATTTTAGTTCTTTCTCTATGTGAAAATTCACCATTAGAACCATCTTGTTTAGTAACATTGATGTCTTTAATAACATGGTTCGTTAAATCCTTTGCTTGAACTTGATTGTTAAAACTAAAAATTTGTGTAAAAAGTAATAAAAACATAATTAAAATTGAAACTTTCCTCATATTAACCTCCTAATTTTTGTATATTTTTGGTTATTATACCATTATTTATCAAAAATAAAAATATTTTCTAAACAAAATTGTTTGAAAAATATTTCTATTATAGAAACTAGTTAGCTTTATCTAAAAGTTTATTTACTAATAATAAAATATAGTATTTCTATAAAAATGGTCACCTTTAATTCAATATACAAACATTTTATAAAAATTGATTATTCTTTTAACCCTGTCTAAAAAGTCATTAAAAAATGCCACTAAAGTCATAGACTTTAGCGGCATATCGAGCGTCTTTTATTATTTATGAACTTGTTTGAAGTTCGTCTTCGTGATAATTAAAGTACTTATTAGATATATATTGTTGAACGATAAGTACGATCGCACTTGCACTCCAATATAATGGAAGTGCTGCTGGTGTGCTCATACTTACAATAAAGATCATAATTGGACTAATATACATGATGTATTTCATTTGTCCATTTGATTCTTCTGGTAAATATTTTGTTGATAAATATGCTTGTAATAAATAGAGTGCTCCGGCAATCAGTGCCATAAATATATTTGGTGTACCTAGGTTAAACCAAGCGAAACTATGACTTGCAAGTGCATCATTATGAGATATTGCAAAGTACAACGCCATTAGTATCGGCATCTGTATAATCATTGGTAAACATCCCATACCTAAAGGATTTATACCATGTTCTTTATATAAAGCCATCATTTCTTGGCTATATTGTGCACGTTCTTGTTCATCTTTAGCTGATTTCATCTTCTTATTAATTTCATCCATTTGTGGTTTTATTTTCTTCATTTTAAATTGCATTTTCTTCTGTCCTTTAAAAGAACGCAACATAAACGGCATAACAATTAGTCTTACACATATAGTAACGATGATAATGCCAATTCCGTAACTATTATTAAAGAATGATGCAAAGAATTTAATCAAATAAATGAATGGTTCTACTAATGAATTATAAAATACACCACCTTCTTGTGGTGCACATCCACTTAGTAATATCGATACTGCTAAAAATGCTAAAACTGTATATAATTTTTTCAAAATTTCTCCTCCAATATATTAATTATGCGTTAATATATTGGACTAGCGTCTTCTTCATCGACTGTTTTGGATAAGCAACGTGTTCTCCACCTTAAAATAGGGACTATCCATTCGAAAATGTATTGATCCTCTACTTCAGTTGAAAACCTTACAATCCAATCTTTGTGGAGCTTGATGTTTGCCTGCATTTGCAAGTAAACAAACAAGAGCGTTAATAACACAGGAATGAAATAATGTATGCTAAATGCAACATAATTAATTAATATCTCTTCACCTAACAACCCTATGAGCCATTCCATTACGCCTTCACTCCTTTCCAATTGAATTTACTACGTTCAATATACATGGTAAAAATATGATATTCAAATAATTACACTCTTTAAATTTCGCAAAACCTATTGTAATATCACTATATTTTGATACAATTGAGAAAGATTATCAATATCAATAACAAAGGGGAGGCCTTTTAATGAAAAAGGTATTAATTTTAGTATTAACGTTAATTTTATTTGTTGCAGCATGCGGGAACAACAATGACAATAAAGATTCAAGTAGTAAGAAAGATTCAAACTCTGATACAAAATCATTTACGATGGATAATGGTAAGAAAGTTGACGTACCAAAAAATCCTAAACGAATTGCAGTATTACATCCAACATATGTCGGCGCATTAGTTAAATTTGATCATACTCCAGTAGCGGTACCAGAATTTATTAATCAAAATAAAGTACTTAAAGATGTTACGAAAGATGCTAAGAAAATAGATCAAACAAATGTTGAACAAGTTGCGAAATCTAAACCAGACTTAATTATTACAAGTGCACAAGACAAAAACCTTAATAAACTTAAAAAGATTGCACCTACAGTTACTTTTGATGCAATGACTTCTACATATAAAGATAATACAACTAAATTAGCAGAATCAGTCGGCGAAGAAGATAAAGCCAAAGAATGGATTAAAGAATGGGATAAAAAGCTTAAAAATGATAGAGAAGAATTAGATCCACTTATTAAAGGAAAAACAGCGACAGTCTTACAACAAACACCAAAAGGACTAATGGCATTCAGTGATGAATTAGGTCGAGGTACTGAAATCTTATATAGCGGTTGGGGATTAAAACAACCAGAAGACCTTAAGAAAGCAACAGAAAAAACAAATGCTATCTCAATAACACCAGAAGAATTCGATAAATATTTAGGTGACTTTGTTGTAATCGCAGCAAACGGAGATCAAAAAGCACCATTCGAAGATACAAATGTTTGGGCAAATACAGAAGCTAAGAAAAATGATCATGTCGTTAAATTCGATGTATCAGAAACACAATATAACGATCCAATTTCATTAGAAAAACAAAGAGAAATATTCTTAAAAGCATTTAAAGAAATGAAATAAATATGAAAAGAGCTAGGATACGTGCCCTAGCTCTTTTTTTGATGGAGAATGTGGAATTGGTTGGTGTTGTGGCTTTAATTAGTAAATTAGTAAAAGTTGTGAGTTTATTCTGCCTTTAACTCACATCTTTTGCGATCTCGTGAGTTTACTCCGCCTTTAACTCACATCTTTTACGATCTCGTGAGTTTATTCTGCCTTTAACTCACATGTTTTGCGATCTCGTGAGTTTATTCCACCTTTAACTCACATCTTTCCCAATCTCGTGAGTTTATTCCGCCTTTAACTCACATCTTTTACGATCTCGTGAGTTTACTCCGCCTTTAACTCACATCTTTTACGATCTCGTGAGTTTATTCCGCCTTTAACTCACATCTTTTACGATTTCGTGAGTTTACTCCGCCTTTAACTCACATCTTTCCCAATCTCATGAGTTTTCTCTATCATTAACTCACAAGTTTCTAAATCCCAAATATTCACTTGATCATTAACACATAAATCCCCACATTATAAAAGGACATTTTCTAAGCAACCACTCCAAAACCAACCCACCCTTCTCTCTAACTTCAGACAACCCGCAGTCTTACCTTGCGCTTAATGAACGTCTGCTGACAAAGGTTAGAATGATGATAACTACGCCTATTAGCATACAGAAAAAACCTAATTCATGTATGCCATTTGTGATGTGGTCACCTTTGAATAAAGTACTAATGAGAGTGGATGATACGATCGCTCCGATATACATCGCAGTTCTTAATAATCCTGCTGACATGCCTATCATTGATTTTGGCGCTTGATGATAAAGTGCATTTTGGTTTGCTAAATTTAGTAATCCTTGTGGCACACCGAAAATTGCTGCTAATAATATTAATATCCATAATGGTGTATCAGCTTGTATGAATTGAAATCCCATCATTGTTATGAGTGCGCAAATTGTTCCTAAATATAGTTTGAACTTGATTGATAATCTTGTGCCTGTTAATTGTGCCATAAAAATTCCAACCAAGAATTGAGGTATCATCATGAGTCCTGCATGTGCCGCAGTCAACCCTCTCCCCTCTTCTAACCATTGAACATATCCGTATAGCACACTATAAGAAATAACTGCTGTAAGTAGTGATCTTACATACGTGTTGTTTAAAGCACCATTATGACCAAGGACTCTTAAATCGATGAATGGCTTTTTAGATTTAAGTTCCATGATAACAAAAGCAACTAAACTGAACAGTCCAATTATAAATAGATAAAGAATAGATTGATCTGGCTCCATAAAGAAAATCATCCAAGTTGTTAAAGTAATTGTAAACAACGTTATACCTATAAAGTCAATTTGTTCTTTTAATGCATTTAATTTTTTCGGACTTTCAACTTTTGGATAATATAAAAATCCAAATACGAATGACAGAATGGAAAGTGGAACATTAACTAAGAATATTGCTTGCCAACCGCCACTGTGAATTAATAAACCACCGATTGTTGGACCAATAACAGAAATCGTCTGATTGGATATCGATAACATTGTTAATATTTTACTTGGACTATCTTTACCTGTACGCTTACCCTCATAACTGATTAAATACATTGCTGAAGGATAACCTGCACAAGTACCAATACCTATAAGAAATCTTGCTAATACTAATCCATAAAAAGATGGTGTAAAAATCGCAATCAAACTTGCTACACCTACTAAACTTGTAGCAAATAAAAACAACCCTCTAGGGCCAAATATATCTATAAGTTTACCTATCACCGGTTGACCAATACTCGTTGCTAAATATAACGATGACACAAGCCATGTCGTTTGATAAAAAGGTATATCAAAAGCTTGTGCAATTGGTATAAGTGCAACAGCTAACATAGAAGAGTTGATAGGATTCAATATTGACCCTAATATCATTGGAGGATATAGTTTCGTATTAAAGGTTTCCTCACTCGAAACTTGACGCATATAAATTATCTCCTATCTATACGATTGTATTTGACCAATCTATCGTCTCAGTTACTTCCGCATACCTAGGAAAAATTTTATCTATTAAAAATTGATGTGTTTCAAGATCTCTGTCTGTCATCGCATCTGATAAGACCGTTAATTCAAAGTCTTTGTCTGCCGCTTCAACTAAAGTAGATAACACAACACCACTCGTTACCACACCTGTTAAAATAAGGTGATCAATTTGCATACCACGCAATAACACTTCTAAATTACTACCTGTAAAAGCACTAAAGCGATGTTTTGTAACAATGACTTCATCTTCATTTGGTGCAAGTTCGTCTATAATTTGAGTTGATGCATCATTCACACTCATTTGTTGTCCACTTGCTTTAATTCGTGAAAATGATTTGTTGTGAGGTGACACTTCATGAAATTCTTTCGAAAAAGCGACTCTCACAAAAATGACGGGAATTTGATGTTTCCTAGCACTTTCGATAGCCTTTTTATTTTTATCGATAATTTCATTCGAATTAGATAAACTACCAACAATACCATTTTGCATATCCATAACTAATAAAGCAGATTGATTAGACATACTTACACTTCCTTAATATTCTTTTTAATGCAATGTTATCACAGCCATATTTCTCAAGAAATAATTATGCCTATCAAAAAAGCCGAAACAATCATGACTGTTTCGGCTAAATAACTCATTACACACTTTGAGATTTTTTTAATAAATATAAGAAATAAGGGGCACCAATAATGGCTGTAACTACACCTGCAGGAATTTCGAGTGGTGGAAACAGCCCTTTACCTATTGCATCTGCTACTAATAAGAATATTGAACCTATTAAAGCTGACAATGGTAACAATTTAATAGCTTTCGGTCCTGCTAATAACCTTGCTATATGAGGTGCAATTAAGCCTATAAAGCCAATTGTTCCTGTTACTGACACAACAGATCCAACGCAAATTGCTGCCATCACAAGATATACATTTCTAATAAGAGATACTTTTTCACCCAAACTGACAGCAGATTCATCACCTAAACTTAATATGTCAATTTTACGAGCAAATAAGAAAATAAATGGAAACACCACTATGCCTGGGATAAAGAACCATAAATCATCATAATTCCGTCCCCACACACTTCCTGACAACCACAATAATGTCGTATTAATATTGTCTGGATATCTAATCATGAAATATTGAAGACCTGCCTGACATATCGCACTTAAAGCAACACCTATTAATGCAATGGTGTATGTACTTGCTTGGAACAATTTGCCGATAAGCATAATAAGCATGATGAGTACAACTGCACCTATAAATGAAGCAATACCTAAGAAATAAAATGGTAGTGCTGGTAACAATAATGTTTGTGCGACTGCAAATAATCCTGCTCCTTTTGTAACACCGATGATATCTGGTGATGCTAAAGGATTTCTCAGTAAACTTTGGACAATAGCACCTGATACACCTAATAAGCCTCCACCAATCAATGAAATAATCATTCTTGGTAATCGATAATTATATACAACAAAATCATAATCATCTGAAAAGCCAGAAAATGTAGATATAATCTTTGATGTACCTATAAACTGAGAACCTACTTGTAGATTAATGAATAATGCGACCAATAGTACGAGTGAAACGATGATATATTTCCATTTAAGTTTCATCCTTTTTGAACACTCCTTCCATTTTTACATAAGTAAAGGAAGAATGGTCCGCCTATTAAAGCTGTTACAATTCCGACAGGCGATTCATAAGGATAAGCAATAATATGTGATAACGCATCTGAATAAACGAGTAACACTGCACCAATGAGTGCTGTTAATATAATATGTCTTTCATAACCGCCTCTAATCAACCTCTTAGAAATATGAGGTGCAATTAAGCCTACAAAGCCAATTGGACCTGCAACAGATACTGATGAACCAGCTAGAATAATAACCATCAATCCAAATACTATATAAATCAGTTTCTTATAAACACCTAAACCTGTAGCTAAATCATCACCAAGTGAAATAACCGTTAAATGTCTCGCTAACATAATTGTGATAATCGTACCGATTACAAACCACGGTAATAAGACTTCCACACTATCCCAATCTTTACCGTTTAACGACCCTGTTAACCAATATAGAATATCTGTGGCGTTTTCATTCATTAATATCAACACTTCAGTGACTGAAGATAGTAATAAATGAATGGTCATACCCGCTAATGCTAAACGAACTTGATTATTCTCATGTCCATAAATAAAGGTATACACAATCACGCCACCTAAAATCGCACCAATAAATCCAATATACGCACTTTGATTACCATTATAATCAGGAAAGAAAACTAATGCCGCAACAAGCACTAACGAAGCACCGGCATTAATACCAAATGTTTGAGGTGAAGCAAGTGCATTTCTCGTAATACCTTGCATGATTGCACCTGCTAGCGCTAAACTCACACCAACCATAATCGCAACTAATAGTCTTGGTAGTCTTACTGTTCTAATAATTAATGTATCTTTCGAATGATCATTATGTAATAAAGCATGAAATATCGTTTTAAAACTCATAATTGACGAAGCAAAGCTTAAATTTATAAAAATTCCTATTATTAAGATTATGACTGTTGCTATAATGATTATCGTTTCTTTTTTCATAACATCACCAACTCAACTCAGAAATAAAACAATGAACGGACAATTGTATGTACGTTCATTGTTCAAGTATTTATTTCTCTTCGTTATATTTTTCTAAATCTTTTATGATATAGTCATTTGCATTAATACCTCTGAATCTTGTCCAGAAGTCTCTATCTACTTGGTATATTTGACCTTTTTTATATGCTTTAAGATCTTTCCAAATTGCTTTTTCTTTCCAATCATCTGTTATTGGATGCTTTTTGTCAGTTGTAAAAATGATTTTATCTGGATTAATTTTAGATAAATTTTCTAGATTAATATCTTCATATGCATTTTTAGATTCTACAGCGTTGTCTAATCCCAATTTCGTTAATAGTTGACCAGCATAAGAAGTAGAAGTATGCGCTTGGAATGCATCTTCCCTCGCAACAGCTATCATCACTTTTTGACCTTCGTTTTCTTTTGTATCTATTTTATCTTTAGCTTTTTTAATTTTCGCATCTTGCTCTTCAAGTAATTGTTTCGCTTTATCTTCTTTACCTAAAGCTTTACCAATTGTTTTGAATGAGCCATTCACATCATCGTAGCTTGCTTCTCTACTTTTCAATACAAGTGTTGGTGCAATTTTCTTCAAGTCTTCACTTATTCCTTTATGACGTTGAACATCGGCTATAATCAAATCTGGTTTAAGCGAACTGATAGATTCTAAGTTTGGTTGTTTACGTGTACCAACTGATGTATATTTCACATCTTCACCATATAATTTTTTAATAATTTCTTTCTTATTATCATCCGCAATACCGACTGGTGTATTGCCAAGATTTTTAACTGCATCTGCAAAAGAATACTCTAACACGACAATGTTTTTAGGATTCTTTTTAACTTTTTGAGTACCTAATTCGTCTTTTATTTCTATTGTTTCAGATTTCTTAGCACCTGCTTCGCTACCTTTATTATTGCCACATGCTGCTAGAAACATTGCTGAAACAACTAATACTGCCATAAAAATTCTTGAATATTTATTCATGATGTCCTCCTATTAATTGATAACTGTTATCAATTGTATTATATTCATAAAATAATGTCTATAGTCAATTTTGAATATTTAATTTATAAATCCCTTTATTTAACTGTTATATAACAATTCATAGTTATAAAATAGATTTACTTTATTTTGATTCAGACTATAAAAAAATACATATACATTCAAAATGTACATGTATTTTTATTCATATATTATGGTTTTTTAATAAATGCGTATAAACTAATGATCGCAATAAATACAATCCCAATAATGACTGAGATTCTTGTTTCAGCGTTGAACAACATGCCAATAACAACTAATACAAGCATAATAATTGTGATTATAGTACTGACTGGTGCGAATGGCATCTTAAATGGATGATCTTTAATTTGTTCTCTCTTTCTAAAATTCATATGACTAATTAAAATAGCAAACCAAGGTACCATACCTGGAAGCACACCTGCACTGAACACATATACAAATATATTCGTATCTTTACCTAATATCAGAGGTAATACAATATCTAAGACGATACCGAAGAAGATACCAATTGATACTGCGATAACAGCTATATGTGGGACACCATTTTTATTCGTTCTATAGAATATTTGAGAAATTTGCTTTTGTTTAGATAACGTATAAAGTATACGACTCGTACTAAAAATACCAGAGTTACACCCTGACATTGCTGCTGTAATCACAACAAAGTTAATAATAGTTGCAGCTGCAGTGATACCTACTTTTGCAAATGTCGCAACAAACGGTGAACCAATTTGATTCACTTCATCCCATGGATAAACAGTTACAATAACGAAAATCGAACCGATATAGAAAATTAATATTCTCCATACAACACCGTTAATAGCTTTTACTATATTTTTCTGTGGATCTTTCGTTTCACCTGCAGTAATACCAATTAATTCAATACCAATATAAGAACCAAATACGATCGATAATGCAAAGAAGAAACCACTTAGACCACCTGTGAAGAAACCACCACGATCCCATAAATGACTGATTCCAATCGGATTAAAGTTATTACCTATTCCAAAAAGTATTAACCCTAACCCTGCAATAATCATTAATATAATCGTTACAACTTTTACAGCGGCAAACCAAAATTCAAATTCACCAAACCACTTAACAGAAACTAAGTTTGCAGAAAGCAATATAAGAACGACAGCTAAACCTGGTATCCATGAAGGTAAATCTGGCCACCAAAATTTAAAATACGAACCTACTGCTATAACTTCACTCATACCGACAATAATCCAGTTAAATGTACTACTTCCAGCGGTTACGAATGAAAATGACGGGTGAATATAATCATTTGCGAACTTAGCAAATGAACCCGTGTCTGGATAAACGTAAACCATTTCACCTAACGCTCTCATAATTAAAAATACAAATACACCTGCAATCGCATATGCTAATAACACGGATGGTCCTGTCCACTTAATCGTACTTGATGCCCCCCATAAATAAACCAACACCAATTGTGCCACCAATCGCAATCATTTGCATTTGTCTTGACGTTAACGCTCTTTTCAAATTATTATTCATGTCTGACCCTTCTTAATATGTATGTACTAAATTTTGAAACTGTAATTTTAAAAATATTCTATAAATATAGCATTTTTAATAATTCGAAACCAAGAATTTTCAGATAAAAAAATAATATTTTTATAAACTTTCTCACAAAATCTACACATTTGTGCTAAATACTACCAGATATTTCTGAATTTGTTTATAATATATAACTATATTTAAAAATCATACCAATAGATAAAGAAAGGATATTCCCAATGTCTACAATAAATGAAGTAGCAAAAACAGAGTTACACTGTCACCTAGACGGTTCTGTTAGCATCGAATTAATCCAGCAACTCGCACGAGAACAACATGTATCTATTAATTTAGAAGATATTCAAGTAGACCAAAATTGCGAAAGCTTAGATGACTACTTAAAATCTTTCGACACCATTTTAAAAGTTTTACAAACAAAAGATAGTTTAGAGAAAGCAGTTGTCGATGTCGCACAACAAGCACATCACGACAACATTAAATATATAGAAATACGATTTGCGCCACTTTTCCATACAGATAAAGGCTTAAACATTGAAAAAATTTTAGAAGCTGTTAACAACGGAGCAATCGAAGCTGAAGATACATATGATATTAAAGTCAATTTGCTAATTTGTGGCATGCGACATCACGACAACCAAACAAACATTGAACTATTTAAATCAGTAGATCAGTTAAATACAACCAATCGTCACATTGTAGGTTTTGATTTTGCAGGTCCTGAAGAAGCATTTCCTACAAAAGTCATACAGGAAGCCATTCAACATTCTACAGATTCTGGCCACCACTTAACATTGCATGCCGGTGAATGCGGATGTATACATAATATAATAGAAGGAATCGAACTCGGTGCACGAAGAATAGGACATGGCGTTGCTGCAATTCAAGACAATCAAGCATTATCATACATTAAACAAAACAACGCATTATTAGAAATTTGTCCAACGAGCAACTTACAAACAAAAGCAATTCAATCAGTAGAAGAACTTAATATTAGAAAGCTTATAGAACAAGGCATTCCATTTAATATTAATACAGATAATAGAACAGTTTCGAATACAAACTTAAACAAAGAATACCAACTCTTGTACAACCATCAGTTGTTATCTATAGCAGAAATGAAAGACATTAATATTAAAGCAATAGACCATGCATTTATATCAGACATTGAAAAAGAACAATTAAAGACGAAATATTAAAATATCCAAAAGGCTGAGACAGATTATACTGTCCCAGCCTTTTTGGTTTCTTGATTATTATTTATCCGATTCTTTTTTTATGAAATATTTATTCTCAATAATGTAGCCGATAAAGATAACAATACACCAGCCAAGCATATACAAAATATTTGGGCCACTATCACTTTGGTATGAACTGAAAATATATAGAATCATTAATACAAAGATTATTATGTTAATGATGAGCCTAAATACCATAAAATGCTTCAAATTTTTTGCTTCCTCTTGTCCCTTTAGCCAATCTCTAAACATCATGAAAATGATTAATACAGGAGATATACATATCAAAATTTGTTCAAGACTTAGGAATGTACCCAGTAACAAACATATGCCTATCAAGATAAAAATAAATATCAACGTTAATAACTCTCTATTTTTTATTAATCGTTTCATCATACAACCACCATCTTTCAAAATAACCTTTTAGCTTTTATCCAATTTCGTGTTCATATTGTTTTGTTTTATAAAATATTTATTTTCAATAATGTCAGTAATGAATAATACAATAAACCAACCAAAAATATATAATGGATTCGTAAATTGATTATTCATATACGTACTCAATATGTATAATGACATTATTACCAAAAATATTATCATTACAACTATTCTAAATATCATGAATTTCTTGAAATCCTTTGCTTTCTCTCGTCCTCTCAACCAATCTCTAAATAAAAGAAAAATAATAAAAATCGGAAAGATACATATAAGAATTTGTTCAGGATTTAGGAATAAACCTAATAATAAACTTAAGGCGATAATTAGAAATACAAATACCACCGTTAATAACTCTCTATTTTTAATTAATTGTTTCATCATACAACCACCATCTTTCAAAATAACCTTTTAGCTTTTATCCAAATTCGTGTTCATATTGTTTTGTTTAAGGAAATATTTATTTTCAATAATGTCAGCGATAAATGATATTATAAGCCATGCAAACAAGTATAAAGACTTTACGTCTTCTCGATAAATACTTAAAAAATATTGAACCAATAATACAACACCTATTAAGAGTATAATTAACCTATAGGTCATAAAATGTTGTATGTTCTTGGCTTTTTCTACACCTCTTAACCAATCACAAAATAGCACCAATAATATAAACAATGGAACCATGAAAACGAGCATTTTCGGAACTGACATAAATGAATATAGAAGTGCTCCAATTACAAAGATTAAAAACAAGCTTGCTCCTCTTATTAGTGTTTGATTCTCTAATAGTCGCTTCTGCATACAACCACCATCTTTCAAAATAACTTTTTACCTTTTAAACGCATTTGTCGTCACATTGATTTGTTTAAGGAATTTTTCTATTTTTGCTTGTTGTCTACCATTTACATTTTGACTATCTGGTACGATATCTTTTATATCTTTTGTTGAGATGGTACCTTTTTCTGCTTTATCTTCTATTTTTTGCACTTGTTGATCTAATTTTTTAATTGTTTGATTGTAACTTGTAAAGTACTGACTGATTCTATTTGTTTCTTTTTGATAGCCTTTTGGGAGTGTATTATTTTCTATATAATTTGAGAAGTTCTGGTCATTCTTTTCTAAAAGTTTTCTACCTTCTTCTAATTGATCTGCTTCTCTCTTCGTTAAAGGTTGTTCGTCCCATACTTTTTCTTCAATCTTTGTTGTCACTTTATAAATACTTTCACTTGTATCTAAATAACGTTGAATACTTTTATGTATTTCTGACTTTGATAATTTTTCATTTGTTAAATCAGATTCAAATACAACAGTAGGCAACTTAGCATTTTCATGTTTATTTGACTGCTGTTCTGAATTATTGTGCTCATTATCTTTACTTGCTGAACTTTCTTCGTTTCCACACCCTACAAGTAATAAAGCTAAAGTACTATATATAATGACTGATTTAAACCCCTTCATTTTATCTCCCCTATGTATAATTTAAACCTTTCAATATATATGCTATCACTAGTTCATTGTAATTTCTACCATATTTTAGCAATTAATCATTAATTGTTAACCTTAAAAATATTTAGGTTTACAATTAAGAATATTATTAGTATTCTATTAATAATTATAGAGGGGGAATTTTAATGACTTTAGGAAATAACGTAATCAATGGTCATCACTTAACATTTGATGAATCTTTAAAAATTTATCAAGATGAATCGATTGATACATTAACACTTGTTCAAGAAGCTTATAAAGTTCGACATCATTATTATGGTAAGAAAGTAAAACTGAATATGATTTTAAATGCCAAAAGTGGTATTTGCCCCGAAGACTGTGGTTATTGCGGACAATCAAGAGATGTTAAACAAAAATCTCAAAGATATGCACTGATTCCGGAGAATCAAATTGTTGAAGGTGCTAAAGTGGCTTCTGAAAATAAAATTGGAACTTACTGTATTGTTATGAGTGGTCGTGGCCCTAGTGATAAAGAGATTTCTCACATTACTGATTCTGTTGAACAAATTAAAAGAAATCATCCTCAACTTAAGATTTGTGCTTGTCTCGGATTAACAAATGAACAACAAGCAGAGTCCCTTAAAAACAGTGGTGTAGACCGATATAATCACAATATAAATACTAGTGCTAATTATCATGATGAAGTTGTGACAACACATAGTTTTGATGATCGTGTAAATACAATAAATATAATGAAGGAAAAGAATATTTCTCCATGTTCTGGCGTGATTTGTGGTATGGGTGAATCTGACGAAGATATTATCGATATGGCTTTTACATTGAATCAATTAGATGCTGATAGTATTCCAGTCAATTTCTTACATCCTATAAAAGGTACGAAATTTGGGAGTATGGATGACTTAACTCCTATGAAATGCATTAGAATTTTATGTATGTTTAGACTCATTAATCCTACGAAAGAAATACGTATTGCTGGTGGACGCGAAGTAAATTTAAGATCGCTTCAATCATTATCACTCATGATTGCGAATTCTATTTTTGTTGGAGACTATTTAATTACTGGTGGTCAACCAAATCAAATGGACTATGACATGATTCAAGATTTAGGATTTGAAATTGATTATTAAAGTATTATTAGAATTTTCAAATTATTATATTAATTTTTAATGTAAAATGATATAATAAACATATGCTTTCTATTACACTTTAATGTGTTGTAGAAAGCTTTTTAATTTTTAATAATGTAAGCGCTATATTAAACTGAGGGGGATAAAAATGGAAGAACCAAATACGCTGCTGACAATAGTTGGACTCGTTATTATTATTTCAATTGTCGCAATGTTAATTATGAAAAAAATTAGTCCAGTTGTAGGAATGATTTTAATACCTGTAATTGGCGCATTAGTTATTGGTCATGGATTTGGAGATATTCGAAAATATGTCGAATCCGGTATTGATCAAGTATTTAATGTCGCAATCATGTTTATTTTTGCGATTATCTATTTCGGTATTATCTCAGATAGTGGTTTATTCAGACCTTTTGTTAGAGGAATGATTAAATTAACACGAGGTAATATTATTATCGTAGCAATTGTCACAACGATTATCGGTACTTTTGCACAATTAGACGGTGCTGGTGCCACTACTTTCTTATTAGCAATTCCTGCTTTATTACCATTATACAGGGCACTAAAAATGAGCCCATACTTATTAGTACTACTTCTTGCATTAAGTGCAGCAATTATCAACATGGTACCTTGGGGCGGACCAATGGCAAGAACCGCTTCAGTTCTTAAAGTCGATAATATCAACGACTTATGGTATCAAGTTATACCTATTCAACTAGTCGGAATCGTACTCGCAATTCTATTCTCTATCTATTTAGGAATCCGCGAAAAAAGACGTATTGCTAAAGCTTTTCCTAATGAAGATGTTGTGAAAATCAATATGGATGAAATTATTGCAAACTATGAAAAAGACCAAGAAGAGAATGCTACTATTAAAGGTGAAGCTACTAAGCATACTTACATACTTTGGCTCAATTTAATACTTACAGTAATCGTCGTAGCTATGATGTTATTAGATATTGTTCCACCTGAATTTGCATTTATGCTCGGTGTCGCAATCGCGTTACCATTAAACTTTAGAGATGTCGACGAACAAATGGAGCGTATTCGAGCACATGCACCAAATGCCTTAATGATGGCAGCTGTTATATTAGCAGCCGGCGTCTTCCTAGGAATACTTAATGAAACAGGCATGTTAGAATCGATTGCATTATCGTTAATTGCTGTATTACCAACAGTTGTAGGACCATATTTACACATTATAATCGGTGTATTAGGTGTTCCTTTAGATTTATTAACAAGTACAGATGCTTATTATTTCGCTATCTTACCTATAGTAGAATCAACAGCCAGTCAATTTGGTGTTCCATCACAATCAACAGCCTTTTCACTTATGATAGGTAACGTAATTGGAACATTCGTCAGCCCATTCGCACCAGCAGTATGGTTAGCCGTTGGACTTGCAGAAATAAATATGGGTAGATATATCAAATACGCATTCTTCTGGGTTTGGGGCTTCTCCATCCTAATGCTATTTATCGCTATCTTGATGGGCATTGTGACGATATAGAAAGTGATTTTTGGAAGATGTGAGGATGTTTAGGGTTTAAGGAAAGACTTTGGTGGATCTTGTGAGTTTATTATGTCTTTAACTCGCATGTTTGGCTATCTCGTGAGTTTACTCTGCTTTTAACTCACATCTTTTGTGATCTTGTGAGTTTATTCTACCTTTAACTCACATCTTTTGCGATCTTGTGAGTTTATTACGCTTTTAACTCACATCTTTTGTGATCTTGTGAGTTTACTCAATCTTTAACTCACATCTTTGCCTATCTCGTGAGTTTATTCTACCTTTAACTCACATCTTTTGTGATCTTGTGAGTTTATTATGTCTTTAACTCACATCTTTCGCGATCTTGTGAGTTTATTATGTCTTTAACTCACATCTTTTGCTATCTCGTGAGTTTATTCTACCTTTAACTCACATCTTTTGCTATCTCGTGAGTTTATTATGTCTTTAACTCACATCTTTTGCTATCTCGTGAGTTTATTATGTCTTTAACTCACATCTTTTGCTATCTTGTGAGTTTACTCAATCTTTAACTCACATCTTTGCCTATCTCGTGAGTTTATTCTACCTTTAACTCACATGTTTTCATCACTTACCTTCACTCACTCATTATATATATTCACAAAAAAAGCTGAGACACGGATGTCTCAGCTTTTTCTAATCATCTTTTATTTGTCATTTGATTCAGCTTTACGTTCAATTTTTGATAATGTTTTTTCTGCAAATGACTTACCACCGATACCGAATGAGATAGCAAATGCTACTGCTACAGCACCTAAGATTAGTAAGAATGCTACATTAACAATGCTTTGAGCAAAGTTTAATTGATCTAATGTCATAAATACTGAAACGATGATTACTAAATATTTAACGATTTCAGATACAAATACGTTACCTGTAGATTTTTTAATTAATTTAGATAGTAAGTTACCACCAATGAAACCAATTAATAAGATAATTGCTGCTGAAATTACTAATGGTAAGTATCCAATAATTGCTTCACCAATTGTATTTAATACTTCTAAATTAACTGTATTTAATGATTCAACAACAAAGAATAAACCAATGATTGTTGAAATTACCCAGCCTGCAGCTGAAGGAATATCAATACTTTCTTTATTCTCACCAAAGTTTACATAGTGATTATATTTACTAACATTTAAATTTGTTAATAAGTTTTTAACTAATGTACCTAATACTTTTGCGATAAATAAACCAACAACTAATATAACAATCGCAACAATAATTCTAGGTAAGAAGTCTAATACACTACCCATCATATTCTTAATCGGAGTTGATACAGAAGTCATATTTAATGCATCAAACACTGATGGTAAGAATAATAAGAATATAATGAAGTAAGCTAATTTACCAAATGTCTGAATTAAACCTTCAGACCCTGATTTGCCACTTCCTGATTCAGTTAACCCCTTTTTCTCTAGCCATTTTTCAAAACCAACTGCGTTTAAACCTTTCACAATAACTGTTTTAACAATTACTGCAATTAACCAAGCGACAATTAATAAGATAATTGCACTAATTAAGTTTGGTATGAATGCTATAATGCTATCTAAAGCATTTAAGAATGAATCTGTTATTTTACTCATATTTAATTCCTCCTTTCTTGATATGTTACCCTAGTATAATAATACTAATCATATTTTTTAGAATAATTTTTGATTTGTTTAAAAATCTATTCTGAAAACCTAAATAAATTGAATAAGTAATTAATATTTCTAAAAAAATAAACGAGCCGATGATCAAACATCTGCCCGTTTCACGTAAAACACAATTCCCATATGTATCATATTCTTTTCATCATTCTTACTTCTTTTAATTCTTTACTAACTTCGCTTATTTCAGATTTACCATCTTTTTTAAAGCCATGTTTTTCATAAAATTTAATCGTAGGATGATTATCTTCAAAAACCCAAAGACTTAATTCATCATATTTATCCTTCATTTGTTCTTCCGCTTCTTGCATCAAATGTGTGCCTATTCCTTGGTGTTGATATGCTTCAAGTAAGTAAATGACCATAATTTCACCGCATGTATCACTTGTATCTTCATCTTTGTCTTTACCATACATTAGAAATCCAATCACTTCTCCATCAACCTCTGCAACAATACATGGCGCATTAAATTTATGGTGTCTTTCAATATATGACGCTAACGTTAATTGATCCAAATAGCTATCTGGAACAATTCCTCTATATGTCGTCAACCAAGACTCATAATGAACCTTAGCAATCGCTTCAACATCTGATTCTTGTTTATTTCTGATTAACATCACTTTAACCACCCACATTCTATAGAAGTTAAATGTAATTTTACTATATGTATCTATTAAATAAAATAGTAAAAGTCCGAGACATTAGCATTTGTCTCAGACTTTATATTTCTTACATTTCCATATCATGTATTTTCATCATTAAACCATGTGGTATGTCATCATGTTTTACGACTTCTTTTTTATAAAATGTTTTGCCGTTATCGTTTGAAATTAATTTTACAAAATCGCCTTTTTTAGGTTTGAAATCACTTGTTGATTCGATTTTGATATTTTCCGTAACTTCATTATTTTTCTCACTGACTACTTTTTCTGCAGTTGTACTATTCTCCATATACCCGTAGTATGTACTTTTTTGAGTTGAAAATAATAATAAAGCTGCGACTGCTAAAGCTACAATAGCTAAGCCACCTATTAATAATATTGCTGATTTTTTATTCATTGAGAATCCTCCCTAATGTACATCATAATGCGTATAAGCATTTTATGAAATAATCATGCGTCAATCTTCTTAAATTCGACATATTTATTGAGCATTTTCTCACTTAAAAATTCATTAAAAGTTGAATAACTTGCGATAAATGGTAAAAATCATCATACTATAAGTGAAAATATCTAAAGGAGTGGAAAAAATGAACCAAGAACAATTTGAAAAAATAAAAAATGGTAAAGGTTTTATAGCTGCACTAGATCAAAGTGGTGGTAGTACTCCAAAAGCTCTTAAAGATTATGGTATTGATGAAAATCAATACAGCAATGAAGATGAAATGTTTACACTTGTTCATGAAATGAGAACACGTATCGTAACATCTCCAGCCTTTACTTCTGAAAAAATATTAGGTGCAATTTTATTTGAACAAACAATGGACCGTGAAGTTGAAGGTCAATATACTTCTGACTACTTAGCTTCAAAAGGTATCGTTCCTTTCTTAAAAGTAGACAAAGGTTTAGCAGATGAAGAAAATGGCGTTCAGTTAATGAAAGTCATTCCTGGTTTAGATGAGTTATTACAACGTGCAAAAGAACGTAATGTATTTGGTACAAAAATGCGTTCAAATATTCTTGAAGCAAATCAAGAAGCTATTGCTAAAGTTGTAGAACAACAATTTGAAATTGGTAAACAAATTATCGAAGCAGGATTAGTTCCAATTATCGAACCAGAAGTGAACATTAATGCTAAAGATAAAGAAGAAATTGAAGATATCTTAAAAGAAGAAATCGCGAAAGAATTAGATAAATTAAACGACGATCAATACGTTATGTTGAAATTAACAATTCCAACAAAACCAAACCAATATAAATCATTAATCGAACACCCTAACGTTGTTCGTGTCGTTGCATTATCAGGCGGTTACTCAAGAGAAAAAGCAAATGAATTACTTAAAGAAAATGACGGACTTATCGCAAGTTTCTCACGTGCATTAGTAACTGACCTATTCGCTGGACAATCAGCAGAAGAATTTAATAGCGGACTACAAGACGCAGTAGATTCAATCTATGACGCATCAGTCAATAAAAATTAATAACATAACAAAAGGCTTGGACAATTTATTAGTGTCCGAGCCTTTTTTGTATTGGGGTTAAATAAAGTTTCTCAGTCTTCCTGCACCTTCATACTTTCTTATTTCCATCTTCCAAATATTTATCGCGCACTTTTAATACATATATTTCAATCTCTTTCTGTTCTTCAAGCTCTATTTTTTGCACTCATTTTATACACCTCAACTTCAGAGTATTTAAAATTAATTTGCTTTAAGTATTCATGTTTAATCGCACCTTTAACATCAGCTGAGTATCTAATAAAGAATTAAATACTTTTTTAAAAAAGATATTATTTTTATGTCAACCGGTTGACATACTAAAAGTTTAGCTATAAAATCACATTAAGAAAGCCCTTACATTAAGGAGGTTATTCAATTGGGATTCGGAAATTCAATTAAAACATTTAAAAATCAGTCATACTTGCAGTCATCATTTACATTACTGTTATTCTTTGCGTCATGGTCAATTTGGTGGTCTTTCTTCCAAATTTGGTTAACGTCTGAGAAAAATGGTTTAGGCTTATCGGGAAGTGAAGTTGGTACGATTTATTCTGCCAATTCTCTAACTACATTAATTTTGATGTTTTTATACGGCATCATACAAGATAAACTCGCTATTAAAAGAACGTTATTAGTATTTTGTGCCTCACTGTCTACACTAGTTGGTCCATTTTTCATTTGGATCTATGCACCATTAATTCAAAATAATTTTATGGTTGGTATCTTTGTAGGTTCTATCTTTTTATCAGCTGGATTCTTAGCAGCTGCTGGTATTTATGAAGCTGTGTCAGAAAGATTTAGCCGATATTTTGACTTTAAATACGGACAAGCTCGTGCTTGGGGGTCATTTGGATATGCAGTTTCAGCTCTAATAGCAGGATTCTTATTCGTTAAAAATCCTGAATATAATTTTTGGGTTGGTTCAGTGATTGGCTTATTACTATTATTAAATCTTATTTTTATAAAACCTAAAGTCGAAGACAAAGCTAAACACGAAATTACAAATGATAATACAGATGCATCAATTCCTAGTTTCAAAGAAATGATCGCATTATTAAAATTACCTCATCTATGGGTAATTGTTATCTTTATCATGTTTTCATGGTCATTCTACACAATTTATGATCAACAAATGTTTCCAGACTTTTATACTAAATTATTCGAAACACCTGAAGCTGGTCAACAAATGTACGGTACGTTAAATTCCGTACAAGTATTTTTTGAAGCATTAATGATGAGTATTATACCTATTGTTATGTATAAACTTGGTGTCAAAAACACTTTAATGTTAGGTATTTGTTTCATGGTAGCAAGAATCGGTCTTAGTGGTTTACTAGAACACCCTATTTCAGTTTCAATGATAAAAATGATGCATGCAATTGAGGTGCCATTATTTATGCTACCTATGTTTAGATATATAACGTTACACTTTAATCCGAAATTATCAGCAACTCTATATATGATAGGCTTCCAAATTGCAGCACAGATTGGACAAGTTATTTTATCAACACCACTTGGAAATTTACGAGATCATATTGGATATGGTGATACATTCCTAATTATTTCAGGTATTGCACTGGTAGCTGGTATCTTTGCGATATTCACATTCAAAAAAGACGATGAAGATGTAAATGGTGATCCTTTCATTCGTCAAAAAGATATAAAAGAAAAAGGAGCATAATATTATGACTAATCATCAAATTGAAGTTACTAATGAACGATATAGACTAGGTTATCACGTAATGGCAAAATCAGGTTGGATTAATGACCCAAATGGATTTTGTTACTTTAAAGGATATTATCATATTTTCTATCAGCATCATCCATACAGCGCAGACTGGGGACCAATGCATTGGGGGCATGCAAGAAGTAAAGATTTAGTACACTGGGAAGATTTACCTATCGCTTTAACACCTGGCTCAAAAGAAGATAAGGACGGTTGTTTCTCTGGTAGTGCAATCGTTAAAGACGATACTTTATATTTATTCTATACCGGCCACCACTATTATGGTGATAATGATCCAGAACATTTTTGGCAAAATCAAAACATGGCATATAGTACAGATGGTGTAAATTTCACTAAATACGAACATAACCCTGTCATTGCTTCTGAACCTGATGATAACACGCATCACTTTAGAGATCCTAAAGTTTGGGAAGATAACGGCAAATATTATATGATACTCGGTAGTCAAGAAAAAGATGGTTTAGGAAGAGTTATATTATATCAATCATCTAATTTAAAAGAATGGGATTATATAGATGCTATAGCTAAGTCGGAGTCATTAGAAGATGAAGGTTTTATGTGGGAATGCCCTGACCTATTTTCATTGAGTCAAAAAGACATCCTTCTCTGTTCACCTCAAGGTATAAAAGAAACAGATAAGAAATATTTAAATCTATTTCAGACTGGATATTTTTTAGGACATTTAAATGATGATAAAAATCTTTTCACACGTGAACAATTTAAAGAATTAGACTACGGGCATGATTTTTACGCTGCTCAAACTACTTTGGCACCAGATGGTAGACGCATACTCATCGGTTGGATGGCAATGTGGGAAAGTCCTATGCCTGAGAAAGATGACGGATGGGCAGGCGCTCTAACGATACCTAGAGAGCTAACATTAGAAAATAGTCACTTATACATGAAACCAATTGAGGAATTAAAAGATTTAAGAACACATTCAATAGATACTGCAAGTATCACTTTAAAAGAACCCGAATTAATTGCCAGCAAGTCATCTCATATAGAAGTGAATATTGAGCATCAATTTGAACATACTCAAGAAACGATCACTAAATTCGAATTAAAAGACAATCATAATAATTTATTATCTCTTGAATATAATGTAAATAATAATGAATTATCATTATATAGAACAGATAAAGATGACTATAGGTATGCCACTATTCAAAATCATCAAGACTTAAAACTACAAATATTTATTGATAAAAGTTCTATCGAAATATTTATTAATGATGGTGAAGCAATATTTACTGAACGTTACTACACTGAAGATGATATACAAGTATGGATTAGCTCTACTGAAAATGTTCCAACAAACTATCAAATTTATCAATTAAATAATGAAGCTATTCAATATTAAAATGACTGAGGGACTGGGACATAATGTAATGTCTCAGTCTTTTTTATCATCTTGGCAGTAGCTGACTGAATTGAAAATGCGCTTTTACCAAGCTTTTTTCAACTCTAGTCATCCTTGCAGGGGCGGGACTACGAAATCTTTTTATACAAATTAGATTTCTGTCCCGCTCCCTCTTTTACATTAGTGATAACAAATATTTATTCAAACTATGTATGTTTGCTATAATTATTGCTAAGGTTAAATATTGGATTGAGAGGGATTATAAATGAAACCTAAATTAGATGATGTTGCAAAATTGGCAAATGTATCAAAAACAACTGTTTCAAGAGTACTAAACAAGCGTGGCTATTTAAGTCAAGAAACAATCGATAAAGTGTATGACGCAATGGCAAAATTAAATTATCAGCCAAATACCGTAGCTCGCCAACTTTATAACAAGAAAACTCAAATAATAGGTTTGATATTCCCTACTGTCACTAATCCTTTTTTCGGAGAGCTCGTTGAAGAATTAGAAAAGAAACTTTATTTACAAGGTTATAAAGTCATTATCGGGAATTCAATGAACGATCCTGAAAAAGAAACTAATTATTTAAACCAACTTTTATCTAATCAGGTAGATGGCCTTATTGTCGGTACGCACAATCAAGATATTGAACAATATAAAAACGACAACTTACCTATTGTTGCAATTGACCAAATTATGAATGAAGATATTCCGATAATAGAATCTGATAACTATTTGGGCGGACAACTCGCAACCGAAAGATTAATTAATAAAGGTGCAAAAAAAATCATCCACACATCTGGTCCAGATTATCTCAATTCACCAACCCATAGACGTCGAATCGCCTATGAAGATAAGATGAGAGAACATGGTTTAAATCCAATAAGTTATTCAGTTGATTTCAATATACCTTACGAAGATAAAATTCAAATTTTCAATCGTATATTTAAGGAACACCCTGATCTCGAAGGTATCTTTGCATCAAACGACCTAGATGCCGCTCTTATTATGAACATAGCAAAAAATTATAATAAAAAAATACCTGAAGATTTATTACTCGTTGGTTACGATGGGACAAAAATCATGCGTACTGTATTCTCAGAACTTACAACGATTATTCAACCAATCGATCAAATATCAACGAAAGCAATAGAAGTATTAAATGACAGAATGGAAAACAAAGACACTTTAAAAGAATATATCTTCCCTGTTACTATTTGGGAAGGCGGTACATGTTAAGTTTAACCAAAATAATTTATATAATAAAAAACCAGTATAAATCCATTTTACGGTGAATTTATACTGGTTTATTTTATTATTTTCTTATGTTAAATGTGTTTCATTGAGCTGACTTAATTCGGAAATAATTTTTCTGCTATCTGTATTTAATTGTTTAACAAATACTGTATTGTTTTTATCTTCGAATTTTTTTACCATTGAATCGATTGCATTGACTGCTGAGTCATCCCATAAATGTGCGTGTGTAAAGTCTAATTCAATCTGACTATTTTCAATAGAAAAGTCTAGCTGATTCATCATTGAATCTATTGAAACAAAGAATATTTGTCCGGTGAATGCATATTTATAAAAATGATTTTCTATTGTTTGATGAACATGAACATTCGATATTTTAGTAGCAAAGAATAAAGAACTAAATATAACACCGACAATAACGCCTATAGCTAAGTTATGTGTAAACAACACGATGACCACTGTCAAAATCATAACGACAGCGTCTGTTCTTGGCGCTTGCTTAACGTACTTAAATGATTGCCAATCAAATGTACTAATAGATACCATCACCATAATACCCGCTAAAATTGGCATAGGGATTTGTACAACTACATCTCCTAATAATAGGATGAGAATGATTAAGAAGACACCCGCCGTAAATGTTGATAATCTACTCGTTGCACCTGATTTTACATTGATGACAGATTGACCAATCATAGCACAGCCACCCATTCCTCCAAATAGACCTGTGATGATATTGGCAATACCTTGACCTCTAGATTCTTTATTTTTATTACTATGAGAATCTGTTGCTTCATCGACAATTTTAGCCGTTAATAAACTTTCTACTAATCCTACAATTGCCATTGATAAAGAATACGGCAAAATGATAGTTAATGTCTCTAAGTTAAAAGGTACTTGTGGTATTAAGAAATTCGGAAATGCTCTTGTTATCGTACCTAAATCGCCAACTGTTCTTACATTAGAACCTGTTACCATATATAGCGTTGTTAATAAAATAATTGCGATAAGCGGTGCAGGAATTGCTTTGAAATATTTTGGTACAATATAAACAATGAGTAATGTAATAGCTATATAAATATATGTACTTATTGAAATACCAAATATATGCTCAAGTTGAGACATAAAAATCATAATTGCTAAGGCATTTACAAATCCAATCATGACTGACCTTGGTATAAACTTCATGAGTCTACCAATTTTGAGAATTCCTAATAATAACTGTATAATACCCATGAGTATCGTTGCTGCAAATAAATAATCGACACCGTGTTCTCTAACTAAAGGTGTTACAATAAGCGCAATAGCTCCTGCAGCTCCAGATATCATAGCAGGTCTACCACCTACTATTGAAGTTGTCGTAGCAATAATAAAAGCAGCGTACAATCCTACCATTGGATCTACACCTGCAATTATAGAAAATGCAATGGCTTCAGGAATAAGTGCTAGCGCTACAACAATACCAGCTAGTAAATTTTTCCCTGGATTAGAAAGCCATTCTTCTATATAAGATTTAAACATTATACATACTCCTATTTTATATATTTTCAATAGTGCTATTATAAACAAAAGAGTTTCATATGTATACATTTATGAAACTATTGAGGTGAAATTTATGAATTATGGTTATATTAGACCAATCGAATTATATGATACAATCGCTGAACAACTTTCAAAGTTAAGCAAATTTTCGTTAACAATTATTGAAGAATCTCATGCACAAACTGAAATCAGAAAAGAATTAAATACATTATTTTATAGTAAATTACAAAGCGGGGATAAATTATACATAACTGATTTATGTATTCTTGCAGATACTTCATACCAATTAGAAGAACTCATTACAATTGCCCAGGAAATCAATGTGGACATTCATATAATTAATGCTCAAATAACAATTAGTCAGCATGAGCAAATGAATTTTAACAAATTTTTAAGTCTACTTAATCAGTTTCAAAGCGATATGATTAAATTCAGAACTAAGTCAGGTATCGCAAAAGCCAAAACAGCAGGTAAGACTATCGGAAGACCGAAGCGAAATGATCTTAATTTAAAAAACGCCATCGAGATGTACCATTCTAAGAAATATACTTTAGAAGAAATTAAAGAAGCGACAAACATTAGCAGAGCAACATTATATAGACACTTAAATAAATAACAATTAGGGACAGAATTCTTGGAAATGTCCCTTAGAGGTGCTGTTAGGGACACAATTCGGAATAATGTCCCTTAGACACACTGTTAGGGACACAATTCTGAGTAATGTCCCTTAGACACCCATCTCTTATTACCACTATTCAGAATTATGGTCGTTAGCGCGTTCTTATTACCATTATTCAGAATTATGGTCGTTAGCGCGTTCTTATTACCACTTTTCAGAATTATGGTAGTTAGCGCATCCCCATATAACAACTAAAGGCTGAGACAATTTCTGTCTCAGCCTTCTTTCTTCTCCTATTATTTCACAACGCCTGCGTCTTTAGGGTGGACGCCGTGTTTATAGTAATCTATTTCTTCTGGTTCTAATGGTTTTTTACCACGAATGATGTCTGCTGCTTTTTCTGCTAGCATCAATACTGGTGCGTGGATATTACCGTTTGTTGTACGTGGCATTGCTGATGCATCGACTACTCTCAAGTTCTCCATACCGTGTACTTTCATTGTTAATGGGTCAACTACAGCCATTGGATCTGATGCTGGTCCCATTTTTGCACTACATGATGGGTGAAGTGCAGTTTCTGCATCTTTTTTAACCCACTCTAAAATTTCTTCATCTGTTTGTACTGAAGGTCCTGGAGATATTTCTCCATCGTTGTATGGTGCTAGAGCTGGTTGTTTCAAGATGTTTCTTGCAACTCTAATTGCTTCTACCCATTCTTGTTCGTCTTCTTTTGTAGATAAATAATTAAAGACAAATTTAGGTTTTTCAAATGGATCTTTAGATTTAATCTTCAAGCTACCTCTAGAGTTAGAATACATTGGTCCGATATGTACTTGGAAACCATGTTTCGTATCTGCTTTTTGTCCATCATAACGTACTGCTAATGGTAAGAAGTGGAACATTAAGTTTGGATAATCAACTTTATCATTAGATCTTACAAATCCGCCACCTTCAAAGTGGTTACTTGCTGCTGGTCCTTTTCTACCGAAGATCCATTGTAATCCGATAAAAGGCATTCTAAATTTATTTAAACTTGGCTGCTCAGATACTGGTTTAGAAGATGCATGTTGTACATATACTTCTAAGTGGTCTTCAAAGTTTTCACCTACACCTGGCAAGTGAACACGTGTCTCTATACCTAATGAATTTAAATGTTCAGAGTCACCAATTCCAGAAAGTTGAAGTAATTGTGGCGTATTGAACGCACCACCTGATAGAATAACTTCTCCTGCAGCAACTGTATGTGTCTTACCATTTTTCTTGAATGTTACACCAGTTGCTCGTCTACCTTCATAATTGATTTCTGTAACAAAAGCTCTTGTTTGAACAGTTAAATTCTTACGTTTCATAGCTGGTCTTAAATAAGCAATTGATGCTGAAACACGTCGACCATTATGAATTTGGCTATCAAATGGTCCAAATCCTTCTTGTCTAAATCCATTTACATCAGGTGTCTTATTGTATCCAGCTTGAACACCCGCTTCAAAGAAAGCTTGGAATAATGGGTTTGTTGCTGGTCCTCTTCTCAATTTAATTGGTCCATTGTGACCACGATATTGATCTGATTTATCTGCTCCAAAAGTTTTTTCTAATCGCTTAAAGTATGGTAAACAATTCGCAAACTTCCACGTTTCCATGCCTTCAGGTTCTCCCCAACCTTCATAGTCCATTGGGTTACCTCGTTGATAAATCATACCATTGATTGAACTTGAACCACCAAGTACTTTACCTCTTGTATGTGCTACTTTTCTACCGCCCATATGAGGTTCGCCATCTGTTTCATATTTCCAGTCATAGAAACGATTACCCGATGGATACATTAGTGCTGCTGGCATTTGAATTAATAAATCCCATGGATAGTCACTTCTACCCGCTTCTAATACTAATACGGTCTTATCTTTATCTTCACTTAAACGATTACCTAATACAGATCCGGCACTTCCGCCTCCAATAATTATATAATCATAAGATTGCTTCATCTCAAAATCCTCCTATATACTCGTTCTTCTTTGTTGTATTTATTTACTAAACCAATTCACTGGCTCAGGTTGAATATTTGTATAAATATGTTTAGAAATTAAATATTCTTCTAATCCTTCTTTACCTAACTCTCTACCAATACCAGATTGTTTATATCCACCCCATGGTGCTTGTGCAAAATATGGATGGAAGTCATTAATCCAAACTGTACCCATTTTCAATTTATTAGCCACACGATTTGCTTTAGCGATATCTTGTGTAAATACGCCGCCTGCGAGTCCATAAATAGAATCATTCGCTAATTCAATCGCTTCTTGTTCATTAGAGAATCCTTCAATTGTTACGACAGGTCCAAATACTTCTTCTTGTACAATTCTCATAGATGTATCACAGTTTGTAATGACAGTTGGTTCAAAGAAGAAACCGTCTTGTAAGTCTGCTCTGTCTGGTCGTTTACCACCTGCAGCAATTGTCGTACCTTCTTCTTTCGCAACTTCTATATATTTTTCAACTTTATCGCGGTGTTCTCCTGAAATTAACGGTCCCATCTCAGTTTTTTCATCAAAACCATTACCGATTTTAATTTTATTAACACGTTCAACTAAAGCTTTTTCAAATTTATCTTTAATATCGTTATGGACGATAATTCGTGATCCAGCTGAACAAACTTGACCGGCATGGAAATAGCCACCATTTAATGCTTGATCAATCGCTAAATCAAAATCTGCATCATCGAAAATAATATTCGGATTCTTGCCACCTAGTTCTAATGCAATATTCGTTACATTGTCTGCTGCACGTTTCATAATATGCTTACCTGTTTGAATACCACCTGTAAATGAAACGAGATCGACTTCTTTATGAGATGCTAATACTTCACCAACTTCAGAACCTTTACCTAGTACAAGATTAATGACACCGTTAGGAAATCCAACTTGTTCCATTAATTCAAATACACGAATTGTTGTTAATGGCGTAATTTCACTTGGTTTCATAACTAACGAACAACCTGTTACAAGAGCAGGTGCTATTTTCCATGAAGCTTGAAGTAACGGATAATTCCACGGCGTAATTTGCGTTACAACGCCTACAGGTTCTTTTACTAATTTACTTTCTGAATGAGGTATTGGGGAATCAATAATTTCACCACCATCATGTCCTGCTAAACCTGCAAAATACATAAATACATTATGAATATCATCCATATCTGCATATGATTCTTCTAATGTCTTACCAGTATCTAATGTTTCAAGTTCCGCTAGTTCTTCTTTATGTTCTTTAATTAAATCTGCAATTTCTCTAACTTTACGACTTCTATTTTCAGTCGTCTCACCTGACCATTCACCAGCTTCAAATGACTGTCTAGCTGCTAAAATTGCTTTTTCAGCATCTTCTTCTGTACCTTCTGCTACTGAAATCACAACTTCTTGATTATATGGATTCACAATGTCGCGAGTCGCTTTATTAGAAGCTTCTACCCACTCACCATTTATAAATTGACGTCTAGATAAATGCTCTATATATCCCATTCAAAATACCTCCGTTAACTTTGTTAAATTTTTATTTAACGAACTTTACAGATTTTATGTTAGCATAGAATTATGAAAGGCGTCAAATTTCCAAAGTCCATTTATGATTTGTTTTTAATAGGTATTTCAAATAGACAAGTAATGGAAAAGCAACTACAATGTAAAAGGATTCATGGTACAATTAAGGTAACTATTGGAGGTGTATGTAGTGGTACGTTCAGATAACTACAAAAAACAACTAGACCAAGCTAAAGACATCGTGATTAACGGTATTGGAGAAACGATGGATTTATATGGTATTAATCGAAGTGTTGGAAATTTATACGGGACGATGGTATTTGAAGGTAGTATGACACTAGATGAAATGCGTGAACAACTTCAAATGAGCAAACCAAGCATGAGTGCTGGTGTTAAGAAACTACAAGAATTTGATATCGTCAAACAACAATTTACAAGAGGAAGTAGAAAACAACATTTCATCGCTGAAAAAGACTTCTTTATCTTCTTTAATAACTTTTTCTCAAGAAAATGGGATCGAGAAATTTCTATTAATATGGATTCTGTTAAAGACGCAGAAATCTTGCTACAAAAAATCATAGACGCAGATGATGTCGATGAAGAAACTAAAGAAGAAGCAATCACCATTCATACACAATTAGAAGAATCAAAAGTATATTATGAATGGTTAGCAAATATCAGTAACGCTATTAAAACTGGAGAGATATATAAATATTTCCCAATACCAAGTCAAGAAGACAAATAAGTAAAAGCGCGAGGTAGCAATGCATACCCCGCGCTTTTGCTATTTTTGTTGGCACCAGTATTTGCACCTTTGACCAGAACTGCTAATAACGGTATCAGTATTTGCACCTTTGGGCAAAACTGCTTGTAACGGCTACTTTATTTACAAAACTCTTAAAAATTGTAAATACTGACACCCTTATGAACACTTCTCACCAAACTTGTTCGTAACAACACCCTTATGAACACTTCTCACCAAACTTGTTCATAAGCGCCATACCACAATACAAAAAGCTCACAACACTAGCCAGCGTTGTGAGCTTCTTCTTTATAAATATTGATTTTCTTTTAAGTATGCAACGATTTTCTCTACAGATTCTTCTACACTTTCGTTTTCTGTATCGATGACTATTTCAGGGTTTGATGGTTCTTCATATGGTGCATTAATACCAGTGAATTCTTTGATTTCACCGCTTCTTGCTTTCTTATACAGTCCTTTTGGATCTCTTGCTTCACACTCGTCTAAACTACATTTAGTGAAGACTTCGATGAATTCACCGTCTTCAAGTATTTCTCTAACTGTATTACGGTCTTCTTCATATGGTGAGATGAATGCTGTCATTGTAACAACACCAGCATCTACCATTAATTTACCGACTTCACCGATACGACGGATATTTTCTTTTCGATCTTCTGGACTGAATCCAAGGTTTTGGTTTAATCCATGACGAATGTTATCTCCATCTAAACGATATGACGTGATATTTTGTTCAAATAATGCTTTTTCTAATGCTACAGATATTGTTGATTTACCTGATCCTGATAAACCAGTAAACCAAATTACAACACTTTTATGACCGTTACGTTCTTGTCTTTGTGCTTTTGTTACTTCAGAATCATGCCATGTAATATTTGTTGACGCGCTCATTATTCCACTCCTAAAGAAATTAATTTTGTCTTAAACCTTTAATTAATACTTCTGCTACTTCTGGTCTTGAGAATTCTTTTGGTAATTGTTCACCGTTACGAAGTTTCTCTCTCACTTTTGTTCCACTTAAATGAACATGATTTGATTTGTCATGAGGACATGTCTTAGCTGTTGTCATGTTGTCACAAACTGTACAGAAGAATGCATGTTCAAATTTAAAGATTTGAATACCTATTTCATCTTCATATTGTGAAATTAATTCTTGTGCGTCATATGTACCATAGTAGTCACCTACACCTGCATGGTCACGACCGACGATAAAGTGTGTACAGCCATAATTCTTACGTACTAATGCATGTAAAATGGCTTCACGTGGGCCAGCATATCTCATTGCTGCTGGATAAATCACAAGACGTGTTCTTTCTTCAGGATAATAATGTTTCAAGATAACTTGATAACTTTCCATTCTTATTTCAGCTGAAATATCATCAGACTTCGTTTCACCAACTAAAGGATTTAATAATAATCCATCCACTGATTCAAGCGCTATTTTTTGAATATATTCATGCGCACGATGAACTGGGTTTCTCGTTTGGAAACCTACAACTGTTTTCCATCCTAATTCTTTAAATAATTCACGTGTTTCACTTGGATCTAAATGGAAATCACTAAATTCATCATGTTTTGGTCGATCAACTAATTGAATTGGACCAGCTAAATAAACATTACCTTTTTCATATACACGTTTCACACCTGGGTGATCCACATCAGTTGTTCCGTATACATTTTGAGCTTCTTTAGCTTTATCATACGTATATTTCTCTTCAAGCTTTAACACACCATATAAATGATTGTCTTCTCCATATAAAGCGATGTCTGAACCTATTTCATAGTTGTTTGCTTCTTCTTCAGTAACCGGTAATGTAATTGGAATACTCCATACAAGTCCGTTTTCTAGACGTAGATTTTCAACGACACTGATATAATCTTTCTCACCTAAAAATCCTGTCAGTGGACTGAAACCACCAATTGCAATTAATTCTAAATCGGATAGACTCCAAGGATTTAATGTTAATTTAGGATATGATTGTGCCGCTTCAATAAGTTCTGCTCTTTCTTGACCTGTTACTTGGCGATTAATTAATTCTCCACCATGAGCTTCGATTGTTTCTTTAGTCTTTTGAGTTGCTGATACCATCAATATTCACTCCTATTAATTAATTTGATCTACTTCTTTTGATTTTTGATTTTGAATATTAAAAGGAAATTTATTATGTTGGTAAAGTGTGAATAGTACTAGACCTAACCAAGCAAGGATAATAACACCTTTTATAATATTGACTGTTGCTTCACTGCTAATTAAAGTACCTAATAAAACGCTACTATTTGTAAATATGATTAGACCACCGACAAGTACCGCTAAAACGTACACCGGTAAAGTCTTCACTAACCATGCTGAGAACGGTGCTGCTACGACGCCACCAAATGCTAACGCAACGACAAGTAAAATGTTTATTTGGCTCCAACCTAAGAAGATAATAAATCCTAATGAAGTTGAAATTGTCACAAAGAACTCACTCGCTGAAACTGTTCCGATAACATATCTTGGTTCAATTTTATTTCTTGATAGTAATAATGGCGTGTTGACTGGACCCCAGCCACCACCACCAATTGCATCTAAGAATCCTGCAATTGCACCTTGTGGAACAAGTAATAAAGCTGAAAATCTGCCGTCTTTCACTTGTTGGTTTTGCTGTTTTTTAAATACAAATTGATAAATAATATAAATCCCCATTGATAATAAGAATAAGGCGATGAATGGTTTAATAAAATCACTGTGCAAGTTACTCAATACACCTGCACCGATAAATCCAGTTATCGCGCCTGGTAAAGCAAGCTTTAGAATGATGGACTTATCAACATTTTTAAACTTTAAATGTGAAAGTCCTGATGCTGCTGTTGTTGCCACTTCTGAAAAATGAATGGTTGCAGATGCGATTGCTGGTGCCACTCCAAAAGTTAATAGTAATGATGAAGAGGTTGCACCAAATCCCATCCCAAGAGAACCGTCTATAAGTTGTGCTAAAAAACCTACTAATGCAAATATCGTTAACTTTCGCATACGCTACTCCTCTCTGGCTTTCTATTTAAGTTGTCGTTTCAACCAATTGATGAATTTATTTTGCTCATCCGTATCAAAATATTGATGAGACAAAATGGTCTCTAATAATTGGTTTTTTTCTGTTTGATCTATTTCTAGTGATTTAATGATTGTGCGACATTCATATAAAAAATCTACATATTCTGTATAATCTACTGAATATTGTTGTTCTAAATCTTTCAAAATATTACGCACTAACTTTGGGCTTGCACCATTTGATGTGACGCTTATCTGCAACTTACCTCTATTTAATGTCCCAGGAAATATCACATTGCCATCTTGTGCATCACCGACCATGTTGATTAGACAATGTTTAGGGGCATTATCTTTAATGACATCGGTTATTTCTGGTGAGTTCGTGGCATTTATAATAAAATCAACATATTCTATATCAGATATTTCAAAGTCCTTTTTGTGCCATTTCAATTTCCTTTCAATTTCATACTGCTTTAACTTGTCAGTAAGTTCTGGTGAAATAACATGTATCAACGCTCCACTATTTATCAGTGTGTTCACTCTGTGTTCAGCAATTTTACCGCCACCAATAACTTTGACGATTTTATCTTGTAAATCTAAATTGATTGGAATGTATGCCACAATAAATCATCCTTTAATCTGATATTTAAACTGTTTGAGTCGTTAGTGTTTCTAACACGCGATCTTTCAATGCTTCTTGTATGGATGGATGATGACCTAAATGTTCGCATACGATGATGTCGCTTTTCGTATTATGCTCCGCTGCTGTTTGCTCTATGTGACGCTCTAAGACACCTGTAAACCAAAGATATGGCGCAATGAATACTTGTGAATGTTCTTCATGTAATGCATCTTGCAAAGCTTCTTCAAAAGATGGCTCACAAGCAGCTAAGTAACACACTTCTACATTTTTAAATGCTGTCGTTTCGTATAAGGATTGACCTATAGCTGTAATATCTATCTTCGTTTGCGGATTGTAACTGCCTCTTCCAACAACAAGTAATTTAGCATCTTCTTGAATCGCAACTTTCGTTTCTTCAATACGTTCTTTAAGAATGGCTGTTAATCTTGGTTGAACACCTAAAGGCTCTCCATAAGTAAAAGTTACTTCTGGATATTGTGTCTTAATTTCATTTATCTCTTTCGGTATATCTTTAAAATAATGACCTGCACTTAGTAACAATACGGGTATAACGGATATCTCGGTTGCACCTTTCGCTATAAGCTTTTCAACGCCTTGATGAATATCTGGTTGTGCTAATTCTAAGAAACAAATTTCTTGTAACGGTATATCAATAGACTGTTTCACTGATTCAATAAAAGAAATTGCCTCATCTGTCGCTTCTTTAATTCTGCTACCGTGACTGACATATAACACGCCTATCATTGTATCCCTCCAGTATTAATAAATAAGTTGTGGAACGTTCTGTTCTGATGCCACTTCTTCAAACCAGCTCATGCGTTCTCTCAGTTTGACGACTTCTCCAATAACAATCATTGCAGGGTTTGTAATTTGATGTGATTTCTCTACAATGTCTTCTAAAGTCCCTGTCACTGTTACTTGTTTCTGTGAAGTTCCACAATGAATTAATGCTACTGGTGTTTGAATATCTTTACCGTGTTTCACTAATAATTTTTGAATATCAGGTAACTTCTTTACACCCATATAAATACAAAGTGTTTCTGGTCCTAGTGCTAAGTGTTTCCAATATTCATCTTCATCAACACTGTCTTTCATAACACCTGTTATAAAGGCAACAGATGAACTATAATCTCTATGTGTCACTGGAATACCAGCATAAGCTGGTGCCGCAACACCAGCAGTAATACCTGGAACTACTTCGAACGGAATATCATAGTTCTTTAATGTTTCTGCTTCCTCGCCACCACGACCAAAGATAAATGGATCGCCACCTTTAAGTCTTGTTATGGTGTAACCTTCTAGAGAAAGTTTTACGAGCAATTCATTAATTTCATCTTGAGTTAAAGAATGCTTATTCGGACTTTTACCACAATAAATCATTCTCGTGTCTTCAGTTGCATAATCTAATAATGCTTTATTAACGAGTCGGTCATATAATATGACATTAGACTGTTTAATGGCTTTAATACCTTTAACTGTTATTAAATCTGGATCGCCCGGTCCAGCACCAACCAAGAATACTTTCCCCATTCTTACACCCCATTTTCTGATTAACTATGGAAGTCTTGCCCTGATTGCACTTCTTTAATTATGCCTTTACGGATAACAAAGTCTCCAAAGTGTTCTCCATCATTTTTTTCTTTACCGTATTGAATCAGAATTGGTTTTAAGCTTTCTAAAATCTCATCTTCACCAATATTTTCTTTAAATAATTTATTTAAACGATTTCCAGTGAATCCGCCGCCAAGGTACATATTATATTTACCTGGCGCTTTACCGATAAATGCAATTTCAGCTAATGCTGGTCTTGCACATCCATTTGGACAACCAGTCATTCGAATCGTAATTTCTTCTTCATTTAAACCTGCTTCATCTAAAAGTCCTTCAATTTTATTGATCAGTGTTGGAAGGTAACGTTCTGATTCAGCCATTGCTAAACCACATGTTGGAAATGCAACACATGCCATTGAATTTCTTCTAAGTCCTGTATAATGTTCACCATCTGTTATGCCGTATTGATCAATAATTTTTTGAATTTGTTGTTTTTTACTTTTGGCAACATTGGCAATAATTAAGTTCTGGTTTGGTGTTAAACGGAAGTCACCTGTATGAATTTCAGCTATTTCTCTCAAGGCTGTCTTCAATTTGTAATCAGAAGTATCTTTGACACGTCCATTTTGAATAAATAATGTAAAGTGCCATTTTCCGCTTCCTTCAGTCCAACCGTATCGGTCACCATTATGTTCAAATTCAAATGGTTTCGCCTCTTCAATTTCCCAACCTAAACGTTTATTCAATTCTTCACGAATAAAATCAACACCTAGACGATCAACAGTATATTTAAATCGTGCATTCTTTCTGTTTTCTCTATTACCATAATCACGTTGGATAGTTAAAATCTTCTCACAAACATCTACCGCTTCTTCTTTAGGGAAGTAGCCTAATAGACGTCCTACTTGAGGGTATGTCTTCGTATCACCGTGTGTCATACCCATACCGCCACCGACTGTCACATTAAATCCTACTAATTGATCATCTTCAATAACTGCAATCAATCCGATATCTTGTGAATAAACATCAATATCATTTGATGGTGGTACAGCGATACCGATTTTGAATTTTCTTGGCAAGTATGTCTTACCGTACATTGGTTCAATTTCTTCTTTTGTATCGACTATTTTTTCATCGTCTAACCAAATCTCATGATACGCACCAGTTTGAGGTGATAAATGATCACTTATTTTTGTAGCAAGTGTGTCTACTTCTTTGTGCACGCCTGACTGATATGGATTTGGATTACACATGACGTTTCTGTTAACGTCACCACATGCTGCTAATGAATCCATAACAGCATGGTGGATACTTTGCATTGAACTTTTTAAGTTTCTTTTTAAGATGCCGTGGAATTGAAATGCTTGTCTTGTTGTCAATTTGATTGTGTTGTTAGCGTATTCTGTTGAAATATCATCCATCGCAATCCATTGATCAGCAGTAGCCGTACCACCTGGAACTCTTACTCTAATCATGAAACTATATGCTGGTTCTAACTTTTGTTTACGACGCTCATCACGAATATCCCTATCATCTTGCATATAACTACCATGGAATTTAAGTAATTTAGTATCATCTTCAGCTATTGCTCCAGTTATTTCATCTGCTAAACCTTCTTTAATTGTTCCTCTTAAATAATTACTTCTATTCTTAATGTGTTCCATTTCATCTAATTTGTCGGATAAATTAGTTTGAGTGCTCACAATATTGCCCCCTCTTAATAAATATCTCTTTGATATCTTCTCTCTTTTTTCAATTCAGTTAAAAATGCTTCTGCTTCTTCTTCGTTATAATGCCCTTCTTTTTGAATGACATTTAAAATGGATTGATGCACATCTTTAGCCATATGTTTTTCATCTCCACATACATAGATAGCTGCACCTTCTTGAATCCATTGATAAAATTCTTTACTGTTTTCTTCAATTCTGTGTTGTACATATACTTTTTCTTCTGAATCTCTTGAGAACGCGACACTTAATTTATCAAGCACGCCATCTTTCAACCAACCTTGCCATTCTGTTTGGTATAAAAAGTCTGTCGTAAAGTGTTGTTCACCGAAGAATAACCAAGCTTTATTAGTAAGCTCTAATTCTTCTTTTTCTTGAATATATGATCTAAATGGTGCAACACCTGTACCTGGACCAATCATAATGACAGGCGTTTCACTTGTTTTAGGGAACTTAAAGTTCGGATTCTTCTTCAAGTAAATTGGTACTGTATCACCTGGTTGTAATCGTTCTGCAAATTGAACTGAGCAAACACCTTTTCTATCTCTATCATGAGAATGGTAACGAACTGCTCCAATTGTTAGATGTACTTCATCAGGTGCTGCTTGATGACTACTTGCGATTGAATATTCACGAGCTGGCAATTTCCTCAATATTTGATGTAAAGCATCTGGTTGTAAATCTTCAGGTGGAAAATCGTTTAATAAGTCTATAAAATCGCGACCTTCAACGTAACCGTATATCCATCTATCTTTTTTAACTTTTTCAGATAACACGCCATTACCAAAGATATTCGCAGCTTTAGTGACGATTGGTTTAGTTAATTTAGTAATTTCGAAATGATTAGTTAATGCATCACGTAAAGTTAACGTATCTCCTGAATCATTAATTGGTACGATTTCTTCAGGATCCCAAACGAGTGTTTCAATTAACTCTGATACAATTTCAGGATCATTTTTCGGGAATATGCCGATACAGTCACCTGGTTCAAATGAATCATTGAAACCTTCTAAAGAAAGTTCTATATGTCTAACTTCTTTATTTGAACCTCTACCATTCAAGTTAATATTTTCTAAAATTTCAGCTTCGTATGGATTCGAGCGTGAATACGTTTGAGTAGCTGATAAATCTTCAGCTTCTAATTTAACGGGTTCTTCTGCTGTTTGACCTGATACTTGGCCAATTGAATTTAAAATGTCTTCCATCCATTTTTCAGCAGGTTCATCAAAGTCTAAATCACAATCTACTCTTGGATGTATTCTCTCTGCACCTAACTCTTCTAATCTCTTATCAAAATCTTTACCAGTCTGACAGAAGAATTCATACGATTCATCTCCAAGTGCTAGCACTGAGAATCTTACATCATTCAACTTAGGTGCCTTACGACTATGTAAAAACTCATGGAACGTAATTGCGTTATCTGGTGGATCTCCTTCTCCATGAGTCGCTGTGATAATAAATAAGTCTTCTACTTTCTTTAAATCTTTTGTCTTAAAATCTTCCATACATGCAAGATTGACATTGAATGATTTTTCTTTTAATTTACTTTCTAACGTTTCAGCTAAACCTTGAGCATTACCAGTTTCAGAACCAAACAATACCGTAATATCTCTTTTCTTAAACTTAGGTTCACTGCTCACTGCCGTAGATTGCTCAACTACAGGCGCACTTGCTTGACCACCTTGTACGACTGACGCCGATAAGTAACCACTCAACCAAATCTTTTGTTCATTTGTAAGTGTTGCAAATACTTGATTTAACTTTTCTGACTGCTCTTGATTAAAAGGGCTATTTGTTACTGATAATTCCAAAGATGTCACCTCATCCTGTCCAATTATTTAAGTTTTAAATACTATTCTTATGGGAATAGTCTGATTTATGCTAAAAAAAGATTAATAAATCTCTTAATTAGATTACTTAGGTTTATTATTTACTGTATGCAAACCACATTCAGTTTTGTTGAAATTCGTCCATCTTCCTTCACGTGAATCACCTGACGAAGATACTTGAGCTGTACAAGGAATACATCCAATACTCGGATAATTAAAGTCATGAAGTTCATTGTAGGTTAAATCGTGGCGTTCGATATATGCCCATACATCGTCCCAAGTCCAATAAATTAAAGGACAAACTTTTATAGATTTAAATCTTTCATCTTTATTAATAAAATCGGTATTTTGTCTACTTGGAGATTGTTCTCTTCTTAATCCTGAGACCCAAGCAGTAGCGCCCGATAATACTTCTTCTAACGGTTTAATCTTTCTGATATAACAACATTGATTCGGGTCACTTGTCCATAGTGCCGGTTCATATTGATCTGCTTGTTGCTCTAGCGTTAAATCTGGCTTTTTAAGTTCAATATTTAATGTTGGATATCTTTCTTTCACACGGTCAATCAAATCGTATGTTTCTTGAAAATGTAAGTCAGTATCTAAGAAAACAATTTTGGCATCTGGTTTAACTTTTGATATTAAATCTATCAAAATCATACCCTCTGCCCCAAAACTACATGAATATACGATAGAATCTCCATAATGTTCATACGCCCATTTAATTATTTGATATGCACCTTTAGTTTCATCGTCAATATCAATATCTTTAAAAGGATCAGTGTCAAAACGTTCATATGTTAACACTTCGGCCATGATATATAACGTCCTCCTTATACTTATTTCTACAAGCTTTTTAAGTTTAAAATCAATGTTTTTAACAGAATTTATTTTAAACAGATAAGTTTACTAAGAAATAATAAATTATGATGATTAGCATACCCGATACATCATATGATGTCAACTGTTCTTTTTGAATTTTCAGTCAATTTAATGAAGAAATTATTCACTCAAAATGATAGCCGTTGCGAACACTTCAGTGTTAGATTGTTTTAAAAAATTAAGATATAAAAATTTCCAACAAAATCATGTGATTTTGTTGGAATTTTCTTTATAAGTTATCGTCTTCTTTTTCTGCTCGTACTTGAACGATTCTTAATGATCGTCGTTCAACTGCTTTTAATTTTTCAGCTCGTTCTTCTAATTTAATTCGATCTCCGCCTAGTGTCCGGATAAATGAAACCATCATCATCACAAATATAACAGTTAGTGGCACACTCGCTAATATGGATGCGGTCTTCAAGACGTCTAACGCGCGTTCTCCACCTACTAACATTAATGAAAATGGCAATAAGCATAATGCAAACGCCCAGAATAAACGATTTGCTTTTAATGGTTCGTCTATAACTTCTTTTTGAGTTGCTGCTGCTAATATATATGATCCTGAATCAAATGTTGTTGCTAAATATAAGAATGCTGAGATTAAGAATAGGACAATCATTACTTTTGGAAATGGTAATTGATGCATCACTTCTATTATAGTGGCTTCAGCGCTATGTTGATTCAAGAATTGAATGACATCAAATTGTCCTGAAATTTGCAAGAACACTGCATAGTTACCAAAGATACCAAAGAATAATACACACCCTAAAGTCCCATAAATAATTGTACCTAATACGACTTCTTTTAACGTACGACCTTTGGAAATTCTGGCAATAAATAAGCCAATAAATGGTGCATATACTAACCACCAAGACCAATAGAATATCGTCCAATCTTGAGGGAAGTTTGTTTCTTTTCTATCACCAATACCGCCAAATGGTTCTAACCATGTAGCCATTCTAAAGAAATTCTTCAACATATTTCCTAATCCTGATACAGTCGTTTCCATAATAAATATCGTTGGTCCGACAATCAGTACGATTCCTAAAATTAAGAATGTTAGCCAAACGTTAATATCGCTTAATTTTTGTATACCTTTTTTCAGACCTGTATAAGAACTAAATGCAAAGATGACCGTAATGATGAGCAAGATAATACTTCTCATAACCATATTCTCACCATCAAGTCCTGTGAGTCGCTCTATCCCTGCAGAAATCATTGGCACACCCAAGGCTAATGATGTTGCTGCACCACCTAATAATCCAAAAATAAATAAAATATCTACAATTTTGCCGAGTAATTTATCCGTTTGACCTTTTAAAATTGGTCTACATGCTTGGCTGATTTTATAGATTGGTTTCTTCTTAACAAATACTAAATAACCAATTGGCAATGCAGGTAACACATAAATCGCCCAAGCTATTGGTCCCCAATGAAACATGCCATACATTGTTGCATACTCGAGTGCTTCATCTGTCATACTACCTGCACCATACGGTGGCACTTGATAATAGTATGCCCATTCGATGACACCCCAGTATAAAATGTCTGAACCGATACCCGCACAAAACAGCATCGAAATCCAACTAAAATTATTAAATTCAGGTTTATCACTTGCTTTACCTAAAGTGACATTCCCGTATTTCCCAAACGCTATGTATAATACAAATGCAAAAACAATCAATCCAAGTAATAGATACCATGCACCTAATGAATCCGAAATAATATCATTGATACTTGTGATGACTTCTTGACTAGCTTTAGGGAATACCATCATCGGTATAACAGCGATAAGTAATACTGCAACCGTCCCATAAAATGTCCACCAGTCCATTACTTTATGTTTCTTCACTTCTGAACACTCCTCGTTGTCGATTAATGTACATCGTTAAATAATCATTTTTAATGAACACGATGATTTAAATCACAATGAAGACGATATAGAAGTTTTAATAAAAATGCAAATTACATACAATGAAAAGCATCATTACTTATGAATAAATATATATAAATCGCATTTTATAATCATTATAAATATTGCTACAACGGTTGTGTTAAGTTAAAATTTAACGAACATAACAAATCTAACGTACTTTTATTATGTATTTTTATACATATTTCATGAATATAAATTTATATAAAAAAGAAGGAAATATGACATGAATTTTGCCATTTCTCCTTCTATATCTCATTAAATATAAGTGGTCATTAAATAAAGTACCGGTAACATAATCGCACTGAGTACAGCTGTTAAAATCATACCTATTGTACTAAACGCACCTGCTTCAATATTAGATTCCAAAGCTTTGGCTGTACCAAACGCATGTGAAGCATTACCATACGTTAAACCTTTCGCTAAATCACTTTTAAACTTCGCTTTACTAATATAAAAATTACCTAAAATACTACCAATTAAACCTGTCGCTATAATAAACATTACCGTTATTGTATCTGTGCCACCCATTTGGTGAGACACTTCAATACCTACTGCTGCTGTCATCGATCTAGGTAAAATTGTGACAATCGTTGAACTCGGATATCCCATTATATATAGAACGCCATAAATGAGGACAAAGTTAACCATGATACCAGCTAATACACTTGAAATAATAATTTTGAAGTTCGCGACAATCAACTTTCTATATTTATATAACGGATAAGCTAAACTCACAACTGAACAATCTAAAAATTGATGAATCCATGAACCACCTACCATGTAGTCTTTGTAATTCATACCTAACACTAATAAAATTGTGACAATCATAATTGAAGCAATCAGTGCTGGATTGAGTATAGGATGTTTGTATTTAATTTGTAATTTCTTAGCGATGATAAAACAAGCTAATGTTAAAAGTACCATCAATAAAGATTGTATAATCATGATGCATTCTCCTTATCCGTTTTATTAATATTTAAAAACTTCTCACAAACATAACCAGATGACAGTGCTACCAAACTTGTACTCACAATGAGTAACACGACCATAATGATATAACCTGGTCCAATCTGATCTGCAATATCCATTATGCCTACAATTGAAGGCACAAAGAATAGAATCATTACATTAATTAATTTATTAGCACCGACTTCTATCCATCGTTCAGGTAAAATACCTGTTAGAAGTAATAAAAATAATAATGCTAGTCCAACAATACTACCTGCAATTGGTATATGTAATATTTCTTGAAGCCATTTACCAATTTGAGTAATCATATATATGAGAGATACTTGAAATAGTATCTTAATAAACAATTTAATCATATGCGCTCATCCTTTTAATAAGACTTATAGACAATATTATAGGACGGTTCAAAGTATTAATAAAATACATATTATCGATTTAACATATTCCGTATTGGAATAGTTTAAAAATATCATTACTGCTCAAAGCAAGAAACAGGCTAGAACATTATGTTCCGGCCTGCTTCTTGATTAGTGATTCTTTTAGAAATAATATCCATTCTTTAGTAACTCTGTTAACATAGGCACCCTTTTTCCAAATTAATCCGAGATGCCAATATATCTTTTCACCTTCAAGTTCAATCATTGTCACATCATCACTCATTTGTTCAGCAATACTTTGTGGCACAATAGATAGACCAAGTCCTCTTTCTATCATATTGCTGATAAAGGTAAGCTGTGATATTTTAGCAACTGTCTTTGGATAGAATCCCTCTTTTCGACAGTTCTCAATAATCATATCTCTTAAATAATAGTCATCGTGAAACAAGACAAATTCTTCATCTTTCAATTCACTGATTGATACTTGACGTCTTTCGGCAAGTTGATGTGACTTATTCACTACTAAAAACAATTCCTCTTTATAAAGTGGCACGCTGTTATATTTAGATGAGTCTACTGGTAATGTCGTCACACCAATATCTACTTCATCTTTATTAATATAATGTTCTACCGCTTTACCGCCACCTTCAGTAACTTCGTATGTGACGTTAGAATATTTACCATGAAAATTCTCGAGACTATCTGTTATAAGATCCACTTTAATCATAGGCGACAAACCTAATCTAATATGTCCACGTTGAACTTCAAAGATATCATTCAGTTCGAGCGTCAAATGATCAAACAGCGTTAAGAATTCTACTGCTTTATCGTAAAATACTTCGCCAGTATCTGTTAGTTTAATGTGTTTTTGTGAACGATCAAATAGCGTGATACCAAATTCATTTTCAAGATTTTTTACAGCTTTACTAATTGTAGATTGCGCGACAAATAAATGTTCTGCTGCTTGGGTCATACCACCATTTCTAACAATTTCCACAAAATATTTTAACTGTTTAAACTCCATTTGCTATACCTCATTTCATGGATTTCGTGACAGACTTAAAGTGAACATATAAATACGATAAGTATAATAATCGGAATGATATATCTCATTAAGAATTTCCATAATTTAAACCATTTTAAAGACAGTTGATTCCCCATTTGGAATTCTCGTTTTACGATAGCTTGATCCATTCTAAACGAAATAAATATTGCGATTAGTAAACAGCCAATTGGCAATAATATGTTGCTCACTAAATAATCTGTTGCATCAAATATAGACTTTCCAAAAATCGAAACATCTGCAAGAACACCATATGATAGTGATGACGGAATACAAGCGATAAATGTCAATAACCCTAATATCCACACTATTTTTGAACGTGATCTTTTACCTTCTTTTTCGAAAGCTGAAATGATAATTTCAAATTGACTAAATGAAGAAGTCAATGTCGCAAATAAGAATAACAGTAAAAATAACGTTAAGAATACTGAACCAAATGCCATTTGACCAAATACATTAGGTAATACGATAAATAATAATCCAGGACCTTCAGTAGGTTCTAATGAGAATGCAAATACAACCGGGAATATCGCCATTCCTGCTAATATAGACACGATAATATTCATAATCGATACTGACATAGCTGACGTTGGTAAGCTTTCCTTTTTACTTAAATACGAACTATAAGTAACCATACATGAGAATCCAACAGCTAACGCGAAGAATGACTGACCTAACGCATACAATACACCTTCAGCTGAGAAATCTTCAAAGTTGAAACTAAAGAAGAACGATAATCCTTCAGACGCACCTTCTAAAGTTACTGCTCTCACAACAAGAATAATAAAGAATATAAATAATAAAGGCATTAATACATTATTTGCACGTTCAATACCTTTTTTAATGCCAAAGTTTAACACAACAACATTCATTAAAATAAAGACAAACACACCGATTAATACAGTAAATGGCTCTCCTATAATTTGTTCAAAGACTTTACCGTAGTTTGTACCATCAGATATAAGATTGCCTGTTAATCCCAATGCTGTATAAATTGTAATCCAACCACCTACAACACTGTAAAAGGATAATAATAAGAAACATCCAATAACACCAAGTCTGCCCGTTATTCTCCATGGTGATTTTGGTGCTAGCGTATCATAGGCTGCAACAGCTTCTTTGTTTGTTGCACGTCCAATGATAAATTCCGAAATCAACATCGGTAAGCCAATAAATAATGTAAATATAATAAATAACAATAAGAAGGCGCCACCACCGAATTGACCTGCAACATAAGGAAACTTCCATATTGCGCCAATACCGATTGCAGCACCTGCTGATGCCATAATAAATCCTATCTTAGATGACCATTGATCTCTTTGTTTGACCATGTTATCACTCCATTCAGTTCTTCCTTAATTGAAGTATAACGTAAATTAATCATCTACACAGTAAGAATTTTTATGACATTTGTTCTACATCTGTAAATATACTGCCCATTTTTTCAGCAGCATTATCCGAAAACATTAAATCTAAATTATCTTGAGATTCTTGTGCATGTTCTTCAGAAGCTTTGTACATTTCATCTTCGTAAGCTGTTATCACATCTTCTAAATTGTCATGATTTTTAAATGCGCGTGCTAATAAATACGCATCATATAGTGCTGTATTAACACCTTCACCAGCGAATGGACTCATAACGTGAGCCGCATCACCTAACAATGTCACATTCGATTGACGATTCCATTTGAAACCAATTGGCAATTTATAAATTCTTCTAAATAAAGCTTGATCATCAGCGTATGAAATGTATTTTAAAAGCTCTTTATCCCAATCTTTAAAATCTTGTAATAAACGTGATTTTAGTTGGTCAGGAGACAAAGCTTTATACTTATCTAGATCTTTATATGGCATGCGATAAGTGACATAAACTTTAATCGATCCATCACCATTCAATTGCCCGAGTATAGCTTGATCACCGCCAAGCGCCATGATTTTACCATTCTTATTAAAAGCAGCTAAATCTGGAAATTGTTGTTTCACATCAGAAACGTTTAGTTCGACCATTGAAATACCTGTATAGCTGATTTCTTGCTCTGTTATAAATGGTCTCACTTTAGAAAATGATCCATCTGCACCGACTACAACATCAAAGATTTCACTCACATTATGATTAAAAGTGACTTTAACTTTATGATTATCTAACGTTTCGATTGCTTTAAATTCATAATGATAACGGATGTTTTCTGGATTGATTTCGTTAAGAATCATATCGCAAAGTTCACCACGATCAATCTCTGGTCTTCCACCTTCACCTTCTGCATCATCTTCAAAATACAATGTGCCATCTGGTCCTAGAATTTTTGTATCTTCGCCTTCAAATCTTGCCATACTTTTAAATGTTTCAATAAGACCAGCTTCTTTAATCGGCAATTGTCCGGATTCTTCGTGAATGTCTAACGAACCCCCTCTATTGCCATTAATATTGCGCTCACCTTTTTCAAATATCGTAAATGGAATCCCTTGTTTCTGTAATAACAAACCGAGCATTAAGCCACCAGGACCTCCACCTATAATTGCGACTTTATTATTTATATTGCTTTTCAACATGTTTACCTTCTTTTTAGTTTTTATATAAGTTTTTTGCTTTTTCTTTTGTTTCATTTATAAATGATTCGAATTTCGCTTTTTTCTCATCATCTTCTACTGCTTCTCTTCCCGCTAACATAATTTCTTTAAATAAATCTCTAAGTTGATTTCGTGCATCTTCCATTGCTTTAATATCAACATTTTGGAATCCTTCTAATCGTTTCGTAAATTCATCTTGATCGATGTTTTCATTTAAAAATGTTTCGCCTTCATCTGTAATTGTATAAACTTTTTTATTACCATCTTTAGAAATTGATACAAAGTCTCTATCTTCTAACATTTGTAAAATTGGATAAACTGAACCTGGACTTGGTGCATAGAATCCTTTGAATCTTTCTTCTAAATCTTTAATGACTTGATAACCATGTTTTGGTTCTTCTTTTAACATTTTTAAAATAATAAATTGTAAGTTCCCTTTCTTAAAGAAACGATCTCTTCCCGGATGACCGCCAAAACCTCTGCCAAAATCAAAGCCATCACGATTCATCATATGACCTCTGTGATTGTTAAATCTTCCCTCAAAATTTCTTCTAAACATATAATCACCTTTCTTCTTTTCGATATATCGTTATATTATCCGATATATCGAAAAGAGTCAAGCGATATATCGGAATAAATTTTATCGACATATTTTCATACCATATTTTTTACAATTTTATGTAATTTTCATGGAATTCCCTAATACTGAGAATGTTTCTCATATAATATAATTGAGATATATAGAAGGTAAATATTTTAAAGGAGGTCATTACATGATTACTAAAGAGCGTCATGTTGCTGATGTCGTAACAGATATTCCAAAGTCTGCTGATATTTTTCGTAAATACGGTATCGACTTTTGTTGTGGAGGTGATGTATCCATTGATGAAGCCGTGTCTAAGAATAAAAAGGTCGATTTAGAAACATTGTTAAATCAACTCAATAGCATACCTGTAGATCAACAAAATGGTGGAATTGATATTAAATATTTAGATGCTGCTTCACTTATTCAGTACATTCAATCTCGGTATCATGAAGCTTTGAGAACTGAATTTCAAAACTTAACGCCTTATGTTACAAAGTTGGCTAAAGTTCACGGTCCAAGTCATCCATATTTATTAGAACTAAAGGACTTATATACTAAACTGAAGTCTGCATTATTAGAACATATTGACGAAGAAGATCATCAGTCGTTCCCTAAACTTTTAGATGTATCAGCAGGTAAACAAGTTGATCAATTAAACGAAACGATTACATCTTTAGTTGATGAACATGATGAAGCTGGACAATTATTACGAGAGATACGTACCATCACAAACGATTACCAACCGCCTCTAGAAGCATGTGGTACATGGAGACTTGTCTATCAACGTTTAGAACAATTAGAACGCGACACACATGAACATGTTCATTTAGAAAACCACGTATTATTTAAGAAATACAAACATCTACTTTAAAAACTTTTTAAAGGAATGATTCATTATGAAAAAAGAAGCTGGACATACATTTTTAGCGAAGTTAGGTAAGAAAAGATTAAGACCTGGTGGAAAAATTGCGACAGATTGGCTTATTAAAAAAGGCCATTTCACGAGAGATAAATATGTATTAGAAGTTGGATGCAATATGTGTACAACAGCTATGCAAATTGCGAAAACTTACGGATGTAGAATTGAAGGTGTCGACATAAATGCTAAAGCTCTAGAAAAAGGTATTAAAAATGTATCATCTGCAAACTTATCTCATTTAATAAATGTTCAAAAAGCTAATGCGATGAACTTACCATTTGAAGATGAACAATTTGATATCGTATTAAATGAAGCGATGCTTACGATGCTGCCAATTAAAGCGAAAGAACAAGCATTAAAAGAATATTACCGCGTCTTGAAACCAGGTGGCATCGTATTAACACATGATATCGCCATTATTAATGTTAAATCTAAAGATGAAATTATCCATCATTTAAGTGATGCCATTAACGTTAAAGTAACCCCATTACCAACAGCAGAATGGTATAAACTTTATCAAGATGCTGGCTTCAAACAAATAGAATCGCACATTGGCGCGTTAACACTGATGACGCCAGCTGGCATGATACGAGATGAAGGTGTATTAGGTACGCTTAAAATTATAAAAAATGCCTTAAAAAAAGAAAATCGCTCTATGTTCTTTAATATGTTTAAAACAATGAAACGATATAAAAAAGATATGAATTATATTGTTCATGCTGTTAGGAAATAACCGTCTCAACAGATATAATAGTTATAATATAACTATTAACTGAATTGGAGATGTAAACATGAAATTAAATAAAATGGACCATGTAGGTATTATCGTTGAAGATTTAGAATCTGTTAAAGCATTTTTTACTACGTTAGGATTGGAACTGATCGGAGAACAAAATATTAACGGTGAATGGATTGGCAATATTTATGGTGTAGATGCTTTAGAAGCAAGCATTGCTATGATGAAAGTTCCTCACGATGAAACAGCTATAGAACTCATACAATTTCGTGACCAATCATCAACGACCAACAAATCTATACATTTCCCAAGAAATGTAGGTGCTAGTCATTTTGCATTTTCAGTTCAAAATATTGAACAAGTTGTAGAACAATTGGCCACAACATCTTCTCAAGTGATCGGAGAAATTACGCAATTCGAAGACATCTACAAATTGTGTTATATCAAAGGTCCAGAAGGTATTTATATCGAATTAGCAGAAAAACTCAAATAAGTTATAATAAAAACATTTTGGAAATCAAGATAATCGGTTTCTAAAATGTTTTTATTTGTATTTTAGTGGAATATTATATATAATAAATGTAAAAAAATAGGAGGTTGATAGATGGTACTCACACTATATAACAAGGCAATCTTTGGTCGAATAGATGCCAATCAAGACACCCAAGAAATTTATCGACAAATCCAAGGAGAAGAAGGTGAACAAATTGTACAACAAATGTTAGATAAAGAACTTAAGTTAAATTATGTACATAACATTGAATTAAATATAAAGAACCAAATTCAACTCGATTTCCTCATTGTAGATGATGATAAGATGATTAATTTAGAAGTCAAACACTATAAAGGCGACTACTATATCATCGATAATCAAATGAAAAATAGTTACGGGAATATATTCCAAACCCCTTTTTCACAAATGAAAAGAGCCGAATATGAACTTGAATTGATTAAATCACATCTCAATATTAAACGAGATATTATATCTTATCTCGTATTTACAAACCCCACATTTACACTTCACTCTGACATACCTAATCGTAAACAGGTACTGTTACCAACAGAGTTACACAAAATTCCTAAGTTATTTAATAATTTTAAAGTAGACGAAAATAGAGCCATCCTCAATAAAATCAAAACACTTAAACAAGATTTTTCGAAGACCTACCCTAGACATATAATTCCATTCGAACAAATCAAACCAGGCTTAAGATGCCCACATTGCCGTAAAATCAACCAAATACAATTAGATAAACGAATGCGATTCGGTCATTGTATGTATTGCTCAAGACATATACAGAGACAGTTACTCTACTTAGAAAATTTAAAAGAATTATACGTATTAAAGAATGGGCCATTTACTTTAAAAGAAGCAGAATTGTGGTGTGGTGGGGATAGATGGGCAATTAGGCAAATATGTAATAAATATTTTAAGAAAGAAGGTGATTATATGTACCGATACTTCTTATGAGGCAACTAAAATGTATGTTTGTTTGTAACTCGTGAGTTTATTTCAGCTTTAACTCACATCTTTGCGAATCTCGTGAGTTTACTTCAGCTTTAACTCACATCTTTGTGAATCTCGTGAGTTTATTTAGACTTTAACTCACATCTTTGTGAATCTCGTGAGTTTATTTCAGCTTTAACTCACATCTTTGCGAATCTCGTGAGTTTACTTCAGCTTTAACTCACATCTTTGTGAATCTCGTGAGT
>NZ_JAJNJJ010000008.1:0-186525 GCF_022386135.1 Mammaliicoccus sp. P-M59 | reverse complement strand
CTGTTCCCATGCCGAACACAGAAGTTAAGCTCTTTAGCGCCGATGGTAGTTGGGCTTACGTTCCGCGAGAGTAGGACGTTGCCGGGCAAATGTTTATAAATGGATGCGATGAGCCGCACTCGAGACCTGTTAGGTCTCTTTTTTTGTGTTTAAATTTAGTTGAAATAAAGTAGAAGATAAAGGGCATGTATACAGTACATAATAATTAAGCATATAGAATACGATTTATAACTAAAAAAACATCTCATTTCTTTCTGTAATAAACAGAGAAATGAGATGTTTTAATGTGATTTTATCTTATATTAGTAATGAATAAAGCATTTTATTCTTATTAATATAGATGTATTTAGGATCAAATTCGCTAACGTTCTTATAAAGTTGGTCTAAATCATTATGATCTTTAAGTTGAATACCTATAATAACTGAACCTGTATTTTGGCTCGATTTTTTTAAGTATTCAAATTTTGTTATATCATCATTTGGTCCAAGTACTTCGTTAACAAATTCTCTTAATGCACCTGGTCTTTGTGGGAAGTTAACAATAAAGTAATGTTTCATATCTTCAAATAAAAGTGAGCGTTCCTCAATTTCTTTCATTCGGTTAATATCATTGTTACCACCACTGACAATACAAATAACATTTTTACCTTTAATATCATTTTTATAATGATTAAGTGCAGTGACACTTAATGCGCCAGCTGGTTCTGCAATAATAGCTTGTTTAGAGTACATATCTAGGATTGTACTACATACTTCACCTTCATCTACAGCAACAAAGTCATCAACAACATTTTTTGAAATTTCGAATGTTAATTGTCCAACTTTTCCTACTGAAGCACCATCTACAAATTTATCGATATCTGTTAATGTAACAATTTTATTAGCTTTAACAGATTGCGCCATACTACTTGCTCCAAGTGGTTCTACACCAATGACTTGAGTAGTAGGCATTGTATCTTTAAGATAAGTGCCTACTCCTGAAATTAAGCCACCGCCACCAATTGCAGCGAAGCAATAATCAAATTTGATATCTTCTTCTTCTGCATAGTCTACTATTTCTTTAGCAATCGTACCTTGACCAGCAATTGTATTAATATTATCGAATGGATCAATAAAGCTTAATCCAAATTGTTCAGTATAATCTAACGCATGTTTTAAGCAATCATCAAAAGTATCGCCAATTAATTCTATTTGTACAAATTCACCACCGAAAAATTTAACTTGATTAATTTTTTGAGCTGGTGTTGTTACTGGCATAAATATAACAGCTTTGATTTCGAGTTGTTTAGCCGTGAATGCGATACCTTGTGCATGATTACCTGCGCTCGCACAACTAACGCCATTTGCTCGTTCTTCGTCTGTTAACTGATTAATTGCATAGTACGCACCTCTTAATTTAAAGGAACGTACCCATTGCAAATCTTCTCTTTTTAAATATACATTACAGTCAAACTTCTGTGATAAATACATATCTTTTTCTAATGGTGTTTGTTTAACTGTATCTTTTAATTTTAAAAATGCTTCTTCTATATCTTCAGCACTTAAACGTGTTTTTAAGGTCATTCTACCACTCCCAATTAGTTGTGCATTTTTTCATATTGGTTGATCTGTTCTTCATAAGTTAATGTAATTGCAATATCATCTAAACCGTTAACCAATTTATTCTTCCATGTCGCATCTATATCAAAATGATATTTTGCTTCAGGTGTAATAATTTGTTGGTTAGGTAAATCAATCGTTATTTCACTATGTTGCGCAATTGCTTCTCTGTCTTCTTTATTTTCAATTACGATAGGTAACATACCATTTTTAGTACAGTTCATATAAAATATATCACTGAAACTACCTGCTATAATGATTAAGAATCCAAAGTCTTTTAATGCCCAAGCTGCGTGTTCTCTTGATGAGCCACAACCAAAATTATCACCTGAAATGAGTATGCTTGCACCTTTGTATTCTGGTTTATTTAAGTTGAAATCTGGATTATCAGAACCATCTTCTAAATAACGCCATTCGTCGAATAAGAAGGGGCCAAAACCAGTTTTAGAAATTCTTTTCAAAAAAGCTTTTGGAATGATTTGATCCGTATCAATATTATCATTGAGTAGGGGAACTGTTTTACCATTAAAAATATTAATTGGTTCCATTTAAATGACCACCTTTCTAGTATCTACAAATCTTCCGTTAATAGCTGCTGCTGCTGCCATTGCAGGAGATACAAGATGCGTTCTTGCGCCTTTACCTTGACGACCTTCAAAGTTACGGTTACTTGTTGAAGCACAGTGAACACCGTTAGGAACTTGGTCAGGGTTCATTCCTAGACACATTGAACATCCAGGTTCACGCCAATCAAATCCTGCTTCTTTGAAAATTTTATCTAGACCAAGCGCTTCTGCTTGAAGTTTAACACTTCTAGATCCCGGAACGACTATTGCTGTAATGTCTTGATGGACTTTATGACCATCTACAATTTTACTTGCTTCAATAAGATCTGAAAGTCTTGCATTTGTACAAGAACCAAGGAAAACATAACCTAGAGGAATATCTCTAGCAGTTTGACCTGGTTGAAGGCCCATGTAATTATAGGCTCTTTCATCATTTAAATCTTTAATTTCTGGGAATGGTGTATTAAAACTAACACCCATTTCAGGACTTGTACCCCAAGTGACTTGTGGTTCAAGGTCACTTACGTCCACAGTAATCACTTTATCGTAAGTAGCATCTTCGTCTGAATATAAAGTCTTCCAATCTTCAATAGCTGCTTCAAAATTCTCTGGTTGATATTTACGTCCTCTTACATATTCAAAAGTTGTTTCATCTGGCTTCATCATGCCATATTTAGCACCAGCTTCGATTGCCATATTACAAATTGTCATTCGCTCATCCATTGTCATATTAGAAATAGCTTCACCAGCGAATTCTAAAGCGTAACCAGTACCAAAATCAACGCCGTGTTGATTGATTAAGTATAGGATAATATCTTTAGCATAAACACCAGTTGGCAATGTACCATCAACTTGAATTTTCAAGTTCTTTGGTTTAGTTTGCCATAGTGTTTGAGTTGCAAAAACATGTTCTACTTCACTTGTACCTATACCAAAAGCAATAGCTCCAAATGCACCATGCGTTGCAGTATGTGAATCACCACATACGATAGTTTTACCTGGTTGTGTTAATCCTGTTTCTGGGCCAACCATATGCACGATACCTTGTTCATCTGAACCCATATCAAATAACTTTACACCAAATGCTTCACAATTTTTTTGCAAAGCACTAATTTGTTTATTAGCAATTTCATCTCTAATATTGAATATATCAACTGTAGGTACATTATGATCCAATGTTCCAAACGTTCGATCGGGACGTCTTACTTTCCTATTTTGTAATCTTAAGCCTTCGAATGCTTGAGGAGATGTAACTTCATGAATAAGGTGTAAGTCGATGTATAATAATTGGGGTTCACCTTCTTTACCAGCTATTATATGTCGATTCCATACTTTATCAAATAATGTTTGAGACATGTCGTTTTCCTCCTTCTAAATATTATTTTTGATTGCTTCGAAGACTTCAGATGTACTGTTATTTCCACCTAAATCTTTAGTTGCAATACCTTTCTTGATTGTGCTAAATACGATATCTTCTAAATACTGAGCGCATTCAGGTTGATGTAAACTTTCTCTAATACACATTGCTAATGATAGTAACATACCACTAGGGTTTGCTTTATTTTGACCAGCTATATCAGGTGCAGAACCATGTATTGGTTCATATAAACTTGGTCCATTCTCACCAAAACTTGCAGAAGGTGAAAGGCCAAGTGAGCCTGGAATAACTGAAGCTTCATCACTTAGAATATCTCCAAATAAATTTTCAGTTACAATAACATCAAACTGTTTAGGATTTGTAATTAAATGCATGCTACATGCGTCTACTAAAAGATGATTTAGTGTGACATCTGGATATTCTTTAGAAACTTGTTCTAATGTTTGTCTCCAAAGTTTTGAAGAGCTTAGTACATTTTCTTTATCTACTGATGTAACGATTTTGTTTCGTTTAGTAGCTAACTGAAATGCAACGTGTGCGATTCTTGTAATTTCTTCTTTAGTATATGCAAGTGTGTCAATTGCTTTTTCATCATCAAAATATTTTGGTTCTCCAAAATACAAACCACCCGTTAATTCACGTACAATGATAAAATCAGTACCTTTTACGAGTTCTTCTTTTAATGGTGATAAATGTGCAGTTGATTCAGTAACAATTGTTGGTCTAATGTTAGCAAATAAATTTAATGCTTTTCTAATACCTAATAGGCCGTGTTCTGGTCTATTTTTTGGATCAGTCCATTTAGGACCACCAACGGCTCCTAATAATATTGCATCACTGTTTTGACAAGCATTTAAAGTTTCTGGAGGTAAAGGTTCGCCATGTTTATCGATGGCGATACCTCCAAAATCTTTAGTATCTATTTCATAATCAAAATTAAATTTCTTTGATAATAATTCTAGTATTTCAATACTACCTTCTAAAATTTCTGGACCGATTCCATCACCGGGTAGGGCAGTGATTTTGTATGTCATGACTTTACGCCTTCTTTCAATTTGTTCTCACTGTGTTTAGCATGTGCTTCAACATATGCCTTACAAGAAGCATATAGGATATCGTAGTCAATACCGATACCTGTATATACTTCGTCTTCAAATTCTACTTGAACGTGTACTTCAGCTTGAGCATCCGTACCTTCTGTAATAGATTCAATTCGATATTGTTGTAATTCAGGCGTGTAATCAAAAATTCTATCAATTGCATTATAAATTGATGTAATTGAACCTGAACCAATAGATGAGTCTTTATAAGTATTTCCTTCTTTATCTTCAATAACGACAACAGCGCTTTGTAAGCCATTTGATACAAATTGAAGTTGAAGTGCATTTACTTTATAGTATGCATTTTCTTCATGTTCACTACCTTGAAGGATAGCGTGTATATCTCGATCAGTTACTTGTTTTTTCTTATCTGCGACTGATTTAAATTGTTTAAATACTTCCACTTGTTCATCTGGTGAGAGATTGTATCCAAGTTCAATTAACTTTTCACTAAACGCATGTTTACCAGATAGTTTACCAAGTGGTAAAGAGTTTTTAACAACACCGACAAGTTGAGGTGTCATAATTTCATAAGTTTCAGGATTTTTCAAAATACCGTCTTGATGAATACCAGATTCATGACTGAAGGCATTTTGACCAACGATTGCTTTGTTTCTTGGGACTCGAAGACCTGAATATCTACTTACCATGTCGCTTGTGTTTTTAGTTTCAGCTAGATTGATATTAGTAGATAGGTTGTAATGATCTTGTCTAACGTGTAGTGCAAGTGCAATTTCTTCAAGAGCAGTATTACCAGCACGTTCACCGATACCATTAATTGCACCTTCAACTCTTCGTGCACCATTTTCAAAAGCAGATAGGGCATTTGCTACAGCAAGACCTAAATCATCATGACAATGAGAACTATATATCACTTCATGATCACTTTTAATTGTTTCAATAAGTGTCTTAAAGATTTGACCATATTCTGTAGGATAAGAATAACCAACCGTATCTGGAATATTGATAATATCTGCACCAGCATCAACTGCTGTTTGCACTGCTTTAATTAAAAATGGTAAAGGTGTTCTTGTAGCATCTTCAGGTGAAAATTGAACTTTTTCAAATAATGTTTTTGCATAAGTTACATTTTCAGTAATAGATGCTAATACTTGTTCTTCAGTCATTTTCAATTTATATTCCAAGTGGATAGGGCTAGTTGCTAAGAAAACATGAATTTGTCTATGTTGTGCTTCTTTTGTTGATTCATGTACAGCATCAATATCTGACTTTTTACATCTAGCTAATCCGCAAACTGCAGTTGTTGTTAATGCTTTAGCAATACTTTCTACTGATTTAAAACTACCTTCACTAGAAGCGGGGAAGCCAGCTTCTATTACATCGACTCCCCATTTTTCTAGTTGTTTAGCAATTTTGAGGCGTTCATCAAATGAAAAACTGACGCCTGGTGTTTGTTCTCCATCTCTTAGTGTTGTATCGAATATTTGAATATGGTCTGACATAATAATCCTCTCCTTAAATTCTAGTACTTTTATTTAGTTTGAATACTTTTAGCTTTAACGAATGGCATCATGTCACGTAATTCTCTACCAACTGATTCGATTTGATGTCCTTGTTGTTCTTTACGCATTCTTAGGAATTCTTCGAAGCCATTTTCGTTATCTTTAATGAAGCGATCACTGAAAGCTCCTGTTTGAATATCTTTAAGTACTGCTTTCATATTTTCTTTAACATCAGGTGTGATAACACGTTCACCAGATACATAATCTCCAAATTCTGCAGTGTTTGAAATAGAATAACGCATGTTTTCCATTCCGCCTTCATACATTAAATCAACGATTAATTTCATTTCATGTAATACTTCGAAGTAAGCAATTTCTGGTTGATAACCAGCTTCAACTAATGTTTCGAAACCTGATTGGATAAGTTTCGTAACACCACCACAAAGTACTGCTTGTTCACCGAATAAATCAGTTTCAGTTTCTTCTTCAAAGCTTGTACCGATAACACCAGCTCTAGTAGCACCGATACCTTTTGCATAGCTTAATGCTAATTGAGTTGCTTTGCCTGTAGCATCTTGATATACAGCGTATAGTGCAGGTACAGCACTTCCTTCAGTAAATGTACGTCTAACTAGGTGACCTGGACCTTTTGGTGCAACTAAGAATACATCTACGTTTGCTGGTGGTTGAATAACTTTAAAGTGAATATTAAATCCATGAGCAAATACTAAAGCATTTCCTTCATCTAAGTTAGGTTCAATTTCTTCTTTATAAACTTGTCCTTGAATTTCATCTGGTAATAGAATCATTACAACGTCAGATTGTTTAACAGCTTCGTCTACTGGATATACTTCAAAACCATCTTCTTTAGCTTGATCAAATGATTTACCTGGACGAATACCAATTACAACATCATAACCGTTATCTTTTAAGTTCTGTGCATGTGCATGTCCTTGTGAACCATATCCAACTACTGCGATTTTCTTACCTTGTAATGCGTCCTCTGTTACCGTGTTGTCATAAAATACTTTAGTCATAATAAATGCCTCCATTAATTTGTTTTATTTTGTATTATAGTAATCCTGCAGAACCTGTTCGTGACACTTGCGTCACAGGATATATTTTTAAATCATCCAATAGATTTTCTATTGTTTGATGGGTTCCAATTGCTTGAATATAAATATAATCTTCTAAATCTTTTAAAATGGTTAATTGACCTTCATAAGGCTTAATGATTTTTTCGAACGTTTGATAATCGTCAGGATGTCCTAACTTGATTAAAATAAGTTCTCTATTAAATAGGTTGTTTTCTGTAATATCTAGGGCAGAGATTACATTTACTTGCTTTTCTAACTGCTTAATAATTGTTTCTGTACTACTTTCATCTGAAACATCCACAATAAATGTAATATTTGTGATGCCCTCTGTTTCAGTAGGCGTTGCAGAAAGAGAAACAATGTTGTATTGTCTCCTTACAAAAATACTTGTAAGTCGGTTGAGTGTACCCGCTCTGTCGAGTACTTGAGTCTTAATTGTTCTTTTCATTATTCAACGCCCTCCATTTTGTAGTTTGGTTGTCCACTTGGAACCATTGGAAGTACTGGTTCAGAAGGGGAAATTCTAATTTCGATTAAGGTTGGGCCTTTATGAGCGAATGCTTCATCAAGTGTAGATTCTAATTTATCATTTGAATCGATCATGAACCCTTTAACGCCATAGCTTTCAGAAAGCTTCATAAAGTCAGGCTGTCCAGCAAATACTGAATGAGAAAAACGTTGGCTATAAAATTTATCTTGCCATTGTTTAACCATACCTAAAGCACCATTGTTGATTAATACAATTTTGATATCATTATCAAATTCATTTAAAATGGCCATTTCTTGGTTAGTCATTTGAAAACCACCGTCACCAACAAAGGCAACAACTGTCTTGTCAGGGTGTGCAAACTTGGCACCCATAGCAGCTGGGATACCGAAGCCCATTGTTCCTAAACCACCGCTTGTAATAATTTGACCATGTGTTTTAAATGGATAATATTGTGCAACCCACATTTGATGTTGACCTACGTCAGTTGCAACAAGGGCATCTCCGTTTGTAATCTTTCCGATATACTCAATTGCTTGTTGTGGCTTAATAAAGTCATCAGTTGGTTTGTCATATCTAAATGGATATGTTGCTTTATTAGATAGACAATGTTCATACCATTCATGATGGATAAGCTCATGAGCATCATATTCTAATAGTGCTTCTAATGTTTGTTTTGCATCAGCAATAATACCTAAATCTGTAGGAATGATTTTGTTAATTTCACATGGATCGATATCTACATGAATAACTTTAGCGTCTTTTGCGAATTCATCTGGGTTACTTGCTAGACGATCATCAAAACGGCTACCAAAGTTAATTAACAAATCACATTCTGTTAATGCCATGTTACTTGCATATGATCCATGCATACCGCCCATACCTAAGAATAATGGGTCAGAGTAGGGGATAGAACCTAATCCTAGCAAAGTGTTTACAACAGGAATTTTGTATTTATTAGCAAATGCTGTAAGTTCCTTTGAAGCCTCAGCATGGTTAACACCAGCACCAGCAAGTATAATTGGCTTCTTTGCTAAACGAATCATTTGGATAACTTGTTCAATCTCTTTATCTTCTGGCGTTAAGTTAATATGATATCCAGGTAAATTAAGCTCTCTTGGAGAAACTTCAACTGTTTCTAGAACACCGATATCTTTTGGAAAATCGATTACAACTGGACCTTTACGACCAGTTGAAGCAATATGAAATGCTTCATCAATAATCTTTGGAATATCTTTTACATCTGTAATTTGATAATTATGCTTTGTAATAGGTGTTGTCATAGAGAGTAAATCCGCTTCTTGGAAAGCATCTTTACCAATACCTGGTCTGTGAACTTGTCCTGTAAGTACAACTAGTGGAATTGAATCACTCATAGCATCAGCTATTCCAGTAATTGTATTAGTTGCGCCAGGTCCACTTGTAACGACTACAACACCAGGTTTACCTGTAACTCTTGCATATCCTTCAGCTGCGTGAACTGCACCTTGCTCGTGTCTCGTAAGAATATGAGGCACTTTACCTTCATAAAAGGCATCATATAAAGGTAAGACAGCACCGCCAGGATATCCAAAGATGTAATCGACTTCTTGATCAATAAAGGATTGGACAAGTAATTCTGCCCCTGTGTAAGTTATTGTCTTTTCTTTAGTTGCTTCATCTGGTTCTTTGTATGATTTAGTAGTTAGTGCCATGCAAATCACTCCTTAAATTAGTTCGTCCGGTACTTTCAAGATGCCTCCTGTATTTGCACTTGTTACAAGGGCAGTGTATCTTGCAAGATAACCAGTCTTAACTTTAGCTTTAAATGGTTCAATGTTTTGTTTTCTAGCATGTAATTCTGCTTCAGAAACATTTACATCTAATGTACGATTCGTTAAATCAATGATAATTTCATCACCGTCTTGGATGAGTCCGATAGGTCCACCCGCGGCAGCTTCTGGTGAAATATGTCCGACAGCGATACCTCTTGTTGCACCTGAGAATCGACCATCTGTTATTAATGCAACATCTTTACCTAAACCTCTACCGACGATAGATGAAGTAGGTGCTAACATTTCCGGCATTCCAGGTCCACCTTTAGGGCCTTCATAACGAATGACAACAACGTGACCTTCTCTAACAGTGTGGTTATCAATTGCTTCAACCGCTTCATCATGTGAACTAAAGCAAATCGCTTTACCAACAAATTTCTTGATTGATGGATCAACACCACCAACTTTAATAGCAGCACCATCTGGCGCGATATTTCCAAATAACATTGATAAGCCACCAGTTTCAGAGAATGGATTATCTCTTGTATGGATAACTTCTGTATTTTTAATTTCACGATGTTCGTTATTTTCTCTTAATGTTTTGCCTGTGACTGTAATACGGTCAGGATGTAAAACATTATCGAGTTTGAGTAATTCACCGATGATAGCTGGTACACCGCCTGCTTCATGTACATCATGCATTGAGTATGAAGAACTTGGTGCAATTTTAGATAAGTAAGGTGTACGTTTAGCTATTTCATTTACTCTATTTAAGTCATAATCGATACCAGCTTCATTTGCTAAAGCTAAAGTATGAAGTACTGTATTTGTAGAACCACCCATTGCCATATCTAAAGCAAATGCGTCATCAATTGCATCTTTAGTAATGATGTCTTTAGGTTTAATGTCTTTTTTAACTAAGTCCATTAGTTTAAAGGCTGCTTCTCTAATTAATTCTCTTCTTTCTTCTCCTACAGCAATAGCTGTTCCGTTATAAGGTAATGCTAATCCTAATACTTCCATTAAGCAGTTCATTGAATTTGCTGTAAACATGCCTGCACATGAACCACAAGTAGGGCATGCGTTCTTTTCCATATCTAAGAATTCTTCTTTCGTCATTGAACCACCTTTAAATGATCCAACTGCTTCAAACATCGAAGATAAAGTTAATGCTTTACCAGTTGCAGATAAACCAGCTTTCATTGGTCCACCTGAACAGAAGATTGCAGGTACGTTTGTTCTAACAGATGCTAGTAACATACCTGGTGTAATCTTGTCACAGTTTGGCATGTAGAATACGCCGTCAAACCAGTGTGCGTTAATAACAGTTTCAGCTGCGTCAGCAATAACTTCTCTACTTGGTAATGAGTAGCGCATCCCGATGTGACCCATTGCTATACCATCGTCAACACCGATTGTATTGAATTCAAATGGAATACCACCTGCTTCTCTAATCGCTTCTTTTGCGATATCTGCCAATTCCCTTAAATGAACATGTCCTGGGACAATATCAATGTAAGAATTGCAAATCGCAATAAATGGTTTGTTCATATCCGTTGGGCTCTTGATTTGTCCTGTTGCATGTAATAGGCTTCTTGCAGGTGCTTGGTGATCACCTTTTTTGATCATGTCACTTCTCATAATTACACTCCTCTAGAAAAATAAAAAAGCAACGTCCCAATAAATATGGGACGTTGCTTCGAGTCCCATTCAAGTAGAAATAGGACTTAAACCATACAGTAAATTGAAGCTTACTGTTGTTCGAGTCCTTCTGAGCGTAATAAAATCACTAATATGCTGTATTCGATTGTCGGTTTATTTGCCGTCATTGTGAAATTCATTACAACTCGTCCTTTCTTCTCAAATGTGAACCATATTTTTAGTTAAGATTTTTGAATAGTTAAAAAATTTATGTACTAAATTTAACGCATATCAGAATACATGTCAACAGAAGATTTAGATTTTTCTAAAAATTTAGATAATGAAAGCGCTTTACTGATAAATGAACCATTCATTACCCAATTAAATAAATATTTGTTATAATAGTTCAGTTAGTTTAAGTAAAGAAAAGGTAGGTGCCAAATTAGTGATTATTCAAGTTGACTCATTAGAAAAAACGCAGCAAATTGCTGAAAAATTAGCTCAAGTTGTAACTGAAAATGATATTATTTTGTTGAATGGAGATTTAGGAGCGGGTAAAACCACTTTTAGCCAATATTTCGGAAAGGCTTTAGGCGTTAAAAGAAACATTAATTCACCTACCTTTAATATAATAAAGTCCTACAAAGGGAGATTGCCTTTTCATCATATGGATTGTTATAGATTAGAAGATAGTGATGAAGATTTAGGATTTGATGAATACTTTAATGATAATGGTGTTACGATTATTGAATGGAGTGAATTCATTCAAGAATATTTACCAAAAGAGCGTTTAGAAATCAACATTAAGTATATAGACGCAGATAAAAGGGTGTTTGAAATTATTTCTAAAGGTGAACATTATAAACAGATAAAGGAAGTGCTAAATGATGACAACATTACTAATTGATACTTCTAATCAACCTTTAGCAGTAGCACTTGTTAAAGAGGGAAATGTATTAATCAATTATCAGTCCAATATAAAGAAGAATCATTCATTACAATTAATGCCCGTTATTGAATCGTTAATGGATGAAGCGCAAATAACACCTCAATCATTATCAGATATAGTCGTTGCCAATGGACCAGGTTCGTATACGGGGTTAAGAATTGGTATTACAACTGCAAAAACAATGGCATATACTTTGGATATTCCTTTATATGAAGTTTCATCTTTAAAAGCATTAGCGGCAACATATAACAACGAAAATGATCTTATAGTACCTTTATTTGATGCTAGAAGAGACCATGTATTTGCTGGTGTTTATCAATATAAGGATGATAAATTAGAAACAATCAAAGAAGATAGTTATATTTCTATTGAAGCATTGAATCAATTTTTAAATTCACAAAATCATCCATATATATTTATTGGTCACGATGTATTAAAGTTACAAGATAAGTTAGAAGGTAGAAGTCTTTCAAAATTACCTGATGCTTCAATAATGTATAACATTAAGGAACAACCGGTGTTAAATGTTCATGAACTAAAACCAAGATATCTAAAATTATCAGAGGCGGAACAAAATTGGAAAAACAATCAAACGAAGCATTAGAAATTAGAAAAATGTCAATTGAAGATGTCCCTCAAGTATACGAAATAGAAAATCATAGTTTTACACAAAGTTCATGGTCTATTGACGCATTTTATCATGAGTTAGAGAAAAATGAATTTGCGCATTATTTTGTTGTATCTTTAGGTGAAGAAATCATTGCATATTGCGGATTGTGGTTAGTTATTGATCAAGCACAAATTACGACAATATCTGTTGCCGAGCAATATAGAGGTAATGGAATAGGACAAATGTTATTAGAATATGCGATGACTTTTGCAAGTGCAACTTGTACAACGATGAGCTTAGAAGTAAGAGTGGATAATGAAGCGGCGAGACATGTTTATGAGAAAGCTGGCTTTACGTATGGTGGCGTTAGGAAAAATTATTATGGCGATGGAGAGGATGCTAAAGTGATGTGGGTGAGTCTAAAAAATGTCTGAATCAATTATATTAAGTATAGAAACAAGCTGTGATGAAACAGCAGCAAGTGTTATAAAAAACGGCAATGAAATTATCAGTAATGAAGTTGTTACACAAATGATGACACATAAAAAATTTGGCGGTGTAGTACCAGAAGTAGCGAGTCGTCAACATGTTGAAGTGATGACAACAGTGATTGATGAAGCTTTAAAAAATGCAAATATGCAAATGGATGACATTGATGCAATAGCCGTAACAGAAGGTCCAGGATTAATTGGTGCTTTACTTGTCGGTGTTGCAAGTGCTAAAGCTTTAGCATTTAGTCATCAAAAGCCACTTATTCCAGTTCATCATATTGCAGGGCATATTTATGCTAATCATCTCGTTAAACCATTAGAATTTCCTTTAATTGCATTAATTGTTTCAGGTGGACATACAGAACTGATTTATATGAAAAATCATTTAGATTTTGAAGTTATAGGTGAAACGCGCGATGATGCAGTCGGTGAAGCATATGACAAAGTTGCTAGAACAATAGGTTTACCATATCCAGGAGGTCCTGAAGTTGATAGACTTGCACAAATCGGTCAAGATACTTTGAATTTTCCGAGAGTTTGGTTAGAAAAAGACAGCTATGATTTCAGTTTCAGTGGTTTGAAAAGCGCAGTTATTAATACATTGCATAATAAAAAGCAAAAAAATGAAGAAATCATTAAAGAAGATGTTGCGACTAGTTTCCAAAATAGTGTTGTTGAAGTACTTGTTGGCAAAACAATGGCTGCAGTTAAAGACTATGATGTTCAACATTTAATTGTGGCTGGTGGTGTAGCTGCGAATAAAGGTTTACGTCATGCACTAGAACAAGAATCAAATAAATTAGGAATAGATCTTAGTATTCCACCATTAAATTTATGTACAGATAATGCTGCTATGATAGGGTCAGTAGCTCATTTCTTATATGAAAATAACCGCTTTTCAAATATGAAATTAAACGGTAAAAGTTCTCTAGATATTGAAGCATTTTAATATACAATAATTTGTAATATTACACTATAGACGTTATACTCAATATGATATAAAAAGATTGAGGAGGCGTTGTAAAGTGGAAGTTAATACTTATTTTAATTTTAAAAATAGTATTGAAGCATTAAAGTTCTACGAAGAAAAATTAGGTGCAACGGATATTATGAGAGTTCCGGGTAACCATGAGATGTTTAAAGATGCACCTGATGAATTTAAATTGCCCGAATCTTTTACAATGAACGCGAGCTTTAACTTATTAGGGAAGACATTTTTATGTAGTGACACTTGGCAAAATAAAGATATTAATAACGAAGGCGCTCAAGCATGTTTTCAGTTTAATTATAACGATGAGCAGGATAGAGAAGCTGTCATCGAATTGTTTAAGAAAGCAGAAGAAGCGGGTTGTAAAATTGATATGCCTTTAAACGAGGTAGAGTGGTCACCACTCTTTGGTTCATTCCAAGATCCATTTGGTGTAACTTGGATGGTAAATGCATATACAGAATAATATAAGAGGACGTTCAAAATTTTGAACGTCCTCTTTATTTGCGTGCATATTTGCCTTCGCTATTCGTATAGTCAGTATAATCTTTTATACGTTGATCATATTCTTCTTTAGTTATAATTTTATGTTTCAATAGTTCCTTAGCTTTCGTTGTATAATTTTCAATGTTAGATTGTTTCATAAATCATCATCCCTTCTGTAGCATACACAAGACCAATTAATCAATGAAATTTAACTCTAAGCACATCATTAACTTCAAAATAAAAGTAGAATTTATAACTAAAGTCTATAAACAAGAAAATTGGTTACATAAATTATAAGTCTTAATTGATATTAAATCTAGCCTAATTGATAAATATATTAATATTTTAGTCATTTCAACATTTAGAATTTAAAATATTTACACAAAATACATGAAGGTCACGTATTCATCATAAAGTCAATACAGAACATTTGTACTTGTGCACAAAGTCAAGCATGTTCGCCCAAACCCCTTGGTATCAAAGGGATTGAGCGTTAAATGGAATGACTTCCGACACTTCTTCCGACAGTATTTTTGAAAAAGCATCTGAAACGTCACGTTTGGCACTATCAATGATATGGCCATAAGTGGACTCAATCATCTTAGGTGTATTGCCTAAACGTTCAGCAACATAGAATATAGACTGATTACCTTTTAATAATAATGTAGCATGAGAATGCCTAAAAGCATGTGCATGGATTTTTATATTTAAATCCTCAGACATCTGATTGAATGCTTGATAAATGATTGTTCTAGAAATAGGCTTTAATCCATAATTACCAACAAAAATTGCTGAATGGATATCGATAGGGGCATTACGATAAAAAGATTTATTCTCGATGTATTTTTGATATTCTTTCAACATTTTTATCAATTCAGGATCTACGTGAATAGTTCTTTTTGAACGTTTCGTTTTTGTTTTTGTAAAATTGTCATGGTCATTTCTAGATTCTCTAATACTGATTGTATTATTTTTGAAATCAATATCTGTCCATCTCAAAGCTTGTAATTCACCGATTCTCATACCAGTATAGGTGAGTGTATAAACAATAGTTTTATAAACAGGTTCCATACTATCTGCATAATTTAATATACTTTTTAAGGTGTTCTGATCATAAAATATTGGTTGAACATCTTCTTCTTTGAAATGCATTTTTCCAGATATTTTATTTCGTTTTAATTTTTCGTTATCTACCATGAAGTCCAGAATCGCTATAAAGGTACAATAGATATTATATGTTGTTCTATAATTAACTTTCTCTTGAAGTGGATTGATTAGACTAGTTTGTACTTCATAGGGTGTTAACCTTGATAAATAGGTTTTACCTACTAAAGGGATGATATGATTATTAATATAGTTTTTGTTATTTCTTAGTGTTGAATTTGCCCAACTAGGACTTTTAAATTCAAAATACATTTCAGCAGCATGCTTAACTGTAATTTTGTCAGCTTCTATAACTGAATAATCTTGTTCTTCAATATCTGTTTTTAACAACAACACTTCTCTATATGCAGCTTTTTCAGTTAAGAATCCACTTTTTTGTTTCTCTTTTCGTTTACCATCCAAATAGTATTTGAGCCTATAGCAATAACGTTTATCACCATTTGTGGTCTTATAACTATATACATTTTCATATTTTTTCGACTTAATATATTTCATAGAAACTACCTCCAGTTAAGTTTGGAGACTTGGGGAGGTCGTTAAGTCTTAGGTTATCACCGCCTTTCAATGTATAAAACTACATTTATTTTTATAAGTAAAAATCACCTGTTATATGATTTATGTATAACTTTTACTTATGAACAAATAATTAATCTGTTATTTGTTCTTATGTTATAATAGGGTAAAAAGTAGGTGATTGTATTGGAAATTATCTTGTTATTATCAAGTTCAGGTGTAGCCGGACTTCTAACTTATATTTATTTAGATTATTTGTCATTTTTTGATACAGAAAAAAATGAAATAAAGAAAATGATTTCTATTATGTTTTCGCTTGTTAACGTATCTATTTTCTTTCTAGTTCAAAATTGTATAAACGTACTCGAATGGGGAACATTAACTAAATATCTGGTTACCATATTATTAGCAATATTTATAATTATATTATTAAATATCTATGTTTATCCTAAAATGTTTAAGATGTTTAGGAAATATATGAATAAGCAAAGAATAGCTGAAGGCTATGCACCTTTTGTTAAGTCATCTGCAATAGATAGTATTTTACAAAAAAATGCTAAGTTTTATATAGAGCGGTATAATAACATAAAAGATGATCCTATTTATCAAGGAATATTGAATAAGCATGAATTAACAGAAAATCTTGATTCAATATTCATTATTGAACCGACTCCTAAATTAAAAGATAAATCGCATATATCTATTTCTTATATTTATCAACCAAACAATTCTGATTATTATTTTAAAATTTATCAAATTAACGATTAATCTTTGTTTTTATAATCATCACCAAATAAAGATTCCATTGTGGATTCTGAAGGACGTTGAAAATCAGAAGTTCTATTTCTATAATTTTTTCTTACATTGTCATTGTTTCTTTTTTCTCCATTACTTGGACCACTACCTAAATGACCAGGCTTTTTGTTATTACTATTTTGGTTATTATTTCCTTTACGCACACATAACACCACCTTTCAACGTCTAACATAGTTAGACGTTTTTATTTTCGTCTTTCATCATTTTGTCATAATCAGATGCAACCATCTCTAACCATTTATTTGTTTCTTTTTTATTTTTATGGCCAGGATTGATTAATTTCAATTGATGACCAGCATCAGTCAAAATATAAATGTGTGTATCTGTAAATTTTAATATTTTCATTGATATCCCCCTTATAAGAAAACCTCACGAAGTGTGAGGTAGTTAGTTGATTTCGTAATAAATAATATGTCCTTCGATTTGATAATCTTTTATTATTCTATTTGAATATCCAATTGCTTTCTCTTTTTTTATTAAGTCATAAAATTTCAATTCTAATTCTGTTGGTTCTTCTTCTTTAATTACATCTTCTTTGCGTGCAACTCTAATTGGTTTATTTTCAAAAACAAAAGAACCGGATTGAGTTTTTTTAGATTTATTCACTCCAACATATATAGACAGCAACAAGTTATACCCATAATAAGCATCGTTTTGGTATTCGTTATTAACCTCATCTATTAAAAAGACGTGCTTTTTAGTATATATTTTTTTGATCATTTTTTAACCTCATTTATAAAATTTAATAATTCTGCTTCAGTTACCAATTGTATCTGCTTACCTTCATTTATTAGCTTTCTAGCTTTTCTTTGTTTTGAAACTAAACCATTTTCATCCATATATTTTTCGTCTTGAACGCCTTCGACTAATATATGTGTTGTAGCAGAGACTGTACTTCTGACATTCGCGCCATTTTTTCTAACAAGAACCATTAATTCTGATTTTGATATCTCAAAATCACCGGTAAATACAATGTTTTTATTTGCTAATAGCGAATTATTATTTTCAGGATTGATTTTGTTAATATCAGACACCTTTATATTGGTTGAATTAAAAGTAAAGTTAGAAAATGATTTTTGTATATTAGTTAAACTACTAAAACGAATATATTGTTTCTTCATACCTTGAATTAATTCTAATATACTTCGAGTCCCTTGTGATTCAGCTAGTTTTATTAAAATAGTAGACAAAGCATGTACATCATATTTTGCTGAATGTAAATTTTTCTTGTCTATATCATATAAGTCACATAAACTATCCATACTTACCGAAGTTTTACCATGAAAATATTTAAAAATATTCACGCTATCAATATAAATAAAATTTTGTGGTTGTATCCCGCAAGTTTCTAAAGTTGAATTTAAAACAGAAATATCGAAATTCGCATTATGAGCTATAACAATTTGAGAATCTGCTATTAAACTCCGGATTTTTGGATATATAATTTCAAAGGTAGGCGATTCGAAAATAACTTCTTTTGATATTTTGTGTATTTTAGCATTTGATAAACTATATTCATCATTTGGCGGATGTATATACGACGAGTAAATTTCTATAATCTCAAAATCTTTAATCAATGAAATAGCAATTTCACAAGGGCTATTTGTGTTTTTATTCATTGTTTCAAAATCTAAAACTGCAACATCATACTTTTTCATTCTACACTTCCTCCATTCGTTTTAATTTTTATTAATTGCTATAAATTATTTTGTTGCGACTTTAAAAACTTCACATATTCCAATACTTTTTGCATTTCATCTTCGTCTAGGTCACTTACTTCACCATCAAGATGTGCTGCGATCGTAGTTGGTTGATAAGTAGCTTCTTTCTTCTGTTCGGTTATAGAAGATTTAGGAACATTAAAATACTGGGCTAACATTTCTATTTTATCAATTCTAGGATATTTAGTTTCTTGTATCCAATTAGATATAGTTGACTGACTTACGCCTAATTCCTCAGATAATTCTTTTTGAGTCACATTTTTTCTATTCATAAGACTTTGTAGATTTTCTGATAAAATTTTTCTAGCGCTTTTATATTCCATAGTTTTTGCTCCTTTAATATTACTTAATGTAATATTAATTTACCACATATCAATTTACTTTACAAGAAGAAATATCACTTTTAGGAAATTCTAATTACTTTAAGTGTTGACATATTACTTTAAGTCATAGTAGTATTGAGTTACCGAAAGCGAGGTGAACAAAAATGCCACAGACTTTTACTATAAAAACATGGCGTATTAATGCCAAAATGACACAACAAGATGTTGCTGATCGATTAGGTGTTAGTAAACCAACAGTCATCAAGTGGGAACGTGAAGATGCGGTACTAAAGAATTTAGAAGTATATGCACTTGCATACTTATTTGGTGTTAGTGTGGACAATATTCAAGTTAAAATTTTATGACCAATATCACTTTAAGTGATAATATAAGGAGGAAACAGGATGAACGAATTACAAATTTTCAATTTTGACTCAAATGAAGTGAGAACAGTAGTTGTAAATGAAGAACCATATTTTGTAGGTAAAGATGTAGCCAAAATCTTAGGTTACAAAAGAACGGCGGATGCAATAAAACAACATGTATATTCAGAAGATAAAGGGGTCGGTAAAATACAGACACCTGGTGGATTACAAAAAACAACACTTATAAACGAATCAGGTTTATACAGTTTAATCTTTTCATCAAAGTTAGATTCAGCTAAACGATTTAAACGTTGGGTAACATCTGAAGTATTACCAGCAATACGCAGGCATGGGATATATGCAACAGATAGTGTGATTGAACAAACAATACAAAACCCAGATTACATTATTCATGTATTGACAGAATTTAAGAAAGAAAAAGAACAACGTATGCTGCTACAACAACAAATAGGTGAGTTGAAGCCAAAAGCAGATTATTATGATCAAATCTTAAAGAGTAAAAAGCTTATAACTGTAAATGCTATTGCTAAAGATTATGGCATGACAGCACAAGCACTAAACAAAGTTTTACATGAATTAAAAGTTCAATTTAAGCAGTCTGGACAGTGGTTATTATATGCGAAATATCACAATAAAGGATACACGCATTCAGAACCGCATAAGTATATAAGGAAAGATGGTACAGAGGATTTTAGTTTGCATACAAAATGGACGCAAAAGGGTCGTATCTTTTTATATAACTTGTTAAAAGAAAACGGTATTTTACCAATGATTGAAAAGAAAGTTGAAGTATAAGGAGGAAACACAATGAATGAATTAAAGCTTAATTTGGAAGAAAGTGCAGTAGAACGTAAGATTTATCAATTAATTCACGAATACGGATTATCATATGAGCAATTTAAAAAAGTATTTTTGTTGGTTGATAGACGTATAGTACATCACATTCAAAACACCGAGATATCAAAAGAAAAAAGACCTCTTGATTTAACAAGAGGTCATGAAGGTTAGTTATTTAGCTCTAGGTCAAGATTAGAATCAACATAGCCCAAAACTGGATGTAGCTTTTCTTTAAATTGATCGAAGTTAATCAAAGTATGTTGATGTGAATGATTGTCTCGAACACAATCTAGCGCCTCTTCATAGACTTCTGTAAAAGCTTTTACAACTTGAGTAAATTCGTAACGATATAAGTCTTCCTTACTTCTAACATAAGATTCTAAAGTTACAAAGTAAGAATTAGCTTTTGATAAATAATGAAGTGCCAATAATTCATTGTCATTATCAACAATTTGTTCAATGGCTTCCTTTGTATCGTAATATCCAGCAACCACTAACTTTCTTAAATATTCTTTTTCTTCTGAGAAATCAAATATGCTCATGGTAAACACCTCCCTTCACATAGGGATAACTAAATTATACCAAAAGAAAAATAAAAGAGGATGTGATCTTTCATGCCGAAAGGAGACTGGCTAGTTGATGCAGAAGAAATTAAAGAACGAATGTGCATTGGAGAGAAATTCTTTAGAAATCACATCGTGAAAGATAGTCGGATGAAAGCAATTGAGATTAAAAAAACAAACAGAAAATCCTGGTGGCCATCTGACAAAGCAAAAGATATATGTATACAAATAATGTACGAGTATGATGCTTAAACAAATTGGAGACTTGGGGAGCATACTCGGATAGGAGAGGAAAACAAATGAATATAGCATGGAACATCATGAAGTACCCAGCTTTAACGTTAGCAATAGTAATTGAATTTTTTATTATATCGTCGTTTAGTACAACACCTATTGAGCATTCGTTTCTATTTTGGATAGTGACGGTAGCAGGATTTGAAATGGCTGATCAAATATTTTTAGAACAGGAGGAAATGTAATTGTCATATTTTAAAACAGGATCACAAATTATTAGAACTGAGTATCACTATGGATTCAAATTTTTGCATCGTTATGAGGTCATTAACGAAGAAATCATATTAGTTAGAGTTTTTAGTTTAAATCATGAAGAAGTATATGCAACAGAAATATATATTGAGGATTCTGTTGAAGCTGCTTTTGAAGAATTGAATGATTCAATTTTAAGTTGGATTGACGACAACACAAGCGAAGTAGACGCACTAATGGTCGAAATACTAAAGGGCAGTAACAAACCCTATGATTTTAAAATTAAGGCACGATATTAAAAAAAGCCTAATCCAACGGCAATTGGAAAAGGCACAATTTCAAATAAAAATACACGTACAGAATAACACGGAGGAGGACATTAAGCAATGCAATTAAAATTAAACAAATTAGTAATGGAGAATTTTGCAGGCTTTGAAAATCAAACTTTTGAATTTAATGGCCAAGATGCAGATATTTTTGGCCAAAATGGTACAGGCAAAACAACAACGGCTACAGCATTACAATGGTTGCTATTTGATAAAGGATTAGATGGTTCAACAAAATCATTTAACCCAGTACCAGAAAATGAAAAAGGCGAAGAACAGTATGAGTTAATCCCCACAGTTATAGCTGAATTTGAAATTGATGGTGGATTACTAACACTTAAGAAGGAATCACACCCTAAGTATTCAACGAACCAGAAAACAAATCGTAAAGAATACAACCGAAGTAGAACGAAGTATCAATATATAAATGATGAAAAAGTAAAAGTTACTGATTTTAAAAATAGGGTTGCTGAGATTATAGATGAAGATGTGTTCAAGCTCATTACAAATCCTGGTGCTTTCAATCAATTAGATTGGAAAGTACGTCGTAATTTACTATTCGAAATTGCAGATGACATAACAGATGATGATGTCATTGCTAGTGATTCAGAACTAGAAGGATTGAATGAATTACTTACTGATCATGATATTGAAACTAAAAAGAAAATTGTTGGAGATAAGATTAAACAAATCAATCAACAAATTAAAGATATCCCAACACGTATCAATGAAGCATCACATTCATTGGTTGAAGTAGAAGAATTGAACAAATCTGATTACAAGCAGCTAGAAGATAACATTCAAACACTTGTTAATAAGAGATACGAGTTGCAGAACGGAAGTGCAGAAATTGAGTTACGTAATCAAGTAAAAGATAAACAAGCAGAATTAGAACGAATCAAAAGAGACCACTCATCTACTACTGAATCAAGAATTCATTCACTTATGAATGAGTTTAAAGCAGAAGAAAGTACTATTTTGAATTACAAATCAAAAATTAAGAATAATCAAACTCAGATTCATTATGAAGAAGGTAGAAGAAAAGAACTTTTAGCAGAACATAAAAGATTAAAGTCTGATTTAGAAATGGCCAAAAATCACAAGTTTGAATATGTAGATGAAAAAGTTTGTTCATGTTGTGGCCAAGAGTTGCCAACAGAAAAAGTGGAAGAGGCAAGAGAAAATGCACTCAAAAAGTTTAACAAAGAAAAGTCGCTTCAACTTGAGGTTATTACAGGGTCTATGGAAAGAGTATTGGCAGACGGTAAAAAGATTAAACCAATCATTGATGCACTAGACGAAGAAAATAATAAACATCAAAAATTAATTGATGAAGCTGCAGAGAAGTCTAAAAGAATCAAAAGTAAAATTGATAGCCTGAAATCACAAATCACAGATGTTACACAATCAAGCGAATATCAAGAAGTTCAAAGAGATATTGATGAACTCAATAAAAAACGTATGAATATTCAAGAAGAAGTAGATGATCAACTTGATGAATTAGATTCACAACTAAATGAATTAAGAGCAGAAAAAGAACATTTGGATAAATTGAAGTCGATAGCTGCATCTAATGAGAATATCGAAAAACGAATTCAAGAATTAAGAAATAAAGAAGATGAGTTATTAGACGAGAAAGAAGTTTATTCTGGTCAACTTTACAAACTAAATAAATTTACGATTACTAAAATCAATAAATTAACCGATAACATTAATCAAAAATTCAAGTATGTAAAATTCAAATTATTCTATACACAAGTTGACGGAGAAGTTAAAGAAACGTGTGAAACAACTGTGAATGGTATTGAGTACCACAGGGGATTAAATAGCGCTAAAAAGCTTAATGCAGGACTAGACATCATTAATACGTTGTGTGATCACTACAAAATTAACGCGCCAATCTTTATTGACAATGCTGAATCAGTAATTGATATCTTACCAACAAAATCACAACAAATCAGATTAGTTGTAAGCAAAGAAGATGAAGCATTGAGAATGGAGGCAACTAAATGAAATATGAACTAGGTGATTATGTACAGATTAGTAAACGTTGGAAGAAGACAAATAACCATCCATTTAAATCTGAAGTGGATGTTGACGGTTATCAAGAAGTAATTATTAGAAAGAAAATTGATTGTAATGCGTCTGGATTCATCGCTGGATTCAGATATGGATTAAAACAAATAGCCACTTTTGAACTTAATGAAAATGACTTTATTAACGAAATGGTTGAAATAGAATCAAGTTCAATTGATGTCTACCTGGTAGCAACACGAATGAATTGTCTATATGAAGTGAGTAAAGAAGATATCCAATTAATTAAAGACGTTTCTGAGATTTATTGAAACAGTATAAAAAACAAACACTCTTAACCATATTATTAGCTACTGACTAAGAGTGTTATACCAAGTGCTATTCATCCACTAGTATAGCTTTAAAAAGTTCTTGGATAAGCAAACGTGTTGTAACGTCCCTAGCTTTCATCTGAGTCATGATTCGCAGCTCATTATCAGTTAAATTTGGAAAGTTAGAAACAGTACTCTCATAGAGAGTATTAAGGAATTCATCATCATTAAAAACTAAATCATCTACAAAATCAGATTTTGCATCGTATAAATTTTGAAATTGTTCTTCAGTCATGTTGTCACCACACTTTCATATGAAATTAATTTAATTATACACAATAAAAGGAGTTAGTATATATGACAAATAAAAATGAATTATTAGTAAAAAATCAAAAAATGGGAGATAGCGTATTAGCACGTGTTAAAAGTTTAGAAACACAGGGTGATTTAAAGTTTCCAAAAAATTATTCACCCGAAAATGCAATGAAATCAGCAATGTTAACATTACAAGATTTAAAAGGATCTAAGAAAGACGGTTACAAACCAGCATTAGAATTTGCTAATCCAAACAGCATTGCCAATGCGTTAATGGATATGGTCGTGCAAGGGCTAAATCCAGCTAAGAATCAGGGTTATTTCATCATGTACGGAGATAAAGTTCAGTTCCAGCGTTCATATCTAGGTACGATGGCAGTTACAAGACGAGTTACTGGTGCTAAAGAAATAAATGCTGAAGTTATCTTTGAAGGTGATGAAGTTAAATACAAAACAAAGAACGGTAAAATCGTCGATTTAGAACATTCTCAATCATTTGGAAACAGAGATAGTAAAAAAATCATTGGTGCATATGCAACTGTTGTGTTTGAGGATGAAAGTAAAAACTATACAGAGATTATGAGCTTCGAAGAAATTGAAGAAGCATGGAAACAATCTCAAATGGTATATGACGGCAAGTTCAAGGAAGATGGAACGCATAGAAGATTCCCCCAAGAAATGGCCAAAAAGACTGTAATTAATAGAGCATGTAAGAAACTATTAAATAGTTCTGATGACAGTAGTCTTTTATCAAGTGAAATTAAAAATAGAGACAACAGACAACGTAAAGAAATTTTAGATGCTGAAGAAGAAGCAAATGCCAATAAAGAATTATTAGAATTCGAAGAAGTACCACATAAAGAGGCAACAGATGTTACAGATTTTGAAGAAGTTGAAGAGATTAAAGAAGAACCTGCGCAACAAACAACAGAGGATGAAGAACCATTTTAATTGATGTTATAGCAACTGGTTCGAGTGGTAACTGCTATCGTATTTCAGATGGCAGAACCACACTTTTATTAGAAGCAGGAGTGAAGTTTGAAAAGGTGCAAAAAGCTCTTCAATACAGAACGAGAGACATTGCAGGTTGTCTCATCACTCATGAACATGGTGATCACGCTAAATATACAGATCAGTATTTAAAGAACGGAATTAATTGTTACATGACCAAGGGAACAAAGGAAGCAACGGAAATTCAAAGTCACAGACTGTATTCAGTAAAAGCTAAACAGGAAACAAGAATTGGGACATGGTCAATTTTACCTTTTGAAATAGAACATGATGCAGCTGAACCAGTTGGCTTTTTACTAAAAAGTACACAAGGTTATAAAGTCTTGTACTTAACAGATACAAAGTATTGTAAGTATAGTTTTAAAAGTTTAACGCACTTGATGTTAGAAGTGAATTATATCTACGAAAAAATGCAAGATAATGTGCAAAAAGGCTCTATTCATCAAGGATTGGCTAACAGGATAATGGAATCACATTTTAGCTTAGAATATGCATTAAAACTATTAAAGGTGAATGATCTGTCTCAATTACAACAGATTCATCTAATACACCTTAGTAATACCAATTCCGATGCACAATTAATCAAACAGAAGGTACAAGGAGCGAGTGGTGTACCTGTCTATATTGGAGGTTTATAAATGGATAATAATGATTGTAAGTTTATTGGCCGAATAACAAAAGACTTAGAGCTAAAAGAATCAACAAATGGCACAAAGTACTTACTATTTGATATTGCGGTTCAAAGAAGATTTAAAAATAATGAAGATGAATATGAGAGTGATTTTATTAATTGTATTGCCTTTAATAAAACTGCTGAATTTATAAACAACTATGCAAAGAAAGGCTATTTAATAGGTGTTGAAGGTGAGATACAAAATAATAATCATGAACGTCAAGACGGCACGATTAATTATGGTACGCAATTGAAAGTAAATAAAGTGAATTCTCAAATTCTATTTTTGAATAAAGAAAAATCTAGTAACAGTACTAATCAATCAAGTAATGCTCAAAGTGGTCAAAGAAATAAAACGAATCAAGGTTCGTATCAACCAAATGGCAGTAACCCATTTTCAAATGCCGATGGACCGATAGATATCAACGACGATGATTTGCCATTTTAATTTAACCAGTTTTGAAAGTGAGGTGTGGAGTTATGACTGGTTGGATTAGTTTGCATAGATCAATTGAAAACCATTGGACTTTTAAGGAAAATAGAAAGTTTTCTAAATTTGAAGCTTGGATTGATATTTTGCTAATGGTCAATCATAAAGATAAAAAAATTGTGTTAGGTAATGAGTTGGTCTTTGTTAAACGAGGTCAAAAAATAACCAGCATTAGAAAACTTTGTGAGCGTTGGTCTTGGTCAAATAATAAAGTTAAAAACTTTTTAAAATTATTAGAAGAAGACGGAATGTTGATTGCAAAAAGCGACGCAAAGAAGACACTCCTAACCGTTGTCAATTATGACATCTACCAACATGAAGATTTAGAAAAGCGACGCAAAAGCGACGCGAATGCATCGCAAGTGCATCAGGTAAGCGACGCAAATGCATCGCAAACGCACACAAACAATAATGATAATAAGGAGAATAATGAAAATAATGATAATAAGGAGAATAAGAAGTCGTCGAACGTCTTCGACTTTTATCAAGATTCAGGATTCGGAATTATTAATCAATACACTGCACAAGACATCACTTACTATCTTGAAAGCTTTGAGAATGATTCAGACGAAATAGTGACAGCTGCACTTAAACTAGCGCTTGATAGAAATAAAGTGAACTGGGGATATGCTAAAGCGATTTTAAAAGATTGGTTAAACTCTAATCTTAAATCAATCAAGGATGTACGAGCATATGAACAACAAAAGTTGGCCAACTTTAAAAGTAAAAGTGGCCAGAATAATAATAACCAATCAAAAGAGAAAACACCTGAATGGTTATTAAAGCAAAAACAAAAAAATCAAGATAATCAAAACGAAGTAAATAAAAACTCATCAGACTTTGAAGCAATGAAAAAGCAAATGGAAAAAGAAATAATGGAATGGAGTGAAGAATTTGGGCGTACTACTTAAAGGTAAAACTATAGGAGAAGTATTTGATTTACTACAAGAATTAAAATCAGTTAAAGCTGTTGCTGAAGAAATTGGTGTAACACCTGGAGCAGTTTATAGTTTTAGATCAGAACATCATAAAGCATTTAAAAAATTAAAAGAAGAGTCGGAAGTTAAAGAAAATGAAAATAAAACAACTAATACTAAATTAACTACAAAAACTATAGAACCAGAGAAGATAGTAAATGATCAACAAAATGATGAGTCAACAACAAAGGTTGCTATTGCTAGAAAAATGGTTTTAGAGAAAGAAAATAAGTCACTTAATAAAAAAATAAATCAGCTAACATCTGAAAAGAATCAATTACATGGTCGTATTAATTTGCTTGAAGACGAAATTAAAGTGATTAGTGATGAAAAGACGGAACTGAGAAATGAGTATGAAAAGCTGTCACGTGATTATCAGAAGATTAACGAAGACAAAGTGTCATACAAAAAGCAGTTAGAGGAATTAGTTAAGGAATCTAATAACATTTTGTCAGAAGCTAAGAAATATCGTGAGGCAAACAAAGAATATCAAAACAAATTAGCTCTGCTTAGTGAAAGACATACAGAACAATCAGAAGTTGATATTGAACGAATACAACATGAATTAGCATTTTATAAGGATCATGCGTTGCTATATTACCAGAAAGTAATTGAAGTATCATGACGGTTCATTCATTTACAATACTGTTCAAAAAAAACGTAAAACATCTAGATAAACCAATGGCATCCCCTAGACCGAGATTTAGGAATGTAGGTAAGTTTATTCAAACTTACATGCCTACTAATTATACGAAACACAAACAATTTATAAAAGAACAAATGCCGGAACTAAATATTGATGATGCAATCAAGCTGACTTTATTGTTTGAATTCCCAATGAATAAGTCATGGTCTAAATCATTAATAAAAAGAATGATACATGCATTTAAAAAGAATAAACCAGACATTGATAATTTGGTTAAAACATTTATGGATGCAGCAAATGAAAAGATATGGACTGATGATGCACTAGTCGTTGAATTACATTGTGCTAAAAGATACGCAGAAGTACCAAAAATAAAAGTTAAAGTGGAGGAATTATAATGAGAAACATTCAATTTGCAGATGAATTAATTAAAAAAACGTTTGGTGAAAGTGAACAAGACGGAGTGGTAAGAAAACAATTTAACGCTACTGATAAACATGTGACTTGGTCAATAGAGTTTTTCGCATACGAAGCAACAATTGTATGTACAGCAAGTAAAGCAGGTACTAAATTTAAAGTTTCTGGAGATAATGTTCCAAATGGTTTTATTACTCAACAATATCAAAGAGTTGAGTACATTAGACAAGAACTATTTAAAGATGAAGTAGAAAATCCAGATCAATTAACATTAGAAGATGTTGATAACGAAGAAGAACAAGAGCAAACAGAAAATGAAACATTATTTGATGGCGGAGAAGAGAAAGTTGAAGAATTATCAAACGAAGAAATCCAATAAAACAAAGGGTGGCGCTAGTCAACCTGATAATTTAGAACGTGTACAAGAAGTATTGAATAGGAAGTGAACGATCATCAAAAAATTCAAGTATTGCAATGATAACGAAATGGATCAAGTAGTTAAACGTTATAAAAACGGTGGCAACAATAACAACATCTATGTTTGTCTATTTGATACTGGACAGGTAGAAACTATTGAAGTATTTAGAGATGATATCGGCTTTTCAGTGTTTGATTCAGAAAAAGAAATGCATGAGTACTTTGGAACTACTGTAAAGCCATATGTTAAAGATTTACTCGAAGGGAAACAATTGAATTTATTTCAGGAGGGTTAAAACATGCCAAAAATAAAAATTGAAAAAGAAATGATTTTACCAGAGTTATTAAGCTGGGCGATTGAAAACAAAGAACAAGCAAAATATAGAGACTTTAGAAGTGAAAGCATGCGTGTAAGATTTAATGGAAGTGGTCTTCCACAAATTATATTTGATAAACAGTTTTTACCGATTTATGAAACATTTAATGTGAGGACTAAAGAAGAAATCACAGAGGATACGCAAATACCTAACTTACGTCATTTAACAAAGTATGGCTTTACTAAAGCGACACATACTAGGTCAATTAAAGAAGCTAAAGCCGATAATTCAGTAGCTTTCTATATACTCGATGACGACTTAACTATGATACTTATTTGGACTAAAGAAAAAGGTTTGGTGAAGTGAATGAAACAATATATTGAGTTCAGAGATTATGAAGATGACCGAATGAATAGGGAACGTACAGCAGTTGAAAGTCTAAATGAATTTAAAATGGAATTTCCAAGTGCAAAAGTCGTTGGATATAATACACAAGTTTATTTTAATGCAAATAATAAAGAACGTACTTTTATTTTAGTCGAATATGAGGTGGATTAATTTATGAAATCCTACAAAAAGAAACAAATCATTAAACATGCACTTATCTACTACATGAATAGAGAAGGTGCTAGTAAAGCAGATTTATATACGGAAAAACTGGTATTACGAGATATTGAACGAGATATTGTATTGATGAAAGATGAATATGATATCCCGATGACTGATAGAGACAAACAAATTTGGGAGGAATTACAGCTATGAAATTCTACCTAATCACACTAACAATATCGCTCATAGCACTATACTCATTTATCAAACGATCATATAAGTATGCGAGTGTGCAAGATAGTATAGACGTCGAAAGTTACGCAAGTGATATGTCAGCACCAATCGATTATGAAGACACACAAGCATACAAAGATAACGAGCCGTGGTTTTCAGGAATGGGGCGTTGCTAATGTTAATCGCAGCGACATTATTTTTAGTAATTGTATTAGCACTTATATTAATGGCAGTAATGGAGGGATAAGGAATGCCGTCAGTAGAAGAACAAATGAACCACATAAGAAACAAAGATGAACTTATTAAATGGCTGATCAATGAATATTTTATTTTATCTAACAAAGCATATGGTCAAAACTTTGAGGATGTAATAGAAAAAGAAATAAATGTTATTAAGTCTAAAGCTGGAACATTAATGACATCCTGTGATTCAACATATGACTATGAATATACGAATAAGCAAGTATTGCATAGTTATTATAATTATTCAGGTGAAAAAGCTGGTATTGAGGAACTTTATGAAGTGTACAAAAAAGCAAGGAAATTCAATAAAATTCATAATGCAATCAATGCACATTGGATAGAATATCCAGAAGATTGGATGCCTGAAGTTTATATGATAGTTAACGATAATAAGGAGGAATCTTGATGCTAAACAAAAACATTAGAAATATGATATTTGAATTAACTTTAGAAGATTTTAAGAAGCAAATACAAACTGATGAGAATAGATTAGGTTTCTGCCGAATGAAATTAATATTTGATGAAATGGTAAATGCCGGTTTTACAGAGGAACAAGCATTTAAGTTTATTATCCTACATATGAAATCGGAGGAAGATAATAATGGAACTCAATAAGTATCAAGAGATAGCATTAAGAACACATAACGTTGAACAGAACATGAGTGAGGCTTTAACTAATTATACTTTAGGTTTAACAGGTGAAGCGGGGGAAGTTGCAGATAATATTAAGAAGCATATTTTCCATGGCCATGATTTAAACAAAGATGAAATCGTAAAAGAATTAGGTGATGTACTTTGGTATGTATCATCATTAGCAAGTATGTGTAATGTGACGCTAGATGAAGTTGCAGGGCATAACCTAAACAAATTAGGTAATAGATATCCAAATGGATTTAGTCCTTTAAATAGTATCAACAGAGTTGAAAGTTTTAAGATAGGCGACAAAGTTTTGTTTGGCGGTAAAGAATACAACGTTGATAGCATTGTAGGTAACACATTATTGATAAGTAATGATTTAGATGATCAGCAGGTTAATGTATATGATGTAAAGAAAATGTAATTGGTTTTTTCTTAATAAAGGTGGTGAGATGTATTGTTCGAGTGGCTAGAGTTATACCAGAACTTGGATATGCAACAGCAGGCATTAGAGATAAAAAAAGATATATGCATTGAAGAAATGGAGAGGTGGCACTCAGTAAGTTATGCACGAGCAGACTTAGGAAAGAAGCATGACTTTCATTCTCGCTTACAACAGGTCAGCCGTATTGAGGAGGAGTTAGAGGAATTGAATGAGAGGATAAAAAAGTTAGAAGAACAGAAGGAAAGAGTATTAAGTTTGTTGGACCGTTTCCAAGGTATAGAACACAAGATACTTAGAAAGAAATATGTAGATGGTATGACATTACAAGAGATTGCATATGACTTAGGTTATAGTGAACAATACATTAGAAAGAAACATGCTGAGTGTATCAAGAGAATCAAGTTCATTAGTTAGTAGTCAACGTTGTCAACAAACAGTCTACACAAACTATTGATTAATCATGATATTGTAATAACATAGAAAAATTATACGAAGGACTGACACATTGTGTTGGTCCTTTTAATTATGCAATGAAGGAGTGATTGGTATTGGTATCATGAGACGTTGTAATCATCCAACATGCAACAAACTTATATCACACAACCAAACATACTGTGATGATCATAAGCAATACACTAACAAAGCATACAATGATGCAAGGCAAAGGAATAATCCTGAATACTTAAATTTTTATAAACGCAAAGAATGGTTAGATAAAAGAGAAATTGTATTAATCAAAAACGATTATATTTGTGTATCTTGTGGCGGAATAGCTGAAGTAGTAGACCATATAATCCCGACAAAAGTAGATTGGTCGAAACGATTAGATGAAAAGAATCTACAGCCATTATGCAATGAATGCCATAACAAAAAAACAAAAGAAGATTTAAAAAAGTACGGAATGTGAAAAAGATAAAATAAAAAATATGTAAAAAAATAAAATTCGAAAAAATTAAAAGTCCCCCACCAACTTTGACGGGGCATCGTCGAAATCTTTACGGAACGGGGCAGACCTTTCTTTCGGACTTTTTCCCTTTTTTAAACCGATTTTACAAAGGAGGTGGTTTGGTTGGCTGGAAGAAGACGTGTTGCGACTGATGTCACAAAAAAGAACTTAACAAAAGATGAAATCAGACAACGTAAGCAAGAAGAAGAACTTTTAAATGTCTTTGAGGGAGTACCCGAACGGCCACCGACTTGGTTGAGCAAATTGGCCAAAAAAGAATATAAGCGTATTGTTCCCTTAATGAAAAATTTGCCAATAGCAAACCTAGATTTACAGATTATATGTCATTATTGCGAACAAGTTTCAAGCTATTTAGAACTAACTAAAGACATACAAGAAAATGGATATAATATATTCATCAAAAATGATGAAGGGGAAATTATTAACGTTAAAATTAATCCTTCAGTATCTAAAAGACTAGAAGTGGCGAGAGAAATGAGAGCAGCAGCTAGTATGATTGGTATAAGTTTAGACAGCAGAATTAAAATTGTCGCACCAAAGAAAAACGAAGTTGTAGAGGACCCAATGGATGACTTCTTTAACTGACAATAAATTGATTGATCCAGTTACTTTTTATGCAAAAAAAGTGCTAAAAGGCGACATTTTAGCATCTAGGATGGTCAAAAAAGCGTGCAAACGTCACTTAAATGATTTAAAACGTGATGATTTAGCCTATAATTGGCAACCCAACAAAGCACTACATGTTATCAATTTCATTGAAAAGCTACCAGATATTAAAACAGGTGAACGTCATCCTTTAGCATTATTTCAAAAGTTTATAGTTGGTAGTATTTATGGTTGGCAGAATGATGAAGGACATAGACGATTTAAACGTGCTTATATTAGTATGGCCAGAAAAAACGGTAAGTCTATAATCGTTGCCGGTATTAACCTTTATGAATTGCTTTTTGGGGAAAATCCTAAATTAGGTAGACAGATATATTGTACGGCCAATGCAAAAGACCAAGCTAAGGTCGTATGGGAAATGTGCATGAAACAATTGAATTCATTACGAGAAGAATCGGCCAAAGTATACAACATTACTAAAATTACTGAATCTAAAAACCTGTTGGCAAATAAACGTGACGGTTCAATCTTAAAACCATTATCAAAAGATACAAAAAAACTAGATGGTTTTGATCCATACATTGGTATTCTCGATGAATATCACGAAGCTAAAGATGATTCAATGTTTGAAGTCCTACGTTCTGGTATGATTCAACAAGTTAATCGTTTAATAGCAATTATTAGTACTGCTGGGTTCAATTTGAATGGACCAATGTATAAAGAATATGTGTACTGCGAAGGTTTGATGAACGGAAAGTTTGAAAACGATAACTATTTTGTATATTGTGCAGAAATGGATAGTGACGAAGAAATAGACGATGAAAAGAACTGGATTAAAGCAAATCCTCTACTTGAAGTTGAATCATTTTATGACGTTGCCTTACAAACAATTAAGGACGATATGCAAGAACAAATCGATAAAGGTGAAACACATAAAATAAAAACAAAAAACTTTAATATTTGGCAATCCAATAGTGAATCATCACTAGTTAATATAAAAGATTGGGAAAAAATAAGCGTTGATAATGCACCTGATATTAGTAATAAAGATGTATATATTGGCGTTGATTTATCAAGATTAAACGATTTAACGGGAATAGGTTTTATATATCCTATAGATAAAAAGTATTATGTTGATTCTCACGTTTTTGTTGGTACTAGAGGTGGCATAGAAGCAAAAATAAAACGCGACAAAATAGATTATTTGGAAATGGTCAACAGTGGCACTGCGACTTTAACACGTTCTGTTTATGGGATTATAGATTATGAACAAGTGATTGAATACTTAATAAATTATGTTGTCGAAAATAATTTGAATGTTTTAGGTCTATGTTACGATCCTTGGCACTCAGAAACGTTTTTGACTGCCATAGAAAATCGGAAAGATATTAAATGGCCATTGATAGAAGTAGGACAATCATTCAAAGTAATGTCTCAACCTATTAAAGACTTCCAACTTGATGTAATTCAAGAAAAGATAATACATGCTAACAACCCAGCCTTGGATGTAGGGGTTAATAATGCAGTTCTTATTTTCGACAAAGAAGGTAACTGCAAAGTTGATAAGTCTATGTATAGGGAAAAGATAGATAGTATTGTCTCAGTACTAATTGCATGGACAGAAGCGAGAATGCATGAGTTCCAAGAAAATTGGGATGAAATTTATGCAAGTGATGAATTTGGATTTTAGGAGGTGCATCGATGAATTTAAGTAAAATTAAAGACTTCTTTTTGTTAATGGTTGCCAATTTAACAGGCATTCTTTTTTTATTAGGTTTAACCTTGGTTAATATTGCTATGTATTTAAGGTTTAATGAAACAATTGGACTTGTAGTGACAGGCTTAACATTAATTTTAATTGCATTGATTGTTGAACACGAATCTAAACCAGAAAGGAGGTAAGATGATTGGGGATTTTTATTGGTAATAGAAATAGATCAATTGATATGGAACAAATAGATATAGTAAAAGCAACAAAGATATTTCCAGGAATTGAAGGTGCTCCAGTACTAAATGAATATGACGGGGTAGATGCTATAAAAAATACAGACATTTTTACTGCTGTAAGTATGTTAGCAGGCGACTTAGCAAGAATGGATATTCAAATATGGAAGCAAGGTGTTCATGAAGAAAATAATTATTTGGAAAAGTTGATTAATGTACGACCAAATGACTATTACAATGGATATCTTTTCAAATTTATTGTTTTTGCTAATGCTATGTTAACAGGCCATGGATATTTCAGAATCATTAGGGATACAAAGTTTAATCCTAAAAAATTGGTATTCATGAAAACGTCAAAAGTAAATTTAAAAGTAGATGATAATGATACGCTCTACTTTGAATATAAACCAAATCATAAGGATGTTATAAAGTTAGATTACTATGATGTTGTTGATATTAAATTTCATTCATTAGATGGATTTAAAGGTATCTCACTTTTAGAGTCCTTATTAAAGACTTTAGAAACAGATCATTACGGTAGACAATTTCTAGGTAATTTCTTAAAGAATGGTACACATGCAGGTGGAATTTTAAAAATGAAAGGTGTACTTGATAATAAAGCAGCAAGAGATAGAGCCAGAAAATCATTTCATGAACAATATAGCGGGACAAAACAAGCCGGAAAAGTCGTTGTTATGGATGAGTCGATGTCGTTCGATCAGTTAGAAGTCGATACTGAAATACTAAAGCTTATACGTGACAATAAATCATCAACACGAGAAATTGCAGGAGTTTTTGGAATCCCACTTCATAAGTTCGGTATTGAACCAACAAATATTAGTATTACAGATGCAAATTTAGAATACTTATCAACATTAGCACCATATATGAAAGCTAGTTGTTCAGCCTTAGAATTTTACTTTAATTCAGATTTAGATGATTTGGTTAAACGTTTTAGGTTTGATACTTCTGATTTGAGAGTAGTTGACTCAGAAACGCAGGCAAAAATAGATAAAATAGATCTTGAAGATGGCGTCAAGAACCTCGATGAAGTAAGAAAGACAAGGGGTTTACCACCTATAGAAGGTGGATTTGGAGCAAAGCATAGAGTTGATTTGAATCATGTGAATATCGAAAAAGTTGATGAGTATCAAATGAATAAATCAATTGATAAGAAGCATAAAACTAACTTTGAAGGAGGTGAGGAAGATGAAGGATGAAGAAAAAAGAACGATGAACAACATTGAAGTGCGAGCTAAACAAGATAATGAGAAGATGATTATTGGAGGCTATGCACTTAAATTCGATACCTGGTCTGAAGATTTAGGTGGTTTCAAAGAAACTATTTCTTCTAGTGCATTAAATAATACTAATCTAAATGATGTAAGATGTTTAGTTGATCACGAACCGAGTCAAATACTTGGTAGAAGTTCTTCTGGAACATTAAAGTTAGATATTGACGATATTGGTTTGAAGTTTGAATGTACATTACCAAATACTACATTAGCAAGAGATATCTATGAAAATATTAAACTTGGTAATGTTAACCAATGCTCATTTGGATTTATGTTAGAAGATGACGGTGATGAGTGGACATTTGATGATGAGATACGTTCATATAAGCGTACTTTAACAAAATTTAAAGAATTAACTGATGTATCTGTCGTTACTTATCCAGCATATAGAGATACAGATGTAGCACCAGCTCTGAGAAGTATTAAAAAAATGAATTTTGATTTCGAACAAGAAAAATTAAAAACTGAACTTGAATTATTATAAATCGGTGAAGGTTAACACCGTAAAAAATAGATCCAAAAGCTTACTAAATATAGTGAAGCTTATTTTTTATGCAATCAAAAATAAAATGAGGAGGTTCATTTATGAACAAGAAACAATTACTAGAAGCAATAAAAAAATTGAAGTCTCAACGTGATGAAAAGAGGAAAGAAGCATTAAAGTATGTAGAGTCTGACTTAAAAAAAGCAAAAGAACTTCGTGATGAAGTGAAGTCGTTTGATAAAAAAATAGCTGAGAAAGAAGAAGAATTAGCTATTATTGAAGATTTAGAAAATAAAAACTCTGACGAAGAATCTTCAAATAATGAGGAATCTAGTGATAAAAGTGCAGACGTTGGTGAAAAATCATCAGAAAATGAAGAGAAATCAAGTGAACAACGTTCTGTTAAGCGCAATAATCCCAAAGCAACTAAGGACAAAGAAATTAGAAAACAAAAGGAATCTGAAGCGGTAATTAATTTCCGTAATTACCTTCTTACTCAAAATACACGTTCGGTAAAAACAACAGATGAAGGTGTTTTAGTACCTGAAGAAATTTCGAATAAAATAGAAGATTTTACAGATGAATTAGAAGCATTAGATAAGTTAGTAGATGTTAGAAACGTTAAAACACCAATTGGAAAATTTCCTGTCAGAACTGATGAAACGAAGAAAGCGGGATTACCTACTGTTCAAGAATTAGAAGAATCTCCTGAGTTAGGTTTAAGAAAGTTAGGAGAACAAAAATATGAAATCAATACTCACCGTGGACTTTTAAAAGTGTCTTGGGAAGCACTTGATGACGGCGTAGAAGTTGAAAATATTATTGTTGAAGAATTAGCTGAAGAAATTACCGCAACGAAAAACGTTAAAATTTTAGAAGCATTAAAAGGGTTAACTCCTAAGTCGGTTACAACTATTGGGGAAGTTAAAACAATACTAAACGTTGAGTTGAAAAAGCGTTATGCTAAAGAATTTGTTGTTTCATCTGATGTATATGATCAATTAGACCAAATGAAAGATAAAAATGGACGTTATTTATTACAAGAATCTATTACTTCAGCAACAGGATATAAAATGTTTGGTAAAGATATTAGAGTTCTTGATAAAGAAGTGATTGGTGAAAATACTATGTTTATTGGATCATTAAAAGATGCAGTAGTTTTATTCTTAAGAAAGCAATTATTAGTGAATTATGAAATTTGGAATCAATACGGAAAAGTATTCTCTCCAATTTTAAGATTAGATGCTCGATTAAAAAATGACAAAGCTGTTATCAAAGTAGACTTTAATGTTGATGGAGATAATCCACATGGTAATAGTGCAGCAGATGTTATTCCAGAGGCTTAATTTTAAAGCCTCTCTTTTATCAAAATTAGGGAGCGATGTATATGGCCAAATTTAAGGCGTTATTGAAATATAAAGACTTAGAGGTAGGAAATGTAGTAGAGATAGGAGAAGAACTTGAAATGACGGTTAAACGAGCAAATGAAGTTAATAAAAAATTAGAAGTACACGGAAAAATTCTTGAAAGAGTCGAATAAGTCGAGAAACGAGGTGGTTTATATGGAACTCGCTGAACAAGATTTTGACTTATTAAGAAAACATTGTAAGGTTGATCATCATTCTGAAGATAATTTGTTAAAAGCTTATTACGAATGGGCATTTGTTGATATAGCAAGTGCAGTTACAAGTGATTATGAAGAAAATGAAGATTGGTTTCAGAAACATCCTTTATTTCATAGAGCGGTATTTCCATTAACTGCTTATTATTTTGAGAATAGAATCGCATATATTGAACGTAATTTAAGTTATGCACCTCAAATGGTTTTGAGCACACTTCATAAATTACGTGATGCATATATGGAGAAAATGGAGAAATCACAAAATGAAGTTTAGCAGTAGAGATTTAAATGAGAGAGTATCGTTTAATGAGGATGTCAGTAAATCAATCAATGGTCTACCTCAACGTCCAAAACCACAAGAATTATATAGTTGTTATGCCTGCATTCAAGACGCACAAGAGTCTGACACACAAACAAGTATTAATACAGGTAGTAAATTTATTAAGACAATTATTATAAGGGACCCTAGAGGAGATTATAAACCAAGTAATAAGCACTATGTTATACATGATGATGTACGTTACGATGTGAAGTATTATAAGCCTGATTATCGCGATAAGTCTTTCTTAAGAGTGTATTGTGAGGTGGTTATCTAATGGGTGCTAAAATTGAAAAGAATACTATGGAATCTGGATTAAGAAAACAAGTCCGAAATTTTCCGAAGATACAAAATAGGGTTCTTAAAGCTGGAGCATCGTCTTTAATTCCTTTAATGGTCAAGAATACGCCTAAAAGTGAAAGAACAAAACATGCTAAAGACCATGTTGCGATGTCGAACGTTAAAACAGACAGAGACTCTTATGAAAAGTATGTAACTATAGGTTACGAAAGAGGATACAGTCATAGGATACATGTTATAGAATTTGGAACAATGTATCAGAGACCACAATTATTTATCACTAAAAGTGAAAAAGAAGGAAGAAGTATTGTTAATAAGGCAATGGTAACAGCTATGAGAAGAGGCATGAGAAAATGAAAAACATTACAGATGAACTTTATCAACTAATTGTTAACAATGGAGAGATTACAGTAAGTGATAATATTTTTAAATATGTAGTTCCGCAAAATTTTCATGAAACAACTAACAAGCCAATCGTTAGGATTACACCTTTACCATATACTCCGGAAAATTATGCCGACGATCAACAACTTTCAAGAGAATATGATTATCAAATAGACATTTGGTGGTCTGAAAATGAACCGTTTGAACAAGCTGAAATGCTTGTTTTTTTATTGAAAAAAATGAATTTTCAAGCTTATTATCGTGAGCCTTTATATGAAGTAGAGACTTTTACATTTAGAGAGATTATTCGAGCTAAAGCAACGATAATTACATTAAAAAATTAGGAGGCATTATAATGTTAAAAAACTTAAAAGAATCTGAAAGACTATTGAAATTAAATTTACAACACTTTGCAAGCACAGGTGTATCAGGTATTGCAATTGGGGTTTCAAACTTCTATTCGGCACCAATTGAGCAAGATGATGATAAAGGTATTAAATATGGTCCAGGTATGCGTACACGATTCCTTCAAGAAATTGAAGTTGATAGACCACAAGAATCAGAAGATGCATACGGCGATGATATTGTAGCAGCTACTGCTGTATCTAATGGGAAATTAGAGGTAAAAACGACATTTGTTACTGTTCCATCTGACCAAAAAGCATTCTTATCAGGTGCTAAAAAAGGTAAAGGCGGTTTCAAATATAGTGCTGCAGATATTCCACCTGACGTAGGTGTAGTATTTGAACGTCGTAATCATGATGGTTCAAGCGAGTGGGTAGGATTATTCAAAGGTAAATTCACACGACCAGGAATTAAAGGACAAACAAAGCAAGATAAAGTCGAGTTCCAAAATGACGAAGTTGAAGGTAGCTTCATTGATCGCATTTTTGATGAAGCATCACATGTAACTGGATATGATGCAAAAGGTAAAACTGAAGGTCGCGATTATGTATTTATGGAAACATTCGGTAAAACATATGAAGAGTTTATGCAAACTGTTGGAGAACCAGTAGTAGAAGAAGCGAAGAACGCAATTGAAGCGTCTGGAGATGTATCAGAAGGAAGTACTGAGGAAGAAGGAAATACTGAAGGGGAAGGAATTCCTGAAGCATAAAAATAGGGGACGAAAGTCCTCTATTCATTTTTATTTTGGCCAAATTAAAAATTAGAAAGTAGGAAATTAAATGAAACGTACATCAATTGAATTAATTACAGGATTTACAAAAGCAGGGAAACCACAATATAAAAAGTATTTAGCAAAACCGATCCTTACATTGTTTGAAACAATACAAGGCTCTAAATTGTCTATGAAAATGCAAAAAGTATTTAAGGAGCCAGACTTTGATGAACTAACAGAGGAACAATACAAAGAATTATCTGAAACAGAGAAACGAGAATACGATAAGTTACAAGAAGAATATACAGAACAAGTAATGTCGCAAATGGACGTTCTAGATGAAGTGTTTGAATTCATAACTGAAGCATTTGATGAACAATTTACAACAGTTGAGTTACAAAAAGGTTTACCTAGTGGTCAAGAAGGTTTTGAATATTTAGGTTCTATATTGCGAAATATAACAAGTGGCGGAGAACCAAGTGAAACAAAAAAGTTTTTGAACGAGCAGAAGAAATAAATCCTGAAGATTTGACTGTTGAGGGTGCATATAAAAATTATATGAAACTTGCAAAGATGTTAATAGATGAAGGCATGGATCCTCAAAAAGTTGCTAATATGCCTATCCATTTCTTCTTAGAAGTAGTCGAATCACGTATTGAGACAAAACAAAAAGCTACAAGTTTTAAAGACATATTCTAGTCACTCAAAATGAGTGACTTTTTTATTTGCAATTTTTTAAAGAAAGGAGGAATTTTATGCCAAGTCCTATCGGGAATATGGTCATACGAGTTGATTTAGATGGTTCTGGATTTAATAAAGGCGCGACTGGATTACAGAGGCAGTTAAGAATGGTTAGTAAAGAAATGTCAGCTAATTTATCTAAATTCAGTCGTTACGATAACAGCTTAGAAAAATCAAAAGTAAAAGTTGATGGATTATCTAAGCGACAAAGGGTACAAAAAGAGCTCGTAAAAGAATTAAAGCAAAATTACGATAAATTAAGCGCAGAAACAGGAGAAAACAGTGCAAAAACACAAGCTGCAGCATCTAAATATAATGAAGCAGCAGCTAAATTAAATCAATATGATCGCGAACTAGAAGATGCTACAAAGCACATGAAGGACCTACAGGCTCACCAAAATGCATTAAATACAACTTTGGGCAAGTTAGGGAATAGTTTTTCAAAGATTGGCCCACACCTTAAAAATGTAGGAGATGGAATGAAAAATGTCGGTCGTTCTATGGGAATGTATGTTACTGCACCAATTGTAGCAGGATTTGGTGCAGCAGTTAAAGCATCGATTGATTATGAGAGTGCTTTTGCAGGCGTTAGAAAAACTGTTAATGGCAGTGAAAAAGATTATAAAAAATTATCTAATGGCATTATCAACATGTCTAAAAATCTTCCTGTTGCAGCAACAGATATCGCCGAAGTTGGAGAAATGGCTGGTCAACTAGGTATTAAGAAAAGTAACATATTAGACTTTTCTAAAACAATTATTGATTTGGGTGAGTCAACAAACTTAACAAGAGAACAAGCTGCAACAGAATTTGCTAGGTTTGCCAATATCGTTGATATGCCACAAAAGTCATTCAGTAGATTAGGTTCAAGTATTGTTGCTTTAGGTAACAATATGGCTACAACTGAATCTGAAATCATGAGCATGTCTATGAGAATAGCTGCTCAAGGTAAACTAGTCGGGATGACTGAATCAGATATAACTGGTCTTGCTGCTACAATGTCTTCTTTAGGAATTGAAGCTGAAGCAGGTGGTACTGCTATGACAACTGTGCTTAAGAAGATTGATAAAGCAGTTGGTGCAGGCGGCAAAGAATTAAAAGCATTTGCTGATGCTAGTGGAGTTTCGTCAGCTGAGTTCAAGAAACAATGGGAGAAAGATCCGGTAAAAGCATTAGATACATTTATTGGTGGATTGGCCAAATCTAAAAAAGAAGGAGCCAATCTTTCTGAGATGTTAGCTGATTTAGGTATCAAAGGTATTAGAGAATCAGATACCATTTTAAGAATGGCCAATAACCATAAATTATTAGGAAAAGCAGTAAAAATTTCCGGCAAAGGTTGGAAAGAAAATAAAGCACTATCAAACGAAGCCAATCAAAGATACAAAACAATGGCATCTCAATTAAAAATATTGAAAAACAATGTCGTTGCTTTTGGTATTTCGCTAGGCGATGCTATCGCGCCAATCGTTGTAAAGTTAGCTAAGGGATTAACAGGCGTTCTAAAAAGTATGTCTAACATGTCAAATGGTATGAAGATAACAATAGCTGTTGTTGGTTCGTTAGTTGCTGCAATTGGACCGGTGGTGTTTATATTTGGTTCGTTTATTAGTGTCGTTGGTAGTGCGATGACAACATTAGGACCTCTATTAATTGGTATTTCAAAAGCAGGAGGACTAATGGCGTTTTTATCTGGGAAAGTCGCTACAGCAGTTAGACTATTTCCTGCTTTAGGAACAGCGATAAGTTTCGCAGGCGGTCCATTATTGTGGATTGTTGGTGGATTAACTGCTTTAGGTATTGGATTTACAATTGCTTATAAAAAATCTGAGACTTTCAGAAATATTGTCAATAAAGCCGTCTCAGGTGTTATGAACACATTTAAAGCAGCTAAGATTGCACTGCAAGGATTTTTCCAGTTATTCAAAGGCAATGGCCAAGATGGTGTCATTACCCTATCTAAGATATTTCCACCTAATGTAGTAGTTGGAATTACAAACTTTGCAGATAAAATTAAGCGAACCTTTATGCAAGTAGTAAATGCGATAAAAGGATTTGCTAATCAAGTTGGTAGTCAATTATCCACTTTTTGGAGTCAAAATGGTGCCCAAATTACAGAGGCAGTCCAAAATATAGCGAATGTTATATCGACTGTTTTCAAGTTTATTTGGAGTAACATAATACGTCCAATCATGACATTGATATGGAATCTCATGAAATTCATTTGGCCAGCTATTAAATGGCTAATAAAATCAGTTTGGGAAAATATCAAAGGCGTTATTAGTGGTGCTTTAAATGTCATCATGGGTACGATTAAAATATTTTCAGGTTTATTTACTGGCGATTTCAGAAAAATGTGGGAAGGTATTAAACAAATTTTTAAAGGTGCACTTCAATTAATCTGGAACGGCGTACAACTTATGCTCGTCGGTAAGATTTTAGGTGCTGGTAAAGTTTTTGTTCAACTGTTTAAAGGTGTAATCAGTGGTGGTTGGAAATTTATAGTTAATGTTTTCAGAAATGCATTAGGAACTATATACCGTGTAGTAACAGGTAGTTTTACGAAAACTTATAACTTCACCAAAACAATATTTTCTCTTATGAGAACAGCTGTAAATAAAATATTAGAATCTATGAGAAATGGAATTAAAAGAATAGTCCAATCTATATATACAAATATTAAAAATGCCTTCACAAGATCATATAATTCTTCTAAAAATATTTTTGGAAAACTTAAAGATTTCGCCGTTAATTTGTGGAGAAAATTACGCGACTCTGTATCTAATCAAGCAAATAGAATATATATAAATGTAAAAAATAGTTTTACAAGATTGTATGACAAATCGGCTAACTTATTCAGAAGGTTACGTAAATTTTTATCTGATTTATGGGACTCAATTAGAAGAAGAACAGTGGATAAAGCAGTTGCATTATACAGAGGAGTAAAAAGCCAATTCGAAAGATTATTCTCTAATAGTAAAACTATCAATCAGAGAATCAGAAGTTTTATGAGTAGTATATGGCAAGGTATAAGAAGCAAAACTACTGGTATAGCAACTAATATTAAAAATTCTGTTTTAAAAAGTTTTACTGTAATGAGAGATAGATTAAAAGGAATTATTGGTAAAATAAAAGGCCATATTGGTGGAATGGTCAAAGGTGTAAAAAGTGGTTTAAACAAATTAATTGATGGTGTCAATGCAGTAGCGACTAAAATCGGTATGGATAAATTCAAACACATTAAACTATCAACAGGTACTGTTCGACATAACCATGCTCTATCTGATAGCAAAGGAAGATTAAAACAGACAACTAGAGCAATTGTAGGTGATAAAGGACCTGGTAATGGTCCTGGTGGATTTAGACATGAAATGATTGAGTATCCGAATGGACGCCTAGCAATGACACCTAAAACAGATACAGAGGTTATTTTGCCAAAAGGCTCAAGAGTTCATAACGGAACAGCAACTTATAATTATTTGAATACGCCACAGTTTAGCACAGGTACATTACCAAGATTTAGCCTAGGTAGTTGGCTTGATGACAAGAAAAAAGATGCAGGTAAATATGCTGGTAAGAAAATGGCTCAAGCAAATAATGCAGGTAAGCAAATTATTAATGGTACCAAAGACACTGCTAAAGCTTTGAAAAAAGGATTTGATAAAGCTATAGGTGATGTCTGGGACTTTGCATCCAATCCAGGAAAACTAGTAGATAAGGTCATGTCTCATTTTGGTGTAGATTTCGGTAGTCTACCTGAATTACCAAGAAAAATGATGGCAGGAATGTATAAAAAACTAAAAGAAGGCGTAAAAGATTTATTTGCCGGATGGCTTGAAGATAGTGGTGGTGGAGATGGTAGTTCATTCACGAAGTACGCTATTACAACACCATATAGTCCTAATAAAGCGGTAGCTGGATATGGATTTAATGGTGGACGTCATTATGGAATTGATTATGCAACACCAGTCGGTACAACACTGACAGCGCCAACTAGCGGTACTATTTCAAAATTAAGTAACTACGGCGGCGGTACAGTTGCTAAATTATTAAGTGGTAAGTTCACACAGTTCTTTATGCACTTAAAAGATATATTCAAGACAGGTAAGGTTAAACAAGGCGAAAAATTCGCACACACAGGTAACAGTGGTCATTGGACTACTGGACCTCACTTACATTATCAAGTAGAGAAAGGTCATTCAGCAGATATTACTAACAGAAATACAGTGGATCCTGCTAAATTCTTATCTGGAAAAAGTGGAGGTAAACAAGCACCTTCACAATGGCGTTCTACTATTCAAAGAGCAGCAAGAAGAATGAAAGTAAATTTATCTAGCAAAGAGTTGAATGGTATTATTGCTCAGATTGAACGTGAATCTGGTGGGGATGCAGGCATTACCCAGGGTAATATCGGTGACATTAATAACATTCTAGGAACACCTGCCAAAGGTCTACTCCAATATGTACCTAGTACATTTAAAGCTTACGCTGTAAAAGGCCATGGTAATATTTGGTCTGGATATGATCAATTATTAGCGTTCTTTAATAACTCAAATTGGAAAAACGATATACAGTATGGTCGTTCAGGTTGGGGACCAAGAGGACATAGAAGGTTTGCTACTGGTGGCAAGGTATGGAACGGACTATATCATTTAGGTGAAGAAGGTTATCCAGAATGGATAGTTCCAACAGACCCAAGCAGAAGTAATGATGCCTGGAAAATACTAGCTTTAGCTGCAAAAGATTTAGAAAAAACATCACCTAGAAACAAACGGCCGAACAATCTTCCTAATCCTTTAAATCAATCAGGAACAGGAAATTCTAGCCTCGAACAAAAATTTGATGCATTAATAGGACTAGTGGCTAAATTAGTAGAAAGTAATAATGATATAGCAAATAAAGATTATGAGCCTGTAATAGATAAATATAGTTTGGAGAATGAAGTGTTTAAGTTGATTGATAAATATGAAAGAACAAAGCAAAGACGTAGCAGATATAATCCTGCAACGTAACAGGAGGTGTATAAATGCTTGATACAATTATTGTGAACAAGAAAAAACTTGATTGGTTGGTTGTAGAGAGAGGGTTTAATATACCCTCTTTTAATTTTATAACTGAACGAGAAAAAGTTAATGGTAGGGCAGGAAGCGTAAGAAAATCTAGAAATATTGAAGAATTAGAATTTGAGTTACCACTAATCGTGAGAAACGATTATTTATCGCCCGGAGGCAAGAAAAGTCATGATGAAATATTAAAGAAACTAGTCGATTTTTTTAAATATGATGAAGCGGTTGAATTAAGATTTAAATCACAATCTTGGTTTTGGAAAGCTTATTTTGATGGACCAATAGAATTACCTAAAAATCCAAGAGAATTTATTAAATTCACAATCAAAGTAGTACTTTTAGATCCATTCAAATATTCAACTAATGAATATGAAAACACAGCTATATCAGATGAAGTGGTCATAGTTAATAAAGGAACTGCTGATACACCTGTGACTATCGAGGCGAGAGCGCTTAAAAATGCGCCGTATTACATGATAACTAAAAATGATGAGGATTATTTTAAAGTTGGAGTAGACGATGTGAATGAGGTTGCTAAAGATTATTCACCTAACATATTAAGTGACGAATTTAGAACCACAACTGGTTGGACGAAAACTACAAGTGGCAATATATCCGACACACTTTTCGGAGGTATTGTTGGTGGAACATACAAAATAGAAAAAAACGGAGAAGGGTTCGAAGTATCAACTTTTCCTTCTGGAAGTGGATGGATTGGCTCGCAATATAAAAAAGCTTTCTCTAGACAAGCACAAGATTTCAAAGTGACTGTAAAAGCAATTATTTATCAATCAAACAGAGGCGCAGGTAAAGTAGCTTATCATTTGTATGACACAGATAACAGAATACTTGCATCACTAGGTTATATAAATACATCACCTGGTAATCCAAACGGTAAATTTGTGATTACCTTATTTAATCAGAGTGGCGGTGAATCAAAAGTACTTGAAGCAAGAAATGTGCCATTTGTTAACAAAATGAAAACTTTAATTGTTTATATGAGCATTAAAAGAGTTGGCCAATTAATAAAATTAAAGACTTGGTTATTTGATCATAATAAAGACCCTAACAGAATAAAACCACTTCAAATTGTAAATAAGAGCGTAACGGATTCGGGTAATTTTTATCAACGTCCTGTATCGTCAATTGGTGTTTATCAAGCTAAGAGTACAACTATAAATAACTACATGAAAATGCATGCATTAGGCGCTTATGTGTCAGAAAAGTTACCAAAAAAGACTGGTGTAAAAGAACTGTTTATCAAACAAGGTGATTTAATTCAAATAGATACTGACTCTAAAGTCGTAATGTTGAATGAAGAACCTATTCTTGATAAAAAAACATTTGGTAGCGATTATTTTAATGTTGATAGTGGCAAATCTGAATTAATCATTTTCCCACAAGGGGTATTTGATACAACTGTAAAATGGCATGACAGATTTTTATAAGAAGAGAGAGGAGGTATATAGATGATTCATGTTATGAACTTTGATGGGGAAATAATTGATTTTATTTCAAGAAATGATAATGCTTTAGTAAAAGCCCAGCATGTAAGAGATATAATAACCAGAGTAGAAACATTTGATTTTACTATACTTTCATCTCGCACTGAAAAAATGCAAGAAAGGAACAGAATTATCATTCAAGATAAGAACGGTCACTATCGTGAGTTTATTATTGAACGTATATCATCCGATATAGACGGATATACTGAAATTGAGACAGCCGCATCATATTTAAATGATATTTCTAAAGCTAAACCATATGGACCCGGTAAATTAGAAAAGATGACTACAGCACAAGCTTTGTCAGATGTGTTAAAAGACACTGGATGGAAAGTGTCTGACGATACAGAATACGGAGGAATAAGAACAACATCGTGGACTTCATATCAAACTAGATATGAAGTTCTTTTACAATTATGTACTACTTTTAACATGGTATTAGACTTTCATATCGATATAGGTGAGACTACTGTAAAAAATAGATATGTAACGTTAAAAAAGGCGAATCCGATATTTAATGGTAAGGAAATCACTTATGGTAAAGATTTAATAGGTTTAAATAGAAATGTTGATTTTTCAGAAATTAAAACAGCATTATTATGTATTGGTCCTGAAAAGGATGATGGTTCTAGGTTAGAACTAGTTGTAAAAGATGATATGGCTCAATCTTTGTATGGATTACCTGGTCGATATAATTGGGGGATATATGAACCTGAATCAGACGACCAAGATATGACTGAAAGTCGATTGCGCACACTCGGTACTACAGAATTAAATAAAAGAAAATCCGAAGTTATTAGTTATGAAGTCACATCGATTGATATTGAAAAAGAGTTCGAGCATGAAGTAATTAATCTAGGTGATTTAGTACGAATTAAAAATACAGATTTCACACCTCCATTATATGTAGAGGCAGAAGTGACATCAGAAGATTATGATTTGATCAGCAGAGACGTTACTTATAGTTTCGGAGAATATGTTGAATATAAAGAAGCAGATCTTCGAAATGAATTTATAAAGAAATTAAACGATATCCGTGAGAAATTGAACAATAATATAAGTAACTCAAATATGATTATTACTAACAGAATAGAAGAAGAGATAGAAAGATTACAAAAGAGCATTCATCGAGGTTCGACGCCACCTATAAATCCAGAAGAAGGAGATTTTTGGTACGATACAACGAATCCTAAAGTTGCAGTATTGCGTGAGTTTGTGGACGGAGAATGGCGCAATGCATCGGCTCATGATGTTGAACAAATTGGTGGAATGACAAAAGAATCTATTATTTTCAATGAAATAAATGGTACATTCATTTCTCTATCTGTACAACATGCTAACTTAACTAATGAAGTATACGAGACATTAAATAGTGAATACTTAGTTGATGAAGATATTAGAATATTGTTAAGCGATGAATTGGACGGTTTAAATAACATATTTGAAAGTATCAGCTCTTCAGTTAATAGTATGACATCTGAAACAGCAACGATAGGCAAATTGATGGATACACAATCTTTGATAGTTCAGTATCGCGAAAAAATATATACTCTTAATAACGCATTGCTAAATGCAAGAAAGGCAATTGACGAACGTTTTAAATTACTACAATCACAATACACAGAACAAAAATACAACGAGGCAATGCAAAAAGTTGCAGATGTTATTGGGGGTACTTATAACGAAGAAACAGGACAATTAATTGCAGATATACCTAATAAAGAAATGCTTGAAGAAATGCGTGTGACAATCGAAAGTGCAATGGATGAAATGTCACAAGCCAATGAAGCGAAGTTACAGGAATTACAGAATGGTATTACTCAAACAAATCAACGTATAACCAACACAAACGAAGAATTAAGTGCTGGTATTTCTTCAGTTACCAGAAAAATTGAAGGTCTTAAAACAGATGGAAATAACTTAATTAGGTCATTTTTAAGTGACAGTCCAATGTTCGATAGAACAAGAGGCGCAATTTTTGAAAGTGAAACTAAAGCTATACTAAACAATGGTAAGAGATTAGATATTATGTTTTACGATGATTTTGAGAATGAGCTATTGCCTAACACAGATTACACTTTAAAAGTTGAAGAAAGTTCAAACGATATAGAAATGGGTGTGTTTTACAACAAAGGTGGAAATATTGTTGTGGGTTACGCTAACGTCAGAGAAATACAATTTAACACGAAAGACAAGAAAAATATTCTAATTGTTATTAGATCAAAAGCATCTAATCAATTTGTAAATAAAATTTCGTTATATAGAGGTTTAGTTGATTTAAGTTGGACACCTTCAAGTGATGATGTTGAGGAACAGATGAAAGAAATAAAAACATCAATAAAAGAGCAAAGTGCTGACATAAATATACTGAAAGACGGCATCAAATTAAAAGCAGATAGTAGCGAAGTAACGAAAATATACAATGAATATCTAGCACCAATTCAACATCAAGTAAATCAAAATAAAGCAGCGTTAGATATATGGCCAGATCAGATTAACTCGAAAGTATCTCGTGAAGAATATGTTACAAATTTCATGAACGTTGTAGAGATGTTGAATACCGCAAATTCAGAACGAACTCAACTAAGCAATCAGATTAAAGATAGAGTGACATTAAAAGATTATAAAGCAACGGAAGAAAAGCTAGAAACAATGGAAACTTCTATCGAACAAAATGGTCAGGAAATCAATTTAAAAGCAAGTAGTGAAGAACTAAACAAAAGCAATAAAACAATGTCACGTTTATTAGCTGATCTAACCATTAATACAACTACAGGATTATCTTTAGTTTTTGATGGAAACGGGACTATACAAAGTCATACAGTCGGTCCAAATGGAGTTAAAATTGATACTACCAAATTTGTAATTAATGATGGTGACGTAATTGTTCAAAATGGTAGAACTACAATTAAAGATGCTTATATTGATAAATTATTTAGTAAACAAGCCACAATAAATTATTTGAAAGCAATGGATGTTGATTTAAATAGAGCAACTGTTAGTGGTTCTCGTAATGGTGAATCAACAGTTTTAAGTGGTGGAAAAATTCGGTCGACTGGTTCGTTCGCACGAACATTTCCTCAAGGTAGTGTTACTTATGAGGCATTTACAGAATCATGGAATGGTGTTTACCGGTCTGGGTTGATATCGAAGCAGTTTGGGAATCGGAAATTAACTGATATTGAACGCTGGCTTGCTTTAACAGATAAGGGTATAACAACTCAAAGAGAAATTCATAGTCTGTCGCCTGACAAAAATGGCGCACGTTTTATAGATTTCTTTGCTGATGAAAGCTATAACAGTGACGTATACGGTCAAGGTATGCACATTTATTCAGGACAACAACTAACTATTGAATCTGAATATGGTTTGTATCTAAATGCTAACAAACGTTTTTATATTAGGACTGTTGACAGCGGGTTAGAAATAAATAGAGACGGTCAAAATCTAGTATTAAAAAGAACATCACCGTACACATCAGAAATCGGTTCTGGTGGTAGTTATATGGCGATTCAATCGTCTGACGGTGTAGAACAAGGTCATGTTGGTATCTTATCGAACAACCGTAATTTAAGTTTGTCATCTAGTTATGGAGAGGTTTTACTTAAAGGAAGCAAAGTTTTTGCGTTAGATAGTAACGGGAATAATCGAGTGCCTATGTATGCCCAATATTTTAGTGGCGAGAAAGTAATTGGTAACATTGAAGCTGCAGATACAAATATATACGCGATGTGCCATAGTGAATTAAGGGTGGTTAGTAAGGCAGGTTACAATGGTGGAGACATAACATATAAAAATATTCGTTTCAATTCATGGAACGCAATGTCTCATGAAAAATATAAATATGATATTGAAGAATGGAAGTACAACGTTTTAGATATTTATAAGAATGAACTTAAACTACATTCATATAAAGTCAACTCAGAAGCAGGCACTGAATATAATCGAATTCATCATGGTATTATCTTAAGAGAAAATAGTAAATTAGATACATTTCCGGTTGAATGGCGTAATTTAGATGGTTTTGATGGTAATGAAGTATTATGGTGGAATACAAAAGCGATTCAAGAACTTGCATTTGAAAACGAAGAATTGAAGAAACAAATTACAGATATGCAAGTAAAAATTGATGCAATATTGGAGATGATAAAATGATGAAAAAACTAGAAGAATTAACTAAGGAAGAACTTATCAAAGAAGTTCAGTACTTAAATGAATTAATACAAACCATGGTAAATAAAAACGCGCGACTTACATTAGAGGTTGCGAATTATGAAACACAAGAAAGAATGGCCGAACATAATAATCAAACGTCTAACAAATAAGTTAGGCGTTTTTTTATAAAATTAAAAAAGGAGTGTTTTAAATGGAACAATTCAAAGAATTTTATTTAGTTGAAGTAAATAAGAATGGTGAAGAAAGTGCATTAATGCAGAATTATTCAAACAGCTTTGTTAGAGGTGCTAATCCTAATACAGCATATAAATTTAAGGATGAGGCACAAGTCCAACAAGTATGTAAGATGCAAAACATGTTAGCTAGCATATTTCAAAATGGGACAAAAACTTATTATGTTGAACAAGATATAACACGAAACAAAAAACAAGAAAATGGACAAGAATACGTTGAGGATAAAGAAAAAACAGAAGAAACAGAATAATTTATAAGACACTTACCTTTTGGTAGGTGTCTTGTTATTTGTGAAAGTGGGTGGATTATGAACAAACTATCATTATCTGAGATGCTATCAACGACATTGTTATTTGGTTTAGGTGTCTTTAACTTGTGGCGCGGTATTTTTTGGACAGTTGAACAAGAAAAAGTGCTTAATGATTCTGATTTTTATAAAGCATTACATGAAATTATGCCTATATGGATATGGGGAATCTTAATGATCATATCAAGCTTATTTCTAATTGCTGCAAGCTGGTTTATACCGAAGAAAAACCACTTATTCCATTGGATGTTGCTTTTAGGTGGATCTACAAGTTCACTAATGTATCTAATTATGACAAGCGCAAGTTTATTTAACGCTATTAATTGGCTATCACCCATGCAATTTGCTACTTTGTCAGCAGTAGGTGCTTTAATTGCCTTTTTTGGGGGTGCTGAAATATATGTTAGACGAAAGTAAATACGTATTAAAATCAGACCACATAGATGACATTGGAAGATTAACAGGCAAAATAAAAGACGTAGACAGTAAACATATGCAGTTACACAATGACTTGAAAATAATCATTACAGGTTTAACAAACAACACAAACACATTAACAGAAACAAGTAAGAGAACAAATCGTATTTTGGAAAGTATTGATGAAAAGATGGACGGATACAATGACCGTATTAAAGATGTTGAATTTAATGTTGCTTCAACAACAAAACGTGTAGATAATATTGAGCATTCTGTGTCTGAACGTAAAAAAGGCAATGTGCAAATTTGGGTCGCAATAATAGGTACCTTAGGAACTGTTATTGTTGGGGCGTTAGGTTTTGCACAAATATTCTTCTAAGGAGTGATTAAATGAATAGCGATAAACTTAAACAGTATATAGCAATGTTTGGTGGCTTTGTTGGTGCTTTATACTTAGCACTTAATGCGTCTGGTATAAGCGCTGAATGGATCAACCCAGAGAAAGTAGATTTATGGCTTAATGTACTTAATGCAGGTTTACCATTCGTTTTAGTAGCTTATGGCGTGTATAAAAACACTTATCTTGTCACTACTAAAGCAAAGAAACAAGAAGAAAAATTAAAAGAATTAGATATGAAATAAGTCGGCTAATTAGTCGGCTTATTTTAATACGATTAAAGGAGTGTTACGAATAATGAAAAAACGAGATGGTGTTAAATGGGCTGTAAGCAATATAGGTAATAGGCTTACAGACGGACAAGAATATGGAGCTCAATGTGCAACATTTGTAATAGAGTTTACCAAAAAGCATTGGAAAGTTCATCCAACTGGTAACGCAAAAGATTTTATCAACTTCAAATGGCCAAAAGGTTTCCAAGTTATAAAAGGTAAAAATCAAATACCACAACCAGGTGATATCTTTGTATTCGACGGAAAACATGGACACACAGGTATTGTAACGGAGGCTAATACTAAATATTTTAATAGTATAGACCAAAATTGGTTTAATGCTAACTTAAACACGGGCAGTCCCGCAGCATTTGTAGAAGACCATGAATATACAGACTTTTTAGGTGTTATCAGACCACCATATGAAGATGCTGAAAAAGGTGCAGTTAAGAAAGCTACTAAAATAGAAACAATTAATAAAACGATCAACTATAAAATGGCTAATCGTTCAGGAAATTTAAAGGGTGTTGTCATTCATAATACAGCAGGTAGCGCTACTGCTAAACAAGATTATAACAACTTGCAAAGTACATCTATTGCTCGCTATGAAGCTGGTATTGCACATTACTACATTGATAGAAATACAGTTTGGCGAGCGATTGATACGTACAGTGTTGCATGGCATACAGCTAATCAAGATGGGAATAATAGTTATATTGGTTATGAAGTGAATGAGTCATTAAATGCTAGTGATAAAAATTTCTTAGCAAACGAACAAGCAACATTTAAAAAAGCAGCTGCTGATTTACTATATTATGGTTTACCTGTTAATCGTTCTACAGTTAGATTACATTGTGAATTTGTACCAACTGCATGTCCACATAGAAGTATGACAATTCATACAGGTTGGAATCCAGTTACAAAAGGTGCTGCGCCATCTAATATTGTTAATCAGTTAAAAGACTACTTTATCAAAGAAATTACAAAATATTATAATAATCCGTCATTACCAGCAGGTAGTCCATCAACTGATGTAGTTGTGAAAGCTACAAAACCATCAACAGTTAAACCAAATCAAGCTAAAACAAATACAGTTGTATCTAAAAATGTAGGTAATGGTTGGAAGAAAAATAAATACGGCATTTTGTGGAAAAAAGAAAAGGGTACGTTCACTTGTAAAGCTAAAGATGGAATAGTTACAAGATATAAAGGACCAAGTATTCATAATCCTATTGCTGGTGGATTAGAATATAATCAATCAGTTAATTACGATGAAATACAAGACTATGAAGGTTATATCTGGATTAGTTGGGAAGTATACAGTGGTGCAACTGTTTATATGCCAATTGGTAAGTCAAATGGTAAAGGACAACGAGTTGGTAGTGCTTGGGGTACATTTAAATAAAAAGTTATGATATAATAAAATCATAGAGTAATTACTTGGTTACTCTCTCAAATTTCATAGACGTCAAAAGGCCCTATCTAGCGGAAACTAGGTAGGGTTGTTTTTTAAATTAATCATGTTATAATCATTTTAGATTTGATTACTTCTCCCGATTTAATCTATCTAATAATTTGTTTCTATCATACACCTCACTTTTGTGGGGTGTTTTTTTATTTGATTAATTAACATTATTGTAGTATTAATATATATAGGCACGTAAAAGTGCTACCATATGACGAATTTCCCTTCCCCTGCCCTATCACTATGATTGATGGGGTATTTTATATTGCAATATTTAGCATAATTTGGTAATTTAGTAATACAAGGATTAGCTTAACACCCATTTTGTTTATCCTTGTACAACTAATATAATCTTTTTTTGTTTGGCCACTCTAGGAAACCCTTCATTGACTAGAGTGGTTTTTGTATGGAATAAAAAGAAGAAAGAATCACATATTGTACGAAATGTTTACTTTTTGTAACCTTTTTTGAACGTATGTATTGAATATGTTACGATAATACCTTATATTTAATCTAAAGGAGGGATAGTCGTGGCTAATGTTATAGATGTTGCAAATTTCTTAATTTATTCATATGAACAAAGAACAGGTTCTAAATTTGAAGATAGTGAATTGAAATTACAAAAGTTAATATATTTAGCGCAAAGGGAATCTTTAGCTTTAACTGGAGATGTTTTGTTCAATGATAGAATTGAGGGATGGAAACATGGTCCGGTTATACCTAAACTTCGTTTTTATTTAGAAGAGGAGTACCATCCGTGTGAAACAGATAAACTTAATGAAACTGAAAAGTATATCGTTAATAATGTGATTTCTCAATATGCTCGATACTCTGGATGGTATTTAAGAGAACTATCACATGAAGAGATATCGTGGCAAAGAAGTAGAGTTAATTTAAGTGAAAATGCACCCGGTGATAAAGAAATAATTCCTAAAGATATTATAGAAGACGCTAAAAAGATTAGAATATATGATCATGAATATGACATGTATATTGACGAATTTGAAGATGTTAACGAGGAGGAAGTGACATTTGGTTTCAGCTAAGACTCCTCAAGAATTGATAAACAAAATAGTCTATACAAGTTTTCCATTTTTTGATATACATTCAAAAAAGAAAAAATATAAATCACGACCAGTATTAATAATTGGTGCTGAAAAGAACAAGTTTGAATGTGATTTAACTATGCTACCAATTTCTACTGTTTCAAATAAAGAGCATTTGGATCCAAATTTTGATATTAATATTGGATTGATAGAATGTCCAAATTTAACAAGCATTACTCAAGATGAATGCTATGTTAGAACTCACAAACAATCTACTGTGCACTCAAAAGATATTATAACTTCAAAAAAATTTGATGATTTAAAACTAGAATATAGTGAGAAAATTGTGGGAATAAAAGAAAAATTACAAGAATTTAATAGCACCTTGTTTTAGGGTGAAATTCTTTAGTATACAATGCAAGAAACCCACCTTAATTGGTGGGCTTTTTTATGCTATAATATACATAGTAAAGGTACATATCTGCGGAGTGTATCAGAGGTTAACTGTTGCGACGGTTGTCTTTTTTTTATGTTTATATATTCATGTAGTAAAAAGATTAACTGAACTTCTTTTCAGTTACTAAAAAAGATGGCTACTTGTGGGCAGAGTTCGAATACCCAAGTCATCCAAAAGCTGGACGATTCTATTGTGCATTAGGACCTATTATACATAAAGAGGAGAAGTTAGAAAAAGAAACAAAATTATGGTTTGACTTGAAGATTACAAGTAAAAAGTAGTATTAAATATTTACTCTATTTAGTTTACCGGCTAGCTAGTTCATACACACAAACCCCACTTCTTTAACACAGAGTGGGGTTATTTTTCATTTATTTTCTTATAGCTTTTAATATAAACGATAGAACTAATATTAGAATAATTGAACCAATTAGTGCAGGGAAGATCGCGACTCCGCCCCAAACTGGACCTAAATCACCTAAAAGAGAGCCACCAATTGCTGAACCAATTAATCCGGCTATAATATTTCCGACTATACCTCCAGGTATATCTTTACCTAAGATGACGCCTGCAAGCCAACCAATTAATCCTCCAACAATTAACATTAAAATAAATCCCATAATAATTTCCTCCTTAATATGAACTATATTATATATAACCAAATCGAAATTGACTTAAACTTTTTTGTTCAAAAATATTAAATATGTTAGTCTATAAGCAGACATATTAAACACAATATGACGGCGAGCCTACTCATATAATTAAGTAGGCTATTATTTTGACTAGATTATCCATAGTGATATAATTAAATTAGTTTAAACCTATTATCTCCGTTTTAGTTTTAAACTCATATTTGGTAATACCTTTTTACACCTCACTAATAAGTGGGGTGTTAATAATTTGAATTAATACTAAAAGTGTAGTATTACTATATATAAGCACTTATATAGTGCTGGATTTTCATATATAAATAACCATTAACTTGCCCTGTCACTTTTTTTGTGATGGGGTTTTTATTATGTTACAATGATTATAGGTTTGTTTCTCTTCCAAATATAAACAAATCTAATTAAGTTATCCTATGCCCTGTCACTTTGTGTGATAGGGTTTTTATTTAATCCAATCTCTAATTTCTTTAGCTAAATTAAATGACTTTCCAAGAGCGCTATTATCTCTCAAATACTTTTCTCCAGATTCTGTAATACAAGTAATACCCTTATCAAACCAGATTAAGTTATCTCCTTTAGAATAACCAGTGATATAGCCTTCTCGTTTTAAGAAAAACGATTGCTCAGTAAAATCGTCTTGAACTATACCAAAATCATCTGCTGTAATTCTATTTTTCCCTTTGTCTACTTCTTTCAACATCGCATATCTTAACTTTTGTTTATTCAAAATAATCCCTCCATTTATTAACAATGCTACTCTATACCAATAATACAATCCATATTTAATAACACTTTCTCACCATTCTCTAGTACCTCTAACTTGCTATGCTCACTATCAAACTTATTAATTTCACACTCATTAAACACCTCATATAGAATTAATAGTCACACTATAAGAACAAGTATTATTTTGATAGAATTTGATTCCTAATAGCAGCCTCATTTTTAACAAATCCCCAAGTCTCCGACATATTTTTTAAAATCTCATATTTAGCAAGCTCTTTTAATTCTAAGTGTGAGGGTACTTATCAACAAACCCTATCTTACTTGTCCAAGTGACAATTGTGAATAAGTTTAGCTTCCGACAGTTGTTCCGACAGTTTAGGTATAAATAGGGGGTAAATAGGGATAAAATAAACATTTTGTTCGTATAAAAACGAACGCTTAAAAATCAATATAAAGACCGTTGTTATAAGGTTTTTAACGTATTCATGATAAAGTCAATACAGAACATTTGTACTTGTGCACAAGTTAACCACATTTTGTGGATAACATTAGTATAAGTTTTTAAATATTTGTGGATAAAACAGTTGATTTAGATCGAAATTTTACATTTTACTTGTGGATAACTAGGATAACTTTGTGGATTACTTGAAAAATAAGACTTTTTGATGTGTATAAAGATGTGCTTAATTATTTCAGAAAAAAACGACTGAGGTGTAAAATTTACCTCAGTCGTTTTTCGTTAATTTAACTTACTTTCAAGTTCTTCCCATTTTTCCATGTTTTCTTCGAGCAAACGTTCTGCTTCAACTCTTAAGTTATTAATTTCATTACTTTTTTCAATATCATTAAATATCTCTGGTAACGTAAGTTGATGCTCATAGTCAGAGATTTGTTCTTCATATGTGGAAATATTATTTTCAATTTCTTCTAACTGTCTTTCAAGTTTACGCTTTTCTTTTTTTAGTTGCTTTTGATTTGCGTAATATTGATCGTCTTTAGCCGTTTCAGTAGATTGGATGTCTTCTCGTTCATAACGACTAATAGCCTCACGTTGTTCTAGCTTTTCTAAATAATATTGGTAATCGCCTCTAAATAATTCATTTCCACTTTGTGTGATGTGGAAAATATTATTTGCTAGTTCGTTAATAAAATAACGGTCATGTGATACAAAGAGTAATGTACCTTCAAAATTTTGCAAAGCTTGTTCCAACATTTCTTTAGAATCGATATCTAAGTGGTTGGTAGGTTCATCTAGAATGAGTACATTGTTTTTTTCTAACATGAGTAAAGCGAGTTGAAGTCTAGCTTTTTCTCCACCAGATAAATCATTAATGACTTTTTTTACTTCTTCTTGAGTAAATAAAAATCTACCTAAAATCGTTCTTATATCTTTCTCAGGCATATGTGCATACTGATTCCAAACATAGTCTAAGATTGTCATATTAGAAGTGAATTCTGCTTGTTTTTGGTCGTAATAACCAATTTGAATATTAGAACCATAAACAATATTCCCACCTAAAGCAGGTATTTTTTGAGCAATTGTTTTAATCAACGTAGATTTACCAATACCATTTGGACCAATTATCGCAATACGATCATGACGCTTCACTTCTAAGTTGATAGGTGGTGTAATGCTTTTAGAATAACCGATATCTAAATTTTGAACTTTAAGGACATCTTCACCTGTAGCTTTAGTTATTTCAAAATTTATTTGTGCACTTTTAGCATCAAGTCTCGGCTTTTCGATTCTTTCCATTCTTTCTAGTACTTTACGACGACTTTTTGCCATGCCACTTGTTGAAGCACGTGTAATATTTTTTTCGACAAAAGTTTCTAACTTTTTAATTTCACTTTGTTGTCTTTCATATTCAGCCATGACTTTTTCGTAATGTGCATCTCGTTCTTTTAAGAATTTACTATAATTACCGACATACTTTTTAACAGAACCTAAAGCGACATCATATACTTGATTGACTATTTTATCTAAGAAGTATCTGTCGTGACTGATGATAACGATTGCGCCTTTAAAATGAGTTAAATAATTCTCTAGCCATTCAGTTGTTTCCATATCTAAATGGTTTGTAGGTTCATCGAGTAACAGTAAATCAGGTTCACTTAATAACATTTGAGCCATAGATAATCTTGTTTTTTGGCCTCCGCTAAATGATTGAATTTGTCTATCAAAGTCAGATTCTTTAAAGTCTAAACCTGTTAATACGGTCTTAATTTTGCTTTCGTAATTATAGCCATCCATTAATTCATATTGATTAGATAACGCTTCATATTGTGACAACTTTTCTTTATATATGTCTTTGTCATATTCATCAGCATGAATACTTAACCAATCTGTTAAAGTTTTCATTTTATCTTCAATATTGATAACGTCTTTAAATGGTTTTTTCATTTCATTCATAACAGTGTCATTAGAATCTAATGTCATTTGTTGAGTAAGGTATCCCATCGTAACTTGTTTACCTTTAGAAATATTTCCTTCATCATACGACTCAACACCAGCGATGATTTTCATTAATGTTGTTTTTCCCGCGCCATTTCTACCAACAATAGCGATTCTTTCACCGGTTTTTACTTCGAAATCTACATCAGAGAATATAACTTCTCCATCATAAGATTTCTCTAATTTATTTATTTGTAAAAGTATCATGTTTACACCTCTCTATTAGTTATTATTTTACATGAAAACGAGTGATAATTGTATGTAAATCACATACAATATTTATATAGTTATTTTACGTGAAGTTTGTTATAATTAAGCCATTAGATGTGAACGCAATCACATTATTTTATATTGGAAAAGGTGAGGATTTTGGCAAAGAATGATGTGAAGATCCCTAAAGCAACTTTGAAACGTTTGCCTCTTTATTATAGATTTGTTAGCACATTGCATAATTCTGGCGTAGATCGTGTTTCATCGAAAGAATTAAGTGAAGGACTTAAAATTGATTCAGCTACTATTCGTCGAGATTTTTCGTATTTTGGTGAATTAGGTAAAAAGGGTTATGGTTACAATATTAGTTATTTACTTAAATTTTTTAGAACAACGCTTGAACAAGATGATATGACTAAAGTCGCAATCGTTGGTGTTGGTAATTTAGGTACTGCACTTGTGAATTATAACTTTACTGTTAATGATAGAATGCAAATTGTAGCTGCTTTTGATCAATCAGAAGATATCATTGGTAGTATGGTTGGTAAATTAACTGTAGATAGTATGGATGATTTTGAAAAGGTAGTTGAAGAAGTAGGTATACAAGTTGTAATATTAACAGTACCACAACAAGCAGCTCAAAAAGTTGCGGATCGTATAACATCTTCGGGTATTACTGGTATTTTGAATTTTACACCTCAAAGAATTAATGTACCTGAGAAAGTGCAGGTTCATCATATAGATTTAGGAATTGAATTACAATCTTTAATCTTCTTTATGAAGAATCAATAGGAGGGTATCAAATGGAAGCTTTAATGTTTATTAACACACTTGGTATTTCAGGACCAGTCAGTTTATTATTTATAGGGGTAGTTGCATTAATTATATTTGGACCAAAGAAATTACCACAATTCGGTAGAGCAATGGGTTCAACTTTGAAAGAATTTAAAGATGCGACTGATGGCATGACAAACTTTGATGAGAAGAAAAGCACTCCAGAAGATGGCAAAGATAAAGAAGTTAAATAGAATTTTATTTAACAGATGTTCCCAAGAATGTGGCGGGTTTCCTGCCACATCTTTTTTAGATTGGAGGTAAGACGGTGGATAAAGACAATTTAACATTTGTCGAACACTTAGAAGAACTTCGTGGACGTATTATGATTATTGCATATTTCCTTGTTGGTGGTCTCATCGTTGGCTTTTTCGTAGCTAAACCTGTTATTTTTTATATAACAAACGATGATTTCACACAAACATTAGAACTCAATGCATTTAGAATAACGGATCCATTAACGATATACATAACAATGATAATTGTAATTGCATTTATCATAGTATCGCCTGTTATTTTATACGAATTATGGGCATTTATATCTCCAGGTTTACATCCGAAAGAACAAAAAGTGACATTAAGTTATATTCCATTTAGTTTGATTTTATTTGTAGGTGGTTTATTATTCTCATACTTTGTGATTTTTCCGTATTTAATTTCATTCACAATGGGATTAGCTGATGATATGGGGATTAAGCAAACAATCGGGATTAAAGAGTACTTTAGTGAAATGTTTAAATTTACTATACCATTCGGATTTGTCTTTCAATTACCAATTTTATTACTATTTTTAACGAGATTAGGTATCGTTACACCGATGTTTTTAAAGAAAAATAGAAAATATGCGTATTTTATTTTACTTGTTGTGGCTGCGTTAATCGCACCACCTGACTTTATGACACATATGTTATTTACATTACCAATGATTTTACTTTATGAAATCAGTATTATTATTTCAAAAATAGGCTATAAAAAATATTTAAAAGCAGAGCAAAAATTAATGGAAGAAGAACTTGGGATGGATGAAGAAGATAAAGAGCAGCTGTAGCTTATTGCTATAGCTGTTTTTTTATTGAATTGTCTGATATTTGTAATCAAATGTTAACTTGAATATGTGTTGTATATGATATATTATTATTCCTATCATTGTAATAGGAATAAGGAGTTGTTTATATGGTTTGGATGATTATAAGTGGACTTATAGTCGGAATATTACTTGGCTTTGTTATGCAAAGAACACGTTTTTGTTTAACAGGCGGGTTTAGAGATATGTATGTACAGAAAAATAATAAAATGTTTTATGCTTTATTAATTGCAATCTCTATTCAAAGTATTGGATTATTTACACTAGTTGGATTAGGTGTATTTAAGCTAGAAGCAGAAACATTTCCATTAGTAGGTACGATATTTGGATCATTTGTATTTGGTATCGGAATTATCTTAGCTGGTGGATGTGCGACTGGGACTTGGTACAGAGCAGGCGAGGGATTAATTGGAAGCTGGATAGCCTTAGTATTATATGGTGTAACAGCAGCAATTATGAAATCTGGACCATTAAACCCTGTTCAAGAAAAAATTAATTCATATAGTGTTGTTAACTCTAATATGGCAGAAACACTTAATGTACCTGTATGGGTATTGATTGCTATTTTAGTGATTGTTACAGTTTATTTTGTGACAAAGACTCTCAAAAAACCAAAAGTAGCAATTCCTCAATTAAAACAAAAATATACTGGCATTCGTCATATCTTATTTGAAAAAAGATATCACCCATTTGCAGCTGCAATTGCAGTAGGGATAATAGCTTTAATTGCTTGGCCAATGAGTGCTTCAACAGGAAGAATTGCTGGCCTTGGTATTACAACACCTTCAGCAAATATCGTACAATACTTAGTTACAGGTGATGCTTCATTAATAAACTGGGGCGTATTTTTAGTACTTGGTATATTTATCGGTTCATATATTGCAGCAAAAGGTTCAAGAGAATTCAAATGGAGAATGCCAGATACTAAAACTATAAGAAACAGTGTTATCGGTGGTGCTTGCATGGGTGTTGGTGCATCATTAGCAGGTGGATGTTCAATCGGTAATGGTTTAGTTTCAACAGCAGCTATGAGTTGGCAAGGTTGGGTTGCTTTACCATCAATGATCGTTGGTGCATGGTTTATGAGTTATTTCATCTTTGTTAAACCTAGAAAAGCAAGACAAACTAAGACACAAGTAAGTACACAAAGTATTTAATAAAAGGAGTCAATATATATGGTACATGAATTAGGTACAGTAGGAATGGTATGTCCGTTCCCTTTAATAGAAGCACAAAATAAAATGGATGAATTACAGGTAGGCGAACAATTGAAAATTGATTTTGATTGCACGCAAGCGACAGAAGCACTTCCAAATTGGGCAGCAGAAAATGGCTATCCAGTTACGAATTATGAACAACTTGGAGATGCTTCATGGACAATAACGGTTGAAAAACAATAAATTATATTTAACCTAGAAACAAAGACATTAGGCTTTGTTTCTAGTTTTTTTTGTTTAAAACTGCATTTTATTTATAAAGAATTGGAAACGGTTTTATGATAAAATAAATGACTGAGAGGTGTATACATGAAGACGATTAAAGATATTGCTAATATGGCAGGTGTTTCTAAAAGTACAGTTTCTAGATATTTAAATGGCGGCTCCATTAGTAAAAGTACAAAAGAAAAAATACATAAAGTAGTAGAAGAAACAGGATATAAACCGAATCAATTTGCTCAAAGTTTAAAGGCTAAGAGAACAGGTCTGATCGGTGCAATTGTACCTAGGCTAGATTCCTATGCAACAACTGAAACGTTAAAAGGTATTGAAACAACTTTACTTAAACAAAATGTTCAAACAATGATTGTAAATACAGATTTATCAAAAGGTAGAGAAATTGATTCTATTTATATGTTAGCTAAGCGTAAAGTGGATGGCATTATTTTGATGGCAACGAACATTTCTGAAGAACATATGAAAGCAATTGAGTCAGTTGAATGCCCGATTGTTATTGTTGGTCAATCTCATGAATCACTTTTATCGATTGTTCACGATGATTTCCAAGCAGGTAATCAAGTTGCAGAATGGTTATTGAAACATCAAAAGCACAATATTACATATATCGGTGTTTCTGAACATGACATTGCAGTTGGTAAGACGAGAAAAGAAGGCCTGTTTGTCCCACTAAAGGATCAAGGCATCAAACCAACATTTATTGAAAGTAGTTTCAGTATTAAAGATGCTCAGATATTGGGTAATGATATTAAGTTGAGAGAAGACGAAGTTATTGTCGCTGCTACGGATAATATAGCATTAGGTATATACCATACACTTTTAAAAAGAGAAGTTGATATGCCAACGATTATTGGATTTGGTGGAAATAAGATGACAGAAATTGTGGCACCTCATATTGGAACTGTAAAGTTTAACTATTATTTAGCTGGTGAGACAGCTGTTCATGTATTAAATAAAAGTATAAATCACGAAACGGTAGATAAATTAAATATTATTGAAACACAATTTGAATGGTTAAAAAATTAAGCCTTTCAAGTATGCTAAAATATATATATTATGGAACCGGTCTAAATCGGATGTAAGGAGAATGATAATGGTAAATTGGACACGAGAAGAAAGATATAAAAAATTATCAGACATATCTGATGAAGCATACAATGAATTAATAGATAAAGTAAATGCGTCAAAATGGCGTCAAACTTTTCATATTCAACCAAAAACGGGATTGTTAAATGATCCAAATGGTTTGGTATATCATAATGGTGTTTATCATATATTTCATCAATGGTTTCCGCTTGGTGCAGTACATGGTTTGAAGTATTGGTATCATTATACAAGCAAAGATTTATTAGAATTTAAAGATGAGGGAATCGCTTTAGCGCCTGATACAGAATATGATAGTCACGGTGTATATTCGGGTAGTGCCTTTGATTATGATGGTAAGTTATATTTAATGTATACGGGAAATGTGCGAAATGAAAATTGGGATCGTAAATCTGTCCAAATGATTGCTGAACAATTAGAAGATGGCACTTTTAAAAAGTTTGATCAGCCAGCTATTCCAAACAAGCCAGATGGATATACTGAACATTTTAGAGACCCTAAAGTATGGTTTGAGAACGGAAAGTACTATGCAATATTTGGGATTCAAAGAGAGAATGAAACAGGTACGGCTGTTATATATGAATCTGAAAATATTCAAGATTGGAACTTTAAAGGCGAAATCGAAACACAACTGCAAAACTTTGGTTATATGTGGGAATGTCCAGATTTATTTAAGTTAAATGATAAAGATGTATTTATCTTTTCACCTCAAGGTATTGAAGCGGAAAATAACCAATTCGAGAACATCTATCAATCTGGTTATTTAATTGGTGATTTTGATATAGATACGTTGAAGTTTGAGCACAAAGAATTTGTTGAATTAGACCAAGGATTTGACTTTTATGCACCACAAACATTCTTAGATGAACATGGTGATAGAATTTTAATTGGTTGGATGGGACTTCCTGAAATAGATTATGCTACAGATGAAGAAGGTTGGGCACATTGTTTAACGATTCCAAGAGTATTAACAATTGAAGAAGGCAAACTGAAACAAAGACCTATAAAAGCACTAGAAAAATTAAGAACAAATAAAGAAACTGCTGAAGGTTATGCTAATAAACATTCAGTTAAACTTCACCCATATGAAGGTAAACAGTTTGAATTAATGATAGAGATTTTAGAGAATGAAGCTAGCGAAATATACTTTGATTTAAGAGTTTCTAAAAAATGTTCAACGCAAATTATTTATAATACACGTTCTAAACAACTTACTTTAGATCGATTTGAAAGTGGTATTGTGAGTGAAGCGGTTGAGAAGACAACTCGTACAACAACTTTAGATAACGACTTAAAAGAACTGAGAATTTATAGCGATACATCTAGTTTAGAAATTTTCGTTAACGATGGTGAAAAAGTATTAACAACGAGAATATTCCCTGATGAAGATGCTGTTAATTTCAGAACTTCTACAGAGTCTGGCCAAGTTTACTTGAAGTTTACGAAATATGACTTACAACTAAATAATTAAATGAATCAAAAACACTTGTTGTTCTGATACAGCAAGTGTTTATTTTAATATCAGTAAATTGTAAGAAATATGAATAAGTTATTACAAAATATTAATTCTGTGTAACATATGGCGTTCAAGCATAGAAAACAAAGAAACATTCCTTTATACTTTAACTATTAATTAATGTAGAGGAGGGGAAGAATTTTTATGAAGATATTTAAAAATGCTATGATTTCAACATTACTATTATCTTCTATGGCATTTGGAGTAGCACACGGGAATAATACAGATGCAATAGAGAGCAATGAATCTAGTACAAAAGATACTTCTCCGAACACAACTCAAGAACAATCGAATCAAAATATAGAAGCACAGCAATCCAAAGAAACTGATTCAAATAGCGAACAAAATAGTAAAACTGAGGAAACAACTACTGAACCGAAGTCAGAAGAAGATTCAAGCACTGAGGAACAGTCATCAGAAGAACCTACTAGAGATAAAAAGTCTGAACAAAAATCAGATGAAAAGCCAAGTAAAGAAGAACCAACAACAGAAGAACCAAGTACAGAGCCGAAATCAGATCAGAAACCAAGTACAGAAGAACCGAAGACTGATGAAAAGCCTAGTACAGAGGAGCCATCAACAGAAGAACCGAGCACTGAAGAGCCAAAAACAGATGATAAACCAACATCAGAAGAACCAAGTACAGAAGAGCCAAAGACAGATGATAAACCAACAACAGAGGAACCAACAACTGAAGAGCCAAGTACTGAACCAAAGTCTGGTGAAAAACCGAGCATGGAAGAACCTTCAAGTAATGATAACAATCATCAAGTACCACCACCGAACCAATCCAATAGTGGGAAACCATCTTCTGAAGAACCTAAAACTAATGAACCAAATTCAAATAGCAATAATGATCAAAATGTAAATCAATATAAACCAACAATGCCAGCATATCCAAATACAAATGAAGTAGGGGATGAATATTACAATCCGCAATACACTGATGAAAAGGCGCCTAAATTTATACCTGGCCATTCAGAAGCGTATTATAGTAAATTGGATGAAGATGTACTAGCGCTTGTAACAAGTAAAGTTGGTAGTAGACCTGATTTAGCACAACCAAAATTTAAAAAGACTAATAAAACGACTGAAACTACTTCTGTAGATGATGATGATACTAAAACAGAAACAACTCAAACTACGACAGAAAGTTTTGAAACAGCTTCTGACGACAAAGGTATTTCTAAACCATTCATCATTGGTATTTCAATCGCAATCGTACTAGTATTAGGATTCATCATATTATTCATAATGCGAAGATTTTCAAAATCATAAATAAAAATAAAGTATAAGTGAGTCTGGGGCAGAAATGTTCTAGACTCTTTTTCATATTTTTAGAAATAGGATGCTGAATATTGCAAGTGAGGCATGACTAGCAATGTTGGAGGACCTCGTATTTATCAAGATTGTCCAAACAAGATAAATAGGAGCATTGTATTTATCAAGACTAGTGAAACAAGATAAATAGGGGCATTCTATTTATCAAGACTAGTGAAACAAGATAAATAGGAGCGTTGTATTTATCAAGACATACCAAACTAGCAACATAGAACTCCTGTATATTGCAAGACATACCAAACTAGCAACATAGAACTCCTGTATGTTGCAAGACACACAAAACTAGCAACATAGAGATTCCGTATGTTGCAAGACATATCAAACTAGCAACATAGAACTCCTGTATGTTGCAAGACTGACCAAACTAGCAACATAGAGATCCCGTATGTTGCAAGACTCCCTAAACAAGCAACATAGAAGCCCCGTATGTTGCAAGACTCCCTAAACAAGCAACATAGAACCTCACGCTTACATTGATTTTTCCAAATAAAAGAGACTGGCACATAATGTAATGTCTCAGTCTCTTCTAGTATCTTGGAAGTAGACTTCTGTCCAGCTCCCACCTTTTTATTAAAATTCACTTTGATCAATATTCTGTGTTGCTTTGTATAATGTTTCTATAATGGATTTTACAGTACCTTCTTCAAATGGAGATTGTAACTGAACAGATGCCATAATATCAATAAATGATTGTGAACCGCCGATTTGACATATTTTTAAGTAATCAGACCATGCTTGTTCTGGATCATCTTCTTGTTTAATGAAAAATTGCATTGCACAAATTGTCGCTAATGTATAATCAATATAATAAAATGGTGATGCAAAAATATGACCTTGTCTATGCCAGAATGCACCATTTTCAAGATGTTGAATATTGTCATAGTCTACACTTGGGAAGTATTTATTTTCTAAATCAGACCAAGCTTTTCTACGTTCTTCTGAAGAAATGTCTGGGTTCTCATAAACAAAGTGTTGGAATTCATCCACTGCTACACCATATGGTAAAAATTTAATATTATCTTCTAAGTGTGCTAATTTAAATTTATCCGTATCTTGTTTGAAAAATAATGACATCCATGGATAAGTTAAATATTCCATGCTCATTGAATGAATTTCACATGCTTCTGAAGTAGGGAAGTAATATTCCGGCACAGAATACTTCAAGCTTTCAAATACTTGGAAAGCATGGCCAGCTTCATGTGTCATAACTTCAATATCACCTTGTGTGCCATTAAAGTTCGCGAAAATGAATGGTGATTTAAAATCATTTATGATTGTACAATATCCACCACTTTCTTTTCCTTTTTTAGCTTCTAAATCAAATAATTGTTTATCAATCATAAAATCTATAAAATGACCAGTTTCTTTAGAACGTTCATGGTACATTTTTTTAGCATTTTTCACGATTTCTTCTGTAGATATTTGTGGTTTTGGCGATCCCGTTTTAAAAGTGAAATTATTATCGTAAGCTTTTAAACTGTCAACACCAATACGTTTTGCATGCTGTGATTTGATGTCTTCAGTAATAGGTACGACATGTTCTTTAACTTGCTCTCTAAAAATTTTTACATCATTTGCGTCGTATCCAATTCTTTGCATTCTATCATAGCCAAGTTGAACAAAGTTCTCGTATCCTAATTTTAAAGCTATTTCATGTCTTGTTTTTACAAGATCATCATAAATACGATCTAAATCCTCTAGATGATCTGCAAAAAACTGTTCTCTCGCTTTAAATGCATCTTTTCTAATTTCTCTATCTTCGTTGATTAAGTACTTACTGAATTGTGATAAGTTCAAATGTTCACCGTTATATTCAATATCTGCTGAAGCAATTAATTTATCATATTCGCTTACTAATTTATTTTCTTTAACAAGTAAGTCATTAATAGAAGGATTATATGTATTAAGAGCAACTTCTGCTAAAGAAAATAGTTGTTGTCCAAAATGCGTAATTAAATCATTTTTAAATTTAGATTTTAATAAAGATTGATAGAATAAATGGTCTAAATGTTGTATTTTAGGCATTGTTTCATCAAAGAAATCTCTTTCTTTATTATAATATTCATCATTTGTATCGATAGATGCTCTTATGTAAGCTAGGTTATAATGTGTATCAGTATGGTTTCTAATCTTATTAATTTCATTAATCGCCTCAATTGCTTGATTGACCGTTTCTGCATTATCGAATTCATTTAATAATGATTTGGTTTGTTTTTCTTTTTCTTCAATATTGATTTGTTCATATTGATAATCTTTAAAAGTTAACGTCATGTTAAAACCTCCCTTAATACATTTATTATAACATTTCTTTGTTGTAATTTTATTGAAAATTGCGAAAATAAAGGTAAAAGCATATAATATGAAATGAAAAGAGGTGTATATAAATGACTAAAAATAATGAACAATTATCTTTAGAAGTAGCAGCATTAACGAGGAAGACAAAAGAACTTGGAATTCCTATCATGATTGTATTTGAAGGTGTTCCCGCATCAGGTAAGACGAGACTATCAAATGAACTTCTTTTAACACTTGATGCTAAATACACACACTTTGTACCGATGAAATCACCTTCAGAAGATGATCTAAGATATCAATTTTTACAGAAGTATTGGAACAGTTTACCTTCAAAAGGTGATATCAATATTTATTTTAGAAGTTGGTATGCATATTATATAGAATATCAAGCAAACAAAATAAAGAATTCTATATACAATAAATATCATGCTTTACGCAGACAAATCCAAGACTTTGAATCGATGGTCCAAGATGATGGCTACGAAATTATTAAGTTTTATATTGAGATTAGCGATAAAAAGAGAAAAGAACATTTAAAAGAAATGAAAGAAAATCCATTAACAAGTTGGAAGGCGCAAGAATACGAAAGTGCCATTAATGATGATGTATATCATAAAGAAATGCACAAAATACTGAAAGCATCACCTGATGAATGGGAAATCATTGATTATACGGAAAGAGAAGAAGCTATCAATTTGATGTATAAACATATCATCAATCGATTGAACAACGCGATTAAACTACATAAAAAGAAAGACAAAGTAATTGATGGCGATTTTACGGAAGATTTTAAAACAGACCTATTTGATCAATCTATAGATAAAGTAAGTAAAAAGACATATAAAGCTCTTATAGGTGACTTACAAGATAGACTGAAAGAATTGCAATTTGCATTATACGAAAGAAAAATTCCGTTAATATTAGTGTACGAAGGTATGGATGCAGCCGGTAAAGGTGGCAATATTAAAAGAGTTAGAGAAAAATTAGATCCAACCGGTTATGAAGTAAATGCAATAAGTGCCCCAACAGACGTTGAGTTGAATCATCATTACTTATGGAGATTTGCTAAAGATATGCCTAGAAGCGGACATATTGAAATATTCGATAGAAGCTGGTATGGAAGAGTATTGGTAGAAAGAGTAGAAGGATTTGCTACTAAAAAAGAATGGAAACGTGCCTATGAAGAAATCAATCAATTTGAGAAAATGTGGACAGACGAAGGTGCAATTATTCTAAAATTCTTCTTAACTTTAGATAAAGATGAACAATTAAGAAGATTTAAAGAAAGAGAAGAAACACCAGAAAAACAATGGAAAATTACAGACGAAGATTGGCGAAATAGAGAAAAATGGGATCAATATATCGAAGCAAGTCATGATATGATTAAATTAACAAACACAGATCATGCACCATGGCTTGTCGTACCAGCTGACAATAAAAAATCAGCTAGAATCGAAGTTATCAAATACATTATTAAAAAATGTGAAGAAGTATTATGGGGCGTTAAACAATATTAGAATATGTTAGGGACATAATTCCGAGAAATGTCCGTAAGAAGTGTCGTTAGGGACAGAATTCTGAGAAATGTCTCTAAATGAGCGCACATCTAACAACCACAATTCAGAATAATGGAAGTTACAGCATTCTAACAACCACAATTCAGAATAATGGAAGTTAGCCGCCCTCCAAATACAAAAAAATAAGCATATCACTTAAGACTGAGTTCATCAGTTCGGTGATATGCTTATTTTTTTACGTTTAGCTAAACATGCTCAAGATTGTATGATAAATCAGTTGTGAAATTTGAGATTGTTTCTCTAATTGTTCGTTTACTTGATCTTTAAATACAATTTGTCCTAAAACAACTATTCCGTTCATTCCCATATGTGCAACCATTGGTACGATGATACGTTTCGTTAAAACATAAAGTCCGCTAAATACAGTTCCCATTACAACATATATTAATGTATGTTCTGGATCTGAATGTGCTAATGAGAAAATAAAAGAACTGACTAATACTGCTACGATAAAGCTTAACCACTTAGGTGCTTTAATCATATTGTATATTTCTCCGAAAATTAATTTACGGAATATTAATTCTTCTAATATTGGACCTGCTAATACGATATAAACGATTAATATATGTGATTGTTGTGCAATCTTCATGAGATTTTGAGTATTGCCACTTTCTACTGGTTGATTAAATATATATGTATTAATCAAAGCGGCGATGATTTGTCCAAGCATGGCCATTATAATACCTGCAACACACCAGAAAATCACGTATACCCATGGTTCTTTCTTCTGTTGTTCTAATCGAGTTGGATTTTTAATATTTGAGTTCATATACCATAATAATAAAACAGTAATGATAGCTGTTGTTGCCATCCAAGTTAAGCTGATTTCTAATCTTGTGACTTTAGATAATCCTGAATCAGCGTATAAACTATTTGGAATAATTGCGATTGTTTGTACAACTCCAAATAGTAACAGGGTAGCAATATTAACAGTTAATCGATTAAATTGCATTTTCAATTCCTCCAAAAATAAACATGTAAACATTGTACCTTATTTAGCAGAAAAAGAGAAAAATTTAAGTTATATTGCTTGTAATTTTGACCAAATTTGATTATTATAAAAATGTAGTTAGCACTTAAGTATAAAGAGTGCTAACATTATTAGCGCCAAGGAGGATTTTATAAATGTTAAAACCATTGGGAGATAGAATTATTATTGAGAAAACAGAAACAGAACAAACTACAGCTAGCGGGATTGTATTGACAGATTCAGCTAAAGAATCGTCTAACGAAGGAAAAGTTGTTGCTGTTGGACCAGGTAAGCGTCTAGAAGATGGTACAAGACTTACTGTAGATGTTGCTGTAGGTGATCAAGTTGTATATCAACAATACGCAGGAACGGAAGTTAAACGTGATAAAGAAACATATATTATCCTTTCAGAAGATGACATTTTAGCAGTTATTGAATAATTTAGATAATATTTTTGAAGATATTTTATGGAGGTTTTTATAAATGGCTAAAGAACTAAAATTTTCAGAAGACGCTAGACGTTCTATGCTTGCTGGTGTTGATAAATTAGCAAATGCAGTTAAAGTAACTTTAGGACCTAAAGGACGTAACGTCGTTTTAGATAAAAAATTCACTTCACCATTAATCACAAATGATGGTGTTACAATCGCTAAAGAAATTGAATTACAAGATCCATATGAGAATATGGGTGCTAAATTAGTTGCAGAAGTTGCGAACCAAACAAATGATGTTGCTGGTGACGGTACAACTACAGCAACTGTCTTAGCTCAAGCGATGATTCAAGAAGGATTAAAAAACGTAACAAGTGGTGCAAATCCAGTTGGTATTCGTGAAGGTATTGATAAAGCAGTTAAAGTAGCTTTAGAAGAATTACACAATATCTCACAACCAGTTGAGAAAAAAGAAGAAATTGCACAAGTTGGTTCTATTTCTGCTGCTGATGAAGAAATTGGTAAATTTATTTCAGAAGCAATGGAAAAAGTAGGTAATGACGGGGTTATTACTATTGAAGAATCTAAAGGATTCAGCACAGAATTAGAAGTTGTTGAAGGTATGCAATTTGATAGAGGATATACTTCTCCATACATGGTGACAGATTCAGACAAGATGACTGCTGAATTAGAAAATCCTTACATCTTAATTACAGACAAAAAGATTTCTTCATTCCAAGATATTTTACCTATCTTAGAAAAAATCTTACAAACAAATAGACCAATTTTAATTGTTGCTGACGATGTTGATGGAGATGCATTAACAAACTTAGTATTAAACAGATTACGTGGTACATTCACAGCAGTAGCAGTTAAAGCGCCTGGATTTGGTGACCGTCGTAAAGCTATGTTAGATGATTTAGCAATTTTAACTGGTGGTCAAGTGATTACTGATGACTTAGGTTTAGACTTAAAAGAAACAACTTTAGATATGCTTGGTGAAGCAGGTAAAGTTCAAGTTACTAAAGACGACACTACAATTGTTGAAGGTCAAGGTGACTCAGTAAACATCGACGCTCGTGTTGGTCAAATTAAAGCTCAAATTGAAGAAACAACTTCAGACTTTGATCGTACGAAATTACAAGAACGCTTAGCTAAATTAGCAGGTGGTGTTGCAGTTATTAAAGTAGGTGCTGCAACTGAAACAGAATTAAAAGAACGTAAATTAAGAATTGAAGATGCTTTAAACTCTACACGCGCTGCAGTTGAAGAAGGTATTGTAGCAGGTGGTGGTACAGCATTAGTATCTATTTATAATAAAGTAGCTGAAGTTGAAGCAAAAGGCGATGTACAAACTGGTGTAAACATTGTGTTGAAAGCTCTTGAAGCACCATTACGCCAAATCGTTGAAAATGCTGGCTTAGAAGGCTCAATTATAGTTGAAAAACTTAAAAACGCTGACGAAGGTATTGGTTACAATGCAGCAACAGACGAATGGGTAAATATGTTAGATGCAGGTATTGTCGATCCAACAAAAGTTACACGTTCAGCATTACAAAATGCAGCATCTGTAGCAGCAATGTTCTTAACTACTGAAGCAGTAGTAGCAGACATTCCAGAAGAAGAACCAGCAGCACCAGATATGGGCGGCATGGGCGGAATGCCAGGTATGATGTAATTCGGTGAATATAACCGACATTACTAACTAAGAGATATGTATAATCCCCTTTCTAAATGGTATTAAACCATATGGAAAGGGGATTTTTATGTTAAAATGAATCTAATTTGTATTAAAGGAGTAGAAAATATGATTAGACCTGCTGTTAAAGAAGATGCGAAAAAATTAAGTGAGTTAATGTTTATGATTTGGCATGATATGGAGCTATCTTTAGTTGTTCAAAATGATAAAGAAACTGTTTTAAGATTACTTGAACAAGCGAGTGTTGAAAGTGAATATAGAAACCATTATAAACATAGTCAAGTATATGAAGTCGATGGTGAAGTAGCAGGCTTTCTTAATTGCTATAGTGGTACTGACGAAAAACAACTTGAAGAAAATTGGCACAATATTGCATTTAAAGATTCTTTTAAATTAGAAGGAACGCCGTTACCTGAACAAGAAGCGGATAATGGTGATTTATATATTGATTCAGTTGCGGTCTTTTCAGAATATAGAGGTAGAGGTATTGCCTCTAAACTTATAGAAGATGCTTTTGTACGAGCTAAAGAAAGAGGGTTTAAGCAAGTATCATTAAATTGTGAATTTGATAATGAAGGTGCAATGAAACTATATGAAAAACTTGGCTTTAAACCATCATATGATCGAAAACTAAGCGGACATGACTACAAATATATGATTAAATATTTATAACAAATTAAAAAAGTAACATCAGTTGATAATATTAGCCGATGTTACTTTTATTTTTCTCAATATCAAGCAAGATTTCTTTTCGTTCTATACCACTAGAATATCCACCAATTGTACCATCAGCAGCTATCACACGGTGACAAGGTACAAGAATCGTAATAAAGTTCTTACCATTTGCATTTGCAACAGCACGAAAAGCAGTAGGTTTACCAATATTCTCAGCTAACTGCTTATAAGATATCGTCTCGCCAAATGGAATATCACATAAAGCACGCCACACTTTTTGTTGAAAAGGTGTACCAAAGTTAAAATGGATAGGTGTTGTAAATGTAGAAAGATTACCTTCAAAATAAAGAGCTAATTCTTCCTCAAGCTTATCTAAAACATGATTACTTTCATCATTAATTTCTGAATTAAGTTGTTTACGTACAATTTGTAATTCTTCTTCTAACGAAGGCTTATTCGTAAAATGTAACATTAATAAATACTCATTATTAGCAATTGCTAACATTTCACCAGCATTCGTTTGAATTAACTTTTGATATAAAGCCATAATCATCACTCCTAATGAGAGTTTAACATATAAAAATTTGATTGACTTTAGAATAGTAAATGATAATATAATAATTAAACAGATTAGTTTAGTCGGAATTAAGGGAGATGTTTTTATGAAGAGATACATATTTTTAGCTTTGACACTTATTTTATCAGTTGTGGTAGCAGCTTGTGGAAATAATGATGACAAAGAAAAGAAGGAAATTACTATTGCTACATCACCGGGACCTTATAGTGAATTATTCATAAAAGGTATTAAGCCTGAGTTAGAGAAGAAAGGTTATACTGTTAAAGATAAAGACTTCACAGAATTACTTCAAGCTGATGTTGCTTTGCAAGAAGGTAGTGTGGATGTTAACGTTGATCAACATAAAGCGTATATGGATACGTTTAATAAAGAAAGAGATGCTGATTTAACGAATATTACTAAAATACCAACTGTGCCTGCACAAATATTCTCTAATAAAAATAAAAATCTTAAAGGTATTAAAAAGGGAGATACAATAGCTATACCACAAGATCCATCAAATGCAGCTAGAGCGTATCGTTTATTAGAAAAAGCAGGATGGATTAAATTAAATGCAGATAAAAATGATATTAAAATCACGAAGAAAAATATTTCTGATAATCCAATGAATCTTAATATTAAAACGATGGATTCTGCAAATATTCCTAGAATTTTAGACGAAGTTGATTATGCAGTTATACCAGGTTCAATTGTTTACGCTTCGAAAGTTGATCCAGCTAAAGGACTTCTAAAAGAAGATTTAGTAGAAGATTTATATTTACAAGTTGTTGTAGATAGTAAAAATAAAGATGCTAAATGGGTTAAAGATATAAAAGAGGCATATCAATCAAAAGGATTTAAGAAAGTATTAGATAAAGAAAATAAAGATGATTATTGGAAAATACCAAAGCAATCATAATATAAATATAGAGACTAGGACATTACCTTATGTTCCAGTCTCTATATTTTTTACTTCTTTCTATTAGCTTTTTTGCGGTCGCCATTTCTACTTATAAATGCGGCTATTAAAAATAATATTGAAGCGAATGTAAATTGAATGCCTGAGTTGCCGCTTATTTGAATGCCTATTCCAATAATTAAGCAGATTATACCTAAACCAACGAGAACTTTTGTAATTGTAGACATATGTTTTGCTCCTTTGCTTTATTTATTATATCAATTATTTCTTTGTTATCCAAAAAGGGATGATTTTCTAAAATTAAATGATGAAATTTAGTGAACACACTTTTAATTTTCATAATTCTCGTCTAGTATAGAAGTATCATAACAATGAAAGAGGATGACTTTCTATGAACCCACTAGCATTAGAATTAAATGAACAACTGAAAAAAGAATATCCTGTTGTATTAGATATGCTTTCCGATTTAGGTAAATCTATTTATTATCCAAAGGGTATTTTATCACAATCAGGAGAAGCAAAAGGTACTAAGTATAATGCAACAATTGGTATGGCAACTACTGATGAAGGTATTATGTACACAGATGCTTTATATAATCAATTTGGTGACCAAGATCCAAGTGATATATTCCCATATGCACCGCCACAAGGTGATGAACGTTTACGTACATTATGGCAACAGAAAATTTTAAAAGACAATCCTGATTTAAGTGCTGATGATATTTCTAAACCAGTCGTAACAAACGCATTAACACACGGATTATCTTTAGCTGGAGACTTATTTGTAGATGCCCAAGATACAATTTTATTACCTGAACATAACTGGGGTAACTATAAATTAGCTTTTGGTGTAAGACATAGTGCGAACATTGAAACTTACAAAGCTTTTGAAGAAGATGGTAGTTACACTTTAGAATATTTCAAACATGCTTTAGAACAATATAATAAAGAAAAAGTTATTCTCGTGTTAAACTTCCCAAATAACCCAACTGGTTATACACCAGTAGTTGAAGAAGTTAAAGAAATGGTTGAAGCTATTAAACAATTAGCTGACAAAGGTACGCAAGTGATTACATTAGTTGATGATGCTTATTATGGATTGTTCTTTGAAGATGTTTATAAACAATCTGTCTTTACAGCATTAACAGCGTTAAATCACGAAAATATTATGCCAGTTAAAGTTGATGGCGCAACTAAAGAATACTTCTCATGGGGCTTCCGTGTTGGTTTCTTAACATTTGGTAGTCAACATGATGTTGTTAAAGATGTATTAGTTGCTAAATTAAAAGGTTTAATTAGAAGTAACTTATCAAGTTGTTCTTTACCTAGCCAAACTGCAATTATTCATGCAATGGAAGATCCTTCTTTCCAAGATCAAGTTGATCATAACGTGAATATTTTAAAAGAAAGATATGAAGTAACGAAAGAAGTCGCATATCGTGATGAATTTAAATCATTATGGACGCCATATGCATTTAATTCAGGTTACTTTATGGCACTTAAAGTGTTAGATGTAGATCCTGAGCAATTGAGATTACATTTAATTGATAAGTATAGTATCGGTATTATTGCTTTAAATAAAACTGATATTCGTATTGCATTTAGCTGTATTGAAAAATCTGATATAGAACATGTATTTGAATCTATTGCTAAAGCAATCAATGACTCAAAATAATAAAATTAAACAGAGTGTGTATATACAATGCGTATACACACTCTGTTTTTTTTATGTCTAAAAAACGTTGATTTATAAGCTTTTTAGTAAATGAGTTTGACAAATATGTATATAGTGTATATACTGTTTATACACAGTTAGAGAGAGGGAGGTTAAACATGAAGATTCTACTTCAAAATAATAGTAATCAGCCAATTTATGAACAGATTAAAGAACAAATCAAAGCACAAATATTACAAGGTAAAGTAGAACCGGGTGCTTCATTACCTTCTATGAGAGAGTTAGCAAGTGATTTAGGCGTCAGTTTAATAACAACTAAACGTGCATATGTTGATTTAGAACAAGAGCAATTTGTCACGACGATAAGAGGGAAAGGTACTTTTGTAAAATCACAAGACCCCTCAATCATGAAAGAAAAACAATTTATTGTCATAGAGGATTTAGCAAGAGATTTAACTAAACAAGCAAAGTTAATCGGAATGGATGTTAAAGAACTCAATGAAATCGTTAATTTGATTTATGAGGAAGGTGAATAAAATGGTCAATGCGATAGACGTTAAAAATTTAAATTTTAATCATAAAAATCTTAAATTATCAGATGTTAACTTTGAAGTACGTAAAGGTTATGTAACAGGATTTATTGGTGCGAATGGTGCAGGTAAAACAACGATTATACGTATTATTATGGGTCTACTTAAAGAACAAAGTGGAGATTTAAAAGTACTTGGAGAATATTTAAGTGAGAACCCAGTTGATATCAAAAATAAAATCGGCTTTGTATATTCTGAATTATATATGTATGAAAACTGGAATATTAAAACAATCGAGAAAGTCGTCAGTAAATATTATAAACAATGGGACCACGATGTATTTGAAGGATATATTAAAGAATTTAAATTACCTTATAAACAAAAGATTAAGCAATTTTCAACAGGTATGAAAATGAAATTGTCATTAGCAATCGCATTAAGTCACCATGCTGAACTATACATTCTAGATGAACCAACTGCAGGACTTGATCCAGTCGTACGTAATGAAGTGCTTGAAATTTTACAAAGAGAATTAATAGATGAAGAAAAAACAATCTTTTTCTCTACACATATTATTTCAGATTTAGAGAAAATTGCTGATTATATTGTCTATTTAAAAAATGGATCCATTGTTATTAATGAAAGTGTAGAAGATTTAACAGATGGTTATCGAATCATCAAAGGAGACCAATCTATACTTGATGATGAATTAAGATCGTTATTAATCAGCGTTAAAGAAACGAATACAGGTTTCTCAGGATTAACAAGACAAAGTTCAGTATTTGTTGAGTTATTTGGAAATGAAGTAGTCGTTGAAACGCCATCAATAGAGGATATCATGGTAAGAATTGAGAAAGATCAATTCGATAAGGAAGTGGTATAAATGAAAGCTGTTTTCTACCGAAACTTTCAATATGAGAAAGGGTATTACTTACTTTATTTAATTTGTTTCGGATTAGTATTGTTAACGAAATTTACTGTGTCTTTTCAAAGTATAGAACTCATGAATGTATTAGCGGTATATTTTGTCGCAGTCGTTTCAGTTCACAGTATTAATCACGCAATATTTTTAAATAAACAAAGTAGTCAAATCTTTTATATGAGTTTACCAATTTCTAAAGTTGATATTGTAAGAGGGCATTATTTATATAACTTATTAGTAACAGGTATTTCATTTATCATGATTATGTTCTTAGCATTCGTAAAACAAGACACAATATTTATTCAAGCTGGGTTATTTATTGTAGCAACGAACTTATTTACTTTAAGCATCGTTTATCCAACATTTGCACATTTGAATATTAATCAGTTCGGTGCTTGGATATTAGTTGCTATGTATGGCATATTCACAATGTTTTACTTTGGGATATATTCGAATCGGCATTATCCATTTGCTGAGGCATTTGGTTGGAAAATATTTTTATACTATACACCAGCAATCATACTGTTAATCGTTGCAATCATATGGTCGATTCAGTTTAGTAGAGCTATCAAACTAGCTAAACAAGATCAAATTACGGTTTATGGAGGTATAAAATGAAGGCAATCTTATATAGAAACTTAATTTTATCAAAATCATACCTATATTTAATGTTAGCTACAGCATTGTTACTACCATTAATAGTCGTATTACCTCTTAATGGCTTTATTAAAATAGGTATATTAGGCATACTCGTCGTTATGATCCATATTGTGTTCTTAGTACCAATGTATTTTCTATTTAATAAAATCAATAAAAATCATTCTGAATATACATTTCTAAGTTTACCTGTTAAGCAATCAACAGTGATTAATGCTCATTATTTAACAGGATTAATATTTATTTTATTCACACAATTACTACTTGGTTTATGTACAATTGTAGCATTTTTAATACAAGAACCAGGTATGGATGTCTCATATGATATTTCAGGCATGTGTTTAAGTATTGCAGGGAATTTGTTGACGATTAGTTTAATCTTGCCATTTGCTGAGTATAAAAGATTGATCAAAATTCCTATTATATTTTGGATGATTATAGTCGGGGTGATTGTACCAAACTCAATACAGTTTATAGATTATGTGCTTAAATTCTTCTCAGTACAATCGCATATATTCAAGACACACGACATGTCTATATTCTTAGGCTGTTCCATCATTCTATTTATCGTGAGTTATATCATTTCAATTAATAAAGCACGAAAGCATGCAATTACAATTTAAAGGAGAGGTGAATAATCGTGAAATTAAATAATATACAAAAGTATTATGGTAAGCAACATATCCTCAAAAATATTGACTTTGATTTTGGGGATAGCCAAATTGTCGGATTGATTGGTAAAAATGGTGTAGGTAAAACAACATTAATGAAAATTATGAACCAGAATATTATGAAGTATGAAGGAAATTTTAACAAAGAAAATAGTGACAAAGTGGGTTATTTAATAGAAAATCCTAAATTATATTTAAATAAAACAGGCTATTATAATTTAAACTTCTTTAGAAATGTATTAGGGACTAATATTGATGATGATTATATCAATATGTTAATTGAGTCATTTGGTATTAAGCCTTATATCGACAAAAAAGTAAAAAAATATTCAATGGGTATGAAACAGAAGTTATCTATTGCAGTTGCACTTATGAATAAACCACAATATTTGATTTTAGATGAACCGACAAACGGGATGGATCCAGACGGTTCGATTGATGTCTTAAAAACGTTAGAAAAAGTAAGTAAAGATTTGAATATTAAAGTACTCATTTCAAGTCATAAGTTAGAAGATATTGAATTAATATGCGATAGAACGGTATTTATGAAAGATGGTGCGATCGTTGAAGATTATGATATGAAAGCTCAATCTAAAGACGTGACTAAATTTATTTTTGATCATTCAAACTATAATGAAGCACTTAATCTTCTTACGATGAATTACAAAGTAGTAACAAGTAATAAACAAGAATCGATTATTTCAGTAGAAGCGCTAGAAGATTATCAAGAAGTGTTAAAAGCGTTAAGCGCTAAAAATATTTATCCTAAGTTTATTCAAAATAATAAAACGACTTTAAGAGATCAATACTTTAATATTAACAAAGGAGTTGAAGTATCATGAATATCGCCCAACATGTAAAATATGATTTAACGAGAATATTTAAAAGTCCATTAGGCTATTTAGGATTTCTTATTTCATTGTTTCCAGGAATAGCCATCATGATTTCTGTTAAAACATTAGATGGACCATTTGATGCACAAGTTGTATTGGCTATGTTCTTCGTATTTGGAGGACTCGTATTATTAATGTTCTCTATTAGAACGATAGTACGTGATATGCAGTATGGTACGATTCAGTTGTTTTTAAATTCTAAAACAAATAGAGTGAAGTATTTATATGGCAAGTTACTATCTATCATTGGCATTGTTATTATATTTACGATTTTAGGTACGCTATTTACATTATTAGCATCAACTATAATTGATGCAGGCGAATTAAGTGTTTCGGACTATTTCAAAATGTTTGGTGAATTTCTACTTATCATGCTATTTTACGGAACATTATTAAATATCCTTAATTTATTAACTGGTAAATCAGCAGTTGTTTATACTACTGCCATCATATTAATATTATTTTTACCTAACATCTTTGATGCATTGATTTTTATTCCTGAAATAGGGGAAGATTTATCAAAAATGATGAAATACAATCCTTTAGACTTTTTACCAAAAATATTGAATCAAGGTTTACTCACAATGAAAGTATCACAAATTTGGATATCTGTAGCATGTATTGCTGTATTCACAGGTATCAATCATTACATGATAAGAAATAAGAATATTTAATGGTTTATCCCTCATTTCTATGTTAAATTTAAATTATTAGACATAAGAATGAGGGATATTTTTGGGTAAAAAATTTATTAAACATTATATCATTATTGGTATAATATGTATTGTTGCAAGTTTCTTTTTCCACGGTACACCTAGCTCATTAATGATCGGAGCTGGACTAGGATTTTTCCTAACAGCCGTATTAGCGAAATTTGAAAAAGAAGATAAAGTTGATGAACATCCAGATAAATTAAAAGATAAAAATGAAAAAAAGTAGCTACTACATTTTGTGGTAGTTACTTTTTATGAAATTGAGGAGGTGAATCTATGTTACGTAGTTTACTATTCAAAAAGCTCGAACAAAAAGAGCAAGATATGATTAAGCATTATCAATATTTACATCAATATCCTGAACCGTCATTTAATGAAGTGAAGACATCACAATATATAGAAGCGTTTTATGAAAATAAAGACGTTGTAATACATAACCGTATTGGTGGTAATTACGGACTGATTGTAGAAATTGAAGGCAGTTTACCGGGAAGAACAATTGCATTACGTGCAGACTTTGATGCGTTAAATATTACTGAAGATACCGGATTGCCATTTAGTTCTAAAAATAAAGGGTGGATGCATGCTTGTGGGCATGATGCACATACTGCATGTTTGTTAATACTTGCGGAATGTTTGATTGAACTTAAAGCGCATTTACCAGGTAAGATTATGATTATCCATCAACATGCAGAAGAGTTAGCACCAGGTGGCGCAATTGACATGGTGCAATCAGGATATTTAAATGGTGTGGATGAAATCTATGGTATTCATTTATTCCCTGATTATACACCAGATGTTATTTCATATAGGAAAGGTCCAACAATGGGTGGTCGATCATTATTTCACCTTAAAGTTAAAGGAAAAGGTGGTCATGGATCAAGTCCACACCTAGCGAATGACGCAATTATGGCAGCAAGTACTTTCGTAACGAATGTACAAACTGTTGTATCAAGAAGGTTGAATCCATTTGATATGGGCGTCGTTACGATTAGTTCATTTAATGGTTTAGGATCATTAAATGTTATCCAAGATAGTGTTGAATTAGCTGGTGATGTAAGATATATGGAAAGTCGTATTGGGCATCAAATCCATGATGAAATCGAACAGTTAATTAAAGGGTTAGAAGATACTTTTAATATTCAATGTGAGTTTAAATATGAATTAGATTGTATTCCGCTAGTCAATCACTATAAACAAACAGATTATTTAATAGATATTTTGGCAACGAGTCAAGGTGATTATTTTGAATCATTAAAAGAACATGAACAATTAACGAGTTCTGAAGACTTTGCGATATATCTTGAGAAAATACCAGGTACATTTTTCTTTGTTGGATGTAAACCATATGGAATTGATAAAGCGCACTTTAACCATAGTCCAAAATTTGTCGTAAATGAAGATGCTTTATTAACGGCGAGTAAAGCATTAGGGGAAGTTGTACTAAATCGATTATCAATAAAATAGCGCTATATTTATGAGAGTTTAGGATGAAAAAATATCCTGAACTCTTTTTTTTGTATTTTAAAAAATAAGCAGTAACCGTTTACAAATAATTAGAAAACGTTTACAATAACTTGTATACAAGTATACGAAGTTTGGAGGTATTTTATGAAACATCATTATCATTATCCAAGCGAATGGTTAAAGCATCGATCAACGGGAGAGCAAGTAGCGAGTGAACTTAGGCTAGCAATTATAAGTAAGATTATAGAAGAAGGCGATAAGTTAAGTGAAAATAAAATTGCTCAACAATTTGAAGTGAGTCGATCACCAGTAAGAGATGCACTTAAACTCCTGCAACAAGATGGACTTATATCTTTAGAACGTATGGGAGCAGTTGTTATGGGGTTATCTAAAGCTAACCAAAAAGAAATATATGACATTAGGTTAATGTTAGAGTCATTTGTATTTGAAAGATTACTCGTTGAAAATAATGAAGAAGTGATTAAACAACTAAATAAAATATTAAAAATGATGACTGTAGCTGTTGAATTTGAAGATGCAGATGAATTCACGAGATTGGATTTACTATTTCATGAATCAATGATCACTGCTATTCACCATCAATACATTGAAATGATATGGCACAATTTAACGCCAGTTATGGAATGTTTAGTTTTAATTTCGATGAGAAAAAGAATGCAGAATGAACCAGAAGATTTCAAAAGAGTGATACACAACCATAAAGTATATATTGAAGCGATTGAAAATAAAGATAGAAATAAAATGAAAGAAGCATTTCATTTAAATTTCGATGACGTTGATGAACAAATTGATGTCTTGTGGAATTCTCAAACTAATATAGATAGAAAGTAGGATTTTGTAATGAAATATATGATTGGTGTAGATATTGGTACAACGAGTACTAAAGCTGTTATTTATGATAGCGAAGGGAACTTTTTGAAAAAACATAATATAGAATATCCAATGACGACCCATGAAATCGGCGTTGCAGAAGAAAGTCCTGCAGAAATATTCGACGCTGTACTATTTACAGTAAAAAAAGTGATTAGAGAAGTTGGCGCTAAGCCAGAAGAAATCAAATTATTAAGTTTCAGTAGTGCCATGCACAGCTTGATAGCAATGGATAAAAATAATCAGCCATTAACGGAATGTATCACTTGGGCAGATAATAGAGCAAGTGAATACGCAGATAAGATAAATAATGAACATAACGGATTAGAAATATATAAAAGAACGGGTACACCGATTCATCCAATGTCTCCATTATCAAAAATTTATTGGTTAAAACATGAACATGCCGATATATTCAAGAACACTGAGAAATGGATAGATATTAAGACTTATGTATTCTATCAATTATTTGAAACATACGTTATGGATCACTCAATTGGTTCAGCGACGGGTATGATGAATTTAAATACATTAAATTGGGATAAAGATGTCTTAAACTTACTTGAAATTAATGAAACGCAATTACCAGAATTAGTGTCTACAACACATATTATGAAGCAAGTTAAAAAGAATTACGCTGATATTATGGGTATCAATGAAGATACACCGATTGTAATCGGCGCTTCAGATGGCGTGTTGTCCAATTTAGGGGTTAATAGTTATCGTGAAGGAGAAGTAGCCGTAACGATTGGAACGAGTGGTGCTATTAGAACAATTATTGATAAACCAAAGACAGATGATAAAGGAAGAATATTCTGTTACGTATTAACGGAAGATCATTATTGCATCGGTGGACCAGTGAATAACGGTGGTGTCGTTCTAAGATGGTTAAGAGATGAATTGTTAGCAAGTGAAGTTGAAACAGCTAAAAGACTCGGCGTTGATTCATATGATGTCTTAACTAAGATTGCAAGTAGAGTTAAACCTGGGGCAAATGGTTTGTTATTCCATCCATATTTAGCTGGTGAAAGAGCACCGCTTTGGAATGCGAATGCAAGAGGTAGTTACTTTGGTTTGACACTATCTCATAAAAAAGAACATATGATACGTGCTGCGTTAGAAGGTGTTCTACTTAATTTATATACAGTGTATCTTGCTTTAATAGAAGTGATGGATAAAGCGCCTGAACAAATTAAAGCAACAGGTGGATTTGCTAAGAGTGAAGTATGGCGCCAAATGATGGCAGATATATTTGATACTTCTGTTGAAGTACCAGAAAGTTACGAAAGTTCATGTTTAGGTGCTTGCATATTAGGATTAAAAGCTATTGGGGAAATTGAGGATTTTGAAGTTTTAAACAAAATGGTCGGTAAAACATATCAACATGAACCTAATCAAGAGAATGTCGATATTTACCAATCGTTAATTCCGATTTATATCAATTTAAGTCGTAAATTAAATGAAGAATACGATTTAATCTCAGAATTTCAATCAACACATTCATAAGGAGATGTTTATATGTTTTCAGATATTGCACCATTATTAATTGTCGCACTCGCAATTGTTATATTATTAGGTTTAATTATGTGGTTAAAACTTAACACATTTGTATCTCTGATTATCACGGCTATGTTAACGGGTATTATGCTTGGTATGCCACTAAGCAAAGTTATCGGTACAATTGAAACAGGAATGGGCTCTACACTCGGTCACATTGCTTTAATATTTGGTCTCGGTGCTATGTTAGGTAAGTTATTAGCAGACGGGGGCGGTGCAACTAGAATTGCACATACATTGATTAATAAATTTGGTCAAAAACGTATTCAATGGGCAGTTGTAACAGCATCATTTATTATTGGTATAGCTTTATTCTTCGAAGTAGGGTTAGTACTATTAATTCCGATTGTCTTTACAATTGCTAAAGAGTCTAAAGTTTCAACATTATACTTAGGTATTCCAATGACAGCTGCATTATCTGTTACACATGGATTTTTACCACCTCATCCAGGTCCAGTCATGATCGCTCAAGAATTTGGTGCAGATATTGGTCAAGTATTACTATTCGGCTTTATTGTTGCAATACCAGTAACAATTATTGCAGGTCCTATTTTTACAAGATTTGCGAAAAAAGCAATTCCAGAAGCATTTACTAAGTCAGGTGACTTAGCTTCATTAGGTAAACAAAAAACATTCAATATAGACGAAACACCTAGCTTTGGAATTTCTGCTTTAACAGCTTTATTACCAGTATTTATTATGCTTATTTCAACTATTGTAGATTTATTAACAGGCTCACCAGAAAACCCACAAGGTATTTTAGGCTTTATTAGTTTTATTGGTGAAGCGGGTACTGCAATGTTAATTTCAGTATTATTCGCTATTTATTCAATGGGTCTTAAACGAGGATATAAAGTTACAGAAGTTATGGATACCTTAACAAATGCCATTTATCCAATTGGTATGATGCTCTTAATCATCGGTGGCGGTGGTGCATTTAAGCAAATATTAATTGATGGCGGCGTAGGTAAAACAGTTGAGTCACTATTTACAGATACAGCAATGTCTCCAATATTATTAGCTTGGATCGTTGCAGCAGTACTAAGATTAGCATTAGGTTCTGCTACAGTTGCTGCTATTTCAACAGTTGGTATTGTTATGCCATTATTAGAATCATCAGATGCTAATTTAGCATTAGTCGTATTAGCAACTGGTGCTGGTAGTGTAATCGCGTCACACGTGAATGATGCAGGTTTCTGGATGTTTAAAGAATATTTCGGTTTAACGATGAAAGAAACATTCTTATCATGGACGCTTCTTGAAACAGTTATCTCAGTTTCAGGTATTATCTTTATACTATTTATAAGTCTATTTGTATAATTTATTTAAATATGAATATAAAAACCTCCAAATCTGTTTATTTAAAGATTTGGAGGTTTTGTTATGTGTTTTTATTTGATGTTTACTGTGCTTGCATTTCTTTAATTCTTTTAATATCTACTCTGATTAAGAATGAAATCGCTAAAGCTACTACAAAGAATGCTGCGAAAATATATAATGTTGCCATGTAACTTTGTGTAACTTCTCTGACAGTTGCTGATATAAAAGGTCCAACTAATCCAGCTGCTGCCCATGCAGTTAATATATAGCCATGTATGGCACCGAGTTGTTTCGTACCAAATATATCACCGATATAAGCGGGGATAGAAGAGAAACCACCGCCATAACAAGAGATAATGATGAACAGAATAATTTGAAATAGCATTGGATTATCAACGATTGGCAACCATAAGAATAATGCGATTTGTATGACAAAGAAAATTGTATAGACATTTGTTCTGCCAATAAAGTCAGATATACTTGCCCAAATGAGTCGACCAAGACCATTAAACACTCCTATAATTCCAACCATTGTTGCAGCTTGAGCAGGTGTTAAGTTTACAATTTCTTGTGCCATTGGACTTGCGACAGATAAAATCGCTATACCACAAGTAACATTGATAAAAAGCATTAACCATAAATAATAAAACCTTTTAGTTCTAACGGCCTCATTAGCAGACATTTGAACTAAGTCTGGTTTTTTCTTTTTATCTTTTTGAGGATTAAAACTATTAGGTCTATAATATTCTGGTGGTCTTTCTAAATATAAACTAGAGATCAGCATGATAACACAATACACGACTGCTAAAATGATAAAAGTCGAGACAAGATTAAAATGTGTAATGAGAAATTCTATAACTGGACTGGCGATCATTGATGCGAATCCAAATCCCATAATGGCTAATCCTGTAGCCATACCACGCTTATCGGGGAACCATTTTACTAATGTAGATACAGGTGCAATATAACCAATACCAAGTCCAATACCTGATAATACACCATATCCTAAGTAAAGTAAGGGTAAGCTCTCAACGGAAATCGCATAACTAGAAAGTAACAATCCTGAGATGAAAAATATCGTAGAAACAAGTCCAGATAAACGTGGACCAAATTTCTCAACGAAATGCCCCATAAAAGCTGCAGAAAGACCTAAAAATAATATTGCAATACTAAATATTCTAGATACTTCACTTAAAGTAAAGCCTAAATCATTTTGAATATGTTTCGTGAAAACACTCCATGAATAAACAGATCCTATTGAAATATGTATTCCAACAGCTGCAACAGCAATGAGCCACCTGTTTTTGATTTTCTTGTTCATCATATTCCCCCTATAGTAATTGTGTCCAATTGATGTCATTATAGCTAAATTCAGAATATTCAGCAATCAAAATTTTGAAAAAAGTGACATTATTGAACAGTTAGGCAGCATGAATGCATGTTGATTTCATCGCCTTTTTAACAGTTAGGCATTCCTAACTGTTAAAAAAATAGTTGTAAAATACACTTAAGAAATGAAATATTTGAGTTAAGAATGAATCAACAAAAATTCCTATCTCACTGATATACTTTAGTCATAGATAACACAACACGAAGCACAATCCATTCAATTCCTCAAAACTATTTCGTATATGTTTTTTTCATGATTGTAAATGACTTTGTGTAGAACGTGTTTTGATAGTTATCTGTAATTGTAACGTTGAAATGGATCATAAAATGATTCAAGATATTTTTATAAAGTTTCCCGGCTTTATAAAAATACATGTTTCCTTAATTAATAACCCTTCCCCGAAAAGCGCTCGTTAATTCCCGGACGAGCGCTTTTCACTTGCCAATTTTTACATGTTAACTTTAATAACATGAATTTTCAGTTTTTATTGATTTGAAGTATAGTTATATTAGTAGCCATGGGGATGGCGAGAAATTCTCCTAAGTGAATAGGGGCATTCATACATAAATAAGGCTCGGACTAAATGTCCGAGCCTTAATCGTTTAATTATGAAATTGAACTAACGATTGATTCGTATACGTCATCCCAAAATTCTGTTTTATTTTGATAAGTTTCATGGATGCTATGATGTACTTCTTTTTCTTTTTCAGCATATGTTGGATCGTCTTTACTTGGTAAATCTTTGCGAATATTTTCTACAAATTTTTGGACGCTGATTGCTCTTGGTCCCCATACATGTTCTTGTTCATGTTTGTCATTTAAAAATACAAAAATAGGTATAGAGCGAGCAGTACCATTTGTTAAGTATTGATCAATTAAATTTGTATCTTCATCACGATGGAAAGCTTTCACTTCAATATTAGCGTAATCAGCAATGTTTAATAGAACAGGTATGTTCATCATTGCATCTCCACACCAATCTTCAGTAATCACAAGTACTTTATAATTTTTATCTTTAATTTTATCTAATCGTTCATCATTTTTAGGTAATTGGAAAGATTGATAAATATCGAGTAATTGCTCTTTATTTGTTGTCATCTCATTAACATATTCTTTAATGGGTTGTGCCTGTTCATAGTATGTAGCTAACTTTGTCATTGTAAAAATCCCCCTTTGATATACTTAATATTATAACAATTCTGAAATATTTCGCAAAGTACAATACTTTAAAATGAATAATTAATCTACAGCATTATCGATTATTGTAAATGTCTTATTATCGACATCTAATTCAGCTTGTGCACCGTATGGAATAATGCATTTTGGTTCATTATGTCCAAAACTAGCATTATAGAAAACGGGCATATCTTCTTGATGCCACTCTTTTAACATTTTAACCCAGACTTCTTTATATTCTTCATAATATACGTCGTCTTGAGGTCTTCCGATAATAACGCCATTAATTCTATCAAAAATACCCATAGAACCAAATGCACGAACATAATCTTCCATTAACCAAGGTGGGGCATGAACTTCAGCAGTCTCAATGAAAAGAATAGCACCATCAAAGACATCTTTATTAGGGAACACGTCAGTAGCTTTTAAGGAATGGAATAATTCCATACAACCGCCAATAAGATGTCCAGTAGCTTTACCAGAACCATTTAGAATTTCATATCCGTTATTGTCAAAAGATTCCCGGTTAATATTTTTGTTCTTTTCATCCCATTGTAAACCGTATTTTCTAATTTGTGGTGAAGTAGTTACGTTACCGACAACACCATTTTGGAACCACGTTTGATTAATCGATTGAACAGTGTAGTCATCCATCTGAACATTTTCTGCAAAATCAGTTAATAACAATGGTCCGTAAAAGCTAGAAACACCTGCTTGATAAAACATGAAATGAAGTGCAGTCGTGTCTGAATAGCCACTGAAAATTTTAGGGTTATCTTTAATAATATTTAAATCTATGTATGGCCACAATCGAACAGAATCGTCTCCGCCTAATGTACAGATAATAGCTTTAACTTCTGGATCTTGAAGTGCTTGATGTAAATCTTCTACACGTTTTTCTGGATGGTTATATGTAAAGTCAGCACCTTTTAATGCGTGTGGCATGACTTTGACATTTAATCCGAACTCATCCTTTAATCTTTGTATACCAACTTCAGTTCTCCATAATATGTCTTTTTCACCAGCTAAACCTGAAGAAGGTGAGACAATTGCTACAGTATCGCCTTTAGAAAGCTTACTCGGTTTTATTAATTCTTTCACATCATTACCCCCTTATTTGTATATTGAAATTAGTATAGCATACGGGTATAACTTGAAATCAAATAATTCAAATGATAATATAAGTTTGTTTGTAAAAAGAATGGTAAAATAATGAATAATGTAAGGTTAACTTCAGAATATAAGGGGTATTTCTATGGATAAAATAACCTTCCTTAATTACCTTGAGGATGAATTATCTCGACTGCCTAAAGTAGAGCGAGATAAAATAATGTACGAATATGAAACGAAATTTTTTGAATCAGACGATGAACAAAGTTTAATACAAGAACTTGGTGAACCTAAAGCAATCGCCAAGAAAATATATGCAACAAGTGCCATTCATGATGCAGAGTTATCACCCAATTTTAAGAATGTATTTCAAGCAATTTTAGCGACATTAGGACTAAGCTTTTTTAATATAATTTTTATAATTATTCCATTTCTTATCATTGCCTTTGTACTGCTAATTATAGTTGTAATCGGCGCTTTAATGATGTTAGGTCCTATCGTTAGTGTGATTAATGTATTTGTTCATGGTTTTTATTGGGTTGATATTACAAATATCATTTTTTCAATTTCTTTCTTAGGATTAGGACTGATGTTGTTAATAGCCGGGCTTAAATTAATAGAAGTGAGTTACAAAGGCATCTTAAAATATTTAAAATGGTGTGTGAAACTCGTTAAGGGGCGTGCTGAATCATGAAGAAGTTATTTTTATCTGGTCTAGGCATCTTCTTAATTTTTGGCATTTTAGGAACGATACTTTGGTTTACGGTTAATAATAAATATGAAAAGCAAGAAACCTATGAAAAAGTATATAAAAACAATCAAGTAGAACAAGTTATCGTGAATGGGCAAAATACAAATGTTGAAGTTAAAAAAGGGAAATATTTAAGTATTAAATATAATGGTAATCAAGACGTAAACGCGAGCATTGAAAATAATTTATTGCATTTTACGGAAAGAGAAAATAAATACAAATTTAATGCTAATTTTATTCCGTTTAGAAAGACCATTAATCACTTAGTGATCACATTGCCACCTAAAAATTACGAATCATTTAACATTACAACAAATACCGGAAACATTTCAGTTCATGATGCTAAAAGTAATAATAGTAATATGATTACGGACACAGGTGACATTGTTTATCATAATGTAAACTTGAAACATGCTAAAGCAATGACAGACTTAGGCAGTGTTAAAGTTAAACATTCAGATTTAACGGAATTCACAGGCGAAATTAAAACGGGTAATATATCTGTAGATAAAAGTAGTCTTGTGAATAGTGAGATGATTACGTCATTAGGTAATATTAATATTAGCCAATTGAAAAATGAATGCGATATTAAATCTTCAACTGAAGATGGAGATATTTCAATTTCTTATATGAATCCACCCAATAATACTTTATTACAACTTCAATCTGAATCTGGCAATACAAAAATTGAAAATAAAGCATTTAATGGCGAAAAAGTAGGCAAAGGTAAACACGTTATTGAAAGTTATACAGATAATGGAGATATTTATATAAAATAATATGAAAATAGGCTGAGACTTCTAAGTCTCAGCCTATTTTCATTCACTCACTAGCAAATAGAATATCTGAATCAATCTGACCTGTTATTGTAGGGAGGCTAATGGATTTACCATCTAACCATTCTTTGAAATCAAATGTATGTATGGTGCCATTTTCACCAAGTGCTATTTTCATTTTTAATTGGCTAGGTATATATGCTGATGTATGTATCGTACCTGACCAACTTTTAAATAACTTGCTGTAAATTTCATATTGAGGATCATTAAAATATCGAAAAGCATCTTCTAAAGACATTTGATCATTTGTGATTTGGTCAATTCGATTATATCTTTCGACAGACTCTTTAATATAATTTCGATTCTCATGACTTAATATTTCAAAATGATTAGTACATAAATTGTTATGTTTAGTCACAACTTCTCTTGGTGTCGCTTCTACAGTAATTCTCTTGTTTGTTTTATCCATTAAAATATAGCTAAAAGAGCTGCGATGAGGAATTTCATTTAATAGTCTAACAGCATCATCGACATCTTTACATGTTTCTAAGATCAGTCTTCCAATCATATAGCATACAAATCCATCGCCAGGTTTTTTACGATGCATAAAATTATAGCCCATTGCTAGACCATGTTCATTCATGCCATCCATTCTGCCAGTTACTCTAGAAGTAGGGCCGATTTGTGCGTATCCACCATCTGTAGGTTGAAATAGACTAAATCTCCCATCATATGTAGCTGGACTATAATCATAGTTTCTAACCATATAATCTTCTCCTAAGAAGATGGAACAACCACTATCTTTAGCATAAACTCTATAATGACCATAGTTTAACAAGATTGTTTCTAATGGGAATTTTAATGTATCTTGAATCCCCATTAGTTCGTCCCAAATTTTTGGTGCGAATTTTTGATATATATTTTTTGTTTCATCTATATTAATATCGAAGCGGGGTCTTCTAATTCGCCTTTCTTTTTCTCTATTTTGCAACATTTTAGTAGACTTTAACCATTCTGCTTGGGCAACGCCATAATCATAATGGTTACCTCTAAACTCTAATGTTTGCATCTTAACATTTTGCACATTATCACTCCTCATATATTTATTTTGATTGAACTTATGTACTTTGTCACGTAAATCCTCTCATATAATTGGAAATATGATGTTAAAGAGATTGTAATAATCGCTTAACCTATGTAATTTATTACCATGTTATATTTGAATTACCAATTATCTCACAGATTATGTGAGAAGGGGGTATGTAAAATGTGGAATCAAGGATATATTTACGTAAAGAAAATATGGCAAGAATGGTATAGAAGATAATCTATTAAATGACGCTTATAGAACAGCTAGAATATATATTTTTGAAATAAAGGAGCAAGAGACGATATAATGTCTCTTGCTCCTAAATTTTTATATTTGATCTGTTGATGTTCTATAAGATTGCGCTTTATTAGTCTTTTTAGTTTGGTTAGACCATATAATAGCAATTGTAGGTCCAGTGATTAAGTGGATAAAGCTGAATATTGCACCTGGAACAGCGGATAGGGGATTGAAATGTGCTGTTGCGAGTGACACAGCTAGTCCGGAATTTTGCATACCAACCTCTATAGAAATTGCTCGTTTATCTGGTCTGTTAAGTTTGAATAATTTAGCTAATAAGTATCCGATTGTTAAACCACTGACATTATGAAGTAAAACAACGCCGAACATAATAAGACCAGTTTCAATGATTTGTGTTTTATTACCTGCGACTACGCTTGCAAGAATAAGTGAAATAGATACTACTGAAATAATCGGTAATATATCAATAGATTTTTCAGCTACTGGTCTAAAGAATCTTTGTACGATAAAACCTAATATAATTGGGATCAGTACAACTTGAACTACTGATATAAACATAGATGCAAATGATACTTGTAACCATTCTCTTGCAAATAAATATATTAAACTAGGTGTAACAATAGGTGCTAATAATGTAGAAACAGTTGTAATAGAAACGGATAATGCAGTATTTGCTTTAGCTAAATAGCTAATAACATTTGATGCAGTTCCACCTGGACAACAACCTACTAAGATAACGCCTAATGCTACATCAGGACTTAAATTAAGCCCTTTAGCGATTAAATATGCAGTGACAGGCATTACGGTATATTGAAGAATAACACCAATTAATACGCTTTTGGGTGATTTAAATACTTCTTTAAAATCATTTGTAGAGATAGTCATGCCCATTCCAAACATTACAATTCCTAATAAATAAGGAATGTAAGGTGCTATTTGAGCAATGGCATTTGGAAAGCTAAAGCCTAGCACTGCTGCCAAAAGCATCCAAAATACAAATGTTTTATTGATAAACTGACTGAACTTCTTAATATTACTCATATATACACCTTCCAATTAAATAATAATCAGAATATTAACAATAATACAAAAATTTTTCAATACTTTATTTGAATTAATTATTTATTTCACTTATTAATGATGAAATGATACATATATTAAGTGAAATTATACTAAAATATCTATATATCGATAATATCTCGCTTGGAAAAGGATAATATCTTTTATGTATTTTAAATATTATGTTATGATGAAAGAGGTAGAAAATGATGAATGAGGTGACTTCAATGGATTGTATTAAAGGGATATTCAAATTCTTTTTCATCTTAATTGCTATAACAACAGTTGCTGTTGGGGCAGGTATTGCTGTCTTAGCATTTGTGTTTAAAAAAGACTTTGAAGAATTAGAACAAAAAACAAAAGAAATTGTATCTGAAATCGAATCTAATAATTAAAATAAAGGAGCAATCACAATATTTCTGTGATTGCTCCCTTTTTTATATTTAAAAATTAGGAGGGTTTATATTTGCGATATGAGCGTAATGTTTTAATATCCCCAAGACTAGAAAATGACAAGTGTCATCAATTAAAAGCTTTATCTCATAATCTCAAAGTGCCAAGCGAAGATGAATTATATGCCATACTTGAAAGCATTGAATATGACCAACCATTTTTAAAATCGATTACAATTGGAACGAGTAATGAAAAAGAGATGATTAATACAGCATTTCATTTAAAAGCAATCATAGAGTATATGTGGTACGAACGAAAAAAATCTGAAGTATATGTTAATATCGTCATTTGGAAGAATCATGTTGGTTCTTCTAAAAAATATGTTGATAAATTTATGAAGTATGAACCAGATGCGTGGATAATATTAGGATCTCATATAGGTTTCTGCAATTTGTTAAAAAGATTATATAGATTTGAAAATTGGGATGCTAATCGAACATATTGTTCAAATGCGTTATTGTCCCAAACAATGTTTCAAATAGTAGGTGAAAAGTATTTCGAACATATTAAAAGTATCAATCATCTCGGTAAACCAATTATAATCGAAGATGGTAATATCATTTCAAAATTCAACGCTATTGTTTAGACCGCTTCTTTTTGAATATAAAAAATAGAATTGATGAAATACATATGAGTAATGCACTTATTAAATAATTCAAAAAATGTTTTGAACTTTGACCAGTTTCAGGAAGCTTTGATGTTTCTGATTTGGTCTTTTTTTCTTTATGAGTGTGATCGTTAGTAAGTTTATTAGGGTTTGGAATTAAAGAGTCTTTAATAACTGAGATTTGGTATGTCTGATTTTGACTTGGAATATGATTAGAATTCGGATTATCAGTAATTTGACTTTGACTTTGTTGTCCTTGATCTATTTGAGTAGGTTGATTTGTATTTTGCTCAAAAGTTGAAGTAGTCTTGTCGTCAGAATTAAATGTATAATATTTATCCTCTCCTAGTGAAATTGTTGAGTGGCTATCTACGCCGTTAATCTTCACATTAAATTTAGTAGACTTAGTAAATGTATTGGGTATATTGATAGTAGTATTACCGTTCTGATCTGTTACGCCAGATAGTTCTTGATTATCTGCAATGAGTTTAACTTCGACATTATTTAAAGGGTGATAGGTCTTTGAAAGTACATTAATTGAAATGGATTGATTATTTGTATTTGGTATATTGCGTTGGATATTACTAGAAGAAGTCAATCTATATAACTTATTAGGTTCTACAGTAAAAGTTTGATTATTTGAAGTGGTTAAAGTGTAATGAGGTTTAATATTCTTATTAGGAATTTCTATAAATGCTAAACCGTCAGATTTAGTTGTTAATGATTTAACTTCTTGATCCAACTGCAATTGGAAAGTTTCATTAGATATCGGGGTATTATCAGAAGCATAGAATTGAAAGCCAATAGGTGTCATATCATTATGAGCGTGTGCAGTTCGTGACGTATTGAATGATGTAGCGACCATACATACAATACTAAATAAAAAGATTGGGAAAGGTTTCATATTGACCTCCTTTCATCTTATTAATGGTTAGATGATCATCTGATATCATTATGCCATAAACTCAAGTGATATGCCACTATTATTTTATGCTTTTTATATAAAATTTTTAATACAACTAAAATCTTCCTATATATATGTCATTCAAAATTTTTGTCAATGGACGTTTGAATCTTTTTGCAAGTGATAAAATAAAAGAGTAAAATATAATCAGAAAGAGCATAATCTAAAAGGGGATGTCTTATATGAAATGTGCAAGTTGTAATCAAGAAATGGTAGATGATCTTCGTACGAATGTTCCAGGCACTCTAGTTGATGTTAGATTAATAAAAGAAGAAGAGAATGAAGATATTTTAAACAAAGCGATTGCAATACCGAAAGCAGCAGTATGTTTACAATGCGGCGAAGTGAAATATTACATAGAAGATATTGAATCATTTAGAAATGCTATTAACCATGAATAAAAAAGAAAATCATTAATAAAAAACAGCGTACATTTGAAAAAATCATGTACGCTGTTTTGTTTATATTTTTTTAATATTTCGTACAGATGCATAGCAATGCTCACCATTACTAAAATATACTGCACGGTCTTTCGTGTTAATAGTATCAACGTTATTACGATTAATGACATAGCTGTTATGACATCTGAAGAAGCGGTCATCTAAATTAGATAAATCTTTTAAACTGCCATAAAACTCAATTTGTCTATTGTCTAGATGAGCAATTAGTCTATGTGATTTTGATGATGACTCAAAGAACATAACATCATCATATTGAACATATACAGAATTGCTACCTCTCGTTAATTCTATCTTTTCAACGTTTGTATTTTTTGAAAGCATACCTAATCTTATGTATGCAGTGTCTAAACAATCTAACACTCTAGTCTTCAGTTGATCTGGATCATCTTTAAAAATAAAATCCATCGCAGCAACTTTATAAACAAATGTTAAATAAGTCAGTTCACTGTGGCTTGTGACAAAAACAATATTACCAATAGGGTCATACTTACGTATTTCACTTGCTAATGTAATACCATTAATATCAGCATCTAATTGAATATCTAAAAAGTAACAGCCTATATCATTTGAAGATTTAACGTGCTCCAACAATTCATACGGATCACGAGTTGCAAGTTCAATAGTCATTTCTTTTTCTTCAATCATAATATAATTATTGATAATCGTCTGCATGCGCTCTAATTGTTTCGGGTCATCTTCACAAATGATGATTTTCATTGAATCACTTCCTCATTGCTATCATTTAAAATTTCAAGCTTTTGAATAAAGTATTGATTATTAATAAAAGTATCTAAGAAAACATGATCTGTCTTCTCAGTAATTTCTTTCAACGTAGTTAACCCAATACCACGCTTACGACCTTTAGTAGAATAATGATTTTCAAATAGTTTATGTACCTTAGGCGTATCTTTAGAACATTTATTCATGAATACAAGTAAAATCGATTCCTCATTTTTAATAAATGCAATTTGAATCGTTGGATTATCAACAAACTCAGAAGCCTCAATCGCATTATCCATAATGATGCCGATACATCTACTTAATTCAACAATGTTCATATTTATATGATCAATCTGTTCAGTAATCTCAACACTAATATTGATATTCTGTTCTTGAGATTGAATAATTTTCGTCGTTAATAAACCCTTAATTTCTCTAACATGTAAATTTTGAAGACCATTAATTTTTATCGCATTTAATTTCATATCATCATGAAGATGTGCAATATTTTGGTCAAAGTAAGTTCTCAAACCATCCATATCATCTTCTCTAATATATTCAGATAACGTCGCTAAAATATTTACATAATCATGACGAAACTTACGCATCTCATTATTAATCTGCTCAATCTGCAACGTATACTTATAATACTGATTGATTTCTTTCTTCGTACGCTGCAAAGCCATCTCTCTAATAACCGTGAAAGAAATTAAAATAATAAAAATAGCCGCAACACATACATAAATCACATAAAATAAAGTTTGAAATTCAAACTCTTTTTCAGTATTGTAAGACTTTGGCATGTACACGTAGAACACCGTAAAAGAAAGACCTAAAAATGCTGCTAGCAATAGTAGGTAGATACGGTTGTTATATAAATAGCTTAACTTAAGCCTATTCATTAATTGTCTTATTATAATCGCTATTGATACTGAGATTATAAAATGAAAGACAAAATAAAATACATGTGTTGATATTGCAGAAGGTTCTATATTAAAGATGAGTCTAATTAATAAGGATGATAAATAATCTGAAACTACTGAAATGATTATGACCAGTAATGTATTTATAATCCCAAATATTCTAAATTTAAAGTAGAAAAAGACTCCCAAAAAAGTTATAACAAATATTATAGATGCTACACCAACTATAAAATATAAAGCAAGAGAAGGGATCATGTACCCTAATAATAGGATGACATAATCCCTTTTTGAATATCGATAGTTTTGAGTTAGTGCTAATAAAACTACAAATAATGATGTTTGAAACAAACCATATATAATAGTCTCTGTAATTGATAATTGTGCCATATACTTACACTTCCCAAATTATATATTACTTATTGTTTTTCGTTTAATAATTCTTGTGGTACTTCTGTTTCATCTAAGAATACGTTACAACCTCTAATTACCGCTTTTTCACCGATTGCTGAAAGGATATTTGATACTGATTTTGAAAATAGGCTAGATAATAAATTCATGATAATGTTTCCTCCTCTTTGTAAAATATAGGTAATAGTGATACTGCTTCAAAGATTAATCCTAAACATATTAATTGTTGATAGGGTTCTTTAAGGAATAAAGTTAATACTATCAAAAATGTTGCTGCTAGGATTGATCTTAGTTTAAGTCCTTTTTTCCATTTGCCTAATATTGGGTGTTTCTTTGTTTGCATTGGTGCGTACTTTATAATGATAAGATATCCGACTAACGCTATGGCTAAGAATGGCCAATAGGGCATGTTGGTATTTATGATTATAAGTGGTGCAACGACAAACATGATTAGGCTTTGTATCGTACATAGAAATGTGGACTTAGCGTGCGCGCCAAACGCGAAATATCGAATGGCAAAATAACTAAGATGTACAATAAGTGTGTATAAAAATATATGGCATAGAAGGGCAGCGCCGTATATAACTATGGTCTTCATCATATTCCCTACAAATACTTCTAGTCCATACTTTACCTTTAAATAACTAACATGATCTAGATTATTTGAATTTTGAAGACTTGCAGCAATTTTATCTATTTGTGTTTGGACAGGTTGATACATAGCGCCCCTCCTTCATAATGATTATAGAACATGTTGATTTACATTTTACTTCTTTTGCCTAACTGTATTATTTCAATGCCTAACTGTTTGAATTTATAATATATTTGTATTTTAACATAATTTTAATGCAGTTAAGAACTTAAATTAACGACTTAGGGAAAATATAAAATTCTATTATTGAAATACTATAATATATTTAGTGAATATTTAATTTTTTATGATAAATTAAAAAGTTTAAATATAAAGGAGGATCCTTTATGGCAGGCGATATCGTCAATGCTATTTGTAGTATTTTTAATTGGTTAGTGGAACTTTTTAATGGGTTGTTTACTTAAATATCTGCTGTGTTTGATACGTGGTTATTCATATAATAAATATTGTAACGTGTACCATTTGGTATGCGTTTTTATTATAGTTATTGAGCGTTTTCATGTAGAATGATAATAAAGAACAAATTAGGGAGGAATTTAATTTTATGAAAACGAAAGGTTATATTGGAAGTTATACGAAGAAAGAAGGAAAAGGGATTTATCGTTTTGATGTTGATGAGAATGATCAAACAATCGAGAAGGTTGAAGTTGGTTATGAAGTTGAAGCATCTACATATTTAACGCAACATGGTCAATTTTTATATGCTATTAAAAGAGATGGCGATGATTGCGGTGTTGCAAGTTTTAATATTAATGAAGATGGTAGTTTAACATATATAAATGATTGCTTAGCTTCACAAGAAGGAACGGGTTGTCATATTTCAGTTTCTGAAGACGGTCAATATTTATTTGAAGCTGTTTATGGTAGTGGTTATGTAAGACTTTATAAATTAAACGCTGAAAATGGCGAAATTATTGAATTAATAGATGTGTATAAAGGTGAAGGTCATGGACCAAATGAAGCAAGACAAGAAGGTAGCCATATACACTTTGCAGAACAGACACCAGATTTAGATTATATCGTTACAGTTGATTTAGGTGCAGATGTGATCAGAACATTTAAATTCTCTGATGAAGGATTGGAATTATATGAAACATTAGAAGTTCAAGCTGGAAGCGGTCCAAGACATATTGCGTTCCATCCAAGTGGTGTTTACGCATACTTAGTGAATGAACTGAGCAATACGATTCAAGTGTTGTCATATAAAAATGGAGTGTTTGCGACAATCAGTCCAGCAATATTAACGATTCCTGAAGACTTTGATTTAAATTCACAAGTTGCTGCTGTTAGATTAAGTCATGATGGACAATTTATTTATGTTTCTAATAGAGGACATAATAGTATAGCTGTTTATAAAATATTAGGTGATGGTGCAAATGTTGAATTAGTTGAAATTGTAACGAGTGGTGGAACTTGGCCAAGAGATTTAAATATCACACCAAGTGATTCGTTTATAGTTGTTGCACATGAACATTCATATAATTTAGTATTATTTAGTCGAAATAAAGAGACTGGTAAGCTGACAGAAATAGAGAACGAACAAAAAGCTGCAGAAGGCGTTTGTGTTCAATTTATATAATGGTAGGTGATGAACGTTGAAAATAGCACTATATCAGATGCATGTAATACCTGGAGAGCCTGAAAAAAATATTGAAAAAATTAATCAATGGTTAGATGAGTTAGATGATGAAATTGACATAGCAGTGTTACCTGAAATGTGGAACACTTCTTATCGATTAAATGAGTTAACCGAACTTGCTGATGAAGACGGTCAAAGAATTTTACCTTTCTTAGAGCAAAAAGCAAAAGAAATCCACAAACATATTGTTGCTGGTTCAATTGCATATAAAAAAGGAACTGAAATTTATAATCGAACAATTGTCGTCAATAACGAAGGAAAGTGCATTAATACTTACGACAAAGCACATCTTGTACCAATGTTTAATGAACATCATTTCTTAACTTCAGGTAGTAAGAAATCAACTGTATATGAGTTAGATGAAATAGAGATGGGAACGATTATTTGTTATGATTTAAGATTCCCAGAATTAACACGTTCATTAGCTTTAGAAGATGCAAAAGTAATTTTTGTTCCGGCACAATGGCCGAAATCAAGAATTGATCATTGGAAAGTATTATTACGTGCTAGAGCAATTGAGAACCAAGTGTACATTATTGCTTGTAATAGTGTTGGTACTTGTGATGAAAATGAGTTTGGTGGGCATAGTTTAGCATATGCACCAGATGGTACATTAATTGATAGTTTATACTATGATGAAGATACATTAATCGTAGATATAGACTTTGATTCGCAAGAAAAAATTCGTGAAGCCATTCCTATTTTCAATAGTTTAAGAACAGATTTATATTAGGTAGATGTAGTTAGAGACTGGGATATTATATGATATTCCAGTCTCTTATTATCTTACAAATGTCATATTGAACATTTGTAGAAAAAGTATAAAATCAATTATAAGACAGAAAATAGTTAAGGCATGGAGATGATTTATTTGGTAAGTAGTGTAGCAGTCCAATTTAAAAATGTAGAATATAAAATAGAACGGTCACTAATTTTAAAAGGTGTTACAGGTGACATTTATAAAGGTAAACTCACTTCTATAATCGGACCATCAGGTGCAGGAAAATCAACACTGCTCTCTTTAATTAATTTATTAAAGTCTAGTACAAGTGGCGAAATATTCATTGATCAACAATCTATTCAAACATATAATCCAATGGAACTTAGAAGAAAAGTACAACTGGTTTCTCAAGACGCGACGATGATTAAAGGAACTGTAAAAGATAATTTAGAACTGCCATTAATACTTCAAAATAAAAAAATGACAGATGAAGAAGCTAAATATTATTTGAAGATAGTCGATTTGCCAGAAACTTTCTTGAATAAAAATAGTAAAGAATTATCAGGTGGAGAAAAACAAAAGTTATCATTAGCACGATCACTCGTTAATAAACCTAAAGTGATATTGCTAGATGAAGTGACATCGGCATTAGATCGAAACTCAAAGCGTGCAATTGAACAGCTTTTACAAAAAATTATTAAAGAACACGAAGTTACGATGATATGGATTACACATGATATTAATCAAGCCTTTAGAATGAGCGATTACATATGGGTTATGATCAATGGAGAAGTTGCACAAGCTGATACAGCTGAAAGTGTTAAAAATTCAGAACAACCAAACGTCAGAAGCTTTATAGGAGAAAAATTAATATGAGTATAACATCAATCGTGTTAATGTTTATTTTTATTATTATTCCGATCGTTATTTCGAAAAGTTTTAATTTAGGATTAGGGAAAGATACATTAATTGCAGCTATTCGATCATTTGTTCAACTGTTAATTGTAGGGTATATTTTACAATTTATATTTGATCAAGAAAGCCATATTTTTATCATTTTAATGGTCATGCTCATAATAGGTGCTGCAACACAAAATGCGCGAAAAAAAGGTTTGGAAATACCAGGTATCACATGGAAATTATTACTCGCTTTTATAGCAATAGAAGTCATTACACAAGGTATCTTATTAGGATTTAAAATAACACCACCAACAGCACAATACATCATACCGATAAGTGGCATGATTGTTGGTAATGCGATGGTATTAAGTATATTGTTCTTAAATAGATTTATGTCAGAAGTTAAACAAAATGAAAATGTGATAGAGCTTGTTCTTTGTTTGGGAGGTACGCCTAAACAAGCTATACATAAGCAACTGATCACTTCTATACAGTCTAGTGTTATACCAACTATAGAACAACAAAAGACAATTGGTCTTGTTCAATTACCCGGTATGATGAGTGGTCAAATTATAGGTGGGGCAGATCCAATTGAAGCGGTACTCTTTCAAATATTAATCGTATTTATGTTATTAACAAGTGCTACAATGACGAGTGTAATATTAGGTTTCTTATCATATCCAACTTTATTTAATAAAAAGCAGCAACTCATTGAAAGTCAATATAAATAAAAATAAGCATATGGTTAAGACGTTAAAGAATGTCTATACCATATGCTTATTTTATATGCTTAAATTTAATTGTTTCGCCATTAGTAACACTTATGTATTACTTTTTAAACATGGCTCTCACGTATTTAGCTTTTCCTTTATAAGGTGGGAAAAGGACACCAGTTTCTAGTTTAGTTGTTTTAAACATGATGCTCTTTTCATTGCTAAAGAGTTCAAATGAAGCTTTGCCATGATATTTACCAATACCTGAATGACCGACGCCACCAAATGGTAAGTTATGATTACCTAAATGTAAAAGTGTGTCATTGATACAACCGCCACCGAATGATATTCTTCTGACGACTTCATCAGTATGATTTTCGTCTTCACTAAATAAATATAATGATAGTGGTTTTGGCTTATTCTTGATAAATTGAATGGCGTCGCCGAATGCTTCATACGTCATAATAGGTAATATTGGACCAAAGATTTCATCTTCCATTAGAATATCATCAAATTTAACATTATCGACAATAGTCGGTTCTATATAGCGATTCTCTCTGTCCGAGCTACCACCGTAAACGATGTCACCATTAGTTTGATTAAGTAAATTCACTAATCGATCTGTATGACGTTCATTTACGATTCGGCCATAATCTTCACTATTTTGTGCTGATGAGGTATAAAACTCTCGAATAGTTGTTTGAATCGCTTTAATGAATTGTTGTTTAATCGATGCGTCGATGATGACATAATCTGGTGCTACACATGTTTGACCGGCATTAATGAATTTACCAAATGCGATTCTTTCTGCTGCTACTTTAATATTTGCAGTCTTATCTACAATTGCAGGACTCTTTCCACCTAATTCAAGTGCTACTGGAATCAGTTGTTTACTAGCTTGTTCATAAACAATTTGTCCAACTTTTGTAGAACCCGTAAAGAATATAAAGTCGAATGGATAAGTTAACAGTTCTTCAGTTACAGTTTGATCACCAGTTATACAAGATACATATGAAGGGTTAAATGCTTCTTGTATAATTTTTTCTATAATAACACTAACATTTGGTGTAAGTTCTGAAGGCTTGATAACTGCACAATTTCCAGCAGCAATGGCGCCGATTAAAGGTTCGATAACTAGTTGAAACGGATAATTGAACGGACCGATGATTAAGACTGTGCCATATGGTTCGTTAATTGTGTAACTTTTACCTGGGAATAAAAATACAGGTGTGTTCACGTTTCTTTTACTTGCTAAACTCTTGACTTCTTTTAGCATGAAAGAGATACTTTTGTAAATGTAACCTATTTCAGTAGCATAAGATTCAACAGAATTTTTACCTAAATCTTGTTGCAATGCTGAAATTAAGGCACTTTCATTTGATTTAATGGATTTTCTTAGTGCTCTTAACTGTTTTTTTCTGAATTTAATATCTTTTGTTACATCACTATCAAAAAGTGATTGTAAGTTTTCGAATTGAGTCGCGATAGTCAATATGGATGTCTCCTTTATACTTCTATTGTTTATATTTTAACAATAGTTATAATTAAAAGCGAAGTGTTTATTTATGAAATTTTTATTTTTTAAAAAATAACGAAAAGGTGAAATAATATGAGATTTGGATTTATAGGTACCAATTGGATAAGTGATAAATTTATAGAGAATGGTTTAGAAGTTGAAGCGTTTGAACCATATGCTGTCTATTCACGTACTGAAGAAAGAGCAGACTATTATAAGGAGAAACATCAACTTACTGAAACATTCACAGATTTAGAGTTATTTTGTCAATCACCTAATTTTGAAGCGGTATACATAGCATCACCAAATGCGTTTCATTTTGAACAAGCAGAAACAGCGATTAAAAATAAAAAACATGTCTTAATCGAAAAGCCAGCGACAATTGTTCAAGAGCAATTTGAAGCATTATCTAAACTTGCTTATGAATATAATGTTACTGTTATGGAAGCTATGAAATCAACATTATTACCACCATTTGTAGAATTTACAAATGATCAAATTGATATTGGTGAAATTAGATATGCTGATTTTCATTATCACCAATATTCTTCAAGATATGATAACTATAAAAAAGGCATCATAGAAAATGCTTTTAAACCTGAGTTAGGGAACGGCGCTTTAATGGACTTAGGTGTTTATGCAGTAGCACCAATGATACATTTGTTTGGTATGCCACAAAGTATTAAAGCAAATGGCTTTAAATTAGATACTGGAGCAGATGGACAAGGTAATGCGATATTGGATTATCCTACTTTCCAAGCAACAATTAGTTATTCAAAAATATGTGACCGCCCCAGCCCTTCAGAAATAGTAGGGGAAAATGGTTATGTATTAATTGATAAGATAAGTGCACCGTCAAATATTAAAGTATTTAATAGAGAAGGTGTATTACAGAAAGAATATAATAATGATTCACCGTTAACAATGAAAGATGAAATAATTGAATTTATTAAGTGTGTACAGAATCATAAGGTAGAGTCATCTATTAATACACATCAAAGATCATTAGAAACGATTAAAGTATTAGATGAAATTAGACAGCAAATTGGAGTTCAATTTAATGTCTAAAAAGTACTTCATCATTACATCTGTGATTATTATCGTTTTATTGTTAGTCGTGGCATTTGTGCCATTTAAACAAAACCCATCATCGACATCAAGAGTGGTCGTTGATCACTTTAATCATAAGTATGCATTTCCGAGTTGTTATGACTACGAAAAAGCATCAAATTATATCGATGAAGTAACATATAAAGATGCTCAAGATTTAAAATATCCACCTATGAATACGTGCACAGAAGAAAAGGCAAAGCCTCAATATAAATCATTGCTTAAACGGTTATTAGAAAGTACAGAAATATAAAAAATCCTGACGAAATGATATCATTTCGTCAGGATTTTTTGATTATTTCTTTAATACATCGTGTGTGCTTTCATCTTTAGTCATAACATCTTTAACGTACGGACAAACTGGATCAATTACTTTCTCTTCAGATCTTGCTTTTTCAATAACAACATCAACCAATTTTCTAGCAATACCTTGTCCTCGTAGTGAAGGATCTACAAATGTATGATCGACTACAAGTGTCTTGCCGTCTAAGTCTTGATACGTGATTTCTGCTTCAAAATCATTCTCAGAATTGCCTACATAAAATTTGTTTGTACCTTGTTTGATTTCCATTTAAAGCACACTCCTTATAAATTATTTACCTAATAATTCATCAATAGGTGGAACGACTTGTTTCTTACGAGAAACAACGCCAGGTAATACAGCGACATTTCCTTTTAATTCAGTGTTGAATGCTTTTGTTACGACTTGTTGTTCTTTACCTAAAGCAATAGCAGTTGAGTCACTGTTTAAGATATCTGTAATAACAAATACAAATAAGTCATATTGTTCTTTAGCAATAATTGCGTTGATTTCATTTTCAACGTCTTCTTGAATTTCAAGAACTTCGTTTACATCAACAGTATTAACTTGTGCAATACGTACGACTTTATCACCCATGTTGAATGATTTAGCATCCATATTTAAAAGGAATTCAGGTGATTTACCTTTTACTGAAGCACCAGCTTTTAACATTTCTAAACCATATTCATTTAAATCAACATTGGCAATTTTAGCTAATGCTTCACAAGCTTGTTTATCTTGTTCTGTGCATGTTGGTGATTTAAATAGTAATGTATCAGAAATAATAGCTGAAATCATAAGACCAGCAATTTCAGGTTTAATTTCAATACCATTTTCTTCGTACATTTTTTTAAGGATTGTAGTCGTACAACCAACTGGTTCAGCTCTGTAATATAATGGAGCTGCTGTTTCAAAATTGCTGATACGGTGATGATCGACAACCATTGTAATTGTAGCATCTGTAATGTCATCTGCACTTTGTTGGAATTCATTGTGATCGACTAAAATAACGTCTTTATCTTTTAAAGGTGTTTCTAATAATGCAGGTGCTTGAACTTTGAAATAATCCAATGCAAATTGTGTTTCGTCTGAAACATCTCCAAGTCTTGCAGCTTGAACGTCATTTCCAAGTTCTTTTTGTAAATCTTCCATTACTAATGCTGAAGCAATTGTATCTGTGTCAGGATTCTTATGTCCAAATATAAATGTGTTTACCAATGTAATTTCTCCTTTTGCTTTGAATATTCTGTCACTTTATTTTAACATGAACACCTTGTCTATTCTACAACTGCGCCTATACTATTTTCAAAATGTGTAAGTGCCCATTCATGTCCAGCTTGGTTAAAAGAAGCGACACAATTCTTTGGAATAATAATTTGATAATTTAAATTGTAAGCATCGACAGCAGTATGTAACACACAAATATCTGTACAAACGCCAACAATTTCAACAGTATCAATATGTCGTTCTCTTAATAAACTATCAAGATTTGTACCGAAAAATGCACTATATCTTGTCTTATCTATCCAAAATACATGATTAGAATGTTTGATTGAATCGTATTGAGGCTTTAATGAGTTATATAAATTTCGACCTTCTGTACCTACAATATTATGAGGTGGAAATAATTTTGTTTCAGGATGATATGGATCATTCTCATGGTGATAGTCCATTAAATAAAAAATTAAATCTTCATTCGAATTGTATGTTTCAATTTTGTGGTGAATATTTTGTTCAATTTCTTGACCTGGTTCTCCGCATGTTAACTTACCATCTGTCGCAACGAAATCATTTGAATAATCAACGATAATGAGTGCTTTCTTCAATTATATTCCCCCTAATTGTTTATAAAATGTTTTCAGTGTAATATAAATATACATGCAAGTATACGCTATATTAAGGTGGTTATGAAGTATGAAGCATATTGTTAATGTGAATCGTTATGGTGCTAAAGGTGGTTGTGGAATAACGGATACAGTTGGTATTCAATTAGCTTTGTTACAAGCTAAGAAAGGACCAGTAACTGTTTATATACCTAAAGGTGTTTATCATATTATTTATGAATTAGTGATATATGAAAATACAACGCTTATTTTACATGATGAAGCAGTGTTAATCAGAAAATCACCTACAGCTATGCTGAAAAACGGACATAGATTGAAAAAATACTATGGCTATGAAGGTCATGGTAATATCAATATTATCGGTGGGACATTTGATGCATATGGACATACAAATAATACAAATAACACGATCATGTCTATTGGTCATGCACGAAATATTCAAATACATAATGTGACATTTAAGAATGTTGTTGGTGGGCATGCGATTGATGCATGTGGCTTAGATGGTTTTTATGTAAATGAATGTAAGTTCCTAGGATTCCGTGACGATAGTGGAACGAGGTTATTTAGTGAAGCTGTTCAAATAGATATTCAAACTGAAGGGGCATTTCCTAAATTTGGGGCGACAGATGGTACGATAACTAAAAATGCACTGATCGAAAACTGTTATTTCGGAAATTCAGGTGATCCGAACATGTTACCTTGGAATAGAGCAGTCGGATCTCATGCAAGTATGTATGATGTGTTTTATGAGAATATAAATATTCAACATAATACTTTTGAAGGGTTAGGGGATTTCGCAGTTACTTTATTAAAAGCGAAAGATTCAACTGTTACAAACAATCAATTTATAAATTGTGAGGGTGGCATACGCTATTTAGCAGTACCAACAGGTAAATATTCTGTAGATATCCATAAATTAAATAGAGGCGGACAAGCAGGGTCAACTATTTTGATAGGTGATAATACATTTAAAGATATTAAAAGTAAACCAAGTATTTTAATTAAAAGTTATGAAGACGTTATGAATAAAGATATTTATATTTATAATAATCATTTTGAAGGAGCATCTTCAAATAATATTAAATTCATTAAGACGACAGATATTTATTTATGCAATAACCGTAATTTAAGCAATATCAAACAAGATCAAGTTGAGAACCTTATTCATATTTAATTAAAATGGAGGACATGATGAATAGCATAGACCGTTATATAGAACAAATTGATGCAAAGAAAAAAGAAGCATATATTCATTTGCTAGATACAATCAAAACACATTTACCACCTGGCTATGAACTAGTCATGCAATACGGTATGCCGACATTTGTAGTACCTTTAGATAAATATCCAAAAGGTTATTTAAATAGAGCAGACGAACCACTTCCGTTCATTAGTCTTGCTGCTCAAAAAAATCATATTGCCTTATATCATATGGGCTTATATGGGATGAAAGAATTGAAAGAATGGTTTGAGAATAGATACAAAGAACAAGTACCAACTAAATTAAATATGGGGAAAAGTTGTATTAGATTCACAAACAATAAAAACATACCCTTTACTTTAATAGGTGAATTGAGTGAAAAAGTCACTGTAGATGAATGGATACAAAAATATGAATCAGGACATAGAAATCAAAAATAATAGTTTTAGTGATGATTACTTGAATTATACGAGAATGCTTTATTTTATGCATAAAATTGGAGATTTGTATCGATTTTGTAAAGTGCTGACGCCTGAGGGAATAGTATGAGCGAGAGACTACAGGCTCGAGCCATACCCTAGGTAAGCATGCACGAACAAAATCGTAGATTATAAAAAAACACCCTATTTACTGAATAAATCAGTAAATAAGGTGTTTTTTAATTTGAGTTAGGAATTATATCCCAAACTATTTATTTATGTAATTCGCTTATCAAAATTACCTAGCACTTTTACATTAAAGTCTAATGTTTTTAGGATTGTAATTACTTTTTTCATTTCTATATCTTCAGCGCTACAATCTGCTTGAACAAAGAAATGATACATACCGAGTTGCGTTTTGAGTGGTCGTGACTCAATCCATGATAGGTTGATATTAAACAAAGCAAATGTATTTAATATACTTGCTAATAAGCCTGGTTTATCTTGGTCAGGAGTAATTAATAAAATGCTATCTGTTGCTTTTTCAACATGTTTTTCTTCAGCTGATAAAATTAAAAATCTGGTTGTATTATGTGGGTAGTCTTCGATGTGTTCATGTAATGCTTCAACATCGTCATTAGATTTTTCTAAACCAATTGGTGCAATTGCGCCAGTATGTGCATCTATTTCATCTAAACTTTGAACAGTACTGTCAGAATATCTGTATGCAAAGTTATGATTTTTAATAAATTTAGATGTTTGATTGATCGCAGGGGCAATAGAAACAACTTCTTTAATATCTTCTAATTTCGCGCCTTTTTGAACATAAAGAGAAAATGATATATCTAGATGTAATTCGTCTATAACGTGGATTTTCTGTTCTGTTAATGAATCGGCAATGATGTTGATTGTACCTTCGATAGAATTTTCAATTGGGGCAATTGCGATGTTTTGTGGGTCAGCTTCAATTGCTTTAACCACTTCGTATAAATTTGACTTAGGAATATATTCATTGATTTCATCTGGCTTATATTTAAGTGCTGCCATATGTGAAAATGTACCTAGTGGTCCTAAATAATATAACTTCATAAATGACTTCCTTTCTAATGCATTGGACAACCTTGTTGATTCTGTCTGTATAAAAAGTTTGGACTTCTCATCTCATTATCATAGCCTTTATGATAATTATGTACAAGTGAAGGTGAAAGAGGCGGTGCAAGCCAACTCCATTTTCCGGTCACTTTTCTATTAGCTTTACATTCATTTTCTTCAAATTTCTTAAATTGTTTAGAAGCATTATAATGATCAACAATTGCAACACCCGCTTCTTTATACGAATGATAAATAGCATAATTAAACTCTACTAAAGCTCTATCTCTCCAGTAACTTGATGTTGTCGTCGTGTCAAAATCAAATGCTTCTGCAATATCTTTTAATTTATTATAACGATATTCGTCTGTAAAATTTCTAACGCCTATTTCAGTTTCCATGTACCACCCGTTGAATGGGGCAGTATGATAATATATACCACCAATTTCTAAATCCATATTTGAAATGATGGGTACTGCATACCATTTCAGTTGTAGTGATGCTAACTTAGGATACTGTTTATGAGTGATGTCAATTTCTTTAATGAGTTCTTGTGGATATTGATGGATTTTAGGGCGTTGTTGATTAATTCGATACATTAATGGTAGTACATCAAAATCAGTTTGAGGACTTTGCCAATTTAAATGGCGTGCTAATTTCGTCATTTCAATAGATTTAGGGTCGCCCTTATCTCCGTATCCTGCATATCTAATCAATTGTTCATTCATAATTTCTATTTGGTTGTTATATATGCTGATCATGGGTTTGATTTTTCCATCATTTGTAGCATCTTTAATGTGACTTTCAATTGAAGTAATAAATGCTTGTTCATCTTGAATATGTCTTAAATCTCTAACCGTCAATTTATCCCAAAAAAGTCTACCAATACATCTATTTGAATTTCTCCAAGCTACTTTCGAACCATATTCTAATTCCTCGGTAGTGTGAGTATAAGTACCACTTTGTGAAATTTCATGTTCTATTTCTTGTATTCTTTTATTCATTTGTAATTCTGATATTTCTAATTCTTTATACATTTCATTAATAAAAGCAGTCGCTTTATCTCGTAACATAAATACACCTCTATGTACTAGTATAAGCGACTGCTAATTTTTGACAATATATGAATTATGACAATTTACCAATTATTAATGTCTTGTCGTTCACCTTTAAAATTACCTGACTTTTTATGACGTTCTTTCAATACTGATATGACATCTTCAAATTTAACACCTCTATCATGTAGTAATACGAATAAATGATAAAGTACATCAGCGACTTCATTTGTGAGTTCTAATTTATCATCTTTCATCGCTGCAATAACGACTTCAAATGATTCTTCTCCATATTTTTTAGAAATTTTATCTATACCTTTATTAAGTAAATAATTTGTATATGATTTAGGATTATTAGAATCAACACTTTCTTGAATAGTCGTTTCTAATGATTCAAGCGTGTATGGTTCATCAGTATTAAAACAACTAACAGATCCAGTATGACAAGTAGGGCCATCAGGATTGACTTGTAATAAAATCGTATCTTGGTCACAATCTAATTGTATATCGATAACATGCTGGATATGATTGGACGATTCGCCTTTTTTCCATAGACGCTCTTTACTTCTTGAATAAAACCAACAGACTTTATCTTGAATGGTTAAGTTATAAGCTTCTTCATTCATATAACCTAACATTAATACTTGTCCAGTTTGGTAATGTTGTAAAATTGCTGGTACAAGACCTTTAGAAAAATCAGGTGCTAATTCACTCATCGTACATTCACTCCTTCATTAGATAAATGTGTTTTGACTGCTTGTATCGTTGTTTCTTTATCGTGAAAAATACTTGCAGCGAGACCTGCAGATACATCCGTTTGTTTAAATAAATCAACAAAATGCTGACTATTACCGCCACCACCTGATGCAATAACAGGTAAAGAAACCCGTTGATTAATTTCAGTTAATAAACGATGATCAAATCCTTGTTTAACGCCATCGTAATCCATACTAGTAATTAATAATTCACCAGCGCCGAGATTTTCAACTTCTTGAACCCAATCTAACACACGTTTATCTGTACGCTGTTTACCACCATGAGTATAGCAATACCAATCTTGATGTTCTTCTTCCCATTTAGCATCAACTGCGATACAGATACATTGTTTTCCGAACTTATCACTCGCTTCACGAATAAATGTTGGATTACGCAAAGCACTTGAGTTTAATGAAATTTTATCAGCACCATGATTAAGTAATACCGAAATATCTTCAAGTGTACTAATACCACCACCAATAGTAAGTGGTATGAATAATTTTGAAGCTGTTTCTGATATGATATCTAACATCATTTGATGTCCATTTTCTGTCTTAGAAATATCTAAGAACACAAGCTCATCTGCCGCTTCTTGATTATAATATTCAGCTAATTCAACTGGATGTCCAATATCTCTCAAACCTTTAAATTTTATGCCTTTAACGACACGTCCATCTTTAACATCTAAGCATGGGATGATTCTTTTTTTGATCATTCAATACCCTCCCAAAATGCATCCGTATTTGCTGCTTTTCCAACAATTGCAGCGTGCACATTTAATGCATCCAGTTGATCTATGTCATCTTTATTTCTTATACCACCAGATGCAATGACAGGAATAGATGTAGATTGTACTAATTTACCTGTTAATTCAAAGTTTGGTCCAGACATTTTTCCGTCTTTTGAAATATCTGTATAGATAATTCCGCCGAGAGGGAATGTGTTGATTTTTTCAATAAAATCAAATAGGTCTATACCGGCATCATCGAGCCAACCGTTTAGTTTGATTTTTTCAACATACGCATCGACAGATAAATATATTTTGTTAGGGAACTTATTAGTCACTTCTTTTAACCAGTCTAAGTCTTGTATGCCTTTAGTGCCGACGATAATGTACTCAACGCCTTTATTTAAATATGATTCAATTGTTTCAACACTTCGAATACCGCCACCAACTTCAATTGGTAAATGAGTTAAACTGACGAGTTGTTCTATGTAATCTGCTTCTGTTGGTTGTTGATTTTTAGCGCCGATTAAATCGATGACATGAATTCTAGAAACTCGTTTAAATTTTGAATAGAAAGCAATTGCTTCTTCTGCAGTTCTAGGCATAGATTCTTTAGAATCATATTTACCTTCAGTTAATCTCACGCTTGTGGAATCTATTAAATCTATTGCTGGCCAAATTTCAATCATTTAAAAAACCTTCTTTCAATGCTTGGTCTAGTATTTTGAGTCCATAATCACCACTTTTTTCTGGGTGGAATTGTATACCGATAATATTTTCTTGTTGCACGATAGCAGTAATTGGTTGTCCATAATCTGCTGTAGCAACTATAGGTAAATCAGTAGAGACATGATAAGAATGTATAAAGTAAACATCACCATCAAGAAGTGGATGTTCACTTTGTAAATTGTTCCATCCTAAATGAGGAACAGGGTAGGGACTCTCTATAGGTATAACGTTCCCTTGCAATAAATTTAATCCTTTTGTTGAACCTTCCGCACTGTATTCAAATAACACTTGCATACCTAAACAAATGCCAATGATTTTATGCGTATCTTTAATATCTTTAATCACTTTGTCTAGACCACTTGATGTTAATTGTGTCATAGCATCTTTGAAGTGCCCGACACCAGGAAGAATGACATGTGTACTATTTTTTATAGTTTCTTCATCTGAAGTTAATATGGCATCATATCCTAAATGTAAGAGGGCACGTTCAATATTTTTAATATTACCAAGTCCATAATCAATGATTGCAATCATTATTCAATCACACCCTTAGAAGAAGGGATACCTGCATAATCATCTTGTGTTAATGCGATTTTTAAACTTCTGGCAAATGCTTTAAAGATCGCTTCGATTTCATGGTGTGTATTGCCACCTCTAATTAAATCGATATGTGTTGTTAATCTTGCATTAATCACAAGTGCTCTAAAGAATTCCTCAACAAGTTCTGTATCAAATGTGCCAACTTTTTCACGAGAAAATGTCGCATTAAATGATAAATATGGTCTGCCACTAATATCTGTTACAACTCGTGCTAAAGTTTCGTCCATTGGTATATAGAATGAACCATATCTTGTAAATGATTTTTTATCTTTAACGACTTCAAGCAGTAATTGACCTATTACAATGCCAATATCTTCAACAGTATGATGGTCATCTACATGTGTATCTCCATCAACTTCTATATTTAAGGCAATACCACTATGAAAACTAAACAACGTCAACATATGGTCTAAAAAACCAACACCTGTATTAATGTGTGAATCTTCTCCATCTAATCGTAGTTGAATTTTGATATCTGTTTCTTTAGTTGATCTTTCTTTTTGATAAGTCATATTCTTGTCTCCATTCTTTAACGATTTTTTCAAGTTCATTTAATTCAGATTCTGTAGCAATAGAGTATCTAACAGTTTGTTGCATGTTTGGTTCATCATAAAATCTTGGTAAATAGCCATGGTCATAAATATACTGACCTAATGATTCTGCTAAATCTCCATAAGTAAATACGAAATTTGTTTTTGAAGGTATGACATGGATAACATCGCTCACATGTTGTTCAAAAATATTTCTTAATTGAATACTCAATTGTCTTTGTTGTGTTAATAATGAATGTACAAGTTCTTTGTTACTGAAAATTTCAGTCGCAATATTTAAAGTTAATGTGTTTAAAGGATACGGATGTGCGATACGATTTAAAGTTTGAATGGTCTTCTCAGTTGAAATGACGATGCCGACTCTTAAACCAGCTATTGCAAATGCCTTACTTAACGTACGCATTTGAATGATATGGTCTTGCAATTCAATATCATATGCATCTCCAAAATCTAAATAAGCTTCATCAATAATAAAATAACCACCAATTGCCTTCATTTCATTCGCAATTTCTTCTAAAAATGATTTAGGATATTGAATGCCTGATGGATTATGAGGCACACTCATAATGAAAAATGCTGGCTTTAATTCTTGGATTGATTGCTTAATTTTATCTAATGAGAATGTATAGTCATCTTCTGCATCAACATAATGAATAGGGCGATTAATCTGATGTGCATATGCTGTATACATGAAGAAATCTGGATTAAGTGTTAAGACTGGTCCATCAGGTAACGCAATCATGCATTTTTGAATCCACTCATCTGAACCATTCGCTGCAGAAACTTGGTTAGGTGATAATTGATAGTAGTCTGCATAAGACTTGATAAAGGCATCATATTCCTCATCAGGATAAAAATTAAAATTTGAATTGGCGATAATATTTTTTAAAGTTGCATCATCTAATGCAGGAATAGGGCTTTCATTCTTGTTTATTCTAATCATGTTTCACGACTCCTCGTTGTTTGTTAATCTCACTTCTAAAGATTGTTTATGTTGATATAAACCTTCTTGTTCAGCTAAAGCTATAGCACTAGGTGCAATACTTTGATAAGTGTGTTCATCTAAATGAATGACAGAATGACTCGTTAAGAAATCATTGACTGTTAAGCCATTCGAGAATCTTGCTGTTTTATCAGTCGGTAATACATGACTTGGTCCAGCAGCATAGTCACCAATTGCTTCTGGTGAATATTGACCTAAGAACATTGCTCCGACGTATTTAATTTTACCAATATATTTGCTTGGATCAGTCGTTTGAATGGATAAATGTTCTGGCGCAATATAATTAATGACTTCTATCGTTTCATGAATATCACGCGTTAAAATTGGATAATGATAATTTTTGATACTTTGTTCGATAATCTGTTTTCTTGGTGCTTGATCTATAGCTTGTTGTAGTTTCTGTTGAACTTTTGTTAAGAATGAAGAATCTGTTGAAACTAGAAATGTTCTAGCCTGTTCATCATGTTCTGCTTGCGCTAATATATCTTGAATGATGTAATCTACATTTGAATTTTCATCAGCAATAAGTGCAATTTCACTTGGTCCAGCTATTTGATCAATACCAACTACACCGTATAATAACTGTTTACTTAATGAAACAAATTGGTTACCAGGTCCAACAATTTTATCTACTTTCGGAATTGTCTCAGTACCGAACGCTAATGCAGCGATACTTTGAGCACCACCAACTTGGAATACACGATCAACACCCGTAATATGGCATGCAGCAAGTATTGCTGGGTCGATACCATCTTTTTGAGGTGGGGTAACAACAATAATTTCTTGAACATTTGCTACTTTAGCAAGGGTAGCTGTCATCAGAACTGTTGATGGGTAACTTGCTTTTCCACCTGGTACATAGATACCGACTTTTTCAATAGGGTGATAAAGTTGGTAAGTTTGACCTGTAGTTACATTTTCATGTTTAATTTTTTGTTGGAAATTTTTAATTTGTTCAAAGCTTGTTTCAAGTGCTGATCTTAAAGTGTCTGAAATAAGATTGATGCTGTTTTTTATATCATATTGTGGGACTTCAAGTTGCTCTAAATCAACATTGTCAAATTTTTTATTATAACGAAATAAAGCTTGGTCTTGCTGTTCTTTAACATCTTGGATAATTTTTTTAACATCTTCAGTATTACTTTCGTCTGTTAATCTATCTTGTTCAAATTTATTTATGAATTCCGTTTTAGATAGCATTCATCGACACCCCGATTTCTTCTATAAATGATTCAATCATATTTGATTTACTAAAAAATGCATGTTTATTTGTAATCAATTTAGCATTGATGTCACCAATGGATTCTTTTTCAACAAGTCCATTAGATTTTAATGTCGTACCTGTTTGGACGATATCAACGATAGCATCAACCATATTCACTACTGCTGCTAATTCTACAGATCCTGATAATGGAATAATTGAGACATCTTGACCTTTATTTTTAAAGTATGCTTTCGTCGTTTTAACATAAGTCGTCGCAATTTTTTTGTATTCTGTTACTTCAGGTTTACTTGCAACAGCAAAGTGACAATAACCAAAAGGTAAATCAACTAAGTTGTTTACATTGAGTTTATCTTTTTCATCAAGAATATCACTGCCTGTAATACCAATATCTGCAATGCCTTCTTCAACATATGTTGAGACATCATTTCCTTTAACAAGAATAAATCTAACGTTCGCAACTTCAATTTGAAGTTTACGTTCTCTATTATTTAAGGCGTCTGCCCATTTTGGGTTGCCATTTTCATCAATAAATTTTATGAAATCTTTTAATAAACGTCCTTTACTTAATGCAACTGTTAACATAATGACCTCCTATGATAGTTGAATACCAAATCCAAAACCTTCTAACGTACCGTTATAATGTCCGCCTGAAGCGATTGGATTTCGATTGTTATTTTCATAAAGCTGAATGAAGCTCCCAACATAATATGATTTTGGGGGCATTGTTGTTATATCTAAATGTATATGGTTAATACCTGATGCTTCTAATGTCGCTTTCCAATATTGTAAAGATTTATATGTTGGATGGTCAGTATCAGCAAAAGTTGTTAAAAAGTCTAATTGTTGATGAGTAGGTGTTTTAAGTAATTGTACGAGTGAATGATTTTGTGAAAGTAGTTTAGAAATTTTTGAAATATTTCTTTCACTAATAGCCGTAAATAATTCTTCGTTTTGTTCTTCTTTAGAAAGTAAAAGATCAAATAATTGATAATGTCCAATAACAGCAAAATCAACATTTAAATCAAGTTCATTTTGGATAAAGTCATGTATATATTCATAACATTGCAACATGTCATTCCTTTTAGGATTAAAGATTTCAACACCTAAATTTGTATATATATGTTCATTAATTGCGATAGGGCCAGCATATGTTACGGAACGTGCATCAAGGTTATATTCACGACTATAATGTTGGATTTGATCCGTCCAATCATTTCTTAAACTATAAAATGCATCGCCATTTTTCCAAATGCTTCTAGTATCTAAACTATTCAAATCATCTTGTGTTAATTGTTTCCAATGAAGCTTTTCTATAAAACTCATATCAATCACTTCGAAATTTCGTGCACTAAAATATTTTAGAAATCTAAGTTCTTTTTCTTTCTTTTGAATAACGTCATCTCTGTATTTTACATAATCCATATTATAAACCTCGCTTTTACTCTCTACCAAGTTAAAGTATTTATTTAATTATAAATGATACTATAACATGCATAACGAAACATATCAATTGAAAGTTCTGAATATTTAAAATATCAAAAAAATATATAAAAAATAAACCCATAGACATTTGAATTGATCAAAGTCTATGGGTTTAAATTATATTATAGCGATGAGATTTTAATTTTTATGAATAGCTTAAATTATGCTTCAACTTTTGTAGGTGTTCTATGAATAAGTAATAGAATAAATACGATAAATACAAACGCAGCAATCATCGTAAAGAATATTGTGCCGTTTGATAATTGTATAATCGTTCCACCAAGCATTGGACCAATGATACTACCAACACTAAATGACATGGCTATCATTAAATTACCGGCTGGTAGATTATGCTTTGGTGTTAAATCTGTCATAAAGCTTACACCTAAGCCATAAAAAGATCCTGTAAATAATCCTGCGATTAAGAATAATCCCATCATAATAAATGTACTCGTTGGTAAAAAGTCTCCTAACATAAACACGATGCTGCCGATTAATGTTAATCCAGTTAATACTTTCTTTCTACCATGAATATCACTAAACATACCTAATGGAACTTGGAAAAGAATAGCACCAAGACTAAATGCAGGTAAGATTAATGTAATACTTGTGACATCAAGTCCATTTCTTAAACCATAAACAGGGAAGTTACTATGTAATCCTGCTTCAAATAATCCATATAATAATGGAAACATAAACGCTATCCATGATGTTTTTATAACATCTCCAAAGTTTTTTAACGTATTTAATATACTGACTGGTCTAACATTAGATGAAGGGAATTCATTGTGTATTAAAAGGACTAATGAAATTGTTATTAATGAAAGTATTGCTGAAAGGATAAATGGTAAAGCTTCCGAAACGTCTACAAGTTTAGCTAATAGGGGTCCTAACATAAAACCTGCTGAGAAACTGAAACCATAAACAGAAATCGTTCTTCCTAATTTTTCTTTAGGTGTAATATGTGTTAACCAAGTTTGCGTGCTAAAGTGTAACATATTATCACCAATTCCAATTAATAGTCTTAAAATAAACCAAATAGATAATGTCTTTAAAGTTGGAAATAACAATAAAGATAAAGCAACTATGGCTCCACCAACTAATATCATATATTTAAACCCAGACTTTCTAACAAGCCCTTCGATAAAGAATGATGACAAGAATACACCTATATATAATGAAGTTGCATGTAAACCATTCAATGAACTTGAAATACCATTACGTTCAAAGATGACCGATATAAGTGGTAAGAGCATTCCTTGTGAAAAACCAGAGACAGCTACAATAATTGAAAGTATAATAAATAATTTTTTGAATGAAGAATTTTTCATTTGTATGCCTCCTTGTAAATTTTACATCTTTAGTATTTTATCACAGAGGTAAATGACTTGATATATTTAAGTTACTTTTTAATTTTTAATTTAAAAAGTATGATAAAATAATATAAAATTAGATAACCTGAGGAGTATTGAATAATGTATAAATATGAAGACGATAGTTTGATGTTACACACGGATTTATATCAAATCAATATGGGTGAAACTTATTGGAATGATGGTATTCATGAGCGTACTGCTATTTTTGATTTGTATTTTAGAAGCATGCCATTTAATAGCGGCTATGCTATTTTTAGTGGATTAGAAAGAATTGTGCAATTTATTGAGCATTTTAAATTTACAGAGTCAGATATTGAATATTTAAGAGAAGTTGGATATCAAGATGATTATTTAGATTATTTAAAGTCATTGCGATTTACAGGGAATATTAGAGCAATGAAAGAAGGGGAACTTTGTTTCAATAATGAACCACTCATTAGAGTAGAAGCGCCACTTATACAAGCACAGCTCATTGAAACAGCACTTTTAAATATCGTGAATTTCCAAACGTTAATTGCGACTAAAGCAAGTAGAATTAAACAAGTTGTTCGTGATGAAATAGTAATGGAATTTGGTACTAGAAGAGCGCAAGAAATGGATGCTGCGATTTGGGGTGCTAGAGCAGCAATGATTGGTGGATTTGATTCTACAAGTAATGTCAGAGCTGGTAAATTATTTGGTATTCCGATTTCAGGAACACATGCGCATTCAATGGTTCAAACATACGATGATGAATATACAGCGTTTAAAAAATATGCTGAAAGACATAAAAATTGCGTGTTTCTAGTAGATACTTTCCATACTTTAAAATCAGGTGTGCCGAATGCGATTAAAGTAGCGAAAGAATTAGGAGATAAAATTAATTTTATCGGTATTCGACTAGACTCAGGAGACATCGCTTATTTATCTAAAGAAGCAAGAAGAATGTTAGATGAAGCTGGCTTTACAGAAGCAAAAATCTTCGCTTCAAATGATTTAGATGAACAAACAATTACAAGTTTAAAAGCACAAGGTGCAAAAGTAACGGCATGGGGTGTCGGTACGAAACTGATTACAGCATATGATCAACCTGCATTAGGTGCTGTATATAAACTTGTAGCAATCGAAGAAGAAAATGGTGAATTATCAGATCGCATCAAAATTTCTAACAATGCTGAAAAAGTTACAACACCAGGTAAGAAAAATGTTTATAGAATTATCAATACTAAAACGAATAAATCTGAAGGCGATTATATTACATTAGAAGATGAAGAGCCGAATAAAGAAGAACGTCTAAAAATGTTCCATCCTGTTCACACTTATAAAATGAAATATATCAAACATTTTAAAGCTGTCGATTTACATCATGACATTTTTAAAGATGGTAAACGTGTGTATACACTTCCAGAAATTAAAGAAATTAGGGAATTTGCTTTTAACAATTTAGATATATTATGGGAAGAAAATAAACGTTATTTAAATCCTGAAGAATATCCAGTAGATTTGAGTAAAGCATGTTGGGATAATAAAAATAAAAAGATATTCGATGTAGCTGAAAGAGTAGCAGAAGCGATAAAGGATGTGGAAGAGTCATGAGAGATTTACAATCAATCATTGTCAAAGAAATGAATGTTAAAAAATCAATCGATCCCAAAAAGGAATATGAAGAAATTAAGCAGTTCTTAAAATCTTACGTTAAAGCACATAGTTTTGTTAAATCTTTAGTGTTAGGTATTTCTGGCGGGCAAGATTCAACATTATTAGGTAAAATCGCGCAATTAACTGTAGATGAATTAAATGCTGAAGAAAATCATCAATATGAATTTATCGCAGTAAGGTTACCTTATGGTGAACAATTTGATGAACAAGATACACAAGATGCATTAGATTTTATCAATCCAAGTAAACGTGTAACAGTCAATATTAAACCGGCAGTGGACGCGAGTATTCAATCTTTAAAAGAAGCGGGCGTTGAATTAACTGATTTTCAAAAAGGTAATGAAAAAGCGAGAGAACGAATGAAAGTTCAATATTCAATTGCTTCAGCTAATAGCGGACTTGTACTTGGTACGGATCATTCTGCTGAAAATATTACAGGTTTCTATACGAAATTTGGAGATGGTGCTTGTGATGTTGCACCGTTATTCGGACTTAATAAACGCCAAGGCAAAGCCATTTTAAAATATTTAGGTGGTCCAGATCATTTAATCAATAAAGTACCAACTGCTGATTTAGAAGAAGATAAACCTGCTTTACCTGATGAAGAAGCGTTAGGCGTAACTTATGATGCAATTGATGACTTCTTAGAAGGTAAAAAAATCAGTGAGAAAGATCAAGAAATTATTCAAAATCACTATGTAAGAAATGCACATAAAAGAGAAATGCCTTATAACCGTTACACATGGCCAAAATAATGCGTGACTTTCATAAGTTTGCTTGATAAAATGATTCCAGTATTTTGATTTATGGAGGGTTTAAATGTCAGCTATATTAGATAATCCATGGTTAATGGTGCTATCTATATTTGTCATTAATATAGTATATGTATCCTGTTTAACAATGAGAACAATTTTAACATTAAAAGGATATCGATATGTGGCCGCTGCTGTTAGTGTACTTGAAGTAGTTGTTTATGTTATCGGGTTAGGTTTAGTAATCAATAGTCTTGACCAAATTCAGAATATATTAGCTTATGCGCTTGGATTTGCTGCAGGCATCATTGTCGGCATGAAGATAGAAGAGAAAATTGCATTAGGATATATCGTTGTGAATGTTACAACAGCTGAATATGAAACAGATTTACCAAGAACGTTAAGAGATTTAGGTTACGGTGTTACACATTACGTTGCTAAAGGACGAGATGGTGATCGCTTAGTGATGCAAATTTTAACACCACGTAGATTCGAATTAAAATTAATGGATACAATTAAACAATTGGATTCTAAAGCCTTTGTAATCGCTTATGAACCTAAGAATATACACGGTGGATTCTGGGTTAAAGGTGTACGAAGCAAAAAATTAAAGGCGTATGATACGGATGAAGTTTAGAGTAGAAGACAATGAAACGATTGAAATGTGTCTCAAAAGAATGAAAGCTCAAGGTTATACACCTGTAAAAAGATTTGAAAAACCTGTATTTATTGAGAAAGAAAATGGTGACATTGAAGTTCTTAAACAAGAAATACAATTCGTAGGTAAGAAAATCAAAGAATGATTATAAATCTGGGACATGAGAATGTGGCCCAGATTTTTTTCTACTTTTAGTTTATTCTCCTAGTGTTACAATATATAATGAAAGATATTAGGAATAAAATTATAAATCACGAACAATTTTGTATTTTTTATAAACAATGTACGTGTTCGTAGAAGTCTGTTATACTATAAATGACTAAAATATGTTAGGAGAATTTATCAATGATTGAACGTTATTCAAGAGAAGAAATGGCTAATATTTGGACAGAACAAAATCGTTTTGAAGCTTGGTTAGAAGTTGAAATACTAGCTTGTGAAGCATGGAGTAAATTAGGACACATTCCTGCAGAAGATGTAAAGCTTATAAGACAAAATGCTAAGGTCGACGTTGATAGAGCTAAAGAAATTGAACAAGAAACACGTCACGATGTTGTGGCATTCACAAGACAAGTTTCTGAAACTTTAGGTGAAGAACGTAAATGGGTACATTACGGTTTAACTTCAACAGATGTTGTTGACACAGCGTTAAGTTATGTCATTAAACAAGCAAATGAAATCATTGAAAAAGACTTAGAAAGATTTTTAGAAGTATTAAAAAATAAAGCAATTGAACATAAAACGACTTTAATGATGGGTAGAACACATGGTGTACATGCTGAACCAACAACATTTGGTATTAAAATGGCACTATGGTATACAGAAATGAAACGTAACTTAGAAAGATTTAAACGAGTTCGTGAAGAAATTGAAGTTGGGAAAATGAGTGGTGCTGTTGGAACATTTGCAAACATTCCACCAGAAATTGAAGAGCATGTATGTACAGAATTAGGATTAGGTTGTGCGCCAGTTTCTACGCAAACACTTCAACGTGATCGCCATGCTTATTACATTGCGACATTAGGATTAATCGCAACATCTATTGAAAAATTCGCAGTAGAAGTTCGTGGCTTACAAAAAACTGAAACTCGTGAAGTTGAAGAAGCTTTTGCTAAAGGTCAAAAAGGTTCTTCAGCAATGCCTCATAAACGTAATCCAATTGGTTCTGAAAATGTGACAGGTTTAGCACGTGTGATTAGAGGATATATTACGACTGCTTATGAAAATGTACCATTATGGCACGAAAGAGATATTTCACATTCATCTGCAGAAAGAATTATGTTACCAGACGTAACAATCGCATTGGATTATGCATTAAACAGATTTACGAATATCATCGATCGTTTAACAGTATATCCAGAAAACATGAAACGTAATATCGATAAAACATTTGGTTTAATTTATTCACAACGTGTTATGTTAACGTTAATTAATAAAGGTATGGTAAGAGAAGAAGCATATGATATCGTTCAACCAAAAGCAATGGAATCATGGGAAACTCAAACACCATTTAGAACATTAGTAGAACAAGATGAAAAAATTACAAACTTGTTAAGTACTGAAGAATTAGACGAATGCTTCAATGAGAAACATCATTTAAATCAAGTCGATACAATATTCAGAAGAGCGGGTATAGAATAAGACACATTTTACTGTACTTTAATAGGTTAGTGCGTTAAAATGCAATTAATGAACTTATATTAAACAGGGGTTGATTTTTTGCAAATTGAAAAATTAAGAGGAAAAGCATTAGATGAACTATTTGATGCAGTTCTTACACTAGAAACTCGAGAAGAATGTTATCAATTTTTTGATGATTTATGTACAGTAAATGAATTACAGTCATTGTCACAAAGATTACAAGTGGCTAAAATGATTAAACAAGGATACACTTATGCTCATATAGAAAAAGAATCAGGTGCTTCAACTGCAACAATTTCAAGAGTTAAACGCTCATTGCAATGGGGTAATGATGCATATACGATGATTCTTGAAAGAATGAATATTGACTTCGAAAAATAATCATAAATATGTATGAGGGGGAGCGAGACAGAAAACTAATTTGTGAAAAAGATTTCGTAGTCTCGCCCCGGCAAAGATGGCTAGAGTTGAAAAAGTTTGAAACAAGCGCATTTCAATTCAGTCATCTACTGCCAAATGACTAAGAGAGACTGAGACATTTTATTATGTCTCAGTCTCTTAATTGGTTAAAATAGTATAATAATAGTAAATTTTATGAAATAAGGAGCTTTACGCATGAAGAAATTATTTTTAATAATTGGCATATCTACTTTAGTATTAAGCGCATGTAGTGATGATCAGAATACAGATAAGCAATCAACTAAAGAAGAACATACTCAAAAAGATAAAAAAGAGACTGCACAAAAATCTAAAAAGCAAGAACAAAAGAAACATAAAGTGACAAAGAAAGATGGCATCACTTATGTTGACGGGCATGTTTTTGTAAACAAAAAAGTAGGCTTACCACATGATTATGCCCCAGGTGAAAATAGTACTGCAAGAAATCAATTAAATAAACTAATACAAGATGGAACGAATGAAGGTTTAGACTTAGTATTTAGAAGCGGATATCGTTCTTACGAAAATCAAAAACAACTATATAATGATTATGTAGCAAGAGATGGTGAAGAAGCGGCCAACCAATATAGTGCTAAACCAGGACAATCAGAACATCAGACAGGATTAGCATTTGATGTAGGTTCAAACTCAGCAACTTACGATTTTAGAAAGTCGTTCGGAAATACAAACGAAGGAAAATGGATTAAAACACACGCACATCAATATGGATTTATCATTAGATATCCATTAGGTAAAGAAAAAATAACAGGATACCAATATGAACCATGGCATTTAAGATATGTCGGTAAAGAATTAGCAGAAAAAATTTATAAGCAAGACACAACATTAGAAGAATACTTTGATTACGGTAAATAGAAGTTGTGAGAGAGATTGAATATGTGAGTTAAAGAGTTAGTAAACTCACAAGATAGTAAAAGATGTGAGTTAAAGAGGCAGTAAACTCACGAGATTGTCGAATATGTGAGTTAAAGAGGTAGTAAACTCACAAGATCGCAAAAGATGTGAGTTAAAGAGGCAGTAAACTCACAAGATTGCAAAACATGTGAGTTAAAGAGGCAGTAAACACACGAGATCGTAAAACATGTGAGTTAAAGAAGAATTAACTCACGAGATTGTAAAAGATGTGAGTTAAAGGAGCAGTAAACTCACATGTTCACCAAACTCACACTTCACAACTTCACAAATATACATCTTCATCTTAACCGTATCTTAATCAATGTAAGAAGCGAAATTTTTCGCTTCTTTTTTTATGATAATTGTCCTATTTCATTTCGGAATTTAATCTTAAAAATGCTATAATTAATCTTATGATAATTAAAGGAGTTTAAGTATGTACGATATAAATTTGTGGAGTCACGTATTTAAATTAGATCCAGCGAAATCTATATCAGATGAGGACTTAATGAAAATATGTGAATCTGGGACGGATGCTATTATAATTGGCGGTACTGATAATGTTACGGAAGATAATGTACTAAATTTAATGAGTAGAATTAGACGTTATCCGTTACCTTGTGCACTTGAAATTTCTAATATTGAAAGTGTTGTGCCTGGTTTTGATTTTTATTTTGTACCGAGTGTTTTAAATAGTAATAATGTTGACTTCCATAATGGTCTGCTTCAAAAAGCTGTTAAGGAATATGGCTATATGATGGATTTTGATGAAATTTTCTTAGAAGGCTATGTTGTCATGAATGAAGACAGTAAAGTAGCGCAATTGACAGATGCGAAAACAGATTTAGATGAAGAAGATTTAATCAGTTATGCAAGAATGGTGGATAAACTTTATCATTTACCTATTTTTTATTTAGAATACAGTGGTAAGTATGGAAAAGTGGAAGAAGTTAAAGCTGTTAAAGAACATTTAGAAAACGCCCGACTTATTTATGGTGGCGGTATAGATAATTTAGAAAAAGCGAAAGAAATGGCAGAATATGCTGACATAATTGTAGTCGGTAATGCCATTTATGAAGATTTGAAAAAAGCTTTACAAACAGTAAAAGTAAAACAATAAAGGAAGGTTTTTATGAACGCATTGTTAGATAGAATGAATGACGAACAGAAACAAGCAGTCAAAACAACTCAAGGGCCATTACTGATTATGGCAGGTGCAGGTAGTGGTAAAACGAGAGTATTAACGCACAGAATTGCGTATTTATTAGATGAGAAAGATGTTTCTCCTTATAATGTTTTGGCAATTACATTTACTAATAAAGCAGCTAAAGAGATGAAAGAAAGAATTAGCCATTTAGTTGGTCCTGAAGCTGAAAGTATTTGGATATCTACATTCCACTCAATGTGTGTAAGAATCTTAAGAAGAGACATTGACCGTATTGGAATTGAAAGAAACTTTACAATTATAGATCCGACTGACCAAAAATCAGTGATTAAAGAAATATTGAAAAAGCAAAATATAGATAGTAAAAAATATGACCCAAGAACATTTATTGGTGCGATTTCTAATTTAAAAAATGAATTAAAAACAGCAGAAGATGCTGAAAAAGAAGCTAGTGATTTTCATGCCAATATGGTTGCTAGTGTATACAAAGGCTACCAAGAAAAATTACTTAGAAATCACGCATTGGACTTTGATGATTTAATCATGATGACGATTCAATTATTTAATAGAGTGCCTGAAGTATTGGAGTACTACCAAAATAAATTCCAATATATTCATGTCGACGAATATCAAGATACTAACAAAGCACAATATACGCTCGTTAATTTATTAGCAAGTAAATTTGAAAATATATGTGTCGTAGGTGACTCTGACCAATCTATTTATGGTTGGAGAGGTGCAGACATTAAAAATATTTTATCATTTGAAGAAGACTATCCAAATGCACAAACAATTTTCTTGGAGCGTAACTATAGATCAACTAAGACGATTTTAACTGCAGCAAACGAAGTGATTCGTAATAATGCTGAACGTAAACCTAAAGCATTATGGACGGATAATAACTCAGGCGAAAAGATAAAATATTATGAAGCGACAACTGAAAGAGATGAAGCAGAATATGTCATCCGTCAAATATTAAAGAAAAAACAAGAAGGCTATAAAAACCAAGATATAGCTGTGTTATATCGAACAAATGCGCAATCACGTGTACTTGAAGAAACGTTCTTGAAATCTAACATTCCTTATACAATGGTTGGCGGAACAAAGTTCTATGACAGAAAAGAAATTAAAGACATTTTGAGTTATTTAAGATTAATTTCAAATAGTAATGATGATATTAGTTTTGAAAGAATCATTAACGTACCTAAAAGAGGTATTGGACCGACATCAGTTCAAAAAATTGCTCAATATGCAGCGATGAATCAATTGAGTTACTTTGATGCATTAGGAGAAGTTGATTTTATCGGTTTATCTAAAAAAGTTACTGAAGAAGGCGCAGCATTTTATGAGATGATGAACAACTTTATGCAACAACAAGAGTTCTTATCAGTAACTGAAATTGTAGAACAAATACTAGAAAAATCTGGTTATAGACGTATGTTAGAGAACGAACAAACGATTGAATCACAAAGTAGACTTGAGAATATTGATGAGTTCTTATCAGTACCAAGAGACTATGAGAAAAACACACCAGTTGAAGAGCAATCATTGATGAACTTCTTAACAGATTTATCACTCGTTGCAGATGTTGATGATGCAGATTTAGAAGCCGGTGTAACATTGATGACAATGCACTCAGCGAAAGGTCTAGAGTTCAAAGTTGTATTTATCATTGGTATGGAGGAAAGTATTTTTCCACACTTTAGAAGTCTTCAATCAGGTGAAGAACATGAAATGGAAGAAGAACGCCGAATTGCATATGTGGCTATTACGAGAGCCGAAGAAGAGTTACACTTATCTCATGCGACAACTCGTACATTGTTTGGTAGATCTCAAGCGAACTTAAAATCAAGATTTTTAAAAGAAATTCCAGAAGATTTACTGGATGGCGTGAAACCAAAAACATCATTCAAGCAAAAACAAACATCAACACCTAAACGTAGTTTTGCAGGGCGTATGAATACGAAGCAGAAACCAGAAACATCATGGAATGTTGGGGATAAAGTAACTCATAAATCATGGGGTGAAGGAATGGTAAGTGCTGTGAATGATAAAAATGGTTCTGTTGAATTAGATATCATTTTCAAAAAAGAAGGACCAAAACGTCTATTAGCGCAATTTGCACCTATTGAGAAGAAAGGGGAGTAAACTATGGAAGATTTAAAATCAAGAGTTAATGAACTTCATCAATTGTTACATCGTTATAACCATGAATATCATGTGTTAGATAATCCAACTGTTCCGGACAGTGAATATGATCAATTATTGCATGAGTTAATCTCTATAGAAGAAAAGCACCCTGAACTAAAAACGGACGATTCACCAACAGTTAGAGTTGGTGGACCACCGTTATCTCAATTTGAAAAAATTAATCATGACACACCTATGTTGTCATTAGGTAATGCTTTTAATGAAGAAGATTTAAGAAGATTTGATCAAAGAGTTAGAGAAAAAGTAGACAATGTTCGCTACACTTGTGAATTAAAAATTGATGGATTAGCAGTATCATTAAAGTATGTAAACGGACGATTTGTTCAAGGATTAACGCGTGGAGATGGTACAACTGGTGAGAATATCACTGAAAATTTAAAAACGATACATGCCATTCCATTAACAATTAAAGAACCTCTTTCTATTGAAGTTCGTGGTGAAGCATACATGCCTAGAAAATCTTTTGTTTCTTTGAATGAACAAAAAGAACAAAACGGTGAACAACTATTTGCAAACCCTAGAAATGCCGCTGCTGGTTCATTAAGACAGCTTGATTCAAAATTAACTGCTAAAAGAAAGCTCGATATTTTCTTATATAGTGTTAATGACTTAACGGAAATAGAAGCGGATAGTCAATCAGAGGCATTAAATAATTTAGATGAACTTGGCTTTAAGACAAATAAAGAAAGAGAAACATTTGATGATATAGAAGGTGTATTATCTTTTATAAGTAAGTGGACTGAACAACGCAATAATTTATCATATGATATAGATGGCATTGTCATTAAAGTTGATGATTTAAGTCAGCAAGAAGAATTAGGATTTACTCAGAAATCACCTAGATGGGCAATTGCGTACAAGTTCCCAGCTGAAGAAGTCTTAACTACATTAACAGATATTGAATTAAGTATAGGTAGAACGGGTGTTGTGACACCAACTGCGATATTAGAGCCTGTTAAAGTGGCAGGAACTACTGTTTCTCGTGCATCATTACATAACGAAGACTTAATCCATGAAAAAGATATCCGTATAGGAGATAAAGTTGTTATCAAAAAAGCAGGTGATATTATACCTGAAGTCGTTAAAAGTATTGCTGAAGAAAGAAGCGAAGATAGTGAAGTTTATCATATGCCAACACACTGTCCTAGTTGTGAGCATGAATTGGTTAGAATAGAAGGCGAAGTTGCATTAAGATGTATTAACCCTAAATGTTCTGCCCAATTAGTAGAAGGTATGATTCATTTCGTATCACGACAAGCTATGAATATCGACGGTTTAGGAGATAAAATAATCGAACAACTTTATCAAAACGATAAAATTAAAGATGTTGCGGATTTATATTATTTAACTAAAGATGATTTACTACCATTGGAAAGAATGGGCGAGAAGAAAGTTCATAAATTATTAACAGCAATCGAAGCTTCTAAAGAAAAATCACTTGAACATTTATTATTTGGTTTAGGTGTGAGACATTTAGGTACAAAAGCAAGTCGTGTAATAGCTGAAAAATATGAAACAATTGATCGTTTATTCGAAGTAACGATAGAAGATTTAACTGAAATTCCAGATGTGGGGCATAAGATGGCTCAATCACTTGTTACGTATATGGAAAATGATGATATAAAAGTATTAATCGATAAACTTAAACAAAAAAATGTTAACATGACTTATACAGGTATTAAGCAATCTGAAATTGAAGGTCATCCAGATTTTACTGGAAAAACATTCGTCTTAACTGGTAAAATGACAGAGATGACAAGACCTGAAGCAACAAAAGTAATCCAATCATTAGGTGCAAAGGTAACAGGAAGTGTCACTAAAAATACAGATGTTGTTATTGCTGGTGAAGATGCTGGATCCAAACTTGAAAAAGCTGAAAAATTAAATATAGAAGTTTGGTCAGAAGAAGATTGGTTAAACAAATATCGTAATATCAATGAATAGAGGTTAAAGATATGAAAAAAGGATTTCTTATTTTAGCGTCTGTAATATTGCTTACAGCATGTTCATCAGATACTACTCAAAAAGATAATCAAGATAAATCGGATAAAGAAAAAGAGCAAACAAAGCAAATTTCTACAGGTATGCAAATTTCCAGTGATTATTATCGAACATTACTACCTTTTAAAGTAAGTGCTGCTAGAGGATTAACTCAAGATAATATGATTTCTAGTTATAACAGTGAAGCATTTGAAAGTGGTTTGTTAGATATAAGTAAACAAACATTTTCACCTGATGATTACTTATACAGAGATGGCCAATTCTTAGATAAAGATACTGTTAGAGCATATTTAGCACCTAAATATACTAAAGCAGAAATTAAAGATATGAGTGATGATGAAAAAGAACAAAATAATGCTAGAGAAAATTTAGGTTTGAATCCAACTCATAAAGGGGAAACAGATCCTGAAAAAATAGCTGAGAATTCACCTACATATTTATCACATATCATCGAACAAGATTACTTCACAGAAAGTGATGCTAAAAAACAAAAGATTTCTGGTATGACAATTGGTTTAGCCATGAATAGTGAATATGTTTACCAAAAAGAAGAATACGGTGAAACATATACGAAGAAACTGGATAACAAAGAAGTAGAGAAAAAAGGTAAAGAAATGGCTGAAGAAATCCTTTCACGACTTCGTGTAAGAGATGACCTTAAAAATATTCCAATTAACTTTGGTATCTTCATACAGTCTGGAGAAGGTGACATCAAACCAGGTAAATTTGTTTCTTATGCTTCTAGTGAAGGCGGTAAGCGTAATGTTAAAAGTTGGGAAAAAATGAATCAAAAATATGTCACAATCCCATCAAACGATGCAGCAGATTTAGATGAAAATTTAAATTCTAATTTTGAACAGTTCAATCAAGACTTACAAAAATACTTCCCTAACTTTACACAATCAGTAGGAACAGGTAAATTTGATGACGATAAACTGACAGAACTAGAAATAAAAGTACCACTTGATTATTATGGAAAAGCAGAAGTAATTGGTGTGACTCAGTACGTAGCAGACCTATCTCAAAAATACTTTAAAGGTATAGATGATTTAGAAATATCTATCGTAGACGGAGAAGAACCACAAGCACTAATTACAAAGACTAAAGATGATGACGAACCACAAATTCATATTTATAAATAATTAAAAAGAGAGTCTGGAACAGAAATGTTCTAGACTCTTTTCGTATTTTCGGAAATATGGGCCTGAACATTGCAAGTGAGGCGTGACAAGCAATGTTGGGAGGACTGAATATTGCAAGTGGGGTGTGACAAGCAATGTTGGAGGACTGAACATTGCAAGTGAGGCGTGACAAGCAAAGTTGGGAGGCTGAACATTGCAAGTGAGGTGCGACAAGCAATGTTCAGGAGCTCGAATTTATCAAGACTTACGAAACAAGATAAATAGAAGGTCTGTATTTATCAAGACTAGCCAAACAAGATAAATATGAGCCTTGTATTTATCAAGACTAGCCAAACAAGCAACATAGACGCTCTCTATATTGCAAGACTGTCCAAACAATCAACATAGATCGCCCATATATTGCAAGACTAGCCAAACAAGCAACATAGAAGCTTCCCATATTGCAAGACTCCCTAAACAAGCAACATAGCCCCCAATGTTACAGCTATTTTTCCATAAAAAAAGAGTCTGGGACATAATGTAATGTCTCAGACTCTTTTAGTCTCTTGGCAGTAGATGTCTGAATTGAAAATGCGCTTGTACCAAGCTTTTTTCAACTCTAGTCATCCTTGGCGGGGCGGGACGACGAAATCTTTTTTATCTAAATTAGATTTCTGTCCCGCTCCCTCTTCCATATTAATCTTCTTTTAAGATACGTTTCATACGATCTAAGTTATCAATAACTTCTTTGTCTGGCTTTTTAGTAAATGAACTTACAATAACTGTAACGACGATGTTAGTGAAGAATCCTGGGATAATTTCGTATAATTCGAAAATACCGCCATGACTTTTCATCATAATCCAGAATAGTACGACGATTGAAGACGTAACCATACCTGCGATTGCACCGTTTTTCGTTAGGCCTTTCCAGTATAATGACATTAATACAAGTGGTCCAAATGCTGCACCGAATCCTGCCCAAGCATTACCTACAAGGTTAAGGATAGTATCGTTTGGAGTCCAAGCAAGTAATATTGCCACGACTGCTACAGCTAATACTGCAAATCTACCTACCATAACAAATTCTTTATCTCTATCTGGTTCATAACCACGTTTTTTAGTTATGATTTTATAGAAGTCTTGTGTTAAAGCACTTGATGTAACGAGTAATTGAGATGAAATTGTACTCATAATAGCTGCTAAAATTGCTGCTAAGAAGAACCCGCCAACTAATGGGTGGAATAACACTTGACTCATTAAGATGAAGATTGTTTCTGGGTTATCAATTGTTTGGCTCGTGTCATGAATGTATGCAATACCAGTTAAACCAACTAAACATGCACCTAATAATGAAACTGCCATCCAACCGATACCGAATCTTCTTGCTGTTGGTAATTGTTTATGTGATTTAATAGACATAAATCTTACAATAATATGTGGTTGTCCAAAATAACCAAGTCCCCATGCAATTAATCCTATGATACTTACAACTGAAGTTCCTTTAAACCAATCTAAGTTTGTTGGTTTAACTTCTGCTACAGTGTGGAAAGTATCTAACCCGTTTAAAGTTAATAATGCTGCGATAGGTACCATAACCATCGCTATTAACATGATCACACCTTGGAAGAAGTCTGTTAGAGAAACAGCTAAATATCCTCCGAAGAATGTATATATTACAACGATACCAGCAGTTAAGATAATACCAAGACGATAATCCATACCAAATGCACTTTCGAATAAAGTACCGCCTGAAACCATACCAACTGAAGTATATAGTGTAAAGAATACTACAATGATAATACCTGAAATAATTTTTAAAGCATGTGTATTATCTGCAACACGTTTCTCGAAGAAGTCTGGAATGGTAATAGCATTTCCAGTATGTTCAGTATATACACGTAATTTCGGTGCTACTAATATGTAATTTAACCATGCACCTACTGTTAAACCGATAGCAAGCCAAGTTGCTGATAATCCAATACTGTAAACTTCACCAGGAAGTCCCATAATCATCCAACCACTCATATCGGATGCACCAGCGGATAATGCTGTTACATAAGGACCTATACTACGGCCACCTAACATGTACTCATCTAAATTGCTTGTTGATTGTTTATAAGCATAATAACCAATTGCTAATAGAACAACAAAATAGGCTATAATCATGAAATAAGTTTGCCAGCCTGAAGCAACTCCAGTGCTCGCATCAATTTGTCCTAAAATAAACATATTCCCGCTCCTTTATTTAAATATTTTAAAGTTGCACGTTGACCATTATACACAAATAAAATAATAATCAAAGGGTAAAAAGTAAATTATCCGTATATTCAGTTTATCATTTATATAGAATGATGTCACAATTTGTTCATATTTAATATTGCTCTATGCCTTGCGGTGTAAATGTTTACAAAGGATATGCATATGACTTATTTTGCTCATAAAATTACGATGTAAACTTTTTTAAAAATTTTTAGCTTTTTAAAATTTGTTCCATGTCGTCAAACTTTTTAAGGTCATATTCAACAGGTGGTTTCGTCATTAAACTCACAATAACTGTTACAATCATACTTGAAATAAATCCAGGTATGATTTCGTAAAATTCAAAAATGCCACCATGATCTTTCATGAGTATCCAGAAAATAACGACTAATGAACCAGTCAAAATTCCTGCAATCGCGCCGTATTTAGTTAGACGTTTCCAATATAGTGATAATAATACTAAAGGTCCAAATGCTGCACCGAATCCAGCCCAAGCATTACCAACTAAATTTAAAATTGTATCATTTGGATTCCACGCGATATACATCGCAACGATTGATACAAGTAAAACAGATAAGCGTCCTACAAGAACGAATTCCTTTTCATGACTTTTATCTTGTAACGTTTTTCTGCGCAATAACATGTAAAAGTCTTGCGTTAATGCACTAGATGTTACAAGAAGCTGTGAAGAAATTGTACTCATAATCGCAGCTAAAATTGCTGCTAAGAAGAACCCTGCAATGAGTGGATGGAATAAAATTTGACTCATCACGATAAAGATTGTTTCTGGGTTTTTAACTTCTATATTAGTGTGTTCAACAAAAGCAATACCAATTAATCCTGTCATACAAGCACCTAATAAAGAAATTGCCATCCATGAAATACCAATTCTACGCGCTCTAGGCATTAGTTTATGCGTTTTGATAGACATAAAACGTACTATAATATGTGGTTGACCGAAGTAACCTAATCCCCAAGCGAGTAAACTGATGATACCAACTGTTGTTGTACCTTTGAACCAATCTAAATTCGTAGGCTTTAAATCACCAACTTCACTAAACGTGTCTAGACCATTTAACTTTAACAACGCAACGATAGGTACTAATACCAATGCTAAGATCATAATGACACCTTGGAAGAAGTCCGTTAATGATACAGCTAAATAACCGCCGAAAAGTGTATACAAAATAACAATACTAGCGGCTATAAATAAACCGACATGGTAATCTAGTCCAAATGCACTATTAAATAGTACGCCACCAGCTACCATTCCAGAATGTGTGTATAACGTAAAGAATACAACGATAACTAATCCTGAAATAACTTTAACGATTCTTGTATGATCTGATAATCTTTTTTCGAAAAAGTCAGGTAAAGTAATAGCGTTATCAGTCAGTTCAGTATAAATTCTCAAACGTGATGCAACGAGTATGTAATTAAGCCAAGCACCTATTGTAAGACCAATCGCAATCCAAGTTGCTGATAGACCAATACTATATACAGATCCCGGCAAGCCCATAATCATCCAACCACTCATGTCTGAAGCACCTGCTGATAGGGCAGTAACAAGTGCACCTAAATCTCTGCCGCCTAACATATATTCATCAAGCGTACTTGTCGAACGTTTGTAAGCATAAAATCCAATTGCTAATAAAATGGCAAAATAAATAGCAATCATGACGTATGTTTCCCAAGAAGTTTCGACTTTAACATTCTTAAAAGTATTTCCAAGTATAAACATGAAAAACCACCTCTCACTCATTGACATAAAATTCAGAAAAAATTCTGATAATTTATTATACACAATGTATGCGCTTTCATGTAGTTAATTTTTAATAACTTTAGATTTTTATATGAAAATTTGTTAAAATTATATGATGTTAGATTAACTAAGGAGGCGTCGCACATGACGAAGGTAACATCTGAGCAAGTTGAACATGTTGCTAATTTAGCTAGACTTGAAGTTTCACAAGACGAAGTCAATGAATTCACACAATCTTTAGAAAAGATCTTAAATTTTGCAGGACAATTAGATGAAGTTGATACTGAAAATGTTGAACCAACATTCCACGTATTAGACTTACAAAATGTTCTAAGAGAAGATAAGAGTGAATCAGGAATTCCTCAAGAACAAGCATTACTTAATGCGAAAGAAAAAGAAGCGGGGCAATTTAAAGTTCCAGCAATTATGAACGAGGAGGACTAAAGCATGACAATTCGTTATGAAACAATTGAACGTTTATCAGAAATGATTAAAAATAATGAAATTAAGCCATCTGAAATTGTTAGAGATATTTTTGATGCGATAGAAGCAGACGACGCAAATATTAAAGCATTCTTAGCTTTAGATAAAGAACAAGCAATTAAAAAAGCTGAAGAACAAGATAAATTACAAGCTGAAGGTAAAATGGAAGGTAAGTTATTTGGTATTCCAATGGGTATCAAAGACAATATTATTACTGAAGGTGTAGAAACTACATGTGCAAGTAAAATGTTAGAAGGCTTTATTCCTATATATGAATCAACAGTTATGAATAAATTAAATGCTGAAAATGGTATTTTAGTTGGTAAACTTAACATGGATGAATTTGCTATGGGTGGTTCAAATGAGAACTCTTATTTCAAGACAACTGTTAATCCATTTGACCATAAAGCCGTACCAGGTGGTTCATCAGGTGGTTCAGCAGCAGCTGTTGCAGCAAGCTTAGTACCATTTGCATTAGGTTCAGATACTGGTGGTTCAATCCGTCAACCAGCATCATACTGTGGTGTTGTTGGTATGAAACCTACATATGGTCGTGTATCTCGTTTTGGTCTAGTAGCATTTGCTTCTTCATTAGATCAAATTGGACCTATTACACGTAGTGTTAAAGATAACGCGTTAATCTTAGAAACGATTTCTGGACATGACGCACAAGATTCAACAAGTGCACCGATTGAAGATGTAGACTTTACGTCTGAAATTGGTAAAGATATTAAAGGCTTAAAAGTAGCTGTACCAGAAGAATTCATTGGATCTGGTGTATCTGAAGAAGTTAAGAACTCAGTAAATGAAGCGGTTAAAACTTTAGAATCTTTAGGTGCTACAGTTGATCGCGTATCATTACCAAATACTAAATACGGTGTAGCAAGTTACTATATCATTGCATCTTCTGAAGCATCAGCTAACTTAGCAAGATTTGATGGTATCCGTTATGGTTATCATTCAAAATCAGCAAATACACTAGAAGAACTATACAAAAAATCTCGTGGTGAAGGCTTTGGAGATGAAGTTAAACGTCGTATTATGCTTGGAACGTTCGCATTAAGTTCAGGTTATTACGATGCTTACTACAAAAAAGCTCAAAAAGTTCGTACATTAATCAAACAAGACTTCGAAAAAGTATTTGAAGATTATGATGTTATCGTAGGACCAACTGCACCAACGACAGCATTCAATATTGGTGAACAAATTGATGATCCATTAACAATGTACGCTAATGATATTTTAACGATTCCAGTTAACTTAGCAGGTGTACCATCAATCTCTATTCCTTGTGGTAAATCAAATGGTCGTCCAATTGGTTTACAAATTGTTGGTAAACCATTCGATGAAAAAACGATATACAAAGTTGCTTATCAATATGAAACACAATATAACTTACATGATGACTATAAAACTTTACAAGGAGTGTGAAACTGAATGCATTTTGAAACAATTATCGGCTTAGAAGTTCACGTCGAATTAAAAACAGAATCAAAAATGTTTTCACCATCACCCGCTCATTTCGGTGCGGAACCTAATACAAATACAAACGTTATTGACTTAGCATATCCAGGCGTATTACCAGTTGTAAACAAGACAGCTGTTGATTGGGCTATGCGTGCAGCAATGGCATTAAATATGGATATTGCGAAAGAATCTAAATTTGATAGAAAAAACTATTTCTACCCAGATAATCCAAAAGCTTATCAAATTTCTCAATTCGATCAACCAATTGGTGAAAATGGTTGGATTGATATTGAAGTAGATGGAGAAACTAAACGTATTGGTATCACACGTTTACACATGGAAGAAGATGCAGGGAAATTAACACATAAAGATGGATATTCTTTAGTTGATTTAAACCGTCAAGGAACACCTTTAATCGAAATTGTTTCTGAACCTGATATTCGTTCTCCTAAAGAAGCATATGCATACTTAGAAAAATTACGTGCAATTATTCAATATACAGGCGTATCAGATTGTAAAATGGAAGAAGGTTCATTACGTTGTGATGCCAACATTTCATTACGCCCATATGGTCAAGAAGAATTCGGTACAAAAGCAGAGCTTAAAAACTTAAACTCATTTAACTATGTACGTAAAGGTCTTGAACATGAAGAAAAACGCCAAGCAGAAGTATTATTAGCTGGTGGAGAAATTTTACAAGAAACACGTCGTTTCAACGAATCAACTGGCGAAACAATTTTAATGCGTGTTAAAGAAGGTTCAGATGACTATCGTTACTTCCCAGAGCCAGACTTAGTACCATTATACGTTGATGATGAGTGGAAAGAACGTGTACGTCAAACAATCCCAGATTTACCAGACGTACGTAAAGAACGTTATGTTAATGAATTAGGATTACCAGCTTATGATGCACATGTATTAACATTAACTAAAGAAATGTCAGATTTCTTTGAAGCAGCAATTGAACATGGTGCAGACGTTAAGTTAACATCTAACTGGTTAATGGGTGGCGTTAATGAATACTTAAATAAAAATCAAATCGAATTACAAGATACTGCATTAACTCCAGAAAACTTAGCAGGTATGATTAAACTTATTGAAGATGGTACAATGAGTAGTAAAATTGCTAAGAAAGTATTCCCTGAATTAGCTGAAAACGGTGGAGACGCACATCAAATTATGAAAGACAAAGGTCTTGTACAAATATCTGATGAAGCAACACTATTAGGATTTGTTACAGAAGCATTAGACAACAATCCACAATCAGTAGAAGACTTTAAAAATGGTAAAGGCAAAGCGATGGGCTTCTTAGTAGGTCAGATTATGAAAATTTCAAAAGGCCAAGCAAACCCACAAATCGTCAACCAATTACTAAAATCAGAATTAGAAAAAAGATAATAAATATAATGAAAATCTCGTCACAGAGTGAAGTACTCGTGACGAGATTTTTTTGAATGAGTTGGTGGCACGGCTGTTAGGGACAGAATTCTGAGAAGTGTCCGTAAGAGGTGCTGTTAGGGACAGAATTCAGAGAAGGGTCCGTAAGAGGCGTTGTTAGGGACAGAATTCCGAGAAGTGTCCGTAAGAGGTGCTGTTAGGGACAGAATTCTGAGAAATGTCCGTAAGAGGTGGTGTTAAGGACAGAATTCCGAGAAATGTCCGTAAGAGGTGCTGTTAGGGACAGAATTCTGAGAAATGTCCGTAAGAGAGCGCCCACCTAATTACCAGAATTCAGAATAATGGAAGTAACAGCGTTCTAACTACCAGAATTCGAAATAATGGAAGTTAGCGCCCACATAACTACCACAATTCAGAATTATGAATGGTACGCCACCATTAATTCTTAATCTTATTAAATTGCAAATTCTATATCTAATTACTTGCATGGTTGGTGTGTTGAAGTACAATAGTATTAAATCATAATGACGATGGAGGCGTAATTACATATGACGCAAATTAAAATAGCTAAAAATGAAAATGAAATCAATTTAGAATTAGGTCAAGCTAATAGACATGGTTTGATTGCTGGTGCTACTGGTACTGGTAAAACAATTACTTTAAAAGTATTGGCTGAACAATTTTCTAAAGCTGGTGTTCCAGTCTTTATGTCAGATGTTAAAGGGGACATATCAAGTATTGCAGAGGCTGGCTCTATCAATGATAAGATTCAAGAACGTATTGATATGATGAAAATTGATGATTACAAAAATAATGCTTTTCCTGTAACGTTGTTTGATGTATTTCAAAAAACGGGCGTACCTGTTCGTACAACGATCACAGAAATGGGTCCGCTATTAATCGGTAAATTATTAGATTTAAATAATACTCAATTAGGTGTATTAGATATTGTATTTAAAGTTGCTGATGAAAGTGGTCTGCTTCTGATTGATATGAAAGATTTTAAAGCGCTTTTAAAAGAAATTAATGAAAATAGAGCAGAGTATGCTGAAAAATACGGTAATATTTCTTCTGCGTCTATTGGTGCAATTCAGCGTGCATTATTAAGATTAGAATCTGAAGGTGCTGAAACATTCTTCGGAGAACCTGCGTTACAATTAGAAGATTTTATTAAGTTTGATGAATCAGGCAGAGGTATGATTAATGTACTTGATGCATCTGTTTTATATCAAAAGCCTAAATTATATGCAACATTCTTATTATGGTTATTATCGGAGCTATTTGAAAGTCTTCCAGAAGTAGGCGATCCTGAAAAACCAAAAATTGTCTTCTTCTTTGATGAAGCCCACCTTTTATTTAATGATAGTTCTAAAGAGTTAATTGAAAAAGTTGAACAAGTTGTACGTTTAATCCGTTCTAAAGGTGTAGGTATTTATTTCGTAACTCAAAATCCGATTGATATTCCAGAATCAGTGCTTGGACAACTCGGTAATAGAGTACAGCATGCACTTAGAAGTTACACACCTAAAGATCAAAAAGCGATTAAAAGTGCTGCACAAACTTTCCGTCAAAATGAAAGTTTCGATACTGCTCAAGTAATCGGAGAATTGAAAACTGGGGAAGCGTTGATTTCATTCTTAAATGATGAAGGCCAACCTAATGTTGTTGAACGTGCATTTATTCGTCCGCCTGAAAGTAAAATTGGTGTAATCGATGAATCTGTTAAAAAAGATTTAATTGATAATGCACCATTAAATGAAACGTATAAAGAAACATTTGATCGTGAAAGTGCATATGAAATGTTACAAAATAAGATTGAAAAGCAACCTGAAGAAGAACCAAAAACTAAGAAATCAACGTCAACTAAGAAAGAAACAACATCCAAGAAGAAAGAAAAACCTTCACAATTCCAAAAAGAAACATCTAAATTCTTATCAACAGTTGGAAGACAAATTGGTAGAGAAATCGTACGTAATATATTTGGAACGAAAAGACGTTAATTATTTTTTGCTTTCTTATATTTAGTATATGCTTTAATATAAAGATATAAGAATATACAAGAGGGATCATAATGAAGAAAAAAGCTAGAATCATTTACAACCCAACATCAGGAAGAGAATTATTTAAAAGAGCATTACCTGATGTATTAATTAAGTTAGAACAGGCTGGTTATGAGACAAGCGCTCATGCTACAACAAGTGCTGGAGATGCGACACATGCTGCTAGGGAAGCTCTAAAATATGATTATGATGTAATCATTGCTGCTGGTGGAGATGGTACTTTAAATGAAGTTATCAATGGTATAGCAGAAGCAAAGAAGCGACCTAAACTAGGGTTAATTCCTATGGGGACAGTTAACGATTTTGGTAGAGCACTTCTTATTCCAAACAATATAATGGAAGCTGTAGATACAATCATTAAAGGCGATCTTGTACCTGTAGATGTTGGTAAAATGAACAATCGCTATTTTATTAATATTGCTGGTGGCGGTAAAATAACAGAAGTTTCTTATGAAGCGCCAAGTAAATTGAAAACAATGGTTGGACCACTCGCTTATTACATTAAAGGCTTAGAGATGTTACCACAAATTAAAGCGACTGATATACGTATCGAATATGATGGTAATGTATTCCAAGGCGAAGCGATGATGTTTTTAATTGGCTTAACGAATTCAATAGGTGGCTTTGAAAAGCTTGTACCAGATGCTGATATTAATGATGGTAATTTTACTTTGCTTATATTAGAAAAAGTGAATATAGCAGAACTTGGACATATTATGACATTGGCTTCTAGAGGTGATCATATCAATCATCCGAAAGTTCATTACACTAAAGCTAAAACAATTAATGTCTCATCATTTGAGCAAATTCAATTAAATGTTGATGGTGAATTTGGTGGCGTATTACCTGCTAATTTCTTAAACTTAAAACAACATATACAAGTCTTTTCTAAACTTGAGAGGGTTAAGAGAGAGCACGGAATTGAAACAGTAGAAAGAGAACGAGAAAGACTACACGAAGAACAAACAGAAGAATAAATACATAGGGACATTATTTTGTCCCTTTTTTCTATGTTTATCGTGAAAGAGGGAGTTAATATGGCAGGAGTCGTAAATAAGAATGAAATATATACTGGAGAGGTTATCGATTTTACACATGAAGGGCATGGTGTTGTAAAATTCGATCGTTATCCAATTTTCGTACCAAATGCAATTAAAGATGAAACCATTTCATTTAAAGTCATCAAAGTGAAAAAGCAATTTGCTATTGGTAAATTAATCTCCATTGAAGAAGCATCAAAGGACAGAATTGAACCACCATGTGAATATTATAAAGTTTGTGGTGGATGTCAACTTCAACATTTAAGTTACACAGCGCAATTAGAAATGAAAAAAGAACAAGTGATTAATCTATTCAAGAGAAAATCACATTTTGAAGATACAATTATTCACGATACAGTTGGTATGGAGAATCCTTGGCATTATCGTAATAAATCACAAATACCAGTCGGGAAAAATAAATCTGGTGAAATTGAACTAGGATTCTATAGACAAAGAAGTCACGATATCGTGAATATAGATCATTGTATGATTCAAGACGAAAAGCATGATTTAATTATGAAGAAACTTAAGCAACTTCTAGATGAAACAAAAATCAGTATTTATAATGAACAAAAACATAAAGGTGAATTAAGACATATCATCTTGAGAACTGGTTATTATACTGGAGAAACAATGGTTATATTCGTGACGAATAGTAAACAACTTAGCCATAAAAATAAAATAATTGATTTTATACAAACAGAATTTGAAAATGTGGTCAGCATTAAACATAATATTAATTTAGAAAAATCAAATGTTATTATGGGACATACGTCACATACTTTATACGGGAAAGATACAATTACAGATAAACTTTCTGAATATGAATTTAAAATATCCGACACTTCTTTCTATCAAATCAATCCAACACAAACAGAAAAACTTTATCATAAAGCACTAGAATATGCACAATTAGATGGAGAAGAAACAGTCATAGATGCGTATTGTGGTATTGGGACAATCGGTTCATACATGTCACAAAAAGCAAAACACGTTTATGGCGTGGAAGTCGTAGAACAAGCTATAGAAAACGCAAAAGAAAATGCGCAAATCAACCATATAGACAACGCGACATGGGAAGCAGGAAAAGCAGAAGAGATCATCTTAAAATGGCAACAAGAAGGTATTAAACCAGAAGTTGTAATGGTCGATCCACCAAGAAAAGGATGCGATCAAACATTTATTGAAACATTAATCGAATTATCACCAAAAAGAATCGTATATATCTCATGTAACCCTGCAACACAGGTGAGAGATGTAGAATTGTTGAAAAATAGCGGTTATCAACTAAAAGAAATCACACCAGTGGATATGTTTCCACATACAACACACGTCGAAACAGTAGCTTTAATCGAAAAAATAACAGAATAGAATTTACTAAGGAGATTGGGACATAATGGAATGTCTCAGTCTCTTTTAGTATCTAGGCAGTAGCTGACTGAATTGAAAATGCGCTTGTAGCAAGCTTTTTTCAACTCTAGTCATCCTTGCCGGGGCGGGACTACGAAATCTTTTTATACAAATTAGATTTCTGTCCCGCTCCCTTTGAGCGTTATGTTTGTGTGAAAGTGTTTACAACTGTATAAATAATGTAAGGAGGGTTGTTTATGAAGCGACTAATGATTAGTGCGATTTCGGCTAGTTTTATTTTATCTGCTTGTGGTAATGATTCGCGTGATGAAACTGAAGATAAAGGTAAGCAAACTCAGAATGAAATGGAACATGAACAGAGTCAGTCAGATGACAACCAAGGACGTAAAGAAACTAAAGGTATTGAAACGGTAGCTCAAGGTTTAGATACACCGTGGAGTATTGTGAAATCAGATGATGTGTTTTATTTATCAGAACGCCCTGGCAAAATTATTAAAATCGATGGCAACAAAAAGACTGAGCAACAAGTGGATTTAGAGAAGGAAGTTTCTACTGCTGCTGAAGCGGGTTTATTAGGATTCGTTCTTGCACCTGATTTTAAAGATTCTCAAGAAGCATATGCGTATTACACATATGAAGATAATGGCCAGTTTAATCGTATCGTAAAATTAAAATTAGAAAATGATACGTGGAAAGAAGAAGAGGTATTAATTGATAAAATACCGAGTGGTCAATATCATCATGGTGGTCGGTTGAAAATTGGACCGGATGATAAATTGTACGCGACAACTGGAGATGCTTCAGACGAACAAAATGCACAAGATAAAGATACTTTAGGTGGTAAAATTTTAAGAATTAATCTTGATGGTAGTAAGCCTAAAGATAATCCGATGTCTAATTCATATGTTTATAGTTATGGTCACAGAAATCCACAAGGAATTGTATGGACCCCTGATGGAAAGATGTATGCGAGTGAACATGGTAATCAGGCTAATGATGAAATAAATGAGATTAAAGAAGGTCATAATTATGGTTGGCCAGTGATTGAAGGTAATGAAGAAAATAATAATATGGAAACACCGATATTTACTTCAGGATCAGACGATACATGGGCACCTTCAGGCATAGCATTTAAAGACGGTATCATTTATTCAGCTGCATTGCGTGGAGAAGGTATTATGAAATTTGATGTCGAAAAAGATGAAATGAAAAAAGTGGCGACTAAATATGGAAGAATTAGAGATGTTTACATTGTAAATGATGATTTATATTTTGTAAGTAACAATACAGATGGTAGAGGTAATCCATCTAAAAACGATGATAAGATGTATAAAGTTTCACTAAGTCAATTAAATTCATAATTCAAACCGAGCATAAAATCATTAGTATAAATTGAATTTATATTTTATAATCATTATGTAAAGGTTATTAAGAAATGGTTTCACGGGGGTATTGTATGCTTAAAATTGACTTAGTTAACAATATATCTGTATTAAAAAGGTTAGCACTTTTACAATTTGTTTTATTTCTTTCATTAATATTAATTAGTTTTAAGTTAATTGCGAATATTATATATATTTATGAAGAAGGCTTTGTAAGAAATATTATAGTCGGGTTAGTTGGTTTAATTATATTAGTGTTTATCCATGAGTTAATACACGGTATTTGTTTTAAAATATTTAACCCAAAGGGAAAAGTTAAATATGGATATATGAAAGGCATGTTTTATGCAACGATGCCAAATGCTATTTTTACAAGAAAACAATTTTATATCATATTATTAGCACCATTTGTTTTAATTAGTATAGGATTATTAATTGTATTATTATGGCTTCAAGTCACTTCTATTATTTATGTATTTGCTTTTCATGGTGCTGCATGTATCGGTGATTTTTACATGGCGCAAGTGATTTATAGTAATAAACAGATGAATTATGTAGAAGATACAGAAGTAGGCATTAATTTATTTACGGATAATAAAGACGTTCAATCAACAAGTTAAAAAGATTTTTGATATAATATATAGGAATTTGGGCAACCAACTTCCTATTTTTTTGTAGAGGTGTTTAGAATGGAACGGCGAATCATTCACATTGATATGGATGCTTTCTTTGCTCAAGTAGAAATAAGAGATAATCCAAAATTAAAAGGAAAACCAGTGATTATAGGTGGACGTGCTTCAGGTAGAGGGGTTGTTTCGACAGCTAGTTATGAAGCTCGTAAATTTGGTGTTCATTCAGCTATGCCCATGGCTCAAGCACATCAACTTTGTCCGGATGGTTATTATGTACGCCCAAGAATTAATTATTATCGAGAAGTGTCGAATGATATAATGGCAATTTTTAAAAGTTATACAGATATTGTTGAACCATTATCGTTAGATGAAGCTTATTTAGACGTTACTGAACTTGTGAGAAAAGACTTACCTGCGTCAACGATTGCACAATATATTCAACGAGATATTTATGATAAGACGCATCTTACATCTTCAGCAGGCGTTTCTTATAATAAATTTTTAGCAAAGCTCGCTAGCGGTATGAATAAACCGAGTGGTCGGACTGTAATAGATTATGAAAATGTACATGATTTGTTGATGTCGTTGCCGATAGGAGATTTCGCGGGTATTGGAAAAGTAACCGAAGAAAAGATGAAATCATTGGGAATCAATAGTGGTAAAGATTTATATGAATATGACCAAATGGAATTGATTCAATTATTCGGTAAACGTGGTGTAAGCTTTTATAATAAAGTACGCGGTATTGATCATTCTCCAGTGAAACCAACACGTGTTAGAAAATCAATCGGTCGAGAAACAACTTTTGAAACAGATCAAAATGATGATGACTTCATACTCAATACAATTAGAAAATTGAGTACGGAAGTTGCCAATAGAGCTGATAAACATGAACTAGCAGGACGAACGATAACAGTTAAACTTAAGACACATAACTTTGAAACATTATCTAAACAAACAAGTAGTCATACACCAGTCTATGACGAAGTTGAAATATATAATATAGCATATGATTTATATAATTCATTAAAAGACCCCGAGACTTCTATACGTTTAGTAGGTGTATCTATCGGAAATTTAGTTTCGAGAACGTATCGCAATTTAACGATATATGATTTTATTTAAACCGATTTACTTGATATCATCATGTATCCTTAGTATTCTGAATATTGTTGAATGCGCGTTTCGACTAAATGAGAAGTGGGTATTTATTAATACTTATAATAAGAAAGTAGAGATTGATATGAAATTTAAATTTTCAATTATTGCAATTACAGTATTATTAATCATTTTATTTATTAAAAGTTCCATTGAAACAGGTACATTCGATATTATCAAATTACTAGGTATTATTGCGATAGCAATATTATTATTCTGGGTTGATAGAAAATTAGAAAGACCTGTTAATAAAGCGAGTTTAAAAAGAGACATAAAAAAAGAATTCCAACACAAAGAGTAAATAAAAAATAAAAGCTTCTAGGATGCGTCATGATATCCTAGAAGCTTTTTATTTATACATATTTTTTATCGGTTAATGTTTTGCCGTAAATATCTAATACAGCATCTAAGTCTGGGTAATGTTTTAACAATCGATACGTAATGATCGCACATGCTTTAGCATCATTTAACGCATGATGGTGACCTTTAAAATCAATATTATAATAATCCATCATTGGCGCAAGTCCATATCTATGGTTGTTGACTGTTTTTCTAGCTAATATACATGAACAAAAATACGTTAATTCAGGAATTTCGATTTGGTGTTTAATGAGAGATTTAAATAATACAGTCATATCAAATTTAGCATTATGTGCTACAACTGGTAGTGTACCGATGAAATCCATCATATATGGAAACACGACATCGAAAGTAGGTGAATTTGTCACATCAGAAGGTTTAATTTTATGAATTTTAATATTTATATTTGAAAAATAATCTTCGGGATTCACTAATGTATAAAATGTTTCTGTAATTTGATGATCAATTACTTTGACCATTCCGACAGAGCAAATACTTTCCGGACTTCCATTTGCTGTTTCAAAATCAAGTGCTACAAATGAAGACATGCCATCACTTCCTTTAGAAAGTTATTATAAACATTTGTTGGAATAATGTAAATGATGATGGTATGTAGATAGAATGAATAAAGACCATCTGCCATGAATAGCTCACGGAGATGGTCTTCATTTAAGTATTGTAAGACTATAAATTATTCAGCATCTTCATCGAAGTGACGAGAAGCTAAATCTTTTTCATAGATAAATAATGCGTTATTGTCTTCTTGAATTCTTTCTAAGTAGTCAATATGTGTTTCAAACATAGATTCTTCTTCAACTTGTTCATCCAAGAACCAGTTTAAGAATGAAATTGTTGCAAAGTCTTTTTCTTCTTTAGCAATTTCAGATAAATTATAGAATCGACGTGTAACATCTTGTTCTTGAGCTAATCCATCTTTAAATGTCTCTAATAAAGAACTGAATTCAGTCTTAGGTGCATCTAAAGCTGTGAAAATAGCTTTTTCACCACGATCGTTAATATAGTCATATATTTTCATACCATGGAAACGTTCTTCTTTAGCTTGTTGAATATAGAAGTTTGCAAATCCATCGTAACTCTTATCTGCACAATAAGCTGCCATTGCCATATATGCATGTGCTGCGTAAAATTCATGATTCAACTGATTGTTTAAAGCATCTAAAATGTTTTTAGATAACATAGAAATCTTCCCTTCTATAATAATTTTAACTTACATTTTTATTATACAATAACAACAAAATGAAACCAATGATTTGATACAGTTAAACACTTTTTTTAAAGCTTTTGAACGTGGTATAATGATGTGACAGAACAAGGAGGTAACGTATGAAGAAGTATGTTGCGAAAAATATAGCAAAGCTAGCTCGATATGCTAGTAGAAAAGTAGGTAAACAAGGTACGGATCTTCCGGGACAAATAGCTCGAAAAATAGACCCGCTTATTTTAAGAAAGTTAGCAAATGAAGTAGATGAAATCGTGATGATTAGTGGTACGAACGGTAAAACGACGACATCGAACTTAATAGGTTATACATTAAAGAAGAACAATATTGAAATTATACATAATACTGAAGGTGCCAATATGGCAGCTGGGATTACTTCAAGCTTTATTGTTCAATCTAATAAAAATACTAAAATTGCTGTTATAGAAATAGATGAGGGTTCTATACCAAGAGTGTTAAAAGAAATGACACCTTCTATGATGGTAGTGACAAACTTCTTTAGAGACCAAATGGATAGATTTGGTGAAATCGATACGATGGTAGATAACATTGCCAACTCAATCAAAGATAAAGGGATCAAACTATTACTGAATGCAGATGATCCTTTCGTTAGTCGATTAAAAATAGCAAGTGATGACATTGTTTATTATGGTATGCAAAAAGGGATACACGACTTTGAACAGAGTACAATGGTAGAAAGTAAATATTGCCCTAATTGTGGTAGATTATTAAATTATAGTCATATTCATTACAATCAAATTGGTCATTATACATGTGAATGTGGATTCAACAGAGCGACTCCACAATATGAAGTGACAGCATTTAAACAAGAACCATTTATACATGTAGGCTTAAATGATGCTCATTTTGATATGAAGATTGCTGGTGATTTTAATGTATTTAATGTCATTGCAGCTTATTCAGTATTAAGAGAATTAGGTTTAAATGATCAATCTATTAAAGCTGGATTTGAAACATATACTTCTGATAATGGGCGTATGCAATACTATAGAAATAGTAAAAAAGAAGCGCTTATTAACTTAGCTAAAAACCCTGCAGGTCTTAATGCAAGTTTATCTGTTGGTGAACAAATTGATGGAGAAAAAGTTTATTTAATCAGTTTGAATGATAACGGCGCAGATGGAAGAGATATTTCATGGATTTATGATGCAGACTTTGAAAAATTATCTAGACAGAATATCAAAACCATCATCTGTACAGGACAAAGAGCTGAAGAATTAACATTAAGACTGAAATATGCTGAAGTTGAAGCGGAAGTTATTATAGAACATTCAATAGAAAAGGCAACGGAACTATCAATGACATACAATCAGTTTACAGTTGCAATTCCAAACTATACATCTTTATCACCAATGCATCGAACATTGAATAAAGCCTTCAAGGAGGAAGCGTAATGTCATCAATAAAAATATTTCATTTTATGCCAGATAAATTAAATTTATACGGCGATATTGGCAATATCATTGCACTGAAACAACGTGCGAAATGGCGTAATATAGAAGTAGAAGTAATAGATATAACAGATACTGATCAATTAAGTTTAGATGATTGTGACATTTTCTTTATTGGCGGTGGAAGTGATAGAGAACAAAGTTTAGCAACAGAACAATTAAAGAAAATTAAAACACAACTTAAAGACGCAATTGAAGACGGCATGCCAACCTTAACAATATGTGGAGGCTATCAATTTTTAGGATCTGAATATGTAACACCAGACGGAACAAGATTAGAAGGTTTAAACATTCTTGATATTTTTACAGAATCTAAGAAAGACCGTCTAATAGGAGATATTGTAATTGAATCAGAAACATTTGGACAAATTGTCGGTTTCGAGAATCATGGTGGTAGAACATATCACGAATATCCTACATTAGGTAAAGTCGTTGATGGTTATGGTAACAATGATACGGATAAGAAAGAGGGTATCCATTATAAGAATTTATTAGGGACATATTTACATGGACCAATATTACCTAAAAACCACGAAATCACGGATTACTTATTAAAACAAGCTTGTATCCGAAAAGGTATAACATTCGAACCAGAACAACTAGACAATACAGTTGAAGAAGCGGCAAAACAAGCTATTATTAAACGATTGTTAAAAGCAAAATAATAAGATGTGAGTTAAAGGAGTAGTAAACTCACGAGATCGCAAAACATGTGAGTTAAAGAGGCAGTAAACTCACAAGATTGAAAAAGATGTGAGTTAAAGAGGCAGTAAACTCACAAGATTGAAAAAGATGTGAGTTAAAGAGGCAGTAAACACACAAGATTGCAAAAGATGCGAGTTAAAGAGGCAATAAACTCACAAGATTGAAAAAGATGTGAGTTAAAGAGGCAATAAACACATGAGATTGCAAAAGATGTGAGTTAAAGAGGCAGTAAACTCACGAGATCGAAAAAGATGTGAGTTAAAGGAGTAGTAAACACACAAGATCGCAAAAGATGTGAGTTAAAGAGGCAGTAAACTCACAAGATCGTAAAACATGTGAGTTAAAGAGGCAGTAAACTCACAAGATCGTAAAACATGTGAGTTAAAGAGGAAATAAACTTACATCATTAATAAATAAAAAGCGGCTGGGACATAAATTATTGTCTCAGCCGCTTTTGTATGTTTTATCTTAGTTATTTTGTTAATCTTGAATATCTATCGTTTAAAATTTTATTAATCATGAGTATTTCATAAATAATGTGACTTTTGATTTGGTTTTCATCAAATTCGTTCAGTCCTTTAACACTATTTTTTAATGTGGATGCTGCATTTTTTTGTTTTTTATATTCATTTGCTTTTATTAAATGTTCATAGGATTTGATGAAATTTGAGATTGCTGTGCGTTCTTTTTCGGTAAAGACGATGTGTGTATTCTCAGGTAAATATACTAAGTTTAGTAAATGGGCGTTTAGTAGTCGGTTAATGTGATATTTCATTTCGACTTTTCTAATATGAGATTTAGATTCTTTCTTTGCTCTATGGTAATCGTATTCTTCTTTTTGGTATTTGATAAGTTGTTCAATTTTAGTGGCTTGTTGTTGTAATGTTGATACTTTTTTCATGGATAGGGCAGATTCATATTCACCTAGTAAGAGTTCTTTAAGTCTAGATATGTATATTTCTAAAATACTTTGATCCATTTTATGATTGATGTCTTCTATTTGATTTATATATTTAGGTGGCAAAATAATAAAATTGACGATGCCTGCTGTTGCAAGTCCAATTGTAGTCGTCGCTAATCGTGATACGAAATTATATACAAATGCTTCATGGATAACAGGAACCATTGCAACAGCTGTAATGGCAGCTACTAACATACCATCAAATAATTTAAGCTTATAACAAACTAAAATTGTGACGGTTGCTGCTAATGAATAACTTAAAGGTGATTCTCCAAAGAAGTATGTACTAATAACGGCTATAAATGCACCGAGTATAGAAGCGGGGAACCTAACAAATGCTTTCTTTAAGGATGCTTTAGCTGTAGGTTCAATTGTCACAATAGATGTGATAACCGCAAATATAGGATTTAAATTTAAAGACATACATATTAAAGCAGTTAAAAAAGTTGCTAATCCAGTTTTAATAATTCTTGCACCGATAATTCGAGATAACCAATTTTCTTTCATATTCAAAACTCCGAAATCATTTTTTTATAGTATAACATGCATTTTCTGATATAATGATAAACGACAAAAAAATTTTAAAAGAAAGAACGGGATTTAAATGATAATTCAAAACAATGAAGAACTTGAAGGCCTAAAAGAAATAGGTAAAATTTGTGCAATAATTCGTGATGAGTTAAAAGAAGCAACTAAACCCGGAATTACAACTAAAGAATTAGATAACATAGCAAAGGAAAGATTTGAAGAGTTAGAAGCAGAATCAGCACCTATTGCAGAGTATGATTTTCCTGGTTACACATGTATAAGTGTAAATGAAGAGGTTGCGCACGGTATACCTGGTAAACGTGTGATTAACGAAGGCGATCTTGTAAATATAGACGTTTCTGCTCGTAAAAATGGCTATTATGCAGATACAGGTATTTCATTTGTTGTTGGTAATGCAGATGATCCGAAAAAACAATTAGTAGTAGATGTAGCAGCTATGGCTTTTGAAGAAGCAATGAAGAAAGTTAAGCCAGGTGCTAAATTATCTCAAATTGGTAGAGCAGTAAATGCAACAGCACGTAAAAATGGCTTAAAAGTTATTAAAAACTTAACTGGTCATGGTGTAGGACGTTCATTACACGATTCACCACAACATGTTATGAACTATTATGATCCATTAGAAAAACAATTGCTTAAAGAAGGTATGGTACTTGCAGTAGAACCATTTATCTCATCAAATGCAACAATCGTTAGCGACGGTAAAAATGATTGGGCATTTGAAACGAAAGATAAAAGTTTCGTCGCTCAAATTGAGCACACAATTGTTGTAACTAAAGAAGGACCATTATTATTAACTAAATTAGAAGACTAAAAATATAAGAGGAGTGGATAGAATTGATTAAACATACAAGATTCTATACTACTCCTTTTTATTTTTCTAAGACTAAGGTCCTATTGAAAATTCAATCCTAGGTCCATTTTTAGAATTGAAATAACATTTTATAATAGAGTCTAATATGACAGAAGTAGGTGATTCTATGTTTAATGTTGTTTCAGATCAACTAAAGCAATTAATTCTTGTTTCGTATTATGAAAGTTTAGATACATGTGCTAAGCGCTTAGATGTTAAAATTAAAGCTATGAAGCAGTACTTAACGTATCTTGAACAAAAACGTTGTCAATTAAGTAAATTAATTGATAAATATACTTTAGAATTAGACAATAAGTATATGGACAAGATTGAAGATTTTAAAATTAAATGTGCTAAAAAATTAGAAGATCATGATTTACAATGGTTACAAAAGCAAATTAATATGTTAGAAAGTGAATTAGCGAAAATTGACGAAGCTATGAAAAGTACTTTAGATAAAATTGCTGATACGATAGCTGAGCGTACGATGCTTACTCAGATGAATTCACTTCTCTAAAAAAGGAGTGGTATGTTGAAGAATAAATTTATATCAACGGAATTGTTGATCGTATTATCTGTATTGATTTTGTTATCAAACATTTACTATATTTTCTTTGAGAAAATTGGCTTATTACTCGTTGTTGTAATGGGTACGATATTTATATATGTAGGGTATTTATATTTTCATAAATTACGGGGATTAATTATATTTTGGATAGGCGCCATTTTAATGATTTATGCATTACTTTCTAATCCATACATGCTTGCCATTTTATTTTTATTCTTAGTATTTTTAGTTATTAGATATCTTCTATATCGTAAGAAACCATTAAGAGTAGAACATGTCGATCAAACGTCCAATGAAAATATTAACGAATCATTTATAAAACAGCGATGGTTCTCACCACAAAAGACACCACACTATATTTATAAATGGGAAGATATACAAATTCAACAAGCAATTGGAGATATTGAATTAGATTTATCTTTAGCTGCTAATTTATCTGAGCATAATGTTATTGTCGTGAGACAGTATATTGGAAAGACGCAAATTATTGTTCCTTATAATTACCATGTACATGTACATATAACTGCTTTATATGGCAGATTATATATGAATGATCAAGTGTACAGAGTAAAAAATGAAACGGTACATTATGAGGAAAATAGTCATAAAAATTCATTTAAAGTTAATATATTCTTCTCAACATTTATGGGAGATGTTGAGGTGATTTATCGATGAATAACTACACGAGAATTATAGGTTCAATGCTTATTCTTGTTTATACAATTGTCGGCATTTTATTTTTCTTAGATCGAATTTTTATTAATATTATATATTTTCAAGGTTTATTTTACACACAAATATTAGGTGTACCAGCATTCCTGTTTATTAATATTGTAGTGATTTTACTATGTATCATAATAGGGACTGCAGTAGCTTACAAAATTAATCAACAGCACCATTGGATTAAAGAACAAATCGAAAGATCTTTTCAAGGAGAAATGTTAGGTGTGAATCACCATGAAATTGATTTGCACAAAGAAACTTTAGAAATTTATCAAACATTAATTCCGTTGCATGAAGAACTATACACGTTGAGATTAAAGTCTCAACAAATAATTAATGAATCGTATCAAATGCAAGATTCTGTCGTTAAAAAAATCATAGAAGACGAGCGACAAAGATTAGCAAGAGAATTACATGACTCTGTAAGTCAGCAATTATTTGCGGCAAGTATGATGTTATCTGCAATTAAATCATCAGAATTAAAAGAGCCATTAGCTAAACAAGTAGACTTATTAGAAAAAATGATACAAGATTCGCAATTAGAAATGCGCGCTTTATTATTACATTTAAGACCTTTAGGATTAAAAAATAAATCCCTTGGTGAAGGTATTAAAGATTTAGTAGTCGACTTGAAACAAAAAATACCAATGAAAGTTGTTTATGATATAGAAGATATAGAAATAGCCAAAGGTACGGAAGACCATCTGTTCCGTATAACTCAAGAAGCCATATCTAATACGTTACGTCATTCTAAAGGTACAAAAGTTTCAATAGAGTTAATAGATACGAATGATTATGTTATATTACGTATACAAGATGATGGTGTAGGTTTTGACACATCTAAAAGAGATCCACAGAGTTATGGGCTAAATACTATGAACGAACGTGCATTAGAAATTGGAGCCACTCTCAATATTATTTCAATGCCTGAATCGGGAACGCGTATTGAAGTTAAGGTACCAAATAATAAGGAGGAACAATATGACAATTAGAGTATTATTTGTAGATGATCATGAAATGGTTCGAATCGGAATCTCTAGTTATTTATCTACACAAGAAGATATTTCCGTCATAGGGGAAGCAGCATCAGGAAGAGAAGGTATTGAAAAAGCTGAAGAATTAGAACCCGATGTCATTTTAATGGATTTAGTGATGGATGATATGAATGGTATAGAAGCAACACAACATATAAAGAAGCATCAACCAAGTGTTAAAATCGTCATGTTAACAAGTTTCATTGAAGATAATGAAGTCTACCAAGCTTTAGATGCAGGTGTTGATAGTTATATATTAAAGACGACTTCTGCAGATGATATCGCAAATGCGATACGTAAGACGTACAACAAAGAGTCTATTTTTGAACCAGAAGTACTTGTAAAAATGAGAAATAGAATGAACCAGAAAGCTGAATTATTCGAAATGTTGACTGAACGTGAAATGGAAATATTATTATTAATCGCTAAAGGTTATTCAAACCAAGAAATAGCAAGTGCCTCACATATTACGATTAAGACAGTTAAAACACACGTTAGTAATATATTAAGTAAATTAGAAGTACAAGATAGAACACAGGCTGTTATATACGCCTTTCAACATAATTTAATATCATAATAAAAGAAGTTGAGCTTCCAGAAAGGAGCTCAACTTCTTTTATTTAGTAAATTCATATCCATTTTGTATAACTTCTAAATCACCATTATGTGGATCAATTACGAGTCCATGTATCGGAACAGATTGATCAAATAATGGATGGTTATATACTTTTCGTATATTTGTTTGAACATTTTCAGTTACATCATCAAATCCTCTTAAGAATTGATGAATATTAATACCTGAATGTTCGATTGTATTTAGTGTATCATCTGTGATACCACGACTTTTCATTGTATCTATTACTGAATCAACATCTAAATTCCCCATACCACAGTCTTTATGACCCATGATAATGATTTCTTCAGCGCCAAGTGCATAAATGGCTACTAATAAACTACGCATTGTAGAACCATATGGATGAGAAATTGTTGCGCCAGCATTTTTAACAACTTTGATATCGCCATTTTTAAAGCCTAATGCACGTGTAGAAAGTTCTGTTAGTCGCGTATCCATACACGTGAGTAATACTGCTTTAGCGTTAGGTGTCTTTGTTGTTATAAGATTTTCATATTCCTTATTTTCTATAAAAGCTGCATTATATTCTAAAATATCATTCAATAGAGGCATTAGTCATATCACCGTTTTCTGTTAAATTATTAAATGTTTGTTCTTCTGGTGATCCATTTTTAAGCATTTTCTTCTGATGTAGTACTGCGTTTATTTCTGCACCGATGATAATAATTAATCCAGTTAAGAATAACCAAATCATCAATACGATAATACCTCCGATACTACCATATGTCTTAGAGTAGTTAGCAAAATTATTTACATATACACCAAATAATGCACTTGAACCTAACCATGCAATTGTTGTAAAGGCTGCACCAGGAACAACTGATAATAATTTAATTTTGATGTTTGGTGCGAGTGTATAAAGTGTGATGAACACGATAAACGTCACAATTAATGGTAGTACGACTTTTATTAAACTAAATATCCAACGTAATTCAGATTCTAATCCTAAAGGACCAAATAATAAATTGCCGATTTGTTGACCAAATATAGGTAGTGCTATCGCAATACCGAATACAACAACCATAATAACTGTGAAGAAGACACTCATGATTTTAAGTATGATAGCATTTCTTCCATCTTCAACATCATAAGCGACATTAAATGCGTTCATTAAAGCAGTCATACCATTTGATGCAGACCATAATGCTGCGATTAAACCGAATGAGAATAAGCCACCACTAGCATTATTCATAACGTCATCAATTATGCCAGTAATTAACTTTGCTGTATCGCCAGGTGCATTTTCTGATATCATATTTGTAATTGTATCAGGATTGACTTGGAATAACGGTATCAACGTTAACACAAATATTAGAGTAGGGAATAACGCAAGTAAGAAATAGTATGAAAGCTGTGCTGCAAGTCCTGTAGCATTATCCTTACCGATTCTGTAAATTAAAGTTGATAAAATATTACCGTCTTTCGTAAATTTAGCTGGCTTATTAATCTTTGATACATAAAATATTTGATTATCTTTCTTTGCTGTCTTAGATTCAAATTTTTGTGGTGGAATATAATATTCTTTCTTAATAGACTTTTTTTGTTCGTCTTTAAAGTTTTTAGCTTGTTCTAAAAATTTTGAGCTCGATTTATCATTTCCCATATAAACTCTCCTAATTTAATATGATGTTAAAAAAGACTAGGTTAGATGAATAAGCCTAGTCTTTAATATAAATTATGAATGGTTTGAACCTGAGATTTGTCTTTGATTCTTTTTCTCAATGAATGTATCTTTAGCATCCATAATTGATTGCTCTAATTCTGGATTTTTACGACGAATTTCTTCGATTACATCTTTCCAGTATAGAACTTCATCTTTAATTTGATCTAATTTAGAAGGTTCTCTTGAAGTGTTGCCTTCTTTAATGTTTTGCACTTGGTTTGATAACGATTGGCGAGTATTTTTATCAGCTAATGCAATAATTGCGCCAATTGTACCACCTATTAAAATAGCAGGAACTAATTTGTTTTGCATAATGTTTTTCCCCTTTCAAGAATATAACTTTAAATTAACATTGACCTACATATCATATCACATATGAATCTCAAATTAGAGAATATAGGCGTTAATATATGTTATAAATATCACTAATGTTGTTTATTCCCATAAATTTAGAGATATAAACACAATTGTAGTTTATAATAGTGCATTAGACAATAGCTTTTCAAAAGGCATAATATCTAAATTTCTGCCTATTTTAATTTTAAAATGCCCAGCTCTCGTCCATAATGTGATTTCACCGTTTAAATCAAGTAGTTTACCAGCATTCTCAGTAGACCACATCAGTATAATGTTATAAGGTATAGAGTAAGTTTCTATTTTCTTACCGGTGATACCTTGCATATCGCGAATGATAATTCGTTTGTTTGTAAATACTGCAGTATCTCTAAATGTCTTAAAAGCACTATAAGCTTCTTCGCCATCAACGAGGTATTGCGAAATATTATCTGGTACTGCAACTTGTTCGAAAAGCGTCCACGAAAGTATATCTTGAACAGCCACTAGAATCACTCCTCACCTTATAATTCATGTTTATTGTATAAAATATTCATATAAATTGTAAAGTGAATATATAAGTTTGATAGTTTTAATTATAATTACTTTTTGCTAAACTAAATTTTGAAAGGATGATAAAAAATATGACTGAATCAATAGAACAAATGGTAGATGATTTAAAAGGCAAGCTACGATTAGTAAATACAAGTGTATTGAATAAAGATGCAATACCTGAAGAAAAGAAAGAAGAATTGAAAGAAATACATACTATGGTCATGTCTAGAAAAAACATTTCAGCTAGTGAAATGACAGCTATTACACAAGCTTTAGGTGACCTTAGAAAATAAACAAAGGTGGTTAAACAAATGGGTTATGAAAAACAGCTTCAAAAATATGCAGAGTTATTAGTGAAAGTTGGTTTGAATGTTCAGGAAAAAGAACCTGTATATATTCAAGCTTCAATTGATGCAAGTGAATTTGTACATTTAGTTGTTGAGGAAGCATACAAAATAGGGGCAGAAGATGTAAAAGTTAGTTACAAAGATGATAGAATTGCACAGCTTAAATATCAATACGAACCTGAAGCATTTTTTGAGAATGTTAAACAATATGATATTGATGAAAAAATGGATTATTTAGATAGAAAAGCAGCATTCTTATCAATTGTTTCATCTAGTCCAGATAGTTTGAAAGATGCAGATCCTAATAAAATTCGCAAAGCTATGGCAGCAAACGGGAAAGCATTTAAAGACTATATGGTTGCTGTTCAAAGTGATCGCATGAGTTGGTGTGTAGCTTCATATCCATCAGTAGGTTGGGCTAAAATGATGTTCCCTGAATTAAGTGATGATGAAGCGGTCAATAAATTGCTTGAAACAATTTTAAAAACAGTACGAGTTGATCAAGAAGACCCAGTGAAAGCTTGGGAAGAACATGATCACTTATTACATGAAAAAGCGGATTATTTAAATAACAAAAAATATAAAGCATTACATTACAAATCAGAAGGTACTGACTTAACAATTGAATTACCAAACGGTCAATATTGGTCTGGTGCAAGTTCTGTAAACTCAAAAGGCAACAGCTTTGTAGCGAATATGCCTACTGAAGAAGTATTTACTGCACCTCATAAAAATGGTGTTAACGGAACAGTAAGTAATACATTACCTTTAAGCTATTCAGGTAATATTATTGATGACTTTACTTTAACATTTAAAGATGGTGAAGTAGTAGACTACAAAGCCGGTGTTGGTGAAGAAATTTTGAAATCGATTCTAGAAACAGATGAAGGTTCAAAACGACTTGGTGAGGTAGCATTAGTACCTGTTGATTCACCAATTTCTAACATGAACACGTTATTCTATAATACATTATTTGATGAAAATGCTTCTTGTCACATTGCATTAGGTTCAGCTTATGCATTTTGTATTGAAGGCGGGAAAGATATGTCAGCTGAACAGTTAGCTGAAAATGGTTTGAATGATTCAACAACACATGTTGACTTTATGATTGGTAGCAAAGATTTATCAATTGATGGCATTTTAGAAAATGGTGAGAAAGAACCAGTATTTAGAGATGGTAATTGGGCATTTTAAAAGATAGCCATTTAAGAATACATCATGTATAATAAAGATAAATAAAGTCTTTATAGCCATTCAAAGGAGGGGATATCATGAGTACACCAATGGAATGGAGTGTAATGATCGCATTTGTGTTCGCAATTTTTGCATTTGGCGGCGCATTAATGATGTATCTTGTTCAAACATTCGATAGTAGAGAGTCTGTACGAATTGATACTGCTGAAGAAGCACTAGAGAAGAAAGTCTTTGATGATGAGGAACATTATCATTAATAACAATGTATAGCCAGGGAAACCTGGCTATTTTTTTCAATAAAAATAGCAAATATCGAACGGGGTTATAATATGAAAACGAAGAAACCAATGAAAGAATCAAGAAGTGTAAAATCCATTCAAATATTTCCAGAGGACACAAATCACCACAATACGATGTTCGGTGGTAAATTAATGGCGGAAATTGATGAAATCGCAGCAATCGCAGCGATGAGACATAGTGGGAATTCAGTTGTAACAGCATCTACAGATTCAGTAGATTTCTTACAACCAATCGGAACGGGTGAAGTGATATCGTTAGTTTCATTTGTCACTTATGCAGGTAAATCATCTATGGAGATCTGTGTAAAAGTCATTAGTGAAGACAATATTAATCAAAAGAAACATTTAGCAGCGTATAGCTTTTTAACATTTGTTGCTTTAGATAAAGAAGGGAACAAAGCAGAAGTTCCAGCAATCTATCCTGAAACAGATGATGAAAAATGGTTCTATGAAAGTGCGCAAGATAGAGTGAAACTACGCCAAGAAAGAAGAAAAGAAAGCAAGAAAACATTAGACTTCATGTCTACAAAACTATATATCTAATTTAAATAAAGGGCTAGGACAACAATCGTTATCCTAGCCCTTTATTATATTATTGATTCATTCTTAATTCGTTTGCTTTAAAGTCAACATCTTTATAGTACATATCTTTTACGAGTAGATTTGGACCTAAACATCTCACTTTAGGACAGTGACAGTTAAGTGATTTTGCTAAAGATGAATTCATCCATGTTTGATATACATCTTCAAGTTTATCTTGTTTAATATTTGCGATAGATCCCGTTTCATCGCCGAAGTCTGTAACAATCACATCTCCAGAAAATACATTTACGTTTAATCTGCTTCTTCCATCTGGATCATTTCTTAAACTTACATTTTTAGATGATTTTAATCTAGATAATAAGTTTTGGTCTGATTCATTCATGAAACAAGGGTAAAAAGGTAACGTTCCAAATAACATCCAAGTATCTTCATCTCTAAAGTCTAAAATTTCATGAATAGTATCTTTCATTTCATCTAAACTCATAATATTTAACTGACTCGCAAAGTCAGAAGGGTACATAGGATGTATTTCATGACGACTACATTTCATATCATGAACAATTTCATTATGGATTTTTTGTAAATAAGGTTTCGTACTTTTATTTAACATCGTTTCAGCAGATACAAACATACCTTGTTCTGATAGTGTGGCAGAGTTTTGAACCATTTGTTCGTATAGACGATATCTTGCTTTTAAAGGTGGTTTCTTGTCCATCACATGGAAACCAACTTCACTGAATTCATCGATTGTTCCCCAGTTGTGTGAGATATGCATAACATCTATATACTCAGCAATTTCTAAATAACGATCAAGTGGTAACGTTAAATTAGAATTCATTTGCGTGTAAATGCCTCTTTTGTGTGCATATTTTAATAAAGGAACGACAGTTTCTCGAATTGATTTTTTACTGAACATTGGTTCTCCGCCAGTAATAGAGATAGTTTTTAAGTGAGGAACTTCATCAAGTCTCTTTAAAATTAAATCCATCGGTAACGTGTCAGGGTCTCGTAATTGCAACGTATAACCTACTGCACAATGTGCACAACGCATGTTACAGAGTGTAGTCGTTGTAAATTCTATATTACTCAGTTGTAATGAACCATGTTCATCTATATCGTTATAGGCTTCCCACGGGTCGTTTTTTATTGAAATAGGACTTTTCAAGTCGTATATCATGATATATCCTTCTTTCTGATTTTTTTCCTATCTATGAGCGTAACATTTGTTATCAAATTTTCCAATACTGATTTATGATTGTTTTTATACTTGTTATCATTCATAATAATATTATTAAAAATAAAGGAGTATTAAAATGAGTAAAAAAACATCACTTAATGAAATCAAACAAAGGTTATCAGACTTTTTAGATGAAATGGAAGCAATGAATCCTGAAGATATGGAAGTATCTGATGTAGATGAATGGATTGCTTTGCTTGATGAACTTGAGAAAAAAGTTCAAGCTATGCATGATTAATGGTGATCATAGATGAATGTTTCAGTAAAAGTAGGACAGAAGTTTCCTTTAACGATCAAACGATTAGGTATTAATGGTGAAGGTATTGGCTATTATAAGAAGAAGATAACATTTGTAGAAGGTTTATTGCCGGGAGAGGTTGGACTTGTCCAAGTTGTAAAAGCGAAACCAAATTTTATCGAAGCGAAAGTAGTCAAAATCCGTGAACGTAGTAAAGAAAGGGTTAAACCTAAATGTAAAGTTTATGATATTTGTGGTGGATGCCAACTGCAACATTTAAATTATGATGCGCAACTTTTATTCAAATCACAAATTGTAAAAGATGCGTTAACTAAATATGCGAAAAATATCCCAACAAAAATTGTAAAACCTACAATCGGTATGGATAATCCTTGGGGATACCGTAATAAAAATCAATTTCCTGTTCAGAAGAAAGGAAATCAACTCATTGCAGGCCTTTATGAAAAAGACAGTCATCAATTAATTGATATTAAAAAATGTCCAGTTCAAGATAAACGTACGATTCAAGTTACGAATGAATTGAGAAATATTTTGACAAATTTACAAGTTAAAGTATGTAGAAATCCAAATAAAGAACAAGGGCTAAGATATATTGTTACGAGAGTAGCAAAGCATAGTCAACAAATACAAGTTACGTTAGTTTGTACGGATGATCAATTGAAGTATAATCAGTCTCTTATTGATCAAATCATGAATTTGTCTTTCGTGGAAAGTTTATCCATCAATATTAATAAAGAGAAGACATCACGAGTACTTGGCAATCAAACGATTCATGTAAGTGGTAAACAACAAATTACAGAAACGCTTGGTCAATACTATTATGATTTATCGCCAGATTCATTTTTCCAATTAAATCCGGAACAAGCTACAAAAATGTACGGTGAAATTGAAGCTCAAGCGAATTTAACAGGTAATGAATCAGTTGTAGATGCATTTTGTGGAACAGGTACAATAGGTATTTGGCTTTCTAAAAATGCGAAAGAAGTAAGAGGTATGGATATCATTAAAGAAGGTATTGATGACGCTAAGAAAAATGCCGAACTCAATAATCGTCATAATGTACACTATGAAGTTGGTGATGCATATAAAGTTATGGATAAATGGATTAAAGAAGGTTTTAAACCAGACGTGATAACAGTTGATCCGCCAAGAACAGGATTAGGTATTAAAGCTGTTGAACTTATTAAATCCGTTCATCCAAAAACATTTGTGTATACAAGTTGTAATCCATCAACTTTAGCTAAAGATTTAGCACACTTATCTAAAAAATACAAAGTCGTAAGCATGCAACCTATTGATATGTTTCCACAAACAGCACAAGTAGAAGTCGTAGCAAAATTAGTTGCAAAATAAGTTTAAAACCTTTCAAAAGTGGTATATAAATATTAGACATACTATGAAAGGAAGAGATTGATATTATGAGTAAAAAAGTAGCAGCAGTTGTAACAGATTTATTCGAGGACGTTGAATTAACAAGTCCACAAAAAGCATTAACTGATGCTGGACATGAAGTTGTTATTATTGGTGAAGAAAAAGGTAAAGAAATCACTGGTAAAAAAGGCGAAAAAGTTACAGTAGAAGTTGGTATTGATGAAGCAAATGCTGCAGATTATGATGCAGTCTTAATTCCTGGCGGATTTTCACCAGATTTATTACGTGGAGATGAACAAGGACGTTTTGGCGAATTTGTTAAACATTTCGTACAAAATGAAAAACCTTCATTTGCAATTTGCCACGGACCTCAATTATTAATTGATACAGATTTATTAAATGGCAGAACTGTTACTAGTTTCTTGTCAGTTAGAAAAGACTTACAAAATGCAGGTGCAAAAGTCGTTGACGAATCTGTAGTCGTTGACAATGGCATCGTCACAAGTCGAACTCCAGACGACTTAGAAGACTTTAACCGTGAATCACTTGCATTGCTTCAATAGATGCTTTGATGAGCCACTCACTTTTATAGTGAGTGGTTTTTTTGTGCAGGCTATTATATAATTTTTTTATAATATGTAAGGAGCGTGGTTTATGGAAAGTAAGTATGATACAAAGTATTTTCAGTCATTAATAGGGCGCGCTGAATTAACCGAAAATATTTTGAAATCAATTCAAAATAAATCAAGTGGAAACGATGGCGAAAACTATTTTAGTGCTATTTTAAATTGTGATACGGATATCGTATATTTGAATGACTTTCAATTTACTTACAATAGTCAAGTTCAAATAGATACAATCGTCATCGATGATTATGCAATATATTTATTCGAGATAAAGAATTATAAAGGCATTTATTATTTAGAAGACACGTTGTTAAAAAATAATTTTGGAAGTACATTTACCTCACCGTTCATACAAATGGAACGAGCTAGAAATGAATTCAATAAACTATGTCACTATTTAGAAATTGGTAAACCCGTCATTTCAAAATTAGTCTTTACCAATCCTTACTTTAACTTCAAAAATAGAAACCTACTAAAAGATCAAGTTATCTTACCCTCAGAATTAGGCTCCATTACCCAACTTTTTAAAAATCAAAATCAATCAGAAAATATAAGAATTAAACAGAAACTATTGTCAGTAAGAAATTCATTTGATGCACAATACAGTAAAGGTGTGACAATACCGTTTGAACAAATCAATCCAGGTATTAAATGCCCTAGATGTAATCGCATGTTCACAGTAAAAATTGAACAAGACAAACAGAAATGTACATGCCAATATTGTGAGTCCGTCATGGATAAAAAGTATCTTTATGAATATAATTTGCAAGAACTGTATTATTTAAAACAAGAGCCATTCACTATCACCGAAGCAGTATGGTGGTTAGGAGGGAATAGTAAGACAATTAGAAGAATTTGTGATAAATGTTTCATAAGTAAAGGAGCTAGAAATAAAAAATACTATTTAAGCTAATGCTATGAATTTTAATGTAAGGTAGTTAGGGACAGAATTCCGAGAAGTGTCCGTAAGAGGTGCTGTTAGGGACAGAATTCCGAGAAATGTCCGTAAGAGGTATCGTTAGGGACAGAATTCCGAGAAATGTCCGTAAGAGGTATCGTTAGGGACAGAATTCTGAGAAATGTCCGTAAGAGGTGCTGTTAGGGACACAATTCCGAGAAATGTCCGCAAGAAGTGCTGTTAGGGACAGAATTCTGAGAAATGTCCGTAAGAAGTATCGTTAGGGACACAATTTCAAAAAATGTCCCTAACATCCGTTAACAACCTCCATCACAATCTACAAAATTCCACATCTCAGCGCGCTATTTTAAAATTTTTATTGAAAATACTTAAATTTAACCCAACAGAAAAAGCAGTGAAGTTCTTCATAAACTTCACTGCTTCTTTATTTTTATTAGAAGAATCTTCTTATTAGTGTTTTGAGTGGTGGCATTTTTTCGAGTCTGTTTTCTTCTAATGCTGTTCTAATTTCGAATTTTGCATATCCTTTTGCTTCGTCCCATATAATTTTACCTGGTAATGGAGCAGCATCTGGATCTACTTTTACGTTAACAACTACAGGTTTATTCGCATTTTTAGCTTTTTCAAGTGTAGGGGCGATGTCTTCTACATCTACGACATTATAGCCTATACCGCCACAACTATCTGCAAATTTAGCGAAGTCGATATCGCCTAAATCAATAGCATATTCTAACTCACCAGCTGCTTGTTGTTCGTATTTTATGAAAGCTAATTCTTGGTTATTCAGTACGACGACGATAATAGGTAGTTTATATTGTACCGCTGTAACGAAGTCTTGCATAACCATCGCAAATCCTCCGTCACCTGTAATAGCAATTGCTTGCTTATCTGGATTTGCGACTTTACTTGCTATCGCTCCTGGTAATGCACAGCCCATCGTGCCTAACCAAGATGACGTGATAAATTTATGATTGTGACCGAGTTGTAAATATCGTGTGCTCCATACTGTTGAAGTTCCGACGTCAACTGAAAATACTGTGTCATCTGTTGAAATTTTTTCTATTTCAGACATTAATAATTCTGGTCTGATTGGTTTGCTGTCATTATTTCTATCTTCTTCTAACCATCTGTTCCATGCTTTCATATTTTCTTGGCATGCTTTTAAGAATTTACGGCTGGTAACTTTTTCAGACGCTTCTGTTAATGCAGCTAATACATTTTTTGTATCGCCTATTAAGCCTACATCAACATTAAATCGTTTGCCGATATTTGTTTGATTAATATCAATTTGGATACATGGTATATCTTTATCAGGTAAATAATCTACATATGGATAATTCGTACCAACTAAAATTAATAAATCAGCATCTTTAGACGCTTCAAATGCTGGTTTAGTACCAATTTTACCTAAGTTACCCATGAAATTAGGATGTTTATCCGGTATGATACCTTTTGCTGGTAATGTAATTAAACCAGGTGCATCGATATGATCTAAGAAGTTAAGTAATTCTTCCTTAGCATCTTTAGCACCAACACCAGTTAGGACGACCGGTTTTTCACTTTTATTTATAAGTTCTGCAGCTTTTTTAACATCTTCATCTTTAGCGTAAGTTACTGCATTTTCAAATTTATAAGTTTCTCTAGGGACATTGTCTTCAATTTTCTCACCTAGGACATCACTTGGAATCGTTAATACTGCAACGCCTTTTTTAGCATATGCAGTTTTGATAGCTTCATCTACAATTTCATGTACATTTTCAGCTGATTCTAATTGTTTATTATAAACAGCTACATCTTCGAAAAGGGCTGTTAAATTAACTTCTTGGAAGAATTTTGTGCCCAATAATTTTGAATCTGTTTGACCAGCTAAAACGAGCATAGGGACATTATCCATTTTAGCGTCATACATACCATTTAACATATGTATTGCGCCCGGACCACCAATACTTAATGCCACTGCTATCTTGCCTGTTAATTTGGCATAACTACTAGCAGCTAAAGTTGCAACTTCTTCGTGTCTTACATCATAGAATTTAATATTATCTTCTTCTGTTTTAAGTGCATCTACGACTTTATCTATTGAATCACCAGGTATGCCATATACGTGGTCAATTTGCCAATTCTTTAAGACTTGTACGAGTGCTTTGTTTGCTTTAATTTTTGCCATATAAAATTCCTCCTTATCGTTATCTATACCCAAATACGCTAAAAGTTATACTTATAAATAAGACTCAGGACTGATTTTGTTGTTTTTCAGTAAAAAGAAGTGTTTAAATTCATTATTACAAGCTATAATGATGTAAGAAATATGAATAAGGGAGAATACAGATGGGGCTATTTAAGAATAAGAAGAATGAAATACCACAACCTAATTCAGAAGAAGTTCAATATAGAAGATATCAACATTATTATCAAGAACCTGTACAGCCAAGAAAGAGAAAAAGAATTTCAAAGCTATTTGGTCTTGTAACAATACTTATTATACTTGCGATTGTTTTTTATTTAGCAGTTATGTATATGTGGTCAAGAACATCTGATGTAGATGATTTAGTAAAAATTGAAGATAAACAATCTTATGTTCAAGTTGAAGATATGCCTGATTATACTAAAAATGCTTTTGTAGCAGTTGAAGATAAACGATTTTATGATCATGATGGAATTGACTTAAGAGGTGTATCACGTGCGCTTGCTGTAAGTTTGAAAAATGGTGAACTTACACAAGGTGGAAGTACGATTACACAACAAGTCGTTAAAAACTATTTCTATACGAATGAAACGCAACTGACAAGAAAAGTGAAAGAGATGTTTGTGGCGAAACGTGTTGAAGATAAATATAGTAAGAATGATATTTTGAGTTATTATGTCAATAATATTTATTTCGGTCAAAATAATTATACGATTGAAGAAGCGGCAAATTATTACTTCGGTGCAACAGTCGATAAAAATAATCCAAACCTTCCTCAAGTAACGGTATTACAAAGTGCAATTTTAGCGAGTGTCGTAAATGCACCATCCAATTTTGATATTAATAATATTAGTGATAGTTATATGACACGTATCAAAACAACGCTTGAAAAAATGAAACAACAGAATTATATTACTGAATCAGAGTATACTGAAGCTATAAATGAATTAAATCAATAATAAACACACTGAGTTAAGAGATTAAACTTTTAAACTCAGTGTGTTTTATTGTATCCTATATATATGTGTGGAGGGATGTAAAATGCTTAAAATAACTAAACTTGAAGTACAAAAGAAAAACAAAGAACGTTTAAATTTATTTATTAATAATGAATTTGAAATGGGTATTGATCAAGCAACATACATCTACTTTAATTTAAGAAAAGATTTAGAAATTACAAAAAGTAAGTTACAAGAAATTAAGGACTACGATCAATATAGACAGGCACTTAATCAAGCGATTGTCTATTTATCACATAAAAAGCGTACGAAATATGAAGTAGAAAAATATTTAACAGACAAAGAATATGGCAGTGACTTAATTGATAGAGTGATAGAGTATTGTCAATCTAATAAATACATAGACCATAAAGATTATATTGAAAGTTTAAAAAACACCATTTTAAAAACAACTGATAAAGGTCCTGACCATTTTGAAAGAGTAGCTAAAGAAAAAGGTATTGAACAAGATTTAGTACACGAATACAAAGAAAAGTTTGAAATGGAAATGGCGGAAGATCGCATTCCGAATATCGCAAAAAAGATTATGCAAAAAAAGAAACAACCTCCTAACCGTTTAAAACAAACGATTGTCCAAACACTTCAACAAAGAGGCTATGCTTTTTCATTAATCAATGAAAATCTAACAGATTTGAATATTGAACCGACATCTGATGATGTTGAAAATATTTTGATGAAAGATTTGGAAAAGGTATATAATAAATATCAAAAGAAATATAATGGATATGAACTTAAGTCACATGTTATTCAAGCACTCGTAAGAAAAGGGTATACATTTGAAATGATTAATGACAAATTAGTAGAAAGTGGTATTGTAGATGAATAATGATAAAAAATTTGTTGAAATGACAGAATATGAACTTAAAAATGCAATTGCTGAATATCGCGAAAAGATGAGAAAATCAGAAATGATGGGTATACTAAATGAATATGAAGTATATAAGAGAAAAGCACTCATAGCAGAAAGTTACCTTGTCGACACTTCAAAAATAGAAGTAGGTAAAGTATATGGCTTAATAGGTGACACACCTAGTTACTTTAAAGTAGAACGCATTAATGGTGTATTTGCTTGGGGATTTAGATTAAAAGGATCAAAAATTGAAGAAGGCATTCCTGTAAGTCTTCTACAACTATAATGGTGGTGCAGAATGACACAGCAAATATTACTGAGAGTTGTTAACGCAACTAAATATTATTATATAAGTAAAGAACAGAATAAATTCAAATCATTATTTAAGTTAAAGCACCTTAATAAAGACATTGTACTTAAAAATGTTACCGTGCATCTTTATAGAGGCGAAGTGCTGGGCATTATCGGTGATGATCAGTCTGGTAAAGAAATGATCAGTAAATTAATGATTAAAGAAGTTGCACCTAATTTAGGTAAAGTAACAAATCATGCCCAAATATTTTTAGCGGATGTTAGACATAAAGCTGATGATCATCAAACATTAAATGAAATGATTATTCGTACTTTGAGTTTATCCGGTGTAGAAATTAGAGACATTACGACGATTCAAAGACAAATATTAAGCTTTGCCAAATTATCGGATAAAGCTTCAAAGACGTGCCAAGATATTAATGAAGCGGAATATGCGCAGTTGTTAGTTAGTATAGCCAAATATATGAGACCGACTGTTGCAATTTTTACGAACATCATTCAATACTTAGACGAATCATTTCAGAAGAAGTTCCATGAATTTTTAAATGAACAAAAAGAATACGATCGTGCAGCTGTTGTTATTGATGACCATATACACTCAATTGAGAAAATGAGTAACTATCTTATCTGGCTAACTTATGGTCAAGTTAGAAAAGAAGGTACCGTTAAAGAAGTATTAGGTCATTACCGAGAATATCATAAGAAATATAACCAAATTCAAGATAAAGACCAAAAAGAACTTTACGATCTTAAATGGAAGATGGCTCAACAAGAACTTCCTATAGCGCACGGCGAAGGTTATAAAAGAATGCGTAAATATCAATACGGTAGAGTGCCGAAATCTATTGAGAAAATGATATTTTATGGCTTAACATTTATCTTTGGTGCTACATTAGCAGCGCTATTTATGTTTATAGGTGTGGGTAGCTCGCCTACAGAAAAAGAAGTTACATCAAAACAGGTCATCACAACAAATAGTGAACCAAAATACATAGATAAGTCAGCTTATGTCCTATCGCTGAAACATGATACAGAACTCACACCTTCATCCAAAGGCTCAAAGTTAAAATTACCTCAGTATAGTTTTGTAGATGTAACAGGTGAAAATCAATCTAATTATAGACTTGAAGTAGATGACAAGACTTATATCTCTAAGAAGAATAACTTGTACTTTTTCAATCCGGCAGGACTATATGAAGACGTTGATTGGTCAGATTTAGAAGATTATGTTGATGATAGTTATTTAAATTATATTGATTTTTATAACAGCTTTATGCATAAATCACATAAGAAAGTTTCTGAGACGATCACAGCTGATAAAACAAACCGATTTAATGAACAAATGGAAGGCCAAAAAGTACATATGGTTTTCGACAGTGACAATCAACTAACTGGTTTTACATTTGATATGAAAAACAAAGCTAAATTAGTTAAGAAATACAATATTTCAAGTGACACTTGGGTAGTTAAATCAAGAGATGGCTTTATGATAGCAGACTTAGCAGAAAACAAATGGATTTTTATACAATTATAGGAGGTCAATATGAACGAATTATTTGAACAACATATTAAACATTTTCCACATATGCTTAAATATTGCTTCTATGAAGTTAAAACTCATTATAAATATTATGTATCTGCTTTTGCTATCATGTTAGTATTATTGATCTTCACATATTTGAAGTTATGGATTACTGATGCGATAGATGTACAGCAATCAACGTCTTATTATAAGTTGATTGGCTTTTTCGCTTACATGTGGGTCTTTTTATCACTTTTTAATTCAGAAAAGACAGTCAGAAAACAAGGGGCACTTTATAATAGATTATCAGTACCGTACTATGTTGGTGCTTCTTCACAAGTATTTTTAACGATGATTATGTTCTTGATTGTTGTAACACTTACTGGGATTGTTTCAACATTTTCGACATCAAATTTAATCGAAATTAACCATTTAGGATTTTTCTATTATTTAGTGATGGCATACATATTACTTGTACCAGTAGCATCTATTATCGGCGTGTTTGGTAAATATGTATATTCTGCACGGTTTATCGTTTTCGGATTATTGATTGTATTATTATTTGTCGTACCGATATTGTATGTACCTAATAATATGTATGCAGTTTGGGTCAATGTCTTAAAACTCAATCCATTATTCTATATTATTAATGGGTTCCAACAATCAATGGTGTTAGGTAACGCATCCGTTACGAATTTGCCATATCATATTCTGTTCTATTTTGAAGTAGCATTTATTTATTTAGCTTGGATCAATATTAATAAAGCTTATAAAACTGAATACTTTAAATAAAAAATAAGGCTGAGACGATTTAATCGTCTCAGCCTTATTTGTGTTTCTATGCTTCAAGTTTTTTCATTAATTTCTCTTCGGTAAATACCCAGCCGATATATGAGTTTGTCACTTTCATATCATCATCTAAATGTAGTATAGCTACAAATGGGTAATGACCATTTTTCAAATATCTTAAATCAATAAATCTTAGTTCTGTTGTTTTTTTATCTATTCTTGTAACTTCCCATCGATAAATAGAACTGAAACTTAAGAAAGATCTTAAATTCTCATCATATTTAGCATAAGCCATTATATGGTCATTCGGGAATGCTTGTCTTTTGAATACATCATTAAATGCTACGTTACGACCATAACTGCGTCCAACATAATCATGTGTTTCAGTTTGAATGGCAATTCGCCATTCCATAAATCGTATTGTCGGTGCAACAAATATTTTAACAGGATTATCTTCTTGTTGTATTTGTTTTAAAGCTTGGTCTTTTATCGCTTTTTGTAATATGAATCGCACAATATAATAGAATATTAACAAGAAGTATAATGTACCAAAAGCAATGCCAGCATTAACACCGAGTGTCCAGAACAATATGGCAACTAAGTGTGCTACAAAGATAATGGGGTCAAACGTATTAATAATACTTAATTGAATCCATTTATTAGATATCGGTCTAAGCGCCTGTGTACCATATGAATTAAAAATATCTACAAAAACATGAAAGAATACGGCAAATTGCGTCCATAACCAAATATGCAAGACATCTACTCCTGGAAAGATAACGAATATTAGAAATGTTAATATTAAAGGCCATAATAATGTAAAAGGTATAGAATGAGTGATACCTCTATGGTTTTTAACATATATCGCATTATTTTTTAATTTTAATACTGTATCAATATCAGGTATTTGTGATCCAACCATTATACCAGTTGCCACTGCAGCAAATGTAGGTGTAACATGTGGATCTAATGTCGCAAGACCAGTTAACGCAACACCCATAACAACGTGTGTACCAGTATCCATAAAAATCACCACTTTACTTTAATCTATATGATATATATTATATAGCATATGCATAGTAATCTGAAAGCAATTCACAAGAAAGTAGTGTCATAAATGATAGAAACGAAACAATTTAAAGACGATTTGCTTAATTGGTTTCATAAAAATAAACGACAAATGCCATGGAGAGAAACAACAAATCCATATTATATTTGGTTAAGTGAAGTTATGTTGCAACAAACACAGGTTAATACGGTTCGACCATATTACAAAGCTTTTATTGAGCGTTTTCCAACTATAGAAAGTTTGAGTGAAGCAAACGAAGAAGATGTACTTAAATATTGGGAAGGTTTAGGTTATTATTCTAGGGTTAGAAATTTTCAAGAAGCGGTTAAAGAAGTTCACCATAGTTATCACGGAGTAGTACCAGATAACCCTGATGATTTTAAAAAGTTAAAAGGTGTCGGCCCATATACAAATGCAGCAGTTATGAGTATCGTGCATAATCATCCGATACCAGCAGTTGATGGCAATGTGTTAAGAGTGTGGAGTAGATTGACTGGTAATGACAGTGATATAGCTGCACCGAAGACGAAAAAATTATATGAAGATGAATTACAGCCATTTGTAGAAGAACATTCTGGAGATTTTAATCAAGCAATGATGGAATTAGGAGCAACCATTTGTACACCTAAAAAGACTTTGTGTATTATGTGCCCTGTTCAAAAACATTGTTATGCATTTGCTAATGGTATAGTGGATGAATTACCGGTTAAAAAGAAAAAAATAAAGAAAAAGACAATTGATTTTAACGTATTATATATCACGAATCGTTCTGGAGAAATATTAGTACGCCAAAGAGATACGAAATTATTAAATGGCATGTGGGAGTTTCCAATGTTTGAGGCTGATGAAAGTATACACAGCATTGAAGAAACTTTAGATGCAGTTATAGATATTGATCAAACACCTGAATATACTACTAAACATGTTTTTACACATATGACATGGAATATGAATGTATACCGTGCGCATACTCAAAAAAGTGATTTTGATTACCCATATAAATGGATTAAAAAAGAAGAAAAAGAACAGTTATCATTTTCAACATCTATGAGTAAGATTTTTAATCAACTCAATGGATAATGATAAGAAACATAATTTTAGCTTATTTTTTTAAATATGATATAATAACTTGGTAAATATTTAAAAGGTGGTGTGGAACATGGTCAAAGAATCCATACCAAAAGAAGGCCAAGTAATTAAAATACAAAGTTATAAACATGATGGTAATATACATCGTGTGTGGTCTGAAACAACAATTCTTAAAGGTACGAGTCATGTTATTATTGGTGGGAATAATCGTACACTCGTAACAGAAAGTGATGGTAGAACTTGGGTAACAAGGGAACCAGCGATTGTTTATTTCCATTCAGAATATTGGTTTAACGTCATTTGTATGTTCCGCGAAGACGGTGTTTATTATTATTGTAATTTATCATCACCATTTGTTTGTGATGAAGAAGCGATTAAATATATCGATTATGATTTAGACATTAAAGTTTATCCAAGCGGCAAATATCATTTGTTGGATGAAGATGAGTATAAACAACATATGAAACAAATGAATTATCCTAAAGACATTGATGTAATACTTAGAAGAAATGTTGATATTCTACAACAATGGATTGAACGCAAGAAAGGACCATTTGCGCCAGACTTTATTAAAGTTTGGCAAGAAAGATTTCATTCAATTGATAGACGTAATTCTTGAGAATGAAAATATCACAGCCTAGCTAAAGCTAGGCTGTTTCGTTTGGACTAAGATTGGGGGAACAATAATGATTAAAAGGTATTTACAATTTGTAAAACCATACAAGTGGCATATTGTAGGTACGATTATCATTGGAATTTTAAAATTTGGTATCCCGTTATTACTTCCATTACTGATTAAATATGTAATCGATGATGTCATTAATAATGGTGCACTATCAATTGGACAAAAAACAGAAAAATTAACATATGCAATGTTAATTATGGGATTCATATTTGTTGTACTAAGACCACCTATAGAATACTTCAGACAATATTTAGCACAATGGACATCTAATAAAATTCTGTATGATATTCGTAAAAAATTATACACACATTTACAGGCATTAAGCTCAAGATTTTATGCTAATAATAAAGCAGGGGAAGTTATATCACGCGTGATTAATGACGTTGAACAAACTAAAGACTTTATCCTTACAGGACTTATGAACGTTTGGTTAGATTTAGTGACTATCGTCATCGCATTAAGTATTATGTTTGTTTTAGATATTAAATTAACATTTACAGCAATTGCGATTTTCCCAGTATTTATATTTAGTATTTATTACTTCTTCGGAAAATTACGTAGTTTAACGAGAAGAAGATCGCAAAGTTTAGCAGAACTTCAAGGATTTCTTCATGAACGTGTTTCAGGGATGTCTGTTATTAAAAGTTTTGCTATTGAAAAAAATGAAGAAAAACGATTTGATAAAAGAAACCAAAACTTCTTAACTAAAGCAACTGATCATACGAAATGGAATGCTAAATCATTTGCAGTTATTAATACAGTTACAGATATTGGTCCATTATTAGTAGTAGGTATCGGTGGTTTTCTTGTTATTCAAGGGAATTTAACTGTTGGGACATTAGCAGCATTTGTAGCATATCTTGAACAGTTATACGGACCTTTAAGAAGATTGGTTTCATCATCTACAACTTTAACGCAAAGTATCGCTTCAATGGACAGAGTATTTCATTTGTTTGATGAAAAATATGATGTCAAAAATGAAGATGACGCACAAGACATTGTCATTAAAGAAGGGCACATTACGTTTGATGACGTATCATTTAAATATAATGATTATGAAGATGAAGTGCTTAAACATATTAATTTAGATATTAATAAAGGTGAAACCGTCGCATTTGTAGGTATGAGTGGTGGCGGTAAATCGACACTTATTAGTTTACTGCCTAGATTCTATGATGTGACAAAAGGTAGTATTAGTATTGATAATCATAACGTTAAAGATTTCACAACTGAAAGTCTCAGAAATCAAGTAGGTATGGTTGAACAAGATAATATTTTATTCTCTGATTCTATTAAAGAAAATATTTTATTAGGTAAACCGGATGCATCTGATGAAGAAGTTATAGAGGCTAGTAAAAAAGCGAATGCACATGACTTTATTATGTCATTGCCAAATGGTTATGATACAGAGGTCGGCGAACGTGGTGTAAAATTATCAGGTGGACAAAAACAAAGAGTTTCTATTGCAAGAATATTCTTGAATAACCCTCCTGTATTAGTACTTGATGAAGCGACGAGTGCACTTGATTTAGAAAGTGAAAAAATTATTCAAGATGCACTTGAAATATTAAGTACTGAAAGAACGACTTTAATAGTTGCACATAGATTATCAACAATTACACATGCGGATAAAATAGTTGTTATTCAAAATGGACAAATTGAAGAAGTTGGTTCACACAAAGAATTAATGGCTGCACAAGGTAGTTATTACAACTTATATAACATTCAATCATTCGGGTAAAATTACAACACCCCCTCATTCTATGCTATTATTAATTTAATAGAGATAGACTGAGGGGGAATTTTTATGACTTTTTTAAGCATACTACAATTGATTGTGAATATTTTATTCTTTGTCATCATTATTGGTGGTATTATTGCCTGTATTTCTTTGTATGTTATAGATAAAAGGCAAAAGCATCATAGTGTATTAAGAAATTACCCTGTACTTGGTAGAGTGAGGTACTTTTTAGAAAGTATAGGACCAGAACTTAGACAGTACTTAATATTAAATGACAATGCTGGAAAACCATTTTCAAGAAAGCAATATTTAAATATCGTCATGCCAGGTAAATATAAAAATAGAATCGAAAGCTTTGGGTCGTTGAGAAAATTTGAAGAGCCAGGATTTTATTTACAAAATACAATGTTTCCAGTAGACCATGACGAATTAGAAATTAACCAAGATGAACAAATGTCTACTTTCATTTATGAAATTTCTAATGAAGGACTTTTTGATCGTAAAGAAGAACAAAAACAAAAAGATGTTGATCCATATAAATTAACAACAGACAACCAAATTATTATAGGTGGTGACTTAAAACATCCATTTATCGTTAATAGATTGGTTGGACAATCAGGAATGAGTTATGGTGCACTAGGTAAAAATGCGATTACTGCATTGTCAAAAGGATTGGGCAGAAGCGGTTCATGGATGAATACAGGAGAAGGAGGATTAAGTGATCATCATTTAAGTGGAGAATGTGATATCATCTTTCAAATAGGACCAGGTTTATTTGGTGTTCGAGATAAAGAAGGTAATTTCGATGAGAAAGAATTTATTGAAAAAGCCAATATGAAACAAGTTAAGGCATTTGAATTAAAGTTAGCGCAAGGTGCCAAAACGAGAGGTGGACATATTGAAGGAGCAAAAGTAACAGAAGAAATTGCTGAAATTAGAAATGTAACGCCTTTTGAAACGGTTAACTCACCTAATAGATTTGAGTTTCTTCATAATAATAAAGAGTTGTTACAATTTGTTCAGAAGTTAAGAGAACTATCTGACAAACCAGTTGGCATAAAAATAGTTGTCGGAAACATAAATGATTTAAAGAAATTAATACATGAAATGGTATCATCAAACATTATTCCTGATTTTATTACTGTCGATGGTGGAGAAGGTGGAACAGGTGCGACTTATCAAGAACTTGTAGATACTGTTGGTTTGCCATTATTTTCTGCATTACCAATATTAGATGTAGAACTTAAAAAATTTAAAATAAGAGATAAAGTGAAAGTATTTGCATCTGGAAAACTCATTACGCCTGATCAAATAGCTATTGCATTAGCATTAGGTGCAGATCTCGTTAATGTAGCAAGAAGTTTAATGATTAATGTAGGTTGTATTATGGCTCAACAATGTCATACAAATAATTGCCCGGTAGGTGTAGCTACTACAGATCCCAAAAAAGAGTCGGCTTTAGTTGTATCAGAAAAAGAATACAGAGTTTCAAATTATATTGTAAGTTTACATGAAGGGTTATTTAATTTAGCTGCAGCAGTAGGTGTGAAAAGTCCCAATCAAATAAATGAGAACCATTTATTATATAGAAGTGCTAATGGAAATGTCATGAATGTTAATCAATATAAAAAATCCATATATAAAGAGCAATAAAATAGACCTGAACAGAAAACTGTTCAGGTCTATTTTTATAAATCAAAATCTTCATCTTCAATTTGAATGTCGCTATCTTCTGGATGGTATTTGAAATAACTAGAAGATAATTTGTCTAAATGTAAAATAGTCGCTTTATAATCTAACATAGCTGAAATAACTTGCATGACGTTCTCAATATAGTAATCTTCTTGATCAGGATTTTCCATAATATCTTTAATGAATATTTCCATTAAATCTTCTTTATAAGGTTCTACTAAATAATCAGGAACTTGATCAATTTCGTGTTTAGCTTTTTGTGATATTCTTACTAATATTTGTTCATGCTGCGCCATCAGTTCATCCAGTTCAAACTTCATTTGTACTTTGAGATCATCATTTAAGTTATGAATATCGTTTTCGTAACGATTCATTTTTCTTAAAACTTCGTATGCTCTACGTGTTGATGCAATAATCTCTTTGAAAAGAATCTTCTTACGCATTTGACTAAAAGCTTGTTTCTTTGTGTAGGCTCTTTCTTCTTTATAATATAAATAAAATTGTTCAAGCTTTACGATACGTGTTCTGATTGTTTCTAAATCTTGCTTTACGTAGTGGAATTCAGTTGTACCATTTAACACTAATCTAAACCATTTAAAGATATCTGTAGAAATATTAAGTGAGTTATAATACATTTTAGTTTCGAATTTCGGTGGTAAAAACGTAAAGTTAACAAGGAAAGCACTTAAAACACCAATCATAACTAAGACGAAACGATAGAATGCAGAGATATAGAAATCTCCTTCATGATGTCCAAGTATGATTAAAGCTGTAACAACTGCTAAGTTAGAAACATGTTGTAGATTAAATTTGTAAAGTATTGAAATAATGATAATCGCTGTTAAACCGATAAATACAACATTGTTACCAAATATAGAGAATATGGTAACAGCTGTAATCGCACCAATCACATTACCTTGAAATTGTTCTACAATCGTTTTGAACGAACGATAGACACTTGGTTGCATGGCGACCATTGCAGCAACACCAGCTATTGATGTTATCATTGCTGGTCCTGGCAGTAAATTAGCTATAAATATTGCTAGGACAATCGCGATACCAGTTTTAAATATTCTTGCCCCAAATTTCATAAAACCATTCCTTTTTGTTTTTAAAACAGGGTTGTAACAAATATCACAAGCCTAGTATATATTGGTTATACAACGTTTTGGCTAACTTTTCAAGTTTATAATTGAGAGAAAGCGTAATCAACTGCATTTAATGTTTGATTTATGTCTTCTTCAGTATGTTCAGTCGTTAAGAACCATGCTTCATATTTAGAAGGTGCTAAATTAATACCTTGATTTAACATTAACTTAAAGAATTTTGCGAACTGTTCGCCGTCAGTATTTTCAGCTTGAACATAATTTTCAACTTTTTCGTCTGTAAAGTAAAGAGTTAAAGCACCTTTGATTCGATTAACTGTTGCTTTAACGTTATGTTTTTTAATTAATTCCAATAAACCTTCTTCTAATTGTTGACCTAATTGATCCAATTTATCGTAAACACCAGGTTGTTCCAATATTTCTAATAAAGCAATTCCAGCTCTCATAGAAAGTGGGTTACCCGCCATTGTACCTGCTTGGTATGCTGGACCAAGTGGTGCAACATGTTCCATGATTTCTTGACGTCCTCCGTATGCACCGATTGGTAAGCCGCCTCCAATAACTTTACCAAATGCAGTTAAGTCAGGATAAACGCCTAATAAATCTTGTGCAGCACCGTAATGGAATCTAAATGCTGTAATAACTTCATCATAAATCACTAAACCACCGTATTGATGTGTTACTTCATTTACTGCTTCTAAAAAGCCTTCTTTAGGCTCAACCATACCGAAGTTTCCGACGATTGGTTCTACTAATACACCAGCAACTTGATCGCCCCAATGTTCCATAGCTTCTTTAAATGAATCTATATCATTAAAAGGAACTGTAATAACTTCTTGTGCTACACTTTTCGGTACACCAGCAGAATCAGGTGTGCCAAGTTGAGATGGACCACTTCCTGCAGCAACAAGCACTAAGTCAGAATGTCCGTGATAACATCCAGCGAATTTAATGATTTTATCTCGCTTAGTATATGCACGTGCAACTCTAATAGTTGTCATAACAGCTTCAGTACCTGAGTTTACAAATCTGATTTTTTCTAATGATGGAATAGCGTTACGTAGTTTTTTAGCAAACGTAATTTCATATTCAGTAGGTGTACCGAATAATACACCATCTTCAGCTGCAGCTTTAATGGCTTCCGTTATATGTGGATGTGCATGTCCAGCTATGATTGGTCCATATGCTTGTAGATAGTCTATATATTTATTGCCATCAACATCGTAAAAATACGCACCTTTACCTTTTTGCATAACTACAGGAGCGCCACCACCTACAGCTTTATATGAACGAGATGGTGAATTGACACCACCAAGAATATATTCATTTGAAAGTGTTTGTAAGTACTCACTTTTTGTAAATTCCATATTATCAACCTCTTTTAATTTAATTATTTTCATTTATATCGTATCATAAAATTAAACATCTATCGTTTATAAGGAGTGTAAAATATGATACAAATTGGTGAAAAATTTCCGGATTTCAAGTTGAAAAATCAAAATGGTGAATTAATTAGTAATGAGGACTTAAAGGGATCTAAAGTCGTTGTTTATTTTTACCCTAGAGATAATACACCGACATGTACGACAGAAGCATGTGATTTTAGAGATAATTTAGAAGATTTTAATGAATTAAATACGAAAGTTTATGGTATTAGTGGAGATAGTGAAAAGAAACATGCTAATTTTTCTAATAAACATAATTTGAATTTTGATTTACTAGTAGATGAAGATTATAAGCTTTCTGAAGAAGTAGGCGTATATCAATTGAAGAAATCATTTGGTAAAGAATCAATGGGGATCGTTAGAACGACTTTTGTGTTAGATGAAGAAGGTACTGTCATACATAAAATTGACAAAGTAAAAGTTAAAACTCAAATTGAAGACTTAAAAAACTTTATAAAGGAATGATATAAATGAAAGTCGTTACTTTAATGAGGCTAAAAGAACAAGAAGAGAGACTAAAAGAAACATTTCCTAATGTAGATTTTAAATTTTATAAACATCCGAATGAAGCACGTGATGAAGATTTAGAAGATGTTGATGTATTAGTTAGTTATCATGGAGAAGTGAATCCTTCATTTTTAGATAAATGTAAGAATATCAAACTAATCGCATGGTTTGCTACAGGGGTGAATCAATTACCTCTAGGTTACATTCAAGATAGAGGAATTAAATTGACTAATGCAAGAGGGGTACATGCCATTCAAATCGCTGAATTTATTTTTGCATATATTCTAAATGATATTAAACTATTTAGTACTTCATATGAGTCTCAAAAGAAACGTGAATTTAATCATAAGCTTAAACCTGATTCAATAAATGAAAAGACTATTCTATTTTTAGGTACAGGTAAGATTCCGCAAAGAACTGCTGAAGTTGCTAAAGCATTTAATATGAAGGTTATTGGTATAAATACAACTGGACATGATGTTCCTGGGTTTGATGAAGTTTATTCTATAGAAGAAAGACGTCATGTATATCATAAAGCTGACTTTATTGTGAATGTATTACCTGAAACAGAAGATACGATACATTTACTACAGAAAGAAGACTTTAAACATATGAATGAAGATACACATTTTATAAATGTAGGTAGAGGTACTGTCGTATCAGAAAGTGTCTTATATGAAGCATTGGATAGTAAAGAAATTAGATATGCATCTTTAGATGTATTTGAAGAGGAACCATTACCTGAAAACTCTCGACTATATGATTTAGATAATGTGTTTATCACAGCTCATATTACAGGTAATGATCTTAACAATTTAAAGAGAAGTACAGATATTCTAATTGAAAATCTTAAACATATTGAAAATGATGAACTAGATAAGTTAATAAACATTGTTAACTCAGAAGCGGGATACTGATTAATTGTTTGACAAAATGCTACTAAAAGGGATATATTATAAATAATAATCATTATAAATTAGAAGGTGGGTGTAAGGATGCAACAAAATATTGAGAATGTTGAACATATGTTAGACGATGCAATTGGTACTTTAAGAAGTACTGGTGTTAGAATTACACCACAACGTCAATCGATACTTCAATATTTAATCGAAACAGATAGTCATCCTACTGCTGATGAAATTTATCAGTCACTTTCACCACAATTTCCAAATATGAGTGTTGCTACAGTTTATAATAACTTAAAAGTTTTTAAAGAAACTGGGCTTGTTAAAGAATTAACATACGGTGACGCTTCAAGTCGTTTTGATTTTGAAACACATAATCACTATCATATTATCTGTGATCAATGTGGTAAGATATCTGATTTTCATTATCCACGATTAGATGAAGTAGAACAATTGGCACAACATGTCACTAGTTTTTCAGTAACGCACCACAGAATGGAAATATATGGTGTTTGTCCAGAATGTCAAAATAAGAATAAATAAAACAAAAAGCTAAAGGCGGATGCCTTTAGCTTTTTTTCTTTTCTTCAGTATGTTCTTCAGTTTGCTGTTCTTCTAATTTCTTAGATTTGCGCTTATTATTATAATCTTGATTAAAGGCTTTACCCTCTAAATTCTTATCTAATGTAAGAGGTTGATTACAATTAGCACAAATATCTGCTCGTCCTAACATTTTTGTATAATGATCACAGTTTGGACATTGCACTTGTATAGTACGAGAACTCAACATGCCAATCCAAAAGTAAACTATAAATGAAAGACCAAGAGCTAACATTCCTAAAACTAAGAATATACTAAATACAATTTGGCTCTTAAAATAGTAAAAGAAGAATACACCTATGTACATAACAATCATACCTAAGAAGATTAATCCTAATGCAAAAGATCTAATTCTATTTATTTTACTAGTAGGTTTTTTGCGAAATAGCTTCAAATCTATTCCCTCCATACTTATTAATACTGATAAAGTATAGCATAATTTCTATTAAAATATATAGTCCCTAATAAAGCGAAATAATACACAATTTTGTTTATATAAATCGTTGACGTATAGTATATATCTTGATATTATATAAAAGTCGTCAAAACAGACAGACATCGCAAAATAAAACGATTGTTAAAAAGGTTAATAAAGTGTAAATTTAACGCTTGAAATTAACTAAATAACAATGTAATATAAATTATGCAAGTTGATTGAAACGGAAACGACCACTTGAAAAGCTGAGTCAAACCGGACAAAACAAATTATTATTTTTTAAAAATAATACTTGACTTGATATTTAATAACTAGTATAATTGTTTCTTGTAGCGATTAAAATGAACATTGAAAACTGAATGACAATATGTCAACGTTAATTCCAATAATTGAGTACTGAAAGTACTTCAGAGTGATTGGCTTAACCAA